>JAJTWZ010000034.1 GCA_021463145.1 Blastocatellia bacterium | reverse complement strand
CGCCGCGCGCGACCCGCGGTCACCCCAGCGCCAACGCGCCGACCGCGGAGCGGTCGCACCGCCGGTCCCGAAACGATCACGAATCAAATCGTGTGCTTCGTGAATCGACGCGACCGCCTCGCGGCATCAGTCTCTCGGGCGCCGAATAGATTCGACGAGAATCAGTACTTCTCCGGAATCCACCGGCGTCCGACCATCGGCGCCGCATCGTCGTACGCGTTCTTCTTGTCGCGATTGGGCAGCTTGACCTTCTTGGGCTTAAGTGGCTTGTGCGGGAAGTTGGACAGCAAGTGGGAGATGACGTTCAACCGCGTCCGCTTCTTGTCGTCCGATCGAACGATGTGCCACGGAGACACGTGCGTGTCCGTCGACGCAAGCATCGCATCTCGAGCCCGCGAGTAGTCGTACCACTTTGCCCGCGACGGCAGGTCCATCGCGCTCAGCTTCCACTGACGCATCGGATCTTTCTGCCGCGCCTCGAACCTCTTAGCCTGCTCTTCGTTGCTGACTTCGAGCCAGTACTTCAGCAGGATGATGCCGCCCTTGACGAACTGCTCCTCGAGCCTCGGACACACAACCAGGAAGTTTTCGTACTGTTCCTTGGTGCAGAAACCCATCACCCGTTCGACGCCTGCCCGGTTGTACCAACTCCGGTCGAAAATGACGATCTCGCCCGCGGCGGGGAAGTGCTGGATGTATCTCTGGAGGTATATCTGCGATTTCTCGCGATCCGACGGCGCCGGCAACGCAGCGACGCGAAACACGCGCGGGCTGACCCGCTCCGTGATCGTCCGGATGATCCCGCCCTTCCCGGCAGCATCGCGGCCCTCGAATACGACGATGACTCGGGCGCCGGTCTGCTTGACCCACTCCTGCAACTCACAGAGCTCACTCTGAAGCCGGCGGATCTCCTTGTCGTACTCCTTGCGCGAGATCTTCGCCTTTCCGGCTTCCTTCTCCTTCTCCTTGCCTTTCTCCTTGCCTCCGCCCTTGACCTCTACGGCCGCTTCTTCCGCCGGGGCGCCCTCCTGGATGCCCTTTTCCTCGACCTTCTTCTTCGACTTCTTTGCCATGGCGAGCTCCTGGGTGCAGTCGTTCCGCTTCGCACGCATGCTATGGCGCGCAATCGGGCTTCGATATAGGACCTTGGTCCTACGGTTACGTTCTCGAGCCAACGAACGGCCGCGCGCAGGATTCGTCAGCGCCCTCATCACCGATGCGCGGCTGAAGCTTGGGCTACTTGCCTTCTACAGGACTCCAGGTCGAATCGGGATTGTAGGCGCGCATTCCCGCAACCAGCGCCTCCGTTCTTGCGCCGAGGTCCTTTTCGTACACCTTGCCTTGCTGGTTGACGATGAAGGTCTTCAGCCCCGAACTTCCCCACTTCGCCGGATAAGCGACGACGGCGAAGCCTCCGATCATGTTCCCGTTGATTACGTAGCCGTACGCTCCACCGGGAGGCTTCGGCCCCTGTCGCGCGATTATGCGATAACGGTATCCGTGAAACGGCTGAGACTTGCGCGAAAGTGCGTAGCCTTCGTCGGATGCGGCGGCCACGGCCGGACCAAGTGGGCTCTCGTCCGCGCCCGTGCCCGGCCAGTACAACCCATCCTTCTTGCCGGGTGAACTGTGGAAGCGCTGCGCATATTCGAGGACTTCGTCTCCGTCGCGATCCCGTTCCGCGTATTCCCGCTGAGACCTGGCCAGTTCCCGGCATACCTTTATGGCACGCAGTTCGTTGGCTCCGATGCGGCGATCGAACAGCTCGAGCCGTCCAGCTTCTCCGTCGAAGTACCATCGATCTCCGGCGCGCACGATCGGGAATGGAAATGGCCAATTCTCGGCGCCCACGTAGAGAATCACCTTCGAATCGCCCTTCTTCACCAGGTTGGCTCGCTTCTTGAGCCGCCTCGAGAATCTCTCGTACGAGGCCTTGTCGGCAACTGCGTCGCCGGACGAGATCTCTTCGTAGGAAGAGGCGAAGATGCCCTTCAGTGCTTCCCGATCCGCTGCCGCCGCGGCCGAGGCGAGTGCGGCGAGGGCTTCGTCGGCCGAACCGAACGTCCGCTGATTTCCTTCCGGCGCCCTCCCCGGCCCGCCGTTCTGTGCGTGAACCGGAGCCACGCAGAATCCTGCAACCGCACCCATCAGAAACAAGAGGCGGACCACTTTCACCAGTTCAACACATCGGTTCCCGTTCATCTCGTGTCCTCCGTCTACCGGCGCCGTCCGCCGCCACGTCTTCCGCCTCCGCCCATGCTTGGCCGGCTCATCGATGGCCCCGAACGGCCGCCGCCGCGGTCCATCGACGATTCCTTTCGGCTCTTCGATCCGCGGTCGGAGGAATTCTTCGCATCGGAGCCGCGCTCGTAGCCATCGAACGCGCCTCGATCTCCGGATCCATTGCCCGCCTCGGGCATCTTTCCGCGCATCTCGCGCTTTGCCGACTCTCGTTTTGTAGAGATGTTGTCGTCCAGTTTCGTCGACGGCTGGGTTGCCGGTCTCGGGCGATCGGAATTCACCCGGTTCCCGCCACCAGTTCCAGGGCGATTGCGATTGCCCGAGCCGCCAGGACGGTTGGGGTTGTTCCAGACCTTGTTGCCGCCGCCTGCTCGCTGGTGATGGCTGATGTAGTTCCGATCCTGCCAGTAGTTGCCGCCGCCGCCCCAGCCGTGCCATCCGTGGAAGTAAATTCCGTGCCCCCACCAGTCACAGTCCATGTCCATCCAGGCGCCCATCGCGTAACCGGCGCTGTACGCAAACACGGTGTCCCAGTAGGCATCGTCCCATTCGCCGCTCTCCTCCTCGGAATAGACCACGGCTGGATCGTACTCCGGAACGTAGAGCGTCTCGGCCTCGGCCGGCACGATGCGGATCATCTCGTCCTCGATCACGACGCGCTGCTGAGGCGTGTCCCGCAGGGCTCCGGACGCCAGCGCTCGAGCCCGCATCTGCTGAATCGCATCCATCAGGGCGCCCGTCTCGTCGAGAAACGCGATTCCGAGCTCGTCGGCCCACCGGGGATCGTTACCGAGCAACTCGATAGCCTCCGGGTATCGCGCGACGGCCTCGACCGTCGCGTCCCAGCCATGACTCTCGATGCCCGTCGAACCGTTCGTCGCCACGAACGCCGCTGCCGCAGAGACCTGGTCCGGATACGTGGCCGCCGGCAGCAACTGAGCAAGAAGTGGATCCGGAAAGAGGGCTATCGGCGCAACCAGCGCTTCCATGGAAGTCGTTGTGCGCTGGGCGGCGGAGATCGCCGGGATGTAACAAAGAAGCGAGAGTACGAGCACGGCGGTCGTAAGCGGAGCGACGGCCCGCGAGGCTGGTCGATACAGGATTCCATTCATCACAGGCGATTCCTCACGAATAGCGTTCGCGCTGAGTCTATCCGCGCCACAACCGCCCATGAAATAGGACTTTGGTCCCGGGTGATCCAGCGTGCTCGCGTCGCCGAACTCCACTATGCCCGGCTCCCGGCCTGCGGTATACACGCTACCGTGAATTCGACCGTTCCTGTTCGCCGGCTGGGTCTCGCCGCCATTGCGCTCGTCCTGGCGCTGTCGGCAGCCTTCGTCATATGCACCAATGCCGGCGCACAGACCGCCGAACCGGCCGGCGTCCCGGTGCGTCTCGATGGGAAAGAGCTGTTCCGCCTCCACACCGGAATCGACCAGAAATCGGCCGACGAGCGCGCAAGGCTCGTCGAGGATCGGCTCTACGACCTCGCGCTCAACCCGTTTCGTCCGTCGGGTGACTTTGCGTTGCGCGAACTCGAGGGCCGCAGCGAGATCCACTTCGGCGACAGGTTCGTCATCGCGGTGACCGACGCCGACGCCGCCGCCGAAGCCCGTCCGAGGTCCGAACTTGCTGCCGCCCGGCTCGAGTTACTCCGAAACGAGGTCGCGGCAAGACGAGCCGATTACTGGCGGCCCAAGCGACTCGCGGTTTCTTTCCTGGCTACCGCTGCTTTCTCGGCCGCAATGTGGTTCGTCGTTGGATTCGTACGCCGCCGTCTTGCGGCTTACGCCGGCAAGCTCGCGGCCGAGCGTCCGGAAGACATGCAGACAGGTCCGGCGGCCCCCGATCTGATGCACCGGTTCCCGATTCGGCCATTCCTCGCGAAGCTCGTTCGTGGCTCGAGGACGCTGTTCCTGCTTGCATCGATCGGCATCTGGCTGTTCGTCGTCATGAGCTTCTTCCCGAGGTCGCGATTCGTAGCCGTCGACCTGCTCGACCGTCTGCTCGACGTCCTTGCTACTGTGTGGAAGGCGCTTGCCGGCTACATCCCGAACCTGATGTTCCTCGTGGTCATCGGCGTGATCACGTACCTCGTGATTCGACTTGCGCGGTTTATCTTCGGCGAGGTGGCGCGCGGAACGCTCTCGCTTCCGGGTTTCGACCCCGAGTGGTCCGAGCCGACGTCCAAGATCGCCGTTTTCCTCATTCTCGCGCTCTCGGCCGTGATGGCATTCCCGTATTTGCCGGGCTCGCAGTCGCACGCATTCCAGGCTGTTTCGCTTTTTCTCGGGCTTCTCATATCGCTTTCGTCGAGTTCGGCGATATCGAACATCATCGCCGGCGTCATCCTCACTTATACGGGTGCATTCCGGCTCGGCGACCGGGTGCGGATCGCGGAGGCATTTGGCGACGTGGTGGACAAGACCCTTCTCGTGACGCGCATCCGGACCGCGAAGAACGTGGACATCGCAATCCCGAACGCGCTCGTGCTGTCCAGCCACATCGTGAACTACTCGCACGCGGCACGCGATGCAGGCCTCATCCTTCACACAACGGTCACCATCGGCTACGACGCAGCGTGGCGGCAGGTCCACGAACTGCTCGTCGCGGCGGCGCTCTCGACGAACGGCATTCTCGACGACCCAGCGCCGTTCGTGTTGCAGACATCGCTCGACGACTTCTTCGTGTCCTACGAGATCAACGCTTTCACGCGCAACCCTGGCCGGATGATGCTGATCTATGCCGAACTGCACCAGAACATCCAGGACAGATTCAATGAAGCAGGCGTGGAGATCATGTCACCGCATTTCGCTGCTCTGCGTGACGGCAACGCCGCGGCCAGACCGGCGTCATCGCTGCCGGACGGTTACGAGGCGCCAGGTTTCCGGATAGTGGAAAAGTAATGGACATCATCTATCGCTTCGATCCCGACGCCGAACTCGAGCGGGTCCAGCCCGAGAGCGGTGCCGAGGCCCGCACGATCCTCGAGCAGGGTAACGGCCAGTTCTGCGACATCGTTGCGAGGACGCGAGCGGGCGAGCACACCGGAACGACGCTCGTGGTTCCGTGTGACGTCCGGTTGTTGGGAGCCGATCCTGATGGTGGATCGCTGCGGCAGGAGCCCTTTGCGGCGATCGTCGGATGCGCGGATGCGCGTGTGCCGCCACAGATGATTTTTCGCCGGATGTCGAACGAGATGTTCGTGGTCCGTGTGGCCGGAAACGTCATCGGGAGCGAAGTGCTCGCAAGCGTCGAGTACGCGCTCGAGCATCTGAGTTCCGGGTTGCGGTTGGTCGTCGTGCTCGGACACTCGGGTTGCGGCGCCGTTACCGCGGCTGTGGACGTCTACCTCACACCTCTTCGGTTCGAAGAGATCGGATCGACGCGTTCGATCCGATCTCTCGTGGACAAGCTGCTGTTGCCGGTTCACGCGGCGGCGCGCCGGCTCGAGTCGGCCTGGGGCAGTGAAGTCACCCGCCGGCCGGGGTATCGTGCGGCGCTTATCGAGATGGCCGTCTGCACGAACGCGGCCGAGTCGGCGCTCCAGTTGAGGCGAACCGCGACGATGCTTGGGGCCGAAAAGGTTGAAGTTGCGTTTGGGGTGTATGACCTCGCCACGCAACGTGTTGGCCTGCCATCGGACGACACGGCGGAGGCGAGACTCGCGTTGGCGCCGGACGCGGCAGGTGGACTCGTGCCTATTAGTGAAGCGGTCGCGCGAAGTTCCGCGATCGAGGCACTGCTGGGCGGCGCGCCGGGATAGAGACCGTGCGCCCCCGGAGCGGGCGCACGGGCCTCCAACCCGGGTCCTACTGATGCACCTTCACGCTCGTCAGCTTCCACGCATTGCGCCGGAGCTCGATCTCGACCTGGTTGTCCTTTCCGATCGTGAACATGCAGGCCGGCATCAACGTCCCGGTCCCGTCGCCATCCGCATTTGTCAGGTCGATTTCACCGGCCGACAGGTCATAGTCCCGCGACCTGGTGTCGTACCAGGCTTCGCGGAAGCTGATCGCGCGGTCGGTCACGAACCTCAGCTTCAGTCCGCTCGGCGTCTGCACGATGCGCGCGTAGTTAATGTCGTAACCGAGAGTGCCAGTTACCGAAATCCGGCCACGCGACGGCATCTTGCTCAAAGCGCGGCCGAGTCCGGTCGAGCCCTTTGCCTTGAATGCTGCAATCAGCGCGTCTCGTTCCTCCGTGGTCGAAAGTTCGCGAATCGTAATGTCGACCCGGATGATCTGGCCGAGCTGCGTTCCGGTGCCCTGGGCGATCGACTCGATGCGCATCGACTTGAACTCGCCTTCCTGAGCCGGGACGGCGGGCGCACATGTCAGCGCGAGAAATGAGAAGCCGATCCCAAGGATCAAGGCCCGGTGAAAGCTGCGTCTTCGCATCGTTGTCCTCCTTGCTTTCCGCGTTGAATCACGAGCCGTTGACCTTTCCATCCGTTAAAGCCAGACAACCTGGAAACCGCCGTTGTCGTCGACGAACACGATGGCCGGGCGTCCGCCGACGGTGCCGACGGCCAAGCCTTCCGGCTTCATCTTCTTTACGAACGTATACGGCAGCTTCTTCACTTCACCGGTCTCGCTGCCGTTCCATTCGTAAACGGCGAACGGAGCCTCATCGTCGCTCGTGGCATTGGCTACAACTACAAGAAATCCCTTTCCCTCGCGCCCGGTGGCCATTCCGCGAATACCCTGGTCGCTGATCGCGTTCTCGACCTTGAGCAGGATCGGCTGCATCGGTTCCAGGTTCGAAGTGGTCCACGGTCCGGTCACATCCTTGATCTTCACCGGAATGACGATGGGTCCGGCGCTGACGACCGGAGTCCGGATTCCGAACAACAGCGCCTGCCGCTCCGGGTCCCAGGCCAGCCCTTCGATATTGAGACCGCCGTACTCCGGATCGTTCGTCGCCGCGGGAGTGATTGCCGGCACGTTCTCCACGAACCATTCGCGGAAGCCGGTCATTGCCTCCGTCGTGAGGGTTCCGTCCTCCCCAATCGCGATCCTCAACAGAGCCGCGGGCCTTGCCTTGTCGTCCTTTCCCTTCTTTTTCGAGCCCGCTTTGATCGACAGCGAAGGTGTCGCGAAGATGTACCGCCGGCCGTTCGCTTCCGCCAGCGCAAGATCCTCGATATCGTCGACGGACTTTTCGGCCAGCCCCGCGAGCGGAAGCCGGACGATAGGCTTCGCGGCCTTTCCATCGGCGGTCAGGTCCAGTTCGAGCAGCGCGTCGTTCGTGTTGTTGTCGACGAAAATGAACCTCGAATCGCCGACCGGCACGATGCCGGACGCGTTGTATGGGTCCTTGCCGTTCGTCTCCGCAAAGGCAATTGGAGCTATGGCGTTGGGTGCATCGGGGGGCGCCTCGGCTTTCGGACCCTTCTTTCCGCCGGCGGAATCGCACCCGGCCACGAACGAGCACGCCAGAAGCAGCGTGCAGGCCGCGACGCCAACGCGCGCCGGCAATCGGCGGGAGCCAGTGTTTACGATCGTCATCGTGGCGTCACCGTATTGCCTGCAGGGCCGAGATCCGTCCGCGCACCGCCCTGGCGAAGCACTCCTCGTCGCCGGGCGACGCGCCGCTCGCGCGCAGCGCTGCTCGAATCTGGTTGTCGGTGAGTTTTCCGAGATATGTCATCAGCCACTTCACGTGAGCGACAGGTATGCCGTCCTTTATCGTACCGGTGTGCTGCCCTGAATAACCGAACTCCACCATTCCCTCTTTCACGCCCTTCACGAACTCGTCGTTCTGACCTGCGTAACCGTCGCAGTCCCATTTCGCGCGGCGGAAGAATCCGCCCCATTTCCCCATCGTGCCACCCCAATCCGAAACCACGTAGCGCGTCTCTTTCCCCGCACGGGTGTTGATGACGAACAGCTTCGTGTTCGAACCGCGACCGGCATCTCGCTGATCCTTACTGTCCCAGTTCGAGACGAGCATCATCATGACCTTCAAGCCATCGAGCTCCTTCGTTCCGACGAAAGGATTGTCGTCCCAGCGCCAACTCTGCTCGTCGCCCAGCTTCGTGACGCCCTTGTCCTTGCGTTCGAATCTCGCGTCGGAAAACGTGCCGTCCGGCCCGACGAACTTCTTCGCGCGGTCGAGCCCGCTAACGCCGTCGATCTTCCCCTTCGCGACGAAGTAGCTCGGTTCGACGAAATACCCAACCGCCCAGGCGAGTCGCGAAGCGAAAACCTCGGAGTTCACCTCCTCTCCCCATTTCACGCCCCACTCGACGCCGCGAGCGTCACGAACCTTGATTTTCGGATTCGTGCCTCCAGTGTCCTCCTCCAGGAACGTGAAAGGCGCTTTAGGTGCACCGACGCTTCCGCCCGGGCCGCCGGCCAGGTCGAGCCGCTCGACGCGTCCCGGCGACGTCCATACAACAGTGCGGTCGCGCTGCGGCCACGCCGTGACCGGAGTTGCGAACGATACGAGCAGGGCTGCCAGGGCGACGGCTCCTGGCGCGAGCTTGAATGACATAATGCGGGATTCCTTTCCTGTAGTTCTCGGCAGTTCTCACTCTAGAGATCAACCCGTCGAGCACGGTATTGGACCATGGTCCCACGGACACCAAAAGGGCCCGGCAGGATACGACTATGGTCCCATTGCCGGCGAGGCCGCGACTCTTCTATATACTTCACCGATCCTGGTCGCTACAGTATGCAGCCTGCTATTCGATCGTCGCAGCGGCACTGTGACGGATTGCATGCGTTCCAGTTTCGTCGTGAGAATGTGAATTGACCGAACGCGCAACGTTTGCGGCGCTTGTGCTGCTCCTGGCAGCCGGCACCCTCATGCAGTCTTCGTCGCCTGCCGTTCGGGCGATGGCAGGATCTTACGAGGCCGAGCTAGTGACGGCGCAAGGTAGCATTCGCTGCATCCTGACGCTCGCCACGGACTCGACGGCTGCCTTTCGTGCTACACCTCAGGGCGGCGAGGCCGGGCCCGTTTCGTATGCTGGCGGATGGATCTCGGACGGCGGCACGATCCAGGTCGTGCTCAAGAATCCTGACGACCCGTCCAACCCGGTCGCCGTGACGCTCGATCCGCGGGACGGATCGTTCGTCGTGAAGGATATCGAGGGGCGCAGGTCCCCTTACGTCGGGCTCACCTTCGTTCGAACGGGCGGGGCTGCGGCCGTTTCAGAACCGATAGCGCTGGAGAAATCTTGATGGAAGCTCAGAACGGATCCGCCCCGGCTGCGGAGAAGACCTTTAGCCCCTGGCTGCTCGTCGCCTACTTCGTCGGCATACTCGTGTTTGCGAAGCTGGGCGGCATGCTCTTCGCGATGCTCGAGGGATCGGCGTCCCTCCAGGGCTTCGCGAAGCTCAACGCGATAATCCAGGAGTCGCTCGACGTCGTTCAGCATCGGGACGACTCGATCGTGACCGTATTCTCGCTGCTGTTGACGGTGCTGCTGGTGTTCCCGGTCGGCTGGGTCTACACGTACACGAAGAAGAAAGCGGGATTCGATCCGGGACTCGTACAGACGCTGGTCGTCATGGCGATGGTGGTCTGCGGGATGATGATGCTCATCCAGGACCAGTTTTCGCGCGCGCTGGCGCTCGTTGGCGTCGTGTCGGCAGTGCGGTTCAGAACCAACCTGCGCGATCCGAAGGATGCCGTCTATTTGCTTATCGCGATCGGCATCGGTATGGGCGCGGGCCTTCAGGTGTATCGAGTCGCACTCTGGATGACGATCATCATGTGCATCACGTTCCTGGTTCTGAGCCGATACAAGGTCGGGGAGCTCCCGGCTGGCGAGGGCGGGTTCATCGACGACAAGAAAGACAAGAAGGACAAGAAAAAGAAGAAGGACAAGAACGGAAAGGGCGACGAACCGCCGGCGGGCCGGCTCGAGCGTATCGCCGACTCGCTCAAGGACAAGGACCGGGGAGTGAAGCGTCCGAACACGGTCGTCTTGCTCGAGGCGGTCGATTCGGAGGCCGCCATCCAGTTCCTCAGCCAGACGCTGGGCGCCCTCGAGATCCCCTGGCACCTCGTTACCGTGACGCCGGGCGATGGATTCACCACGCTCGAATACCTCGTACGCCTGGATGACGGCGAGGTCGCCGTCGGGTTCGAATCGCAGATCGAGAAGGCGCTCGGGAACTCCGTCCGGGCGATAGACGTGAAGCCGGTTGACGCGGCAGCCTGACGACGGCCGGGCGCTGACGGGCCGCCGGCTCCTACCTCTGGGTGCGGCCTTCGGCTGCGCGTTTCTCGTCCTGACGCTCGGTTGCACGACCGGGCCGGTAGCAGGGCCGCCTGCGTCGAATGCCGTAGTTTCAATCGAGCAGGGGACGGATGAAGGAACGGAACCCGAGCAGCCCGAGGTCATCGCCCGGGCGCTCGAGCCGTTTTCGGGCGACTACGGCGAGATGGTCGAGAGACGGTACGTACGCGCGCTCGTCCCATACAGCCGCACTCTCTACTTCATCGACGGCCACGGCCGGCAGCGGGGCGCTTCCCTGGATGCGCTCCTCGAGTTCGAAAAGGTGATCAACGAATCGGTGGGCGACAGGACCCGGCCGGTCAGGGTGGTTGTCGTTCCCGTTCGACGCGACAACCTGCTGCGATACCTCGCGGAGGGCCGCGGCGACATAGCGCTCGGCAACCTTACGACTACGCCGGAACGCGAGGCCATCGTGGACTTCTCGTCGCCCGTGATGTCGAACGTCAGCGAGATAGTCGTCACGTCGGCTGATGCGCCCGCAGTCGAGACCGTTGACGATCTCTCCGGCCGGGAAGTCTTCGTCAGGAAGACGAGCAGTTACTTCACGCACCTCACGGAGCGAAACGCGGCGCTGGAGGCCGCCGGCAGGCCCCGGATTTCGATCCGCGCCGCCGCCGAGAGTCTGGAGGACGAAGACCTATTGGAGATGGTCAACGCTGGCGTCTATCCGGCCATCGTCGTCGACGCACACATTGCGAAGATCTGGAGCCAGGTATTCGAGAACGTGAAGGTGCACCCGCAGGCCGTAGTGCATTCTGGCGGCGACATCGCCTGGGCGATACGCAAGAACTGTCCGAAACTCGCCGAAACCGTGAACGCTTTCGTCGCGACGCACAAACAGGGCACAGCATTCGGAAACATGGTTCTCGGAAAGTATCTCGGCGACGCGAAGTGGATTCGCACCGCGACTTCTGCCGACGAGATGGCGAAGATGAGCGCAATCGTCGATCTTTTCAGGAAGTACGGGAAGCAATACGGGTTCGACTACCTGATGGTCGCGGCCCAGGCTTATCAGGAATCGGGCATCGATCAGAGCGTGAGAAGCCCGGCTGGCGCTGTCGGCGTCATGCAGGTGCTGCCGAGCACCGCGGCCGGAAATCCAATCAACATCAAGGACATCGAGACGAGCACCGACAACAACATCCACGCCGGCGTGAAGTACATGCGGTTCATGATGGACGAGTACTTCAAGGACGCGCAGATGGACGACGTCAACAAATGCCTGTTTGCGTTCGCGTCCTACAATGCCGGCCCCGCGAAGATCGCCAGGCTTCGGAAGGAAGCCGGCGAGCGAGGCCTGGATCCGAACGTATGGTTTCAGAACGTCGAACTCGTCGTCGCGCAGCGCGTTGGGCGCGAGACGGTCACGTACGTGGGAAACATCTACAAGTACTACATCGCGTACAAACAGGTGACCGAGCGGCAGGATGCAACGAAGCGGCTGAAAGAAGAAGCCCGGCAGTCCGTGAAATGAGATGCCGGGGCCGGACTGGCCCGCCCCGGCATCTCGTGCGCTTTCAGAAGTGGAACTTCAGATAGAACACCGGTCCGAAGAACCGGGCGTCGACGGCGGTTTCGGACGAGTCGTTCTCGAGGCTCAGGTCCAGTACCTGGAGACCCGCGCCGAACGCCACGTGTTCCCACGGCCGGATTTCAACCGTGCCGTTTACGAACCACGAAAGGTCCGACGCGAGGCTGAGATTGTAGCGGCCGATCAGCGCAACGTATTTGGACGGCGCCACGACGAAGCGATTGCCAAGGTAGCCGTGAACGTAGGTCGCGCTCGCGTCACGGACCGAATCGGGGGCAATCAGCCGGCGCAGCTCGATGTCGGTACTCTGGTGGACGATGCGCACGCCGCCGAGCGCATCGATGGCGAACCTGGGACCGCCAACCGGATCGTCCTGTGACCCCGTGCGGTAAAGGCGGTAAGTCCCTTCTATCTCGGTGACGTTGATGGCGAGGTCGAAGCGGTAGTCCGGGACGATCCGCTGTTCGGTCTCCACGTCATCGCCGAGGTGCATGTAGTTGTTGTCGAACGCGAATCCCCATTTGTCCTTCTGCACGTCGAACCGCAGTCCCACTGCGAACTTCAAGACGTCAGAGATATCGCCGAAGCTGCGGTCGACGTCGACGACTACGTCGCGAGCGCGAAGTTCGCCGTTGACGGCCGAGAGGAAGCCGTAGATCTGGAAGCTGGCCTGCCAGTCGTCGTCATCGGATCCCGAACCGTTTCCGGCAGGTTCAGCCGCAGCGCCTACCGGAATCCACGGATGGACGGCGGGAGCGGCGATTGGAACGGCCGGCGCTGGCGGAATCGCGACAGCGGGAGCCTCCTCTGACAGTACCGGGGCAGGAACCGGAATCGCTTCCGACGGGCCGTCGGCCAGGGGCGGGGCAACGGCAACGTGGCCGGTCGATGGACCTGGAGTGGCCGACGCCGAGATGGCCGAAGCCGACAAGGCAATGAAGAAGGTCGCGGCGACGATCAGGTTGCGAATGCGCGAGAGCATGCGGGGCTCCTTGAACGATGTGAATTAGTTCGGTTCGTACCCTATGGCATCGGACCGAGTGCGGGCCATAGGACTTTGGTCCCATCCGTTCGGCGTTCGGGCTAAAGTCCGCGCGGCGTACTGCGATCCTGGGGCGTGTCACGGACAGCCCACCACAACCTCGAAGGCCTTCGAAACAACCTCGGGATGCGGCGCTCCGCTCGCGGACTAAGGCTTCGAGCGGTCGAACCACGTGAGCTGATACGCGATGGCAAAGGTGTGAAAATCAGAGCCGGCGGTCGCCCGGACGCCGGTACCGTACAGCAACTTCAAAGCCTGCCGCTGACCGGCCGGGAGCGACAATGTCGCGCCGAGCCTCACGTTGTTGAACGGGCTCCTGGCGATTCCACCGTCGAGCGCCGAGGCGCCGCCGACATACCAGGTGCCATTGAATGCGGCCCAGAGCCGCGGCTTGAACGTGTAACTCACGTGGCTCTGCATCGAGAGCAAGGGTTGCTGATGGCGGCGCACGCCACCAGTAAAGAAGTCCCGGTTGTCCGAGAAGAACCACACGCCTCCGTATGCATCGAGATCCCACTTGCCAATCGAGTGGGACAGGCCAACCTCAGGCTTGAACGCCCAACGGTTGCTGCCAAGGTTGACGAGTTTCGCGGGATCGTACTGGCCGGTCGGAGTGACGACGGTGAGGCTCGCGCCGGCGATGGTCCGGGGCGGTGGACGCTTCACGAAATCGGGTACCGGCATCGCCTCGCCGTTGAGCAGGTTCACCGAGAGCTTCACTCGTGCGTCTCCGAGCCCCGACCGCCGAACCGTGGTCGCCTGCTCGCGCACCGTGCCGGAAACGTCGCCCCACGTGTACGGAATCGCACCGGTCACGAGCGCCTGCCGGCCGAACAACGAAAACGTGCGGCCGTATCCGATGGCCGCGCCGTTGATCTCCGCCTCGACATCCTCGATTGGAAGCGATGCGTCGATCACCACCGAACCGGTGGACCGGCCATATGTCGCAACGAAGAAATTCGTACCGATTGGCGCCGACGAGTACGCGCGGGGCTCAAGGTCCTGCGCATAGCAAGGGCGCGCCGCGGTAGTCGCGAGTGTCACCACGGCAACCAGTGCCAGGCAGCACGCCGTTGAGACAGATCCCCGTCTGGACGTTTCGCATTCGCGGCGATTCGTGGTGTCTGTCACGCCGAAAATCTCCTCACTCAGGTTGCCTGGAATGCCGCCGGCGGTTTCGCCACCAGCGCGCCATCCGCGCCGCCGGCCCTCGCAGCAGCGCGTACGGCACGATAGCGAGCGCGGTCGCTGTGATCAACGCTTCACCGAGGTAGAACCAGTGCAGTACGAAAATCTGGTAAACGGCGTCGATGATGACGGCGGTCGCGAAGACGCGAGCCACGTCCCCCCACGCCTGAAGCGCGATGTCGCGGCGCCGGGCGCCCGCCGTAAAGAGACGGGCCAGGAACGGCGCGTGGCCCCCGCTGGCATCGCGGATTCCCGAGCGTACGGCAAAGAACAGGACGACGAGCGGCTGCAGGATCAGGCGGAACGACATCGGCCCGCCGATTCGGCCGGCGAGGTTCGTCCAGAAGCGCTGCAGCATCTCCTCGATGATCTACCTCCCGTGCTCACCGAGATCTGCTGTAGCGACTCGGGCTCTCGTCACTCGTCTTCGGCCTGCATCACGTCGGCGAGAACAGCACGTCCATTGAGCGGTTGGACGGGCCGGTTGTTCTTCCAGAGAACCTTCCGGAACGCTCGGATCTGCGTCGCCGAGATATGCGCCGGTTGCCTGAGAACGATCCACTTGACGCCTTCGGTGCAGGGAGGTGTCGTCAACGATCCGTCGTATCGGTACGCCGATCGATCCCTCGGCATAATCAACTCGACGTCTATCGGCACGTGCTCGAGGTGATCTTCGACGCCGCGCTTCGCCGGCAGGTTCGAACAGATCGGATCGAACGCCTTGTTCGGTTTTCCCTGCTCGATGAGAACGGCAATCACCGCCAGCTTCCGTTCCGCGGACATGTGGACCAGGTGCATCTCCATTGGAAATCGCCTGCCCCGCACGGTGTGCTCGCTCGGACCGTGAAAATGGAACTGTACGAGCGAGTACACCTCGCCTCCGATCGTCAGAGCATCGCCCTGAGGGAAATTCACCTGAATCGAATGGCCGGTATTGATCAGGTCCGCCGCGCCGAGGTTATGGACGATGCGCAGGCTCGCGGGCCTGAAGTTCGTGCGGACGGATGGCTCCTCGGTCGTCCGGACGTCGCGTATGTCGATCGGGGACTGGCTGTGCCCCTCGGCGCAAGCGACGAACTCCGGGGAAAGGGCCCCCCAGGTTGCCGGACCATGTTCGGCATAGTCCCAGTGAGGCGTTTCGTGCTGAGCGAGTGTCCGCCAGGCAAAGCCCGGCGTTGCGCAGGCGAATGCGAAACACAGGGCCGTCAAGAGCCGAGCACGAGCGCCGGAACCTGCAATTCGCATGGGGGCCGCTCCTTTCGTTGCCGGGGCCGTCAACCAGGAGCTGGCGGCCTCGGCGGATATCGGGCCGGAGCGCTCTCCCGGCCATATTCGCGGCATTTTACTTGACCGAGCGCGGAGCGGTCATCTTTTCAGGCGTGAGAAGCTCGTCCAATTCTGCTTTGGTGAGATACCCGTTCTCGAGAACGAGCTCGTAAACGCTTCCACCCGACTCGAGGGCCGTCTTCGCGACCGATGCCGAGCGCTCGTACCCGATGACCGGCACCAGCGCGGTGACGAGCCCGATGGAGTTCTCGACATACTCGCGGCAGCGGTCGCGATTCGCCTCGATACCATTGATGCACCGTGTCGCAAGAATCACGCACGCGTTCTTGAGGATCATCAGGCCGTGCAACAGGTCGAAGGCCATGATCGGCTCGGCCATGTTCAACTCGAGCTCGCCAGCTTCGGCCGCCATCGAGATCGTCATGTCGTAGCCGATGATCTGCATGCAGATCTGGCTCACGACTTCCGGGATGACCGGGTTCACCTTGCCCGGCATGATCGACGAACCCGGCTGCATGGCCGGGAGGCGGATCTCGAAGAGTCCGCAGCGAGGCCCGGACGAAAGCCACCGCAGGTCGTTGCAGATCTTCGAGACCTGAACGGCCGATCGTTTCATGTTTGCGGACATCTGGACGAACCCGCCGGCGTTCTGAGTCGCCTCGACCAGGTCGTCGGCCTTCACCACAGGCAAGCCGCTCACCTCCCGCAGGTGCTCCGTTACGCGGTCGGCGTATCCTGGCGGGCTGTTGATTCCGGTGCCGATGGCCGTTGCGCCCATGTTGATGTAGTGCAGTTCCTCACCGGCGCGTTCCAGGCTTCGCATCGCGCTCCGGATCATCGTGGCATACGCGCCGAACTCCTGGCCGAGTGTCATAGGAACCGCGTCCTGATTTTCGGTGCGGCCCATCTTGATGACGTCGGCGAACTCGGCCGCCTTCGCGTCGAGCGCCAGGGCCAGCTCTCCCATCGCGCCCAGGGTGTCCTTGAGCGCAAGGATCACGCCGAGCTTGATTGCGGTCGGATATGCGTCGTTGGTCGACTGCGAGCAGTTCACGTCGTCGTTCGGATGCAGGTACGTGTATTCGCCCTTCACGTGGCCCAGCAGTTCGAGGCCACGGTTGGCGATCACCTCGTTGGCGTTCATGTTCGTCGACGTCCCGGCTCCGCCCTGGATCATGTCGACGACGAAATGCGAACGCAGTTCGCCCGCGATGATCTCGTCGCACGCGGCGGCGATTGCGCCGGCGCGATCCGCCGCGAGCACGCCCAGATCCGCGTTCGCTTTGGCGGCCGCCTTCTTCACGAATGCAAGTGCCGTGATGAAGTGGTCGAAGTTGTTTAGCTTGATTCCCGAGATCGGGAAGTTCTCGAGCGCCCGCATTGTCTGAATTCCGTAGTAGACGTCGCCCGGCAGCTCCCTTTCGCCGAGCAGGTCGTGCTCGCGCCGGACGCTGGTCAGAACCCGGTCCGCATCGGCCTGGCCGGCGAGCCGCTCCGAAAGATGCTGAAGGCGTTCGTGCATACGGCGGGCGATGCGCGCCACGAGCCGGTAGTAAACGTCGGGAGAGGATTCGCGAAGGGCTTCGACTTCGCGGCGCGGAATCTGGAGCACAACCGTGTCGCGTCTCGCGACGGCGCCCACCGAATGCGGCGAGTCGTCGAGGAAGATGCCCTCGCCAAGGATGCCGCCGTCGCCTATCGAACTGAGGTGAGTCGTCGAGCCGTGGAGCCCTCGAACGATGGCGACCTCGCCACTCTCCACGAGTCCGAACCATTGCCGTGGCGTCGACTCGTGAAAAAGCACATCGCCGGCGGCAAACTTGACCGATTCGCCGTGCGCCAGGAAGTCGCGAAGATCTTCGGGCCGAATGCCCATGGTTGAAGCTGCCTGATCGAGAACGCTTTCCGGGATACCCATGACTCCTCCGTTACCAGATGGATGCGATGCCGAGCCCGACGACGATCGCGACGATCGTCGCGATGAAGCCTGGAAGCATGAACGAGTGATTGAGCACGTAGCTTCCGATACCAGTCGTGCCCGTGCGGTCGAAATTGATCGCGGCGATGATCGTTCCGTAGTTCGGAAGGAAAAAGTAGCCGTTGACGGCCGGGAACATCGCGATGAGGTTGTAAGGTGCGATGCCGAGGCTGATGCCGAGCGGCATCAGCGCTCGCGTGGTCGCCGCCTGACTGTAGAGCAGCACCGACGCTGCGAAGAGGCCGAGCGCGAAGAACGACGGATAGTTCGTCGCCGTCTCGCCGAGGGCTCCGAGGAGCACGTCCTTGTTGGCGGCGATGAACGAGTCGCCCATCCACGCCAGGCCGAGTATCCCGACGACCGCCGTGATGCCGGCCTGACAGGTCTTGGTGCGTGGAACGCTCGCGACGGGGGCTTTCGAGAGCAGGAGGATCACGGCCGCGACGGCGAGCATGACGATCTCGATGATCACCGGCATTCCGACAGGTTCCATCGCTCCGTTCGCGCCGGGCACTTGCGGCCGGATCTGCGGTGCAGCGCCGGCCACGATAATGAGCGCCACGCCGGCCAAGAAGAGACCGGCACTCAGTCCGGCGCCCGCAGGCAGGGCAGGCGCCACGGACTTCTCGTCGTCGGGTGCCTTCAACTTGACCGGTTCGAGCTCGCCGGCCGCAAGCCGCCGCTGGTATTCGGGATCGTCGTCGAGTTCCTTTCCGATCCGCGTCTGGACGAGCGCCGCGGTGATGACGCCGATGAGCGTCGCGGGCACCGTGATGACGAGGATGTCGACGAGGCCGACGTTCGCCGGACCTAGCAGCGTGAGCATGGCGGCGGTCGCCGCCGACACGGGACTCGCGGTGATCGCCTGTTGCGATGCGATAGTGGACACGGCGATCGGGCGTTCGGGACGGATACCGTTCTCTCTCGCGACCTCGTACATGACGGGGAGCAGCGGATAGAAGATGTGGCCCGTTCCGGCCGCAAACGAAAACGCGTACGCCACGATCGGCGCCACGATCGTGATCCGCTTCGGATTTCTTCGGATCAGCCCCTCGGCGACGGAGACGAGGTAGTCCACGCCTCCTGCTGCCTCCATAGACGAAGCCGCCATGATGACGGCGACGATAATGAGAATGACATCGACGGGGGGCGCCGTCGGCGCGATGCCGAAGACGACCGTCAGGACGAGCAGTCCCACGCCGCCCCACACGCCAAGGCCGACGCCGCCGACGCGGGCGCCTATCGCGAGGGCTCCGAGGACGACGAGGAATTCGAGCAGGATCTTGATTGTCATGATGTCGTTCTCCGAAGAACCGAGTGTCGACGGGGGCTGCGAGAGGTCACAGGCCTATGGCTCGTGACTGGTCACTTGTGCGGGATCGGTACCGCGAGCGACAGCGAGCGGGCGGCGCGGCGGATTCGGCACGGCGCGGCGAGGATCGGTACCGCGAGCGACAGCGAGCGGGTGGCGCGGCGGATGCGGCACGGCAGCGCCAGTCAAACAGCGAGCGGGTAACGCCGCAGGAGCAGTAGTGCACAAAGAGCCAGAGCGATCGGTCCGCACCGCAATCAGAAACTGAACCACGCGATCGCCTCGAACTTCGTGTTGCTGTTCACGAGATCCGTGCTTGCGCCGGTCATGAAATCCACGTTCCGAAAGTTAGTCTTGATGAAGTTGTACGCGACCGCGAACGTGAACGGTCCCGGCGTCCACCAGGCGCTCGCTTCCGAGCTCCAGTTGCGCGTCCGGAAGTACCCACTCGTCAGCGACCCCGTCACCACCGGGCGCGACGCGTCGAGCGCGTACTGCGCCCCGCCAGCCCACCTGACGCTGACGGTGTTCGTGAAGAAGAACATCGGATTGACGAACCCGCCGGCGCTGCGGGCCGCCTCGAGATCTCCGTCCGCGCCGACGACGACCCGCCGGTCGAAGCCCGCATCGAGGTAACGCGCCTCGCCGTTGGTCCAGAGCCCACCCATCCGCAACGAGAACGTACGGGCACGGCCTTCGGCATTGAACCCGAGGTCGTCG
Organism: Blastocatellia bacterium; assembly: GCA_021463145.1. Classification (GTDB taxonomy): domain Bacteria; phylum Acidobacteriota; class Blastocatellia; order UBA7656; family JADIYM01; genus JADIYM01. The sequence continues at coordinate 26,363 of JAJTWZ010000034.1, read as the reverse complement.
ATCGAGATACCGCCGTGGATGGCCTTCGCGGTGAACGAGCGCTCGTCGAAGCCGGACTGAAGGTTGAAGTCCGGATCTATCGTTCCGTCATCGAACCGCTCGATCCAGCGCCCCGTCGCGAAGCGCGCACCGAAGCGCAGCTTCCGCATTCCAAAATCATCGCCCATGCGCAGCCGGGAAGTCGTCTCGTAGCCGGCGCCGATACTGAACACCGGGATCTCGCCGACATCGCCGTTGCCCAGGTCGCCGCCAACCGAGTCGTTGCCAAGGAACGGCCGCTCGACGCCCCCGACGATTCCGATGCGGCCGCCGCCGCCGACAGGGATGAGGTAGGCGACCATCGCACGCGGATTTCGGCGCAGCACCACGCCGAGGCCTCCCGTCATCGCGTTGAAGTCGACCGTGTCGGGGATCAGGTCCGCGTACCCGCCCGTCTGGCCGACCGTGAACTGCAACTCGGAGCCTTCCTTGCCCACGTCGTTGAAGATCCACCGCAGGTAGCCGTGCCTGAGTCGCGGGTTCGGATTGATCGCTCCGTTCTCGCCGCCGCTCAGGTTGCGGGCGAAGTCGAACTCGAGATAGCCGAACGTCTTTCCGCCCAATGTCGTGGGCCCCTGCACCGCGAGCAGCATGCGCGACTGCCCGGCGAACATCCGGAGGCTGTCGCGCCCGGCGTTGTCGCCGCCGCCTGGCGTCGTCGGACTCGGCAGCAGAGCCTGAGAAACGCCATCGCCGACGGGTGTCGAGTTGTGCTGGATCGTAGTTCGCAGGGAGCCTCCGATCCGGACCTTGAATGCGTCATTGGTGTAGACGTTGCCGATCAGGTCTCCACCCTTCATCGGCATGTCACGCAGGGGATCGGAACGGTCGTTGCGCTGATCGGCGCCGGTCTGGAGCGACGGATGGCCCTCTGGCACCTGCGCCACCGCGACGGTTCCCGGCGCGGCCGGTGGACCCTGGACGGTGGGCGCCACTGCTGCACCGGCGGCGCGCCGTTCGGCCTCCTCGCGCTTCGCGCGCTCGGCGGCGAGTTCGGCCGTTCGCGCGTCGAGTTCGCGACGGAGCGTTTCGATCTCTGCCTTCGTGGCGCGCTCGAATGACTCGAGCCGCCGCTCGAGCGCCTCGATACGGTCGTCGGTATTACCCCCTGAGCTGGCCTGTTGCGCGAGCGCCGGCTCGGCGGTAAGTGAAAGCACGACCGCGCCCGTGAGCGCGGCGAACATGAGAAGCCTTCGCGCCATGGTCATTTCGAGTTCACCCTATGCGAATTGCCAATCAGTCTTCGTCGACGGCCGTCCACGTGGAATCGGGGTTGTAGACCCGCATACCCGCAGCGATGGCGGAAGTCCTCGGGCCGAGGTCCTTCTCGAAGACCTTCCCCTGCTGATTCACGATGAAAGTCGTGAGACCCGAACTGCCCCAGTCCGCCGGATAAGCCACGAGCGCGAAACCGCCGATCATATTGCCGTTGATTACGTAACCATAGGCGCCACCCGGAGCAGCCGCACCCTGCCGCGTAACGATCTTGAAGATGTATCCGTGAAACGGCTGCGGCCCGTTTGCCGAGTTGTAGTTCTCACTCTCGGCATAGGCGACCAGCGGGCCGAAAGGACTTTCCTCCTCGCCCTCCGCCGTCGGCCAGTAGAGGCCGTCCTTCTGTCCGGGCTTGCTCGAGAAACGCTGCGCGAACTCCATGACCTCGTCGCCATCGCGATCGTCATCCGCGTATTCACGCTGCGCTCGCACGAATTCGCGGCAGACTTTCACGGTGTGGAGCTCGTTCGCGCCGATCCGCCGGCCGGACATCTCGTCGAGTCCGGCATTGCCGTCGAAGAACCAGCGGTCCCCGGCTTTGACGATCGGGACGGGGAACGGCCAGTTTTCGGCTCCCAGATAGAGGATGACGGCGCCGTCGGCTCGCTTCACGAGGTGCGACTGCTTTGCCAACCTCTTTGCGAAAAGGGTAATTGCCGCCTTGTCCGCAACCGCGTCTCCGGACGAGAACTCCGCGCTCGAAGGTCCGAAGAGTTTCGGCAGCGCGGATCGGTCGCCCGCCGCCACCGCCGCCTTCAGAGTCGAAACGGCCTCTTCCGGCGACGCATAGGTTGACTGGCCGGCCCCGGCCGCGGGCGCCGGATTCTGGGCGAATACCGGCGTCGCGAGGATCAGTGCGAAGGCGAATGTCAGTGCAATACCGCGGTATCGTACGCGTCGCGCTGCTGGAATTGCGTTCATCGTGAGCAGTCCTCCGAGTAGCCTATCTTCCACGGCGGCCACCTCCTCCGCGGCCACCGCCGCCACTTCGTCCGCCACCGCCGCGGCTGCCGCCGCTCGGCCGGCTCGCCCGGCCGCCTCCGCCGCTGCGCATGCTCTTTCCGCCACCCCCTCGATCGAACGACGAGTTGTTCCGGCTGCGCGCACCACGATCCGAGGACCTCCTCGCATCGGATCCCCGCTCGTAGCCGCGCATCGGATCGCGCGACTTTCGATCGCCAGCGCCACTTCGGCCGCTCGATCCGCGGTCCGAGGCCTTCGGCCGGTCCGCTCGAGAACCGCCGCCGGTCCTTCCGCCGTCGCCACGGTTCGCCGCGCTGCCTGCGCGACGATCGCTCGTCGAAGGCATCCGTCCGCGCATCTCGCGCTGAGCCGCCTCGCGTTTCCGCGCACGATCCTGATCCATCTTCGACGACGGACGTTGGGATGGACGTTCCCTGTCGCCGCCACGCCCGGCATCGCCACGCCTGTCGGCGCGGTTGTCCTGGCGATTGGTCCTGTTGTCGGCGCGGCCGGGTTCGCCACGCCTGTCGGCGCGGTTGTCCTGTCGATTGGTCCTGTTGTCGGCGCGGCCCGGTTCGCCACGCCTGTCGGCGCGGTTGTCCTGCCGATTGTTGCGCCGGTCGGACGGGAGTTGCGACGGACGATTTCGATCGCCACGGTTGCCGATCCCGCCTGGCCTTCCAGGATTGCTCCACGCCGGACGGTCGACGTTGATGTTGGTGTTGCGGTTGAAGTTGTTGTAGTTGCCGCCGTGCCAGTAGTTGGAACCGCCCCCCCAGCCGAAACCGTGGTAGTAGCAGCCGCCGCCCCACCAGTCGCAATCCATGTCGAACCACGCTCCCATCGCCACGCCGGCGCCGAAGCCGATGACACCGGACCAGACGGCATCGTCCCACCCGTACCAGTCGTCCTCGATCTCGATCTCGATCTCCTGCGGCTCCGACTCGACGTACACGACCTGCGGGTCGTATTGCGGCACGTAGATGATCTCGTTGTCCGCCGGCAGAATCCGCACGACCTCTTCCTGATAGACCACGGTCTGCTGGGGCGAGTCCTTCAGCGCGCCCGACGCTTTTGCGCGGCTCCGCATCTGCTGGATGGCATCCATTACGGCCGACGTCTGATCGAGAAACGCCGTGCCGAGGTCATTCGTCCACTGTGGATCAGAACCGAGTAACTGGATGGCTTCAGAGTAACGAGCGACTGCGGACACTGAAGGGTCCCATCCCCGATTTTCGACGCCGGAGACGCCGTTGTTGGCGACGTAACTCGCAGCCTCGGCGACCTGGTCCGGATACGTCGACGCCGGAAGGACCTGTGCCAGCAGCGGATCCGGATAGAGCGCGATCGGCGCTACGAGCGTTTCGAGCTCGGCGGCAGACTGCTGCGCGTGCGCGGGAGCCGGTGCCAGCATCGCGAGCGTTAACACGATACCGGCCGCGAAGGCTCCCCACCTTCGGGTGCGTCTGAACGGAAATGTCATTGGGAACACGCCTCCGGAGTCTGGAAGTCGAGCGCATTATCTTGACGATTCCGTATCGCGTGACATTGGACTTTGGTCCCATACCGTCCGGCGAATTCATCAGGACACCGGCTCCCATTGGACCATGGTCCAATTGAGACCGTTGCATAGAGTCAGTACGGTGAGAAATCGCCGCCCGGGCATTGACTGCGGGTCGCAATTGGAATTCGCCGTCGACGAACAAGGAGGTTCCCAATGGGTTTGATCGGTCTCGTCCGAATGGTCCGGCGGCAAACTGGCAAGTGCGTTACCGGCCTGGCCGTGGCATCGCTTGCGTTGCCGTGTTCGGCGGTGCTGGCGCAGGCGCCGCCGTCCACCACGGTGGTTCGAAGCGCCGCGGCTGCCGAAGATGCGTGGCCGAGGTCCTTTGCGTCGCCCGACGGAAACATCCTTTTTTACCAGCCACAGCTCGACTCGTGGGACGGGGCCCGATTCGAAGGCCACGCGGCGGTCGCAATCGAGAAGGACAAATCGACGCCTCCCGTCTATGGCGTGATATGGGTCGCGTCGCGAACGGAGGTCGACAAGGAACTGCGGCGCGTCACGTTTCTCGATCTGAACGTGCAGCGGGCAAACTTCCCGTCCGATCCCGAGAACGGCGAACGCTACATGGCTGCAATGCAGAAGGTAGTTCTCGGCCGCACGCGCACGATCGGGCTGGACCGGCTGGAGGCCGCAATGGCCGAGAAGTCCGCCCGTGGAACTTCGTCGAAGGCGCTCAAGCACGACGCTCCACGAATCGTGTTCACGGACGTGCCCACGCTGCACGTGCCAATAGACGGCAAGCCGGTGATGAAGCCCACTGGCGCGCCCGGCTTCGATCGCGTATTGAACACCCGCCAGCTCATTGTCTCGGACACCGCTCCGAAACAACTGTACCTTCGGCTCTATGACGGCTGGATGACGTCCGGCGCGATCGACGGTCCCTGGACGGTCGCGACCTCCGCGCCCAAGGGCCTCGACGATGCGATGAACGAAGTTCTCAAGCGCGGACGTGTCGATCTGCTCGAAGGCACGAACCCGGAGGACGCGGGCGAAGGCAAGGCGGTCAAGCCGCCGTCGCTTTCGACCGGGCCCGTTCCCGCGATCCTCGTTAGCACTGGCGGCACTGAAGTCATCGTTACGGAAGGAACTCCCAACTATGCGCCGCTCGAGGGCACGCAACTCCTTTACGTTACGAACACCACGGCGAACGTCTTCAAGGCGCTCGCCGACCAGAGCATTTACGTGCTGCTGTCCGGACGCTGGTTCCGCGCGGCGGGCGCTTCGGGCCCGTGGACATACGTTCCCGGAACGCAGCTTCCGGCCGAGTTCAAGGCGATTCCCGACAGCAGCCCTAAAGAGAACGTGAAGGCGTCGATTCCGGGCACGGCTCAGGCGAAGGAAGCCCTGATTGCCAACGAGATCCCACAGACGGCGACGATTCGTCGCGACGGCACGTCGCTTGGGCCGATCCTCTATGATGGCGCGCCCCGGTTCGAGCCCATCGAAGGTACGCCGCTCTTCTACGCCGTGAACTGCGAGCTCCCGGTCATAAAGATCGACGACCTCAGCTACTACGCGGTGAAGGATGCGGTGTGGTTCACGGCGGCGTCGCCGCAGGGTCCGTGGTCGGTTGCGGGCTCGGTGCCGGCCGTCATTTATTCGATTCCGCCTAGCTCGCCGCTCCATTACGTGACGTACGTGAAGGTCTACAACTCGACGTACGACGACGTTCAGGTCGGGTACACGGACGGCTACTACGGCGCAGTGGCGGAAGACGAGGACGACGATGGCGAAGCCGACTCGGTCGTCTATGGCACGGGCTACTATTACGATCCGTGGATCAGCGATTACTGGTGGGGCTATCCCTACGCCTGGGGCTGGGGCTGGGGCATGACCTGGACGCCCTGGCTCGGCTGGGGTTGGGGATGCGGCGGCCATTGGGGATGGAACTCGATCGGCGGCATCGGCTGGGGCTGGGGCACCGGGCCCTGGGGCGGCGCCATTGCGTGGGGTCCGCGTGGATGGGTCGGTTCGACCGGAAACGTGTTCAACCGATGGGGCTCTACGTCCGTGGTGAGCAGGCGAGGCGCCGGCTACAACAGGATGAACGGGAACTACTACACTCGAGAGCTCGGCGCGGCATACAACTCGCGCACGGGAACGCTCGCCGCCGGACGAAAGGCCACGGTCGGTAACGTCTTTTCGGGCAACTCGGTGTCGGCGGGCAAGGGCATCGTCTACAACCCGAATACCGGAAATGCCACCCGCGTCGGCGGTATCAAGGGCGATCAGGGCGGCGCCGTGAAACTCGGCGACAACGTCTATGCCGGACGCGACGGCAACGTCTACAAGAAGGGGCAGGACGGCTGGGACAAGGTCGGCCGGGATCCGAAGGCCGGCGGCCGCGACACCATGAGGGCGGAAGGAGAACGGCGCGCATCGCGCGAGACCGCCGAGCGCCTCGATAGAGATCAAAAGCAGCGTGACTTCGGCGAGAAGCGGTCCCGGGACTTCAACTCATACGACCGAAGCAGGTCGATCGATCGCGGGCGGGCTCCGTCCATGAACCGTGGCGGTTATAGCGGCGGTGGAATGCGCGGTGGTGGAATGCGCGGCGGCGGGGGACGCCGTGGAGGCAGGCGGTAGGCCGGCCGGCGCCGGCAACGGCTTGGAACGTGGGGTTCCGGGAGCGCGCCTGACGCGGCCCGGAACTCCGCGGAGAAGCCGCGAGCGAATCCAGGCGAGGCAGAAATGACAGGGGAGCACCTGATCCGAATCGTCGACGACGATCCGTCCGTTCGAAGGGCGCTCGCCAGACTCGTGCGCTCCTGCGGATTTGCGGTCGAGACGTTTGCGTCGGCGGACGAATATCTTTCTGCGGCTTCTACTGACGAGGTCGAGTGCGTGGTGCTGGACATCCACCTGGGCGGGATGAGCGGTATCGAACTTCGGCATCGCATCCACGGGGAAGAGACTCATCCACCCGTGATTCTCATTACTGCTCACGACGACGATGCGACTCTTGAGAGCATCGGTCAGAGTGGCGCCCCGGGATATCTCAGAAAGCCATTCGACGATTCCGCATTGATAGCGGCCATCGGTAGCGCAATAGGACGACAGGTCGACAGGCCGCCGAGTTGACTGCGTTCACGGGAACGGCAGGTTGAATTCGGCTTGCCGCCCGCGCGCCCGCTGCCCTAATGTCACGTTGCGCTTATGACTACCTCGGCGGCGAAAGCCGGCGAAGACACCTATGTCTTCGTCGTAGATGACGACAGTTCGCTTCGGCGAGCGCTTGGACGGCTGTTGTCATCAGCTGGCTACCGCGTCGAGGCGTTCGAATCGGCCGAGCAGTTCCTCGACAGCGGTTTTCAGCGATATCCGGGCTGTCTCATCGTCGACGTCCAGTTGCCGGGCCTTGACGGTCTCGAGTTCCAGAGGCGGCTGACGGACGAGATGGTGGATCTGCCAATCGTTTTTCTGACCGGGCACGGCGATATTCCAACCAGTGTTCGTGCCATGAAGGACGGAGCAATCGACTTCCTGACGAAACCAGTCGAGGCTGGCCAACTGTTCGAGGTTCTGCCAAGGGCGCTCCGGGCCGGCGCCGAGCGGCGAGCGCGTACCGCGCGGATCGAGTCCATTCTGGAAAGGGCGGCAAGGCTGACGGCACGGGAAACCGAGGTAATGAAACTGGTGGCGACCGGCCTGCTCAACAAGCAGATCGCCTTCGATCTCGGAACGAGCGAAAAAACGGTGAAAGTGCATCGCGCCAGGGTGATGGAAAAGATGCAGGTCTCGTCGGTTGCCGAGCTCGTCCGGGTCGTCGATCAACTCGCGGCGTCCCACACTCGTTGAGTGCCTCGATTGTGAGATGAAACATCGGCCGCGAATGCTCGTCCGGTCCGTCACGATCGGGCTGGTTGCGGCCGTGCTGTCCGTTGGCGCATACGCCAGTCCGTCCACGGAGCCGGCCAGGCACGTGCTCGTGATTCAGGGCTCGACGCAGGGGGCGAGCCTGTTCGACGAGTTCCAGACGTCCTTCATCGACTCGATTCGCGCCGATCCATCCAGGCAGATAGAGGTTCACACCGAGTACCTGGACGTGATCATGGCGCGAGGCAGCGCGTACGAGGAAGCGGTGACCTCGTACCTTCGTCAGAAGTACGCGGGACTGCGAATCGAAGTCGTCGTCGGCGTCTCGGTGTCGGGCCTGCTTTTCGCCGGGCGAATGCGCGATTCCATCTTTCCGGACGCAAGATTGGTGTTCGGAGCCATGGATCGCCGGTTCGTCGACGAAGGCGTCATTCCGCCGGATGCCGTCGGAATCGCTTCGGTTCACGACGTCCCGGGAAATTTGGCGATCGCTCTGCGCTGCCACCCGGGAACCCGGCGAGTCGCTTATGTCTTCGGTTCGAGCCAGGGCGAGCGGATCTGGGTGGATAAGACACGGGCCGAGATTCTCACTGTCGACCCGAACCTGGAGCTGATCGATTTATCGGGACTTGCGGCCGAGGACCTTCTGGCCCGGATCGCGGCGCTACCGGAGGACACTATCGTCCTGTGGTGCACGTTCTTTCGCGATGCGAACGGGATGAACTTTCCGGTCCGGACGATTCTCGCGCGGGCGCACGAAGTCTGTCCGGTCCCGATCTACGGCGTTTTCGAGGCGATGCTCGGCTATGGAATCGTCGGTGGAACTCTGACAACCCATCGCGTGACCGGATTCGAGACGGGCCGCCTGGTGGTCGACATCCTCGATGGCAAGAGCCTTGCGCCTGGAGCGCTCCAGGGAGTGGCCAGTAATCGGCTCGCCTTCGACGCAAAGGAGCTCGAGCGCTGGAAGATTCCCGACAGCCGCCTTCCGGAGGGTGCGGAGATAGTTGGCCGGCCACCCTCGGCCTGGCAGCAATACGGCTGGCACATCCTCGCCGTCGCGGCCGTGATCTTCCTGCAGGCCCTGTTGATAGCGGCATTGGTTTTCCAGAGCCGGCGAGCCGAGGAAGCGCAACGCTCGCTCCAGGAGCAGGCGGAGTTCGAGAGACTCGCCGCCGAGATCTCGACCGTTCTTGCAGACGTGACCGGGCGCGACGCCGATACGACGATTGCCGCCGCCCTGGAATCCGCACGTCAAGTCCTGGCGGCCGACGGTCTCGGGCTATTCCGCTTCGATCCCGTTTCGAACGGCGCCGTCAGCTGCGGATCGAATGGCTTTCCAGCGCTTGCGGACACGCTCGCCGGCTGCGAGGAGATCGTCGGCAGGGTCGCTGCCGGACAGGTCGCTCTAGTAGACGAGGCCGGCGACGTAGCGGGGGCGATGCCGGTCACGCACGCCGTTCTGAAGCGCGAGGGTATCTCCACAGTCGTAGCCGTACCGCTCCACGTATCTGGAGCCGACATCGGAGCGTTAGGCGCCGTACGCACGAGCCGGGCTCGCGGTTGGAGCGATACTGCAGCCGAGCGGTTGCGGATTCTCGCCGATCTGTTCGCCAACGCCTTAGGCCGGCTGGAAGCCTCCGAGGAGATCCGCCGAAGCACGGAACTCAACGAAGCGGTTCTCGGCTCCATCTCCGCTCAGATCTGCGTGATGAATCGAGCGGGTGAGGTAGTGACGGGCAATGACGCGTGGCGGCAGTCGGTGCCGTCGGAAGGAGTCGAGATTGCTTGTTCCATCACGCACAGGCCGTGTGGAGTCTGGTGCGACGCGCACGAGCCCTGCCGGAATCCCGAGTCCCAGGCGATCCACGACGGAATCAGGTCGGTTGTCGATGGCCGCGAGTCGAGCTTCGCGATGGAGTATCGTGTCTCGCGCGACGAGGAGGAGACGTGGTACGTCGTCAACGCTGAACGGCTGAAGCGGCCCGAAGGCGGCGCCGTCGTCTCGAACCAGAACGTGACGGCCCGCAAGCGCGCGGAGTTCGACGCGGAGCAGCGGCGCAGAGAGCTGACGCACTACTCGAGGGTCACCGTCATGGGGGAGCTCGCCGCATCGCTCGCCCACGAACTGAACCAGCCCCTGGCTGGCGTGCTCGCCAACGCTCAGGCCGCAGTTCGATTCCTCGACGCGGATCCCCCGAACCTGGTCGAGGTAAAGGAAATCCTGGGTGACATAATCGACGACGATCGAAGGGCAGGCGAGGTCATCCGAAGGCTGCGCGCGATGCTCCAATCGGGTCAAGCCGATCCAGCGGAAGTCGACCTGAACGGCGTCGTCCCGGAGGTCGTCAAGCTCGTGGCGAGCGTCGCCGGCTTGCGCAGGGTGACGATCGAGACGGATCTGGCAACCGGGCTCGATCCCGTGCGCGCGGACCGCATCCAGATGCAGCAGGTACTGCTGAACCTCATCCTGAATGCGATGGATGCCGTTGACTCGCAACCGGCTCGAAGGATCTCGATTCGTACCCGTCCGGGCGAGCCGTCCGGCGTTCGACTGTCGGTTGAGGACACCGGGCCGGGCATCGACGCGCGCCGGCTCGGGAAGTTGTTTCAGCCGTTCAACACGACCAAGCCCGACGGACTCGGCATGGGACTCTACATTGCGCACACGATCGTCGAAGCGCACCACGGCAAGATTAGAGCGATCAACGTCCCGGAAGGCGGTGCGATGTTCACGGTCGAATTGCCGGCGTTCCGTGCATTCTCCGATTCCGATGGTGAGGAGTGATTCCGTCGCAGCCCGGCCTATCGCGGCCGGCGGACCGCGCGTGGATCCATGCCATCGGACCGATTTTGTGGACTATTTCTCGAGGTTCTCGTTAGTATCTCCCCCGCTAAGTCGGGCAGACGCACCCACGATCGCCGCAAATCGCAGGAGGACCACAGTTTGAACGCAATTCTTGGACGTCTCGGCTTGCTCGTTCTCGCCGGCTCGCTCGTCATCTCGTCAACCACCGGATGTGAGCGAAAGGCCGGATCCGCCGGTGACGGTTCGTCGTCGTCGGATATCGCCGTCGGATTCTATGGCTCACTAACGGGCGACGGCGCGTCATTCGGCCAGTCCTCCAAGGAAGGATCGGAACTGGCTGTCGAAGAGATCAATGCCGCCGGCGGCGTCCTGGGCAAGAAGCTCCGGTTGATCGTCGAAGACGACCAGAGCAAGCCCGACGAGGCCTCGAGCGCGGTCACCAAGCTCGTCACGCAGGACAAGGTCGTCGCGGTGCTCGGCGAGGTCGCCAGCCGTCGTTCGCTTGCCGCCGCGCCCGTCTGCCAGAAGTACCAGGTGCCGATGATCACGCCGTCGTCGACTAACGAGGGCGTCACGAAGATCGGCGACTACATCTTCCGCATCTGCTTCATCGACCCGTTCCAGGGCGAAGTACTGGCGAAGTTCGCCTACAACGACCTGAAGGCCCGCAAGGTCGCCATCCTCAAGGACATTTCGCAGGATTATTCGGTTGGCCTCACTGACTCGATCACGAAGAACTTCACGGCGCTTGGTGGCACGGTCCTCGATCCCGTCAGCTACAGCGGCGGCGATCCCGACTTCAAAGCGATCCTGACGCAGGTTCGCGGCCAGAACCCGGACGCGATCTTCGTGACGGGCTACTACACGGAAGCGGCGATCATCGCGCGCCAGGCGCGCGAGCTCGGAATGAAGATGCCGCTCCTTGGCGGCGACGGATGGGTCGGCGACGCCCTGAAGAACGGGCGGGAAGCCCTGGCGAATTCGTTCATCTCCAACCACTACTCGGCGGACAATCCCGCTCCGGTCGTGCAGAACTTCGTGAAAGCTTACAAGGCGAAGTTCAATCGCGAACCCGATTCGATCGCAGCTCTCGCCTACGACAGCGTAAAGGTGCTTGCAGATTCGATCACGCGGGCGAATTCGACCGAAGGACCGAAGCTCCGCGACGCGATTGCGAAGCTCGACCTTGGCGGGGTAACGGGTCAACTCAAGATGAACGCCGAGCGGAACGTCGACAAGCCCGCCGTCATCCAGGAGGTAACGTTCGTAAACGGCGAGGTGAAATTCGTCTACAAGACGACGATCAACCCTGGACCGTAGGTACTGCCTGCGGTATGGTCCGCCGCCCGCGGCCGCTCTCGAGCGGATGACGCCCGCTGGCGGCGGACTCGAATCGCATCACACTTCCGAAGGCGCTTCCGGCCGGTCTCAATGGAACTTTTTTTTCAGCAGGTCATCAACGGGCTCTCGCTCGGCGCTATTTATGCGCTCATCGCGCTGGGCTACACGATGGTTTACGGCGTGCTGCGGCTCATCAATTTCGCGCACGGCGACGTCTACATGCTCGGGGCATTTGCGGGGTACTTCATCGCGAACGCGATGAACCTGGACGCAAACCCCTCGATACTCGGCGCGATCGTCGTGACGATGGGGTCGATGGCGATCTGCGCGGCAATCGGCGTCATCATCGAAAGACTGGCCTACCGGCCAGTCCGTCAGCATTCGCGTCTCACGTCGCTCATAACGGCAATCGGCGTATCGCTCCTGCTCGAGTATGGCGGTCAGGTGGTCTTCACCGCGAATCCGCGGTTCTTCCCGCAGATGATCCGCTCGGAGACCTACGCGATCGGCAAGGTTCAGATCACCAACCAGAGCCTGCTGATAATCGTCGTTTCGATCATCCTGATGTTCGGGCTCGAGTTCATCGTGCACAGGACGAAGATTGGAAAGGCGATGCGCGCGACGTCGCACAACCTCTCGGTCGCGAAGCTCATGGGCATCAACACCAACTTCGTGATCGCCTTCACCTTCGCGCTCGGTTCGGCGCTCGCCGCCGCTGCGGGAGTGATGGTTGCACTAGCGATTCCAAAGATCGACCCGCTGATGGGCCTGATGACTGGACTCAAGGCCTTCGTTGCCGCCGTGCTCGGCGGCATCGGCAGCATCCCCGGCGCCATGCTCGGCGGCATGATCATAGGGCTGATGGAAACCTGGATTGGCGCGACGTCCTACTCGACGTATCGCGACGCGGTCGCGTTCGGCGTGCTCATTCTGGTCCTGCTCATCCGGCCGTCGGGAATCATGGGTTCCACGGCGGCGGAGAAGGTCTGAATCGGCAATGAGTACAACGCGGAAGGTTCTCTACTTCGTCGTCACCATCGGCGTCCTGCTCTTGCTCAATCAGGTATTCGAGCACGGCGTTGGCGACTTCCAGATCCGTGGATACGAAGCTCGCATCGTCAGCCTCATCGGGATCGCGATCACGCTTGCCGTCAGCCTCAACCTGATCAACGGTCTCGCGGGACAGTTTTCGCTGGGCCACGCGGGCTTCATGGCCGTCGGAGGCTACTCGGCGACGTATGTGACCGTTTATCACGGCCAGCAGATAGCCGGACTCATTGGCAGCTCGCTTGGCGAGGTCGCTGGAGCCGCGCTGGTGATGCCGATCAGTCTGGCCGTCGGTGCGATTGCCGCGGCCGTGGCAGGGCTGGCTGTCGGCGTCCCGTCGCTTCGCCTCAAGGGCGATTACCTTGCGATCGTGACGCTCGGGTTCGGCGAGATAATTAGAGTCATCATCCTGAACATTCCGGCTGTCGGCGGAGCGACCGGGTTCACGAACACGACGCCGATAGCGAACTTCTTCTGGATCTTCGCGATGGCCATCCTCACGATAGTCATCGTCGCGAACATCCGCTCTTCGACGTTCGGGCGCGCCTTGTCTGCGATTCGCGAGGACGAGATCGCTGCCGAGGCGATGGGAATCAACACGACGCGTTACAAGGTGCTTGCATTCGTCATCAGTGCGGCGCTTGCCGGAGTGGCCGGCGGATTGTCGGGTCAGCTGTTCGCCAACCCGCTCAATCCGCAGAACCTGAACTTCGTGAAGTCGATCGAAGTGATCGTGATGATCGTGCTTGGAGGGATTGGTTCGATTACCGGCGCCGTGTTCGGCGCGGCTACGATCACGATCCTTCCCGAGGCGCTGCGTGACGTCGACCGTCAGTTTCCCGGACTTCGGATGGTCATCTACTCCCTGCTGCTCATCCTGCTAATGATTTTCCGCCCGCAGGGATTGCTTGGCCGCAAGGAGTTCAGCGTCAACTGGTTCCGGCGCCGCAAGGCGCCACTTGCGCCGGCAAGTACGGGAGGGGGCGCCGATGTCTGATGCATCCGCGGCCACGGCCGTGCTGAAAGTCGACGCAATGACGAAGCGCTTTGGCGGCCTGACAGCCGTCAGGGAACTATCGATGGACGTGCCGCCGGGCGCGCTCTACGGCCTGATCGGACCGAACGGCGCCGGCAAGACGACGATCTTCAACCTGCTGACCGGCGTCTACACGCCGACCGAGGGCTCCATCCACTTCAAGGGCACGGACGTTGCGGGTCGAAAGCCGTACGAGATCACGAAGCTCGGCGTGGCACGGACCTTCCAGAACATCCGGCTGTTCGGCGACATGACGGTGCTCGAAAACGTAATGACGGCGCACCACATCCGCAGCCGGCAGGTACTGCTCGACGCAGTCGTAGGCACGCCGCGCCATCGGCACGAGGAGCGCGAGACGCGCGACCGGGCGATGGAACTGCTGAAGATCTTCGATCTGGACGGCGTCGCGAACGAAGGCGCCACGAGCCTGCCGTATGGCAATCAGCGTCGGCTGGAAATAGCGCGAGCGCTGGCCACCGAGCCGTCGCTGCTCCTGCTCGACGAGCCGGCCGCGGGTATGAATCCGCAGGAGTCGATCGATCTGATGAAACTCATCGGATGGCTGCGCGACGAGTTCAAGCTCACGATCCTTCTCGTCGAGCACAACATGAAAGTCGTCATGGGCATTTGCGAGCGCATTCAGGTGATCGACTACGGCAAGTGCATCGCGCTAGGCACGCCCGACGAGATCCAGAAGAACCCGGCGGTCATCGAAGCCTACCTCGGCGGCGCCTGAGGCATAGTTCAGGGATGCTCACACTCGAGAACATTGACGTTTACTACGGCGCCATTCATGCGCTGCGCGGTGTTTCGCTGACAGTAAACCAGGGCGAGGTCGTAACTTTGATCGGCGCGAACGGCGCCGGAAAGTCGACGACGCTTCGGGCGGTCACCGGGTTGCTGACGCCTCGAAAGGGCCGCGTGCTTTTCGAGGGCGACGACATCACCGGAATCGCGGCGCACAAGCTGGTGGCTCGTGGGATCTCTATGTCGCCCGAGGGGCGCGGCGTTTTCGCCAACCTGACGGTGCTCGAGAACCTCGAGATGGGCGCGTACCTTCGGAAGAACAAGGCGGACATCGCGTCGGACATGGAGCGGGGTCTGACGCTCTTTCCTAGATTGAAAGAGCGGATCAAGCAGAAGGCCGGCACGCTCTCGGGAGGTGAGCAGCAGATGCTTGCGATGGCGCGGGCGCTGATGTCCCGTCCGAAGCTGTTGCTGCTCGACGAACCGTCTCTGGGGCTCGCGCCGCTCGTCTGCCAGACGATTTTCGCGACGATCGACGATATCAAGGCGACGGGGACGACGGTGCTTCTGGTCGAGCAGAATGCGAACGCGGCGCTGAAGCATTCGGATCGCGGGTACGTGCTCGAGACGGGCGCAGTGATTCTCGAGGGCGCGGCGGCCGACGTCGCCGCCGACCCACGCGTCCGCGAAGCGTACCTGGGCGAGTGAGTCCGCCTGCCGCAGAGCGGTCGGTGGATTAACGGTGGGTGGCGCGCAGGCGGGTCCGCGACCGCGGAGCGATCGCAATCCCGCCGTCACGACGAACATCGGGAGGTGTGCATCCCTCGAGAATCAGTGCGACCGCTCCGCGGTCGAGATCCTTTTTTGGGGGTGCGTCCCGGGGGTCACGGCGGATCGCTTCGCTCACCGCCGTGACCCCCGGCTATCGTGTTGGACCGCTTCGCGGTCCTCCAGATCAAGAATGCGTCGTCGGCATTTCCTCGTGGGCTGGCCAATCGACCGACCTGGGCGGGCCAATCGATCGACCTGGGCGGGCCAATCGATAGGCACGGATGAACTAGTCGATCGGAAAGGATGAACAAGGATCGGCCGCGGACCCGTGTCATTCGGCCCGGGTCCTTGGACGCTTCCTCGTCCGCGGGGTTCTCGCGGTCGTCCCACGTCGCTACAATGCCTGCTTCCGATTCCAGGAGGCACGAATGACCGCACCGCGCAGAGCCAAGATCACGGCCGTCGGCAGCTACGTCCCGCCGAAGGTCGTGACCAACGACGACCTCGCGAAGATCGTCGACACGTCGAACGAATGGATTCTCGAACGCACGGGCATCCGCGAGCGACACGTCGTGGAGAAGGGCGTTGCCGCCTCCGACCTCGCCGCGCGCGCCGCCGAAGAGGCCCTTCGTGTTCGCGGCATCGACGCGAGCGAAATCGACCTGATCATTGTCGTCACCGTGACACCCGACATGTTCTTCCCGGCGACGGCGTGCCTCGTGCAGAACAAAATCGGTGCGCACAAGGCGTGGGGATTCGATCTGTCGGCCGCGTGCTCCGGATTCCTCTATGGGGTGACCGTCGGGACGCAGTTCGTCGTCTCGGGCGCGCATCGCAAGGTGCTGGTGGTGGGCGCCGACGTCATGACTTCAATACTCAATCCGGAGGACCGGACCACTCTCGTATTGTTCGGCGACGGCGCGGGAGCCGTCCTTCTGGAACCCGCCGAGGAGGGAGAGGACGTCGGGATTCTCGACTTCTACCACGAGGTTGACGGCGCGGGCGGCGAGTCGCTGTACATGCCCGGCGGCGGCAGTCTGAATCCTTCGTCGCACGAGACGGTCGACCG
The DNA here is from genome assembly GCA_021463145.1 of Blastocatellia bacterium. Classification (GTDB taxonomy): domain Bacteria; phylum Acidobacteriota; class Blastocatellia; order UBA7656; family JADIYM01; genus JADIYM01. Next base: position 9,883 of record JAJTWZ010000034.1, on the reverse strand, counting down.
GAAGATGCATTTCGTCCACCAGAAGGGCCCGCAGGTTTTCAAGTACGCCGTCCGCAAGATGGAGGAACTCGGCAGGGGAATGCTCGAGCGCAACAACCTGACGGGTGAAGACATCGACACGTTCATTTCGCATCAGGCGAACCTTAGGATCATCGACGCGACGGCGGAGAAGCTGGGCCTCGATCCCGGAAAGGTGATCAAGAACATTCACAAGTTCGGTAACACGACGGCCGGGACTATCCCGCTTGCGATGTGCGACGCAATAGCCGAAGGAAAGCTGAAGAAGGGAGACCTGGTGCTCTTTACCGCGGTCGGCGCGGGCTTCACGGCCGGCTCGGTCCTTGCGCGCTGGGCATTCTGAGGGTGATTGGACAGAATTGGCGGAATTTCAGGAGTCTTTGCAGGAACCGGGCATATCCAGAGTTTTTTTCGTGAAGGGTGTACCTGAGTCGTGAACCGGGCACCCGGCCGATTTGCAGTCCTGTAAATCCTTCGTAAATCCCGTAATTCCTGTCCAATCCACCCTCCGTGTTTGGCATACTGCACGGATGAAAAGAGTCCTTGCCCTGATCGCCGCCGTCACGTCATTTCTCTCCGTCTCGACCGAAGCCACTACCCGGATGCCAGACGAAGCGAATCCATTCTTCAGCGTCAGCACGCTTCCATATCAGGCGCCGCCGTTCGACAGAATCGGCGACGCCGACTACCTGCCCGCTTTCGAAGAGGGCATGAAGCAGCACGACGCCGAGATCGCGGCGATTGCCGGTTCGGCCGAGGCGCCGACATTCGAGAACACGATCGTTGCGATGGAGCGCTCCGGAGAGCTGCTTGGCCGAGTCGGAAAGGTCTTCTTCGCGCTCGCGCAGTCGAACACGAATCCGGCGATTCAGAAGATCCAGGCCGAGATTGCGCCGAAGCTCTCGGCGCACAACGATGCGATCCTCCTCAATCCGAAGCTCTTCGCTCGTGTGAAGTCGATCTACGACCGGCGCGAGAAACTCGGCCTGGATGCCGATTCGAAGTTCCTCGTCTTCCGCGTCTATCGCCAGTTCGTTCGCGGAGGCGCCCAGCTTACGGACGCCGACAAGGAAACGCTCAAAGCGCTCAACCAGGAGCAGGCGACGCTGTCGACGTCGTTTCGCGCGAAGCTGCTCGCCGCGTCGAACGCGGCGGCCGTCGTCGTCGACACGCGAGAGGAACTCGACGGATTGAGCGCTGACGAGGTCGCTTCGGCGGCGCAACGTGCGAAAGACCGTGGGCTCGACGGCAAGTACGTCATCGCGCTGACGAACACGACGCGCCAGCCCATCACGACTGCGATGACGAACCGTGCGCTGCGGCTGCGGATTCACAAGGCATCGGTCGAGCGCGGACGGTCTGGCGAGAACGACACCCGGCCAATCGCGACGCGCCTCGCGCAGATACGCGCTCAGAAGGCCAGGTTGTTCGGATTCCCCAACCACGCCGCGTATTCGCTGGACGATCAGATGGCGGAGACGCCGGCTCGCGCCGAGAAGCTGCTCACGGATCTCGTCGCCGCGGCGACTGCGAAGGCGCGCGGCGAGGCCGCGAAGATGCAGGCGCTCATCGATGCCGAAAAGGGAGGCTTCAAGCTGGAGGCCGGCGACTGGTCCTACTACGCGGAGAAGGTGCGAAAGGCCGAGTACGACCTCGACGAGTCGCAGGTGAAGCCGTACTTTGAGCTGAATCGCGTGCTCGAGCACGGCGTGTTTTTCGCGGCGAACAAGATGTACGGCATCACGTTCAAAGAGCGGAAAGACATCCCGGTCTACCATCCGGACGTTCGCGTTTTCGAGGTATTCGACGCCGACGGCAGCTCGCTCGCGCTCTTTTACGCCGACTATTTCGCTCGTCCTTCGAAGGCCGGCGGTGCGTGGATGAGCTCGTTCGTCGACCAGAACGGACTTACCGGCACGAAGCCGGTCGTCTTCAATGTCTGCAACTTCCCGAAGCCGGCGCCAGGCGATCCGGCGCTGCTGACGTACGATCACGCTTCGACCATGTTTCACGAGTTCGGTCACGCGCTGCACGGGATTTTCTCGGCGGTGAAGTATCCGACCATCTCGGGAACGGCAGTCCCGCGCGACTTCGTCGAATATCCGTCCCAGTTCAACGAGCACTGGGCGCTGGAGCCGTCCGTGCTCGCCAACTACGCGCGTCATTTCAAGACTGGCGAGCCCATGCCCAGGGATCTGGTCGAGAAGATCCGCAAGGCGAGCACCTTCAACCAGGGCTACGACACGACCGAGTACCTCGCGGCAGCGCTGCTCGACATGGCGTGGCACACGCTGCCGGCCGACGCAGCGCCTCAGGATCCGGACGTCTTCGAGCAGGCCGCGCTCGCGAAGTACGGCATTGCGGTTCCGGAGGTGCCGCCAAGGTATCGCACGACGATCTTTTCGCACATATGGGGCGGAGGCTACGCGGCGGGTTACTACGCGTACCTGTGGAGCGAGGTGCTCGACCAGGACACTTACTACTGGTTCCGCGAGAACGGCGGGATGACGCGTAAGAACGGTCAGCGGTACCGGGACATGATTCTTTCGCGCGGGCTCACGAAGCCGGCGGCCGCAATGTTCAAGGCGTTCCGCGGGCGGGATCCGATAGTCGAGCCGCTGATCGTCGAGCGAGGGTTGAAGCCGGAAAAGAAAAAGTAGGGAGCGAAGTCAGGATTTCCGGGGGATCGGGGGGAGGATCGACGGCATCTATCGAAGGGCCGGCGTGCGGCGCCGGGCCTGGCGCCGGTAGCGCGGCTTCGACAGGCTCGCTGTGCTACGATTCTCCCGGATTTCTTTCTGCGGGACCTCCTACCGATTTTGCCGTGACTCAGAGACTGCGCCGTGCAAACTGGGCCGTCGCCGTGTCGTGTGCCCTCGTGGCCACGGCATTGTCCGCAGTCTCGCCCGTTTTCGGACTCGATCCGAAAACACCCGTCGCGCGATATGGCCACGACGTCTGGCAGGACGCGCTTCCCCAGAACACAGTTCATACCGTTCTTCAGACACGCGACGGATACCTCTGGCTGGGCACCTACGAGGGGCTGGTCCGATTCAACGGAGTCGAGTTCACCGTGTTCGACAAGTCGAACACCCCTGCAATCCGAAACAACGGAATGCGAGCCCTCTATGAAGACCGCGCGGGAACACTCTGGGTGGGAACCGCCAGCGCCGGACTTCTCACCTACCGTGACGGCGTCTTCAAGTCGTGGACGACCGAACAAGGGCTCGCGAGCAATTTCGTTTATGCGCTGGCCGAAGACCAGGAAGGCGGCGTGTGGGCCGGTACGACCGGGGGACTCAGCCGTTTCCTCGATGGATCGATCACGAACTTCACGATAGCGGACGGAATGACTAGCGACCGCGTCAGGTCTCTTTGCGCTGCGCGGGACGGCTCGCTCTGGATCGGCACCGATGGAGGCGGGCTCCTCCGCTACGTTGACGGCCGGTTCGTGGCGTTCACATCCGCGGATGGATTGCCTGCCGGGGTCATAACCACGATTCGCGAAGACCACGCCGGCGCGATCTGGCTGGGCACGGACGGAGCTGGCGTAGGAAAGTACGCCGGCGGAACGTTCACGCGCATCACGGCCGCGGACGGTCTGCCCAGCGATCGAATCTCGGCGCTGTGGGAGGACAGACAGAACTGCCTCTGGATCGGCACGGACGGCGGCGGGCTCGCCCGCTATTTCGATGGCCGATTCCAGGTGCGATCGATCCGCGAAGGTCTCTCCGACGCCTATGTTCGCGCGCTCTGGGAAGACCGCGAGGGCAGCCTCTGGATCGGCACGAATGGAGGTTTGAACCGGCTCAAGGAAGGCAAGTTCGTTGCCTGGCACACCCGCGACGGTCTTTCAACCGAGTACACCCGCGTGGTGTGCGAGGGCGAAAAGGGGATCGTCTGGATCGGCACGGATGGCGGCGGCATCAACAGGCTCGAGGGCTCGAGCATTACGTCGATGTCCCGCAAGACGGGCTTCCCGAGCGATTTCGTTCGCGCCCTGTGGCCGAATCCCGGCGGAGGCGTCTGGGCCGGCACGGTCGATGCCGGCCTGTTTCTGATCACCGATACGTCGGTGAAGCGTTACACGACCGCGGACGGATTACCGTCCAACGACATCCGCGCGATATGGGCGGGCTCCGACGGCGACGTCTGGATCGCAACCGGCGGCGACGGCGTTGCACGGATGCGCAGTGGCACTTTCGAGAGCTTTGGAACGAAGGACGGCATTGGATCCAACGACGTCCGAGCGGTGATCGGCGACGGACGCGGAGGCGTCTGGATCGGAACGAACGGCGGCGGGGTCAGCTACTTCGACGGCCGTACATGGACGACGACGCGCGTGGCGGACGGTCTTGCCGGCGACGTCGTCTTTTCGATTCTGCCCGACGCGGAGGGCCGCGTGTGGGTCGGTTCCAGTGACGGCCTCTCGGTCCGCATCGACGGCGAGTGGAGGGTGTTGACGACGGCCGAGGGGCTCTACGACGACTTGGCCTTCTCGCTGCTGGAGGATGGCGACGGCAAGCTCTGGATGAGCTGCAACAAGGGCGTTTACCGCGCCGAAGTGGATGACCTCGTCGCCGTGGCGCGGGGCGACCGCGCCCAGGTACGGTGCGTCGCTTACGGACGCGAGGACGGAATGGGCAGCACCCAGTGCAACGGCGCTTCGCAGCCGGCGGGCTGGCGTGGGCGCGACGGACGCCTCTGGTTTCCGACCGTGGCTGGCGTGTCGGTGGTCGATCCTTCCGCGATCAAGCTCAACGACATTCCACCGCCGGTGATCATTTCGAAGTTCGTCGTCGATGGCGAGTCGCGGCCGCGAACCGACGGCGCCGAACTGCCCGCGCGCAGCGGCAGGTTCGAGTTCCATTACGACGGCCTCAGCTTCCTCGTCCCCGAGAAGGTCCGCTTCCGTTACCGGCTCGAGGGTATCGACGACGAGTGGATCGACGCCGGTTCCCGCCGGGTGGCGTACTACAACCCGCTGCCGGCCGGTGAGTACACCTTCCGCGTTCAGGCGGCGAACAACGATGGAGTGTGGAACGAGGCAGGCGCGTCGATGCGCTTCACGCTTCCGCCGCCAATGTGGTGGAGTTGGTGGGCGATCGGACTCTATGCGCTCGCGATCGGCGGGGCGATCTACGGAGCGCACCGCCTTAGAATCCTCGCGCTCAGGCGGCGGACGGATCTGCTGGAGACGGAGGTCACCTCTCGAACCGAGGCCCTTGCGCGCTCGGAGCGGCGTGCGCTCGAGGCAAGCAGGGCGAAGTCGACGTTCCTCGCGAACATGAGTCACGAGCTGCGGACACCGATGAATGCGATCCTTGGATTCGTCCAGTTGATGCAGCGCGATCGGGGACTGAGCGGTGAACAGCGCGAGAACCTGTCCATCGTGGAGCGTTCGGGCGAGCACCTGCTGGCACTCATCAACGACGTTCTGTCGATCTCGAAGATCGAAGCAGGCCACATCACCTTGAACGTGCACGCCTTCGACCTTCCGCGAATGCTGGATGGACTGCGAGACACATTCCGGTTGAGAGCCGAAGCGAAGGATCTCACGTTCGATGTCGAGGTCGGCCGCGAGCTGCCGCGATTCGTGCGCGGCGACGAGGGAAAGGTCCGGCAGATACTGATCAACCTGCTGGGCAATGCGTTCAAGTTCACGGAGGAAGGTGGCGTCGTGCTGCGCGCGACGTGGGAGGAAGGTCGCGCCTACTTCGATGTGGAGGATACGGGTCCCGGCATCGGAGAGTCGGATATCGACAAGGTGTTCGGCGCCTTCGTGCAGTCGGAGAGCGGCCGCACGGCGCAGGAAGGCACGGGTCTCGGGCTTGCGATCAGCCGGAGTTTCGCACGGCTGATGTCGGGCGACATCACGGCCGATTCGTCTCCCGGCGTAGGCACGACCTTTCGGGTTACTGTCGCGTTGCCGGCAACTGCCGAGACCGGCCCTCATCCGGTCGAGCGCCAGGTAATCTCACTCGAGCCCGGTCAGTCGCCGGTGCGCATCCTGGTCGTCGACGACACACTCGAGAATCGCAAGCTCCTCGTGAAGCTGTTGTCGAGCGTGGGCTTCTACGTCCGTGAAGCGGTAAACGGCCGCGAAGCGGTGGAGCACCGGATGCGCTGGCATCCGCACCTGATCTGGATGGACATCCGGATGCCGGTGATGGACGGCGTGTCGGCGACGCGAGAGATTCGGCGGCTCGAGGCCGAGGGCGTGGATGGCGAGCCGCTCACTCCCGTGAAGGTCATCGCCTTGACGGCGAGCGTGTTCGACCACGAGCACGGGACGGTCATGGACGGGGGCTGTGACGACCTGGTGACGAAGCCATTCAAGGAATCGACGATCTTCGAGAAGCTGGGCGAACACCTTGGCGTGACGTTCGTCTACGAGCGGACGGGCCGGACCGGGCCACTCGAGCCGGCGGATCCCGACGCTGCACCGGTACTGACACCATCGCGGATGGCCGCGCTTCCTCGCGAGCTTGTCGTGCAACTCGCAAAGGGCGTGCAGGTCGGCGACCTCGAGGCAATTCACGCGACGATCAATCGGATCTGCGATTGCGACGAGCCACTCGGCAACCGGCTGCGCGAGCTTGCGCGCCGCTACCAGTTCGAAGAGATCCTGGAGACGGTTGACCGCGCTTCCGGCAACGGCCGAACCGTGAGATGAGAGGAGAGAGGACAGGATCGACGGGATTTGCGACGGATGAACGGGGGTCTGGGAAGGGACGAGAGCAGCTCCGGACTTTCCCCGGTACTTGCGCGAATCCAGCTAATCATGCCCACCCTCGCGAACCGGATTCTCGCGAGGCACACGACTAGCCCCGTACTTCCTCCGATTCTTCTGTGAATCCATCTCGAATCCTGTAATCCTGTCCACTCTCATGACCTCACGAACCGACGACATCGAAGATCTGACGGCCGACGACGAGGCAGCTCGTCTCGGTGCCAGCCGAAAGGTCCGGGTCGGCGTAGGCTTCGCCGCCGCGCTCGGCACCGTCGCCGTCAGCTCGGTCGTGCTGTTCCGGTTGATGAACCGCATGCACGTGCACGGCAGCGAGAACATACCGGTCGAGCACGAGAACGTCCTTTACTGCCTGAACCACAGCTCGCTGATCGACAATTTCGCGTTCGAGAGTGTCGCGTATCTGCCGAAGGTCCTTTTCCAGCCCAAGTACCTGCCGGTCAACCTCGCCGACAGGAAGAACTTTTTCGGCGATCCCAAGTCGCGGCGGTTGAAGGACCGCGTATTGCGGCTGCTCGGGAAGTACTTCTTCACACACCTGCGGGCATATCCGGTAGATCGCAAGCGCGGCGATCTGGAGCAGGTGGACGAGTGGGTGGAGTTGCTGCGACAGAACATCGTCGTCGTGTTTCCGGAAGGCACGCGGTCGAGATCCGGCACGATCGGGACGGGAAAGCCCGGGGTCGGGAAGATGATCTACGACGCGCGGCCGATGGTGATCCCCGTTCGGATGATGGGTATGGAGAACGTGCTTGGCGTTGGCCGCGTCATTCCGAGAATGTTCCAGACTGTGCAGGTGTACATCGGCGAACCGCTCGACATGTCCGAACTGCTGGACCGGCCATTGCCGGTGGAGCGTGGCGCCGAATACGATCTTTACCGTGCGGTCGCCGATCGTGTTGTCGCCGAGATTCGCGCGCTCGGTCCGCAGGAACCGTAGGAATTTGTGGGTCGAGAGAGGGTGAGCAATCGGGACGAACGGGGTTTGAGGAGGACTTTCAGGGCCTGGAAGATGACGGGCTGCGCGCTCGAAGCGCCTTCTCGCGTCCTGTGAATCGTCTCCAGATCTTTTCCATCCTGGGCAATTCTCCCCTACACACAACAGGAGGCCTTCATGTTGAAACGAACCACGGCACTAGTCGTCGTCACGATCGCACTCGTGGCGGGAACGTCGGCGGCGCAGCGACCGGCGCAGAAACCGCCTGCCAAGGAACCGCCGCCCGATTACTGTCCGCTTCCGGCGGGCGCCTGGTGGAAGTACAAGTCGACGACCGATGCCGGCGCGTCTTCGGAGTTTACGATCAAGGTCACGGGCGAAGAGAAGCTAGGCGACGTTGGCACGACGACAGTCGAGGTCGAGAGTGTATTTCCGATCAAGGAGTGGTACTCGAAGGGCAACGGCGTCGTCTCGTGGCACCAGGAGGCGTACCTGAAGAACAATCAGTCAGCCGCGTTCAGTCCCGTGCGCACCCTGATCAAGAACCCTCTCGCGAAAGGACAGACGTGGTCGTGGAAGGGCAAGGGGGTGCTGAACGTCGACATCGACGAGACCGCAACGGTGATCGGCGTCGAGGACGTCGTGATCGGTTCCGGAACCTTCAAGGCGTTCCGGATCGACTGGACGGTGATGCAGGGTGGCACGAAGGTGCTCAAGACCTACTGGTATGCGAACTGGATCGGCCTCGTCAAATCCACCACCGATTCAGGATCGGTGAAGTCGACGACGGAGCTCGTCGACTGGTCGTTCCGCAAGCGTTGAACCGCAGGGTGCGTCGAGGTGGAGTGGCCGCTTCGACGCCCCCCTCGTGCAACGCACTTCGCGGATTTCGGCATCAAGGCAGTATCCCGGCCGCGGCGACACCTGCGGCGATTTAAAAGGACAGTCAGGAGGTTCGTCATGGCAGCAGGATTCGCCCCCCCTACGCCCGCTTTCCGGTTCGTGTTGGCCATCGTGGTGGCAGTCGCAATCGCAGTGGTCCTGCCGGTCTCATCCGCATTCGCCGGCCCGTCGCCGTTACTGATCGACGACGGCGGTAAGAAGAAGGACAAGAAGAAAGACAAGGATAAGGACGAACGGGACGAGTCGAAGGACGACGATGACGACTCCGAAGAGTCGTCCCATCACAAGAAGTCGAAGTCTGACGACGACGACGATTCGGACGACAAGGACGGGGACTCGGACGAGAAGGACGGGGACTCGGACGACAAGGACGGCGCGAAGAATGGGTCTGGAGAGGTACTCGCGCGCAACGACGAAGCCATGCGGGGAAGCGTGGACGACGCGGTTCAGTCCGCCGATCCCGCCTCGAAGGCCGAGCCGGTTGCACCGGTGACGGCGGCACCCGCTACCGCCGCGGGCTCGCTCCTCGCTACCGCGCCATACGTGTCGATGTCAGACGCGATCGCGAAGGCCCGAAAGGCCGGTGGCACGGGCGACGTGCTCCAGATCGATCTCGAGTACGACGCATTCCGTGAGATCGCAACCTGCGACGTCACGTTCTCGTCCGGCACCGAGTACGAGATGAACGCCGAGACCGGCGAGATTCTTGGCGAGAAGCAGAAGGATCCGCGGAAGCTCGCATTGCTGACCCCGCTTGCGACCGACTCGAAGAGTCTCAAGACGTTCACGGACATCATCGGCCAGGTTTCGAAAGCGACGGGTAACGCAGTCCTCGAGATCGAATTCAAGCACCCGAAGGGACAGCCGGGCGTGATCTTCGAGGTCGTCACGGCCGACGGAGCGACGACTCATTTCGACGCAGCAACGGGCAATCCCGCGCCTGGAGCGTGAGACCCGAAGAGGAACACGGATCCGGCGACCCGTGTTCCTCTTTCTCCCGGGCGAACGCATGTCTGTTCTCATGAATCGGACCGGTATGCGCCTACATGCGATGAGGTCGTTAGCGGTTCCCCACGCGCCTGCGGCGCACCGCCTCGTACGAAACGAGCAGCGGTTCGGGTCCGATGGCCATTCTTAAGCGCCGTAGGCGCGAAAGAGCCAGAGCCCACGGCGTGAGCCGTGGGTATGGCGCCCAATTTCGGTCGAGCCCCGGAGGGGCGAAACACGAGTCCGGACTTCTTTCGCCCCTCCGGGGCTTTAACCACTCTTCATCC
>JAJTWZ010000033.1 GCA_021463145.1 Blastocatellia bacterium | reverse complement strand
AGCGCGCTCGCCCGTTCCCCACGCTTTCGGAAGTGCGAACCGGTTGTACGCGTTGATGACGTCACGGATCGCGCGGTCGAGCTTCTCGTCGCTGATGTGGCGCAGGTTCACCCAGGCAACCTGTCGACGGTCGAAGGCCTCGAGAGATCGTGCCGTCTGTGATGGTCCAAGATTGCAGCCGTAGCAGAAGACGGCCGCGATGTATCGTGCGACCGCATCCGGCAGCTTCGCCTCGTGGCCGGAGATGGGCTCGAAGTGGCGTGTCCAGCCGAGCCATCGCTCCGTGTCGGCGAGCACGTCGAGAATGTTGACCGGTTCGAGAGTCACGTAGATGTACTCCTCGAAGGCCCGGAGGTTCTCCGGGACGATTCGGCGATCGGGTTTCCGGATCGTCGGAACGCCGTTCTCGATACGAACCGCTTCATTGTGCGGAAAAGCGCGATCGGTCTTTCGCGCAACCGACGCAAGCGACAGCCGTGCATGGGAAACAAAGGTGTCGCCCCGAACCGGGATGCCGGCGAGCTCGCCGTAGGCTTCGATCGTCTCGCGGTACTCGTCCCATGAAACGAGCTGATCCCGATAGTCGGCATAGCGATCGCTCCCGTCGACCGCGATGTCGGCGGAGCGCAGCTCGGTGAGCACCTGGGAAAAAACGCACGCCTCGAAGTGCCGGCGATTGATCCGCTCCGGAATCGCTTCGCGATTTCGCTTTCCGGTCACGAGCCGCCACCACGGGTCGGAAACCCAGGAGAGGTCGAGCCTCGGCACGAGCCGGGCCACGGGAATCCACTCGGTCTTCCTGCGACGCCAGGAAGCGACGAAGCGAAGCGCCTCCTCGAGTCCGCGATCCTGGCTCGTTGAGCGAAGCCGGATCACTCGAAGCAGATGGAAGAGCGTCGTCCGGTGGCTATTGAAATAGTCCCAGACGAATCCGAAGAAGTTGTTGCCCGAATGGGCAGCGTGCGCGTCGCATTGCTCGATGACCTGCTCCGAGCGATCGCCGATGACGGCTTCGATGGCCGCCATCCGTTCGTCGGCGGAGCCGTCGCCGCTGTATGCGACGACGATCTCTCGAAGCGTCGAGACGAGCGCATCGGTCCTCTGCCGGTGTTCCTGTCGATATCGTTCGAGCGCTTCGCGGCTCCGCTTGTGAATTTTGCTCATCCGCTTGATGAACATCTCGACGACGTCGTCCGTCGCCGACGATGACTGCACGGCGAGGAAGGCCGCCGCGAGCGTGTACCGCTTGTTCGGCTCGAGCGCCTGCATACGACCGGCATCAAGCGTCCGCGCCTCCATGGCAAAGTGCTTGAGCTTCGCGTCCGGAAGGAATGCCAGCGCCTTGACCCCGACGTTCTCGACCGAGACGATCGACAGGCGGGCGATAAGTTCGCGCAGATGGGAGAGCGTCGGGGCTCCAGGTTCGACCTTCAAGCTGTTCCAAAGAGTGTGCCGCGTGGCAGGGTTCAGGATGAAAATGGCGTCGATGCGAGCCTTCTCCTCGTCACCGAGCACGCTGGCGACAGACTGGCAAGTCGATCTCGCTACGGTTGCTCGAATCCGACGCGTCGTCCGATCCAGGGTATCGAAGGCGGGAAGCTCGAATCGTCGACGCACAAGTTCCTCGATGCCGACGTTGATCAGATCGACGAGGACGTTCTTCGTGAGCGCGGCTTCGCCGATGGCCCGCACGAGGACCCGTCGGGCGGCCGGTCCAGGCGCAGTGATGCCAAGGTGGCGGCGTATCGTCGTCGCGTGCCGGAGTCTCGTTCCGGAGACGTCGTATCGCGCGAAACCGTCGGCCTGAGGAGTCAGTCCCGTAGCCTGGCCGATGTGCTCGACAATAGTCGTTGGCACCGATGCCAGCGGCACAAAGTATCCAAGGCGTTGAAATGTCTTGAGCATTACCAGGAACGCAAGCCTGGCGCTCCTGCCCGTCGCGACGCTGACGGCGAGCCTGAGCTCGTCCGTCTTCGGCGTGAAGATCTCAGCGAGTTCGGCTGGCGAGAAGGAGCTCTTCAGCCTCGGATACGCGGTCTCGTGAACACTCGGCATGTGGCGGTTCTCCCTGGAAATGATGGGGCCGCCGATGTATCGCGCCGATTGCTCTTTACAAACCGCTCAGCTTCTGTAGGATCACACCATCCTGAAACGCGCGCCTTCGAGTCGCTACTACTCGAGACTGGGGAACAGAATTGCAAGCTGCAGTACTCCGAACCGCGCGTGTCGCGCTAATCGTGTTGGCTCTCGCCAGCTTCGGTAGCTGCAATTCGCGGCTTGGGGAGGATGGCACACGAGAAGCATCAGCCCACTCGTTACAGACGCCAGCCATCACCAACGATGCTGCTGCCACCTCAGCAGTGAACCGCGTTCCGCCCTTACTATTCGGCCCGCAAACGTGCGCTACGTTGCCTGAACCCATTGAGATGGAGTTCCTCGGTGGCGAGTCGAATCTCGATTCGGTGAGACTCACGGTTGATCGAGTAGAAGGATCTGCTGCTACTGTCAATATCGACCTTAACGGCAGGCGAGTGATTGAGGCCGACGATCTTCCTGAGGGCGCAAGGCATATCGAGCGCGTGATTGGCATTTTCAGCGAGAACAGCATTCGCATTGAGCCGGTGAATGTGACTTCTGCCGGAGTAACAATACGCGTCATCGGTCACTTGTTCGCTGTTCCAGAGTTTACGGTACGTCCAGCTACGACCGCTTACGGCCGTAGGACCTTGTTCGATATCCGAGCCAAAGTAGTTGTTCCCCGAACACACACTTCACCGGATGTCTACTTAGAGCGCGTAGGACCGGATGGCATACGAGTGTCAGATATTGCTTCCCTTTCACCCATTGGCCGCACAGAAAGTGGAGACGTTGCCGAGTATACGTATAGTGCGACTACAAGACTTGATAATTCGAAGTCCGGCAACTTGATATTCAGACTCAGACTAGTGAGCGATTCTATCGTCGAGTACTCAGCTGAGCATGCCGCAGACGCCCCGACCGGCGGGTTCGCGGACGACTCCGAGTTCATGGCTTCGTTTCAAGAGCAGCTCCTCACTTCCTTTCAAGCCAAGTCCGCTGAATATGGGCACGAACACGCCGCAAGAGCCATACTTGAAGAGGCACGATCGGAAAAGCGCGTGGCTCGAGCCATCCTCAGTCCGGACTGCTCGCTATTGACGATTGAGTATCGCTCTGGGATCGAGGGGGTGATTACCTTAACAAGACCTCCGCCTTATTAGTACCTGGTACATTTCATCAACTTCTCACCTCTCAGGAACATAATTAACTGCAATCATGGTTAACGGCCGCCTAGTAACATCCGTGCTCATCGGACTGATTGTCTCGATGTGGCTTCCCCAAAGTGCGTTCGCGGTCAAGCGAGCTTCCGCAGCTTTGCCGTTGCTGGTCGCGCCTCAATCGACGAGGTCCGCCCTGGTAAACGCGTTCGGTGCGAATACGCGATTCGGTCCATACAAATACACTGCAAGTGAAGGTCTGGTGGAAGATGAGTTCTACGCCGGTGAGGGTGACCTGCCGACGCACTTACTGGTGGTCGAGCAAGTTGATGGTGCTACAGGCGCGGCTAATGTGTCGATAAATCAGGTGCCCGTAGTTAGTGCCGCCGACTTCACATCTGGGGTCCACATAGTCCAACGCCAGATCGAGGTTTTTGCGGTCAATGAGATTGCAGTGCTTGTCGACGAAAGCGCCATCTCGGGCATGCTTGTTTATGTGACCGGGCCTGACATTTCAATTAGCAATGTGAGCGCGACGCCTGATTGGATTCCGCTGGTCGGATCACAGGATGTAGTTATCTCTGCGCGAGTGCCGCATAGTGACCTGAGCAGTTCGCTTCAGGTATCGCTCGAGGAGATAGAGGAAGATGGCACACTCATTCAGGGTCTCGGCCTTTTGACCGACGATGGTTCACAGTCTTCCGGAGACAGCATTGCAGGTGACGGCGTGTTTAGTCTGCGACGGCCCTTTTCATCCGCCGTCCCTCGAACGATCTTTCTTCAAGTCAGCGCCGAGAACGGCGAGCTTGCCTCGACTTCTGCGCCGATTACAATCGAGGCGCTCGTGCCGGTCACGGGCGCTGAGTCGAACGCAGTTGTTGCGTTTCAAGAGGCCGCATTGACGGAGTACGAGGGCAATGTCCCTACGCTCGGGCGAATAGGCGCTGCGATTGCACTTAGGGATCGAGTAATAGGAGACGAGTCTGTCATCGCTGCCTATCTAGACCCGGACGCTGCAAATCTAAGCATTACTTACGACTCTGGACTAACTGGTACCGTCTTACTGCTTAACACTGCGACCCTTCCGCAACCGGAGTCGAAGCAAGGCGCTGCCGCCGACGGTGTATCGCCGCTGCGGAGTCCAGATACACGACCAGTCGACCAACGTCCGCGCAAAGATCAGCCCCGTTCTAGATCTAAGCTCGCTGTGCCGGAAGGTGCAAGGCGCATTCAAAATAATCGCGTCTTGATTTTCGACCCATTTGCCTTCGAGCGAGTACCGTGCACCAATTATTCGAACGCAGATGAGTTTGCGGAAATCATTGCCAATGTGCCATGCGGCAACTATGAAGTGGATCAGTTCGTAGGCCAGTACGCAACTGTCGATGTGCTTCGAAGAATGCCCGAGTACGGACTTGTGTACATCTCTACACATGGTCCGCGTGGCGGGGGTGGGTTGATGACCGGCGAGCTGGTGAACCCGATTACGTCTGCCAAATACTCGCGAGACTTCAGGTCAACTCCGCGTCGGCTGAGCATTTATACGATGAAAAAGTGGGCTCCGCCTAACTGCGATCCGGCACCATTTCCTGCATATCCAACTCCGTTCTCGATTTATGGTATAACGCCACAGTTTGTAGCCGATTACGCAACGCGGCGCGGATATCCGAACAGCGTCATTGCACTTGGCGCCTGCTATGCAGCGGACGTGCCCGTCACTGGGGGTTTCTCGTTTCCCGAGGCTTTTATTCGTGGAGGCGCAAACTTTGTAATGGCGCAAGAGCAGGCTGGATTGACGCCATTCATGGGAGACACTCAGAATCGAGTATTAGGGTCGTTTATTGCATCGTCCGGAATGTCCATTGCCGACGCGTTTCAGGCTGAGTGGCCGAATGGCGTGTGCGGTTCTCCTCACCCGGACTATCCGACTATGACGTTTGGATGTCTTTCAGTAACTTTGCACCCGCTCAAGAATCCGGCCAAGCCTCCTCGCGACACGTTTCGAAATGGCGGCTTCGAGACTGGCGATTTTGCTGGATGGCACGCGGGCTGGTCACCGAATGCGGGTCCGCTGTCACCCGGACCGTTCTCGAAGTACGGATCGGTGCAGCCGTCTACCGGAAACTATTTTGCCCGCATTAATCTTCCGCCGTCGGATAGGGGACCTTATTCTAACTCAATTAGTCAACGCTTTTGCATGTCAGGTCAAAGCGTGTATTCATTGGAGTTTGACTATAACCTAATTGGCCCGGACCTAGCTGCCAATAGTTCACTCCCGCAGCTGCCGTTTCTCACAATGTTTGTCGTGGGAAGTCACTCTGGGACCTCAGGCTATTTGCAACCGAGCGTCATTCTCAAGTCCGTATTTCCATTAGGTGCACCGACATCGGGTATTGCCTGCTCCGAATACACGTATCAAGGACAATCGGGTGGCTGCGCGAACATCGAGTCTACCGGCTGGCTTCGCGAGCGAAGTGATCTTCTGCCTCGACCGAGCTCATCGCTCGACGAGTGGGTGTCGATTGTAATGTTTATCGAAGGGAATGAAGGCCAGATTCGAGATTATTGGAATTTGGGGCTAACGGTGCTTATTGACAATGTACGCATTACCACCGGAGTCTCGCCGACTCGAGGCTCTTCCGGCGGAGTGCTCGGTGCCGACGTTAGCAGGACGGCACGGGGAGGCGGCGGTGAGTACGAGTTCGTGGGAGACGCCATGGCTATTCCTGACCATGGCGAGGCAACCACGTATCCGTCTGAGATTGAGGTCAGCGGAGTCGGGGGAGGCGGTGGGGGTGGCGATCGGTCTCCGACTAGTGTCGAGATTGAGAGCATGTCGGTTGTCCTAGACGGGCTCAATCATACGTTTCCGGATGACTTGGACGTGCTTCTGGTCGGGCCGGATGGCCAGACTGTTCTCCTGATGTCGGACGTCGGTGGGGGTCGCGACGTTGATAGTGGGATGATAACGTTTACGAATACGGCTGCAGCGGGTTTGCCCGATGACGAGCAGATTGTGTCTGGTGAATACCTTCCCACGAATCACGAGGCGTTGTTCGGCGACGCATTCCCGCCCCCGGCACCCTTGCCTGAGTACGGTACGGGCCTGGATGTCTTCGAAGGATCGGATCCCAATGGAGTCTGGAAGCTCTTTGTGGTGGACAATGCGCGCGGGGACCGGGGTGAGCTATCTGCAGGCTGGTTGCTTCGATTCTCTATCGCGAACCGTGCGCCAGTGGCCGTATGCTCCGATACCGTAGTTGAAGCTTTGGCAGACTGCACGGCTTCCGCGAGCATCGATGCTGGATCAACGGATCCGGACGGAGACGAGCTTGTCGTCGTGCAGTCTCCACCGGGCCCTTATGAGCTTGGCGTAACGGCGGTCACGTTAACGGTGACCGATCCGGATGGGTTGAGTAGCCAATGTACAGCAACGGTCACTGTGGTTGACTCCGATCTGCCTGAGGTTCAGTGCCCATCTGGCACGTCGTTCCAGGTTACTTCTGGCTGTCTGGCTCCAGTACCCAACATCACATCAGCTTCGACCGCCGTTGACAATTGCACCGCATCTGGTTCCTTGGTGCTCTCACAGCTTCCTCTAGCTGGTTCTATGGTCGGACCGGGCGTTCATACGATCACCGTGTCGGCGACCGACGCGTCCAACAACACCGGCACGTGCACTACGACATTCACGGTTGTTGACGCTCAGCCACCCACTATTGCTGGCCCGGTACCGGCGATCTACCTCAGGACGTCGAGTTCGGCCAGCGGTGCAACGGTGACGTTCCCGTTGCCGTCGGCCTCCGACAACTGTACGACGGTAGCCGTGACGGCGGCGCCCGCTTCCGGGACGACGTTCCCCAACGGAAAGACGCTCGTCACCGCGACGGCTACTGATGCGGTTGGACTGACGGCGTCGACTCAGTTCACAGTCAAGGTCGTTCGATTCGGCGAGTCGATCGGAATCTACATTCCGTCGACGGCCGGGTGGTTCCTCAGAAACACCAACACTGACGGCGCTGCGGATCTGACGTTCTCGTTCGGCCCAGGTGGAACAGGCTGGGTCCCGATCGCCGGAGACTGGGATCGATCGGGGACGGATACCCCGGGACTCTTCTACAATCCCACGGCGGGGGTCTTCCTATCCGACACCAACGGCCCGGGCGGAGCTAACTATGTGTTCTCCTATGGTCCGTCGAACTTGGGTTGGATCCCGATTGCCGGTGACTGGAACGGTGAGGGCGTCGATTCGATTGGCCTCTATGACCCCTCGACCGGCAACTTCTTCCTGAAGAACATCAACGCCGCCGGTAATGCGGATGTCATCCTGCAACTTGGACCAGGCAATGCGGGCTTCCTGCCAATCGTCGGTGACTGGAACGGTGATGGCATCGATACGGTTGGAATCTACAACCCGGAGACGGGCGTCTTCTTCCTCAGAAACTCCAACACGAACGGGCCGGCAGATCTGACGTTCACGTACGGCGCGGGAGGTAAGGGCTACCTTCCCATCTCCGGTGATTGGAACGGCGACAACATCTGCACGATCGGACTCTACGATCCGTCGACGGGCGCTTTCCTGCTTCGGAATTCGAACGACGAAGGCGATGCCGACGTCGAGCTTACCTTCGGCCCGAGTGACCAGGGAGCCGTACCGGTCGCCGGGAGCTGGGATGGACAGTGAAGACGAGCGTCGGCCAATTGGTCGTGACGCAATGTCTCTTGTGTAGAGAGTAAGCGCCGACGCTTCACGTGCTGTCAGTAGTTTAGGGGGCGCCCGGAAGTGGTCGCCAAACTCCGTAATGTAAAGAGTGAGTCGAAGATGGGAGAGTCGAGAGTCGAAAAGCGGATGTTTCTGACGGAGGAGGAGATTCGAAGACTCCTCCTGGCGGCGAAGCAGAACAAATACGGAACACGCGATCATCTGATGATCCTGATGGCTTTCCGCCATGCTTTTCGCGTCTCCGAACTGATCGACGTCCGCATCTCCGACCTTGATCTCGAGGTCGGCAGAATCTTCGTTCGCAGGCTCAACCAGGGCACGTCGACGATTCAGCCCATTCCTGGCGATGAGTTGCGCGCGATCCGTGCCTTACTGCGACTCCGGGGCGAGGCGGGCTCGCCGTATCTCTTCCTTGGCGAACGTGGGCCGTTCACTCGCCAGGCGGTCAACTACATTGTCCGCCAGGCCGGCGAGCGCGCGGAGTTCGGATTTCGCGTCCATCCGCACATGCTACGGCACAGTACGGGCTACTACCTGGCGAACCGAGGCTGCGATACGCGTTTAATCCAGGACTACCTCGGACACGTCTACATCACTCACACGGCCAGATACACGAAGGCTGCCAGCTTCGACTTCGAGGGGCTCTGGAAGTAGCGGCCGCGGTCTAGACGGGCTGCGGACCGGGGCCTGGGCGATTGCGGAGCCGCAGGGACGTTCTTGAAGGAGGGTGAGCAACCCGCCTTGGCGTTCGCCTGTTCCCGTTTCCTGAAGGAGCCCCGCATTGATTTCGGAGGAGCTACGGCGGATTCCATAATTGGCGCGAGTGGGCCTGTGGGCCACGGTGCTGGCCGCGGGTGGCCGGGTAGATGAGCGGATAGCTCCGTAGCGGCGATCGTTGGCGACGGTCAACTTTCGCCCCCATCCGGAACTCGACCGAACTCCGGCACATATCCCACGGCTTGCGCCGTGAGCTCAGGTTATTTCGCGCCTTCGGCTCTTCAAGAAGGCAGCACTTGCCGGGGGCGGGAGGTGCGCGAGCCGGTCCTGCGCTTCATGAAGACGGGACAAGCCGGCTGCGGGAAAACCCATCTTCGCTCCAGAGGACAACCGTCGCTGCGCGTCATCCGGATCGACGGGCGGCGAATCGCCTGATCTTGCGAAGAGTCGTGGGGAATTCGCGGGGAATTCGCGCCTGGGCTGAAGGAATCGTAATGGAACATCTCTCGTGTTCACTCGACGGGCATGAACAACCTCGAGGCCTCGGCGATGCAGTTCGACGATCACGCGATCGTCTCGACTCGTGAACGATCTGCGGCCAGACTGCTCCTCCTGATCGCTGTTGGCTACGCGCTCGTAGTCGTCGTGCTGTTTCCGAAGTGGACGGTCGACGACGCATTCATCACGTATCGCTATGCCGAAAACCTGGCGATGCACGGTGAACTGAACTGGAACGTGGGTGAAGATCCGGTGGAAGGCTACACCGGACTGGTGTTGCCCGTGCTTCTCGCCGCAGCGGTCCGTGCCGGTATCGACGTCGATGCGGCCAGCAAATCGGTCGGCGTCGCTTCATTTCTGCTGGGTGGATTGCTGCTCGCCTGTCTGGTTCGCCGCCTTGGCTGCCGGCCTGTTGTAGCGGCCGTGGCGGCGGTCCTCCATCTCACTGCCGCACCGAATGTGACCCACGCACTCAGCGGACTCGAGACGATGCTCTTCACGGCGTTCGAGATCGCAAGCCTGATTGCGCTCGCTACCTGTATCGGTGGAACGGGCCGCCGGGTCCTTCAGGAGTGCCTGCTCCTCGGCCTGCTGCTCGGCACGTGTCTGGTTCGCCCGGAGGGCCTGGCACTCGCCGCATCGGCGGTCTCGGTGCTCGCATTCGTTCGGATACGAAGCGATCGCTCCGGCCTGCCCAATTTCATGATAAGGGTCGGGCTGATTCTCGGGCTTCCGCTGGTGGCATACTTCCTGGTGCGCCATGGGTACTACGGGGACTGGTTTCCGAATACCTACTACGCGAAGTGGACGAGACGCTTCTCCTGGGATTCGCTGTCGAGTCTCCTGAAGTTCAGCCTGCTCTACGCCGTCGTCCCGCTTTTCGCCGGCGCGGCCGCTACGGTTTCCCAAGTCCGGTGGCGCCCGTGTTCCGGCTGTAAAGTGGGGCCTGTGTCGACGGCGTGGACGACGCTGGCCGCTGGCGTCCTCTTCATCGTGGCTTGCGCGGCGCTGTACCTCAAATCGGCCCTGGCAATGAACTTCTCGTACCGGTTCTTCATTCCGTTCCTGCCGATAGTTTTCGCATTGGCCGCCGTCCTGGTGGAGCGAGGACTGCGTCGCGTTGGAACCGGCCGACTCGGGCCGGCGATCTGCGCCGGGGCATTGATCGTTCAGATCGCGGTTAACATTGGCGGCCTGCCGAGGGAGATCAGGTTCGCAAGTGACACGATCGAGTTGCTTGCGGATGAACACGTTCAAGTCGCCGATTTCCTGCGAGAGCGCGTGCCACCAGGCGAGTGGCTGGTCGTCGTCCTCGATGCGGGTGTCATCCCCTACCGCTCGAAACTCAAGACGGTGGACTTCGGTGGACTAAACGACGAGTTCCTGTCCCACAGGTGGCGGGAGAGGACTTCCTCGGCGAAAATCGTCGACTACTTCTTCGCCCGGAATCCGGCAGCCGCCGTGTTCACGAGCACGAACCCTTACACTGTGAACGGCCCGGAGCCCGCTCCAATCACCGTCGATCCGAGATTCGGCAACTACTCATTGGTGGCGATCTTCGGCAGCAGCACGTGGCCCAACTACTACCAAATGGTCTATCTGCGGCGGGATCTGTGTGACCGGCTCAGCTGCACCGATCAGGAGAAGCTCAGGGAGAAGGCGCCGTCGACAGAAACCGACCCCGCGGCCGGATCGCCGGCGTCGCGCCGAGTCGCTTCATCCATGAGCAGCCGCCCGGGACCCGCATTGCTCGCGAGTCGCCTGGCTACCCTGACGCAGTCGCCGGACACAAGGAAAACGCGGCTGCCGGCTACCTGAACGATACCCGCGGAGACGAATCCGGACGCTATCCCGGCCGCCATCGTTGCGTTCTCGCACTCGAGGGTGCGAAACGCCTCGGCGGCGGCGAGCACTGCCCTGACCGCGTGAGTCTGCGGCGTCGCGCCGGCGGGCAGCACTCCGAACAGCACCGACAACGAGCCCTGTGTAACCGAAGTCACGTAGCCCGACTCGTTGGTGGCAGCTTCGGCGATTGCACGCAGGATTCGTCCGAGCGGCACGAGATCGTCCGATGCAAGCTCCGGAGCCGCCGGCAGCGATACCGTGAACCGAATCTGGGCGGCTGCGACCTCCAGCCGTTCTCCCTCCTCGGAAAACGCTGGCAGTTCGCCGACCAGTCCGCTGGCATCCAGGCGAGAGATCTGATCGTCGGCGGCGCGCACGTGCCATCCCCGAACGAGGTTCACCTCGTTGAGCCGCTGCTGCAGCATCGCCTGTTGCGTCGTTTCGAGCGTGGCATCGGTGAGCAGCACCCACGACTGCTCCGATTCGCCGAAGACGTGCACGTCGACGAACTGGCTGCTGTTGAGCTCCACGGCCGGAAGCCGCAGCGGGCCGCCGGAATGCGGAAGCAGGCCTTCGATCGCCGGCAGGACGAGACCGGCGGGTTCACCCTCGGCAAGAGACGACAATCGGTACGCGGCAGTGTCGCCGCCCCAGCCGGTCACCCTGCCTCCGTCATCCGTGCGAATCCAGGCGGGCGACCGAGTCTCGACGACGAGAGCCGCAAGATAATCGAGGACGATGCGCGGAGTGTCGGCCATTCAGCCTCCCACGAGCCGGCCAGTCAACGTCGAGAACGCCTCCTCCACACCCTCGCCGGTCTTCGCGCTGCCGCGAAGGACCGTCCATCCGGAATCGATGAGGGGCCTCAGCGCGGTATCGTCGATCTCGATCTGGGTAACGAGGTCCGACTTGTTGACGACCAGAAGGAATGGAACGTTTCCAGCGACCTCGCCGGCCCGTTCGTGAAGGGCGACCGCCTTGTCGAGTGTCTCGCGCCGCGTTGCATCCGCGACCAGCAGATATCCCGAGGCTCCCTTCAGGTACGACATCTGCACCTTCTGCATCGAGTCCTCGCCGTAAATGTCCCAGAGCATGAGCATCACGGTCTCTCCGCCGTATTCGACGGTTTTCTTGTCGATCTTCACGCCGACCGTGGAAAGGTATTTCTCGGAGAACATAGACGTGACGTACCGGCTGACGAGGCTCGTCTTGCCGACAGCGTAAGCGCCAAGCATGCAGATCTTCTTCTGAAGCATTCTGGAGGACAATCCGCGAAACGGCTGCGATTGTCAATTGATCGAGCCGGGACGAAAAACTGCCGGTTCGATCTAACGGGGCCCAATTGCTTCCTCGGTCGTCTGATCGAAGAAGACAGCTTTCGAGAGGCAGAGATGGAAAGTAATGCGATCGTCGGGCCGGACGGCGACGTCGGGCTGCAGCCTGGCCACCATCGGAGACGAGCCCAGGCGGAACGTAACAAACTGCTCGGCGCCAAGCTGTTCGACCAGGTCGACGGACGCCTCGACAGAGACGAACGGCGAGCCGTCGGCCGGAATCGAGACTCGAACGTCCTCGGGTCTGATGCCGAGCAGGACCGGCCGGCCATCCTCGAACGATCCGACGGCCCTTCGGGCAGAGTCCCACAGGTCAGTCTCGAAGGCCACGCCGCCTTCCGAAGTGCAGGCCAGTCGAAACGAGTCTCCTCTCGCGACGAGCCTGCATGGAAGCAGGTTCATCGGAGGACTGCCGATGAAACCGGCCACGAAGGCGTTGGCTGGTGAGTCATAAACCGAGAGAGGAGGCGCGATCTGCTGAACGCGGCCGTCGCGGAGAACGACGATCTGATCCCCCATCGTCATGGCCTCCGCCTGATCGTGCGTAACGTAGATCATCGTCGCATTCAGGCGGCGATGAAGCCGCACCAGTTCGGCCCGTGTCTGCACGCGCATCTTCGCATCTAGATTCGACAGCGGTTCGTCGAAGAGGAAGACCTTGGGCTGCCGGACTATCGCCCGGCCGACGGCCACCCGCTGCCGCTGTCCTCCGGAGAGCGCCTTCGGGCGCCGGTCCAGCAGTTTCTCGAGTCCCAGCATCTCGGCGGCTTCGTGTACGCGAGCGGCAATTTCCGAGCTCGATTCTCGCCTCATCTTCAGGCTGAACGCCATGTTGTCGAACACCGTCATATGCGGATAGAGCGCGTAGTTCTGGAAGACCATCGCTATGTCGCGATCGCGCGGCGGAGTTTCGTTGACCCGCGTTCCGCCGATTCTCATCTCGCCTTCGCTGATGTCTTCGAGTCCGGCGATCATTCGGAGCAGTGTCGATTTGCCGCAACCGGAGGGCCCCACCAGCACGGTGAACGACCGATCGGGAACGGACAGGTCGACGCGGTCCACCGCGCGCACTCCTCCCTCGAAAATCTTGCTGACGCCTGCAAGCGATACTTCTGCCATGGGAGTTCCGGGAAAGACGATGAACCGTCACGGAGGAGTCTCGGAATATAGCACACGCATGATGACGGTCTGGCAGCGAGGATTGCGCCGCCGGACGCGAACGGCGAGTTTGGAATCGGACGTCGAGCGGTGGTATTGCTGTCACACCCGTTCGTGCCGGTGGTTTCGCCGCCGCCGTTTTCACCCACGCCAATCCCGAGGTGACACAGTGACCGCGCCTTCAACCCCCAAGCGACTCTTCGACCACATCGAAAAGATAAAGACCCACATCGTCCGCGAACACGCGGGACTGCTGCCGTTTGGCTACATCGTTCCCACGGCCGTTGCCGGGGACGGCGCGGACCGGCAAGCGGGGGTCTACGCCCAGCAGTACGACTGGGACATGTTTTTCGAGGGCGTTGCGCTTACCTACGACGGGACGGACGGCGCGGAAGCCTTCCGCGATGCGCTGTGCAACTGCCTGCATTTCACGACCGCCGCGGGGTACACGCCCCGCACGTTGTCGCCGGAGAAGTTCTGGGACTTCCCGGACCGAATGAAGCCGTTTCTCGCGCAGGGGTGTCTGCTTGCGGCCCGCGCTCTCGGCGATTCGAAGTGGTTGCAAGGGGAGCGTTACGAACGGCTGCGCTCGAGCCTCGACTACTGGGAGACGCACCGTGTCGGCGGTCACGGGCTCTACATGTGGAGATCGGCGCTCGAATCTGGAGTCGACAACAACGCCTCGACGGTGAACCTGCCTGACTTCACCGTCGAGGCGGTGGACGTGAACGCCTACATGGTGCGCGAGCTGCAGGCCGCCAGCCGCATCGCGGAATTACTGGGCTGCGAAGACGACGCTGAGCGGTTCGCATCCCGGGCCATCGAAACGGCCCGGCGAATGAATGTCGTTCTCTGGGACGATGTCGAAGGAATCTATTTCGACGTCGTGTCGGTATCGGACGAGGCGATCGAGCGCATTCGTGTCAAGACCTGGACGTGCCTGACGCCCCTCTGGGCTGGAGTCCCGACAGCGGAAAGGGCGAAGCGGCTCATTGAGGACCACGTCCTCAACGAGGCGGAGTACTGGGGACCATTCGGTGTGCCGAGTCTTGCGCGCTGCGAGTTCGTCTACAACCAGGCGCGTCGGGGGATAGTGTTCATTCCGGCCGAGAACAGGCGCTGGACGGTCTCGAACTGGCAGGGACCAGTCTGGTTCCTTCCGAACTGGCTGGTGATGCACGGTCTGCTGCGATACGGCTACAACGAGGCCGCGAGGTCGCTCGCATCCCGGGTGGTGGGGTTGCTGGACCGCGATGTCGCCGAGACCGGAGGAATGCACGAGAACTACGACGCGGAAACTGGCGCCGGCCTGTGGTCACCGAACTTCGGGAGTTGGAACCTGCTCGCGGCTTACACGATCCCGGAAGCCGAGTCGTCGTTCGATCCGGCTCGAATCTGAGCCTGAACCGGGCCGACTGAGATGTCTTCCTCGGGGCGAAAAAAGCGCCGGCGGGATTGCTCCCGCCGGCGCTTTTCGTTGCAAGGAATCGGCGCGCTCTACTTCTTGTTCGGCACGACACGGATCAGCCCATCGATCCGTTGGTCGGTTCCGACCATGTTGTAGCTGTCCTGGACGCGAACCATGATCTGCGCCGGGATTTCCATGATGTCGTCCTCGGTTGGAATCCACGTGAACGAGCGTGCATTCGGCGAGAGGTTCACCGCGATCGGACGCGCCCGGGCGAGCATGTCGTGATGAGGATCGTTGTGATCGACTGCAGTGGCCGGCGCCACATTCTTGGGCGTCGGCATGAACCATACTTCCTGAGTTGTAGGCGTTGCGCCCTCGGCGACCTCCCAGGTGATCGTGACCGGTTTTCCGACCTTGAACTCCTGTCCATCCGTCGGGAACGTGACCTTTACCTTCGGAGAGTCCGCCTGCTTGGCGGTTGGCGACGTGATCCTGACGCGAATCGCCGAGACGTTGTTCGAATAATCCGACTCGGTAACCAGAGTGGTCGAGTCGTTCACGCTGACCCGAAGCTGGTAGTTGCCGGCCGCGAGGCCCGTGATGTCGACCCACTGGCAATCGAGACCACGTCCATAGATATCCGACCAGCCAGCGGTAATGCCCTGGTTGCTGCAGTTGAACTTGCCGGGAAGACTGCCCGAAATTCGGGCGCTATCGAGCCAGCAGAATGCCTGCTTGAGGCCGACGATGCCCGGAAGCGTCGCACCGCCCCGGTCATAGTCCCAGTCGCCGACGATCGGCAACATCGTCGGACCGCCAGCGCCAAAGGCGAACACCGTGTCAGCAGCTCCCGGAGCGTTTGAATTCTTGAGGAAGTACGTGCCGGATGCCGGATCGTAGATTCCGATCGTATCGTCGCCCGATCCATTCCAGTCACCGGTCAAGGGCTTGAATGCGCCGCCGGGGCCATACGAGAACGTGACGTCGGCGGGTCCGCTCGAATTCGAGTTACGGAGAAAGAACGTCCCGGTCGAAGGTACGTAAATGCCGACCGAATCTATGTCGTCCGAGTTCCAGTCGCCCGTGACCGGCACGTACGAGCCGCCGGGTCCGTAGCCGAATACCAAATCGGCGGGGCCGCCGGCATTCGAGTTGCGGAGGAAGAACGCGCCGGACGCAGGATGATACAGACCGATCGTATCGTCGCCGTCGCCGTCCCAGTCGCCAACGACAGGCACATAACCCTGGCCACCGGCGCCGAACGAGAACGTGATGTCAGCCGGACCTGAAGCCGTCGTGTTCTTCAGGAAGAACCCGCCCGATGCCGGGTCGTAAACGCCGTTCGTCGACTTGCCGTCGGCATTCCAGTCGCCGGAGATCGGGACCAGTCCAGGCGCTCCGAAACCGTAGACCAGTTCCGCGGCGCCGGACGAATTCTTGTTCGAGATGAAGAACGTTCCGGTGGAACTGTCGTAGAGCGAGACCGCGTCGAGGCCGCCGTAGGCCATCGAGTAGTCGAGCGAATCGAGCATGTGAAAGTGACCGTGACACGGGCTGAAAACGAACAGCTCGGGCCGCGACGAGGGCGAGCCGAGCACGGCATCCGCGGTTCCCTGATTGACGATCTGGGTGTCGAATTCGAGCACGCGACGCGCGCCCGCGACGACACAGCCCTCTACGACCGAGCAATTCCCCGCGCTGAACGACTTGTTGCTGATGCGCAACGAACTGTTGAGTCGCGAGACGGAAACGACGAGGTCCGGCAGCGCCGGGGTCTGAGCAGCCGGAACCACGGGTGGCGGACCTGCGTGCGCTGCCACCGACGACAGGATGACGACGGCGCTCGTGGCCATTACGGACGCGAGCTT
Organism: Blastocatellia bacterium; assembly: GCA_021463145.1. Lineage (GTDB taxonomy): Bacteria > Acidobacteriota > Blastocatellia > UBA7656 > JADIYM01 > JADIYM01. Next base: position 29,404 of record JAJTWZ010000033.1, on the reverse strand, counting down.
GCCTCTTCGACGTGAAACATCAGACGCCATAGGGAACTCCTTGCAACAGAGATCAGGGGGTGTCCAGCGACTGGCATAATACTGAAAGAGGTTGCAGTGACAAAGCTCGAATTCGATGGCGGCGGGAATCTCGAATGTGGCGTGTTTACTTCGACTTGGGTGCAGGCGAAATTTTCTCCGGCTTCGAGAACGGACTCGAGAATCTGGGATCCGTAACGAAGCCTTCGTCGGTAAGTGTCATCAGGAATGCGATCAGATCGGCGCGCTCTTCGGGCGTAAGTTTGAAGCCTTTGACGAACGCGTTTTTGTACGGATTCGTCCTGCCGTCGCCAGCGAGCTTTCCCGATGCCGTCAGCCGCCCGCCGGCTTCGTAGTGATCGATGACGTCGTCGAGCGTCGCCAGACTGCCGTCGTGCATGTATGGCGCCGTGAATTTCAGGTTCCTGAGCGAAGGGGTCTTGAACCGGCCCATGTCCTCCGGCACGCCGGTGACGTCGAACAGCCCGCGATTTCGAGCCGGATAGCCGCCCTTGCCGTCTATGTTGTAGAGCCCGTTGTTGTGGAACTCCGATTCTTCGAGCTCGAGGCCTTCGAAGACGAGCGGCCCCGAGAAATTCATGCCGATGTGGCAGTGAAAGCAGTCGAGTCGCTCGCTGAAAAAGAGCGCTTCGCCTCTCTTGGCCTGGACAGAGATTCCGTTCGCCACCCGCCCGAACCGATACGTGTCGTAAGGACTGCCCCCGCTGATAAGCGTCCGGACGAAGCTCGCGATCGCCCGAGCGACGTTCGGTACCGAAAATGGGTCATTTTCGCCTGGATATGCCGCGGCAAACATCGCGCGGTAGCGCTGGTCGGCCCTGAGAGTTTTCAGAACCCGCTTTTCCTTGCCGGCGAGCCCCATTTCGACCGGATCCTCTCCGAAGAGCGGAATGAGGAGTTGCCTTTCGACGTCACGCAGGTGAGGATTCGCCCACGTGAGCGTAGGGCTGTACGCAACGTTCCCGAGCGTCATGCTGTTGCGCGGGTGAACCTGTCCGGTTGCTCCGATCGCCAGCGACTTGCCGTCGGTAAAGGCGCGTGACTGTTCGTGACAGGTTCCGCAGGATACCTTTCCGTTGACGGAAAGACGGGTGTCGTAGAAGAGATACCTGCCGAGCTCGACCTTCGCCTCCGACATCGGGTTATCGGCGGGCACTCGCGGCACCGGGAATTTACTGGGCAGGTTCCAGACGTAGGCCGGATCCGTGGCGACGACGCGTTTCACGCCTTTCTCCACGCGAAACACCGTCTGAGTGCCACCGGCCACATTGCCGAACGGCAAACCGAGCGAGCGGAAAACGGGTGCGCAATCCGGGTCGCCAGGCTCGGCCATGCATCCCGGACCGGTGCCTTCCGCATTTGCGTCGACGTTAGCATCGGCCAGCAACTGGCCAATGTCGACCGCGATGAAGTCAGCCTCCGGATTGAAACCCGTAAGTGAAACTTCGGCGCGGTTCGGGTGCGCGCATTCGGCCGGGGGGGCCTGCATGCTGGTGTTCGGCGTGCAACTCGTGCTGCCGATGTGGATCGCCAGTCCCTGGGGTTGACCTGTCGACTTCAGGTCAAGGCGCAGGAACTTGTAGCCACCATTCCAGACCCAGTGCATGTGCGTCAGATTCAGCGGCGAAGGCTGCAGCAACGGGTCTTCGTGATTCAGATCGAACGGTACACCAAGCGTGAATCGAACTCCGGCATACTTCCCGTCCGGAGCAGTGCCCTCGACCGTTTCGCGCGTCACGGCCGATCCGTTCGAGCATGGACCTCGTCCATTCTCGAAATCCAGAAGTGCAAGATCGCGGTACTGCCAGCGCTTATCCTGCGAAAGTGCCAAAGGAACCTCGACACCCGATTCGGTCAGGAGCCGGACGTTGTGCACGAAAAATCGGAAGTCCGTCGGCGTGATGGTGGACTTCGCCGTGCCGATGCCGGAGTACGCCTCGCCGCAGCGGAACTCCTTTGCGCCAACTACGGCCTTGAACCGGATAGAGAACGGCCGCGCCGCAGAGCCGTTCGAACCGGGCCTCTGCTCGACCTTCGGGGATGCCTGTCTGGAATTCCCCGTGCGCGTGACGTCCGAATCGAGAGGTGCCGGGCCGGCGAATGTAATGGACAGACACGTGGCAGTGAAAACCAGTGCGACTGCAACTATCGCACTTAGTTTGAGCGTCTGGGACATCGATACTCCTTGCTGGATCGAATTTGCGGAAAGTCTGCCGCACATCGCCGGCGCGTCACAACTCGCGGAGGCTAGCCAACGGGGCCGGTTGCGGTACTATCCCGTCGCCAGACCCCATAGCTCGATCCTAGGAGGTTCCATGCGAGCGTCCGCGTATCCGTCCCTCTACCAGATCAACACACGCGTCTACCTCGAAGAACTCGGCAACGAACTGCACAGAATGGCGACGCTCGACGACGTCCCTGACTCACTGCTCGACCACCTGGCAGAGATGGGTTTCGAGTGGGTCTGGTTCCTCGGCGTGTGGCAGACCGGGGTCGCGTCGCGGGCCGTGTCGCGCTCGAATCCCGAATGGCTTGCCCAGTACGCGCAAGTGCTGCCGGATCTGCTCGAGGACGACATCTGCGGGTCGCCGTATGCGATTCGCGAGTACAGAGTCCACGAGGATTTTGGAGGCGACGAAGCTCTCGCGGCGTTGCGTGGACGTCTCGCGGAGCGCGGACTCGATCTGATGCTCGACTTCGTTCCGAATCACGTCGCGCTCGATCACGCCTGGGTCGACAGGCATCCAGAATTCTTCCTGCACGCCGACGCGGGGCTGCTCGCGCACGAGCCGCAAAACTACCGACCCGTCGTTACAGCCCAGGGCGATGCGATCCTCGCGCACGGCCGGGACCCTTTCTTCCCGGGCTGGCCCGACACGTTTCAGCTCAACTATCGCCACCGTGGACTGCGCCAGGCAATGATTGCCGAGCTCGCCGGCGTTGCGGATCGGTGCGACGGACTGCGTTGCGACATGGCGATGCTCCTGCTTCCGGAAGTCTTCCGGCGTACCTGGGGAGATCTTTCGGCTCCCGTGGATGGTTCAGCGCCCGTGGACGATCCGTTCTGGCCCGAAGCTGTCACGGCAATCCGGCGGCGCAGGCTCGATTTCGTGTTCATGGCCGAGGTCTACTGGGGACTCGAGTACGAGTTGCAGCAGCAGGGATTCGACTACACGTACGACAAGCGCCATTACGACCGGTTGAAAGCGCGCGACGCTGCTGGCGTAAGAGGCCATTTGCGCGCGGATCTCTCGTTCCAGCGCAGGTCGGCCCGGTTTCTGGAGAACCACGACGAGAGCCGGGCTGCCGACGCTTTTCCTCACGGGCTGCACCAGGCAGCGGCAATCCTCACGTTTCTCGTCCCTGGGCTACGGCTGTTTCACGAAGGGCAGTTCGAAGGACGCGTCGTGCACGTTCCCATGCATCTCGGCCGCCGGCCGGTCGAGCCGGTCGATGAGGTGCTCGGCCGATTCTATGCACGGCTCGTTGCCTGCCTTCGCGAGCGCTCGGAGCTTCGAAACGGCGATTGGCGGCTGCTCGAGTGCACTCCGGCGTGGCACGACAACTCGACGTCGGAGCAGTTCGTGGCCTTCGCCTGGACTGGCGATGCAGGGCGGCGCACGCTCGTCGTCGTCAATTATGGGCCCGAGCGCGGGCAATGTTTCGTCGCTCATGCCTTCGGCGAGCTTGGATCGCAGCGCTACACGATTCGAGATCTGATGGGTGACGCGTCGTACGAACGCTCTCGCGAGGAGCTCTCGGACGGCGCGCTGTATATTGACCTGCCCGCTTGGGGATTCAATGTCTTCGACGTGTCCAGAACCGTCGAGGGCTGACGCAGGATCTGCACGGCAGGATTTCTTCGAGAGGTTGTTCCAATGGGTTTTTCACGCGTGGTTTCGATGGTATCGATTGTCACTTCGCTCGCGGCGTTCGTGCTGGCCTCGGCAACGGTTGTTCCAGCGCAGGATGATTTTTCCGGCGTCGAAATAAAAGTGACGCGAGTCGCCGGCAATATCTACATGCTGGAGGGTGCGGGAGGAAATATCGGCGTTTCGGCCGGACCGGACGGCATTCTGATCGTGGACGATCAATTCGCTCCGCTGGCCGACAAGATTCGCACGGCGCTCAAGGGCATCGGGAATCACAAGCTGCGCTTCATTCTCAACACCCATTTTCACGGTGACCACACGGGCGGCAATGCCGTCTTCGGCCCTGAGGCGACTATCGTTGCGCAATCGAACGTGCGGCGACGCCTCGAGAGTGGAGGAATGATCCAGGGCGAGAAGTACGACCCGGTTTCCAAAGAGGCGCTGCCGGTTATCACGTTCGACGAGTCGCTGTCCGTTCATATGAACGGTGAGGAGATCAAGCTGCTGCACGTGCCCAGCGGTCACACGGATGGCGACAGCATCATCTTTTTCTCGGGCGCGAACGTTGTGCACATGGGCGATCAATTCTTCAACGGAGGATTTCCATTCGTTGACCTGAGAAGTGGCGGGACCGTCGATGGATATGTCCGCAACATCGGTACGGTTCTCGAGAAACTCAAACCTGGCGTGAAGATCATTCCCGGCCACGGGCCGCTGGCTACCCTCGAGGATCTGCGGACCTATCACCAGATGCTGGTTGCGACGACGGGTTTGGTGCAGAAGAAGATCAAGGATGGCAAGACTCTGGAACAGAGCAAGGCCGAGGGTCTCCCTGCAGAATTCGAGCGTTACGGTAAGGGCTACATCAATACCGACGGCTGGATCGAAACGATCTACAAGAGCCACGAGAACTCGCGCGCGCACTGATGCGTTCGACCGGGAGTTGACAGGATCCGCGAGATTTTGAAGGATTTTCAACGGTCGAGACGCCTGTTTCGATCGCTCCGAAGGTCGTAGTGCGGCAAGCTGAGTTCCTGCGGATCCTGTCGTAACTCCATGATCGGATCAGTCCTGGAAGGCAAGTACCGAATCGACGCCCTGATAGGGAAGGGCGGCTATGGTGCCGTTTATCGCGCCAGCCAGATGCAGCTCGATCGAACCGTCGCGATCAAGGTCATGCGCGAGCTCCGCGACGATCCTGGCGACGCCAGGGGCTTCGCGCGCGAAGCCCTGGCCATTGCGCGGCTGAAACACCCTAACATCGTCACCATCTATGACTTCGGCCTGGACCAGCGCGTCGGCGCCTTCATCGTAATGGAGCATCTCGACGGGCGTTCACTCAGGCAGGAACTGAGCGCCGCCGGTGCATTGCCCGTGCCGTTTGCGGCAGGACTTGCACGGCAGATCGCGCACGCCGCACACGCCGCGCACGCCGCCGGCGTCATACACCGCGACATCAAGCCCGAGAACGTTTTCCTCGAGGATGTGGGCGGCGGGCGGATCACGGTAAAGGTGCTCGATTTCGGTATTGCCCGTTTGTCGCAGAGCCGCGACCTCGAGGACGACGCGCTGCCGTCGCTTACCGGCGATCAAGAGCTCGTCGGTACGTTTCTTTACGTGGCGCCGGAGCAGGCACTGAGCGAAAAAGTAGATGGCAGGGCGGATGTGTACTCGATCGGCTGCGTGCTTTTCGAGATGTTGACGGGGAAGCCACCGTTCCAGGCAGCGTCGCCGTTTGCGGTGGTTCTGCGTCACGCCGAGGAATCCCCGGCCGCTCCGAGCTCGAGGATCGGGGCGATTCCGAAGGAACTCGACGACATAGTCCTTCGCGCGCTCGCCAAGAAGCCCGCTGACAGGTTCGATTCCGCTCTCGACCTGGCTGACGTCCTCGAGCGATTCATGTCGGACCGGGGCCTGGATCCGTCGCTGCCCGGCGGTTGTGACGTAGCCACGCGTCAGGCGACTCGGGATTCCAGCTCTGGCCATTCGGAAGCCGGATCTATCGCGGACGGCCGTGTCACCGTTGCCGATGTGCCCACGAACCTCCCGCGAGCCGTTACGACCTTCATCGGCCGGGTGCGCGAGGTCGCGGATGTTCGGCGCCTCGTCTCCAGATACCGGCTCGTGACGCTTACCGGTCCGGGAGGCATCGGGAAGACACGGCTCGCGCTGAGCTCCGCATCCGGGATCACCTCCGGCGTGACATCCGGTATCTGGTTCATCGATCTTGCTTCCATCACCGATGCGTCGCTTGTCGCGAGAACGGTGGCTACCGCGCTCGGCGTGCGCGAAGATCCCTCCGTACCGGTTGCCGCCACGATCGCGGATATTTTCGCCGATCGCGAGTGCCTCGTCCTGCTCGACAATTGCGAGCACGTCCTTGACGCGTGCGCAAGACTGGTCGAGGCGCTGCTGGAGTCGTGCCCTCGAGTCCGCTTCCTTGCCACGAGCCGGGAGCCCCTCGCCGTTGCCGGTGAGAGCGTCTGGGCCGTGCCGCCCCTTGGCATTCCCGACACGCGAGCGGTTCTGGCAGCGAACGACTATCTCGGACTCGATGCCGTTCGACTCTTCGTCGAGCGAGCGCGCCTCTCCGTTCCAGGATACGAGCCGGATGCCGGCGAGGCGGCGCTCATCGGCAGACTTTGTGGACGGCTGGATGGATTGCCGCTCGCCATCGAACTTGCCGCGGCGCGCATTCGCGTCCTTTCGGTCACGCAGATTTCGGAGCGGCTCGGCGACCGCTTCCGGCTACTGGCGCAGCGCGGCGGTTCTGGTTCGGATCGTCAGCGGACGCTGAAGGCGACGATCGACTGGAGCTACGACCTGCTCGACGGGCCCGAGAGGCTTCTACTCGACCGGCTTTCGGTATTCGCGGGAGGCTTTACCCTCGAGGCCGTCGAGCACGTGTGCACGACTGAAACCTGCGAAAGAATCGAGGCCCTCGACAGGCTGACGAATCTCGTGACCAAGTCGTTAGTGGTCGTCGACTGGAACGCGAGAGGAAACCGGTTCCGTCTGCTCGAGAGCGTCCGCCAATACGCGAAGGAAAAACTCGCCGACGCCAGGCAGACCGAATCGCTGAGGGACCGCCACCTTGACTTCTTCCGGGCAATGACTCGTGACGGCTACAGGAAACTTGGCAGCAATGAAGGAGAGGAATTCGGGCGATTGCTGGCTGGCGAGACAGAAAACATTCGCGCTGCCCTCGAAACGGCACGCGAATCGGCAGATCCTGTAGTTCTATTCGAAATGGCCATGGAGCTGTGGCGATTCTGGTACGAGCGCGGGCATCTTGCCGAAGGCCGCGAGTGGATGGAGGCCGCGATCGAGAGGGCATCCGACGTCATTTCTCCGAAGGATCGTTCGGGGGCGTATGGGCGCGTCGGCAGCATCGCCGTCGACCAGGGCGACATCGATGCCGGTTCGCGGTATCACGAGGAAGCGATTCGAATTGATCGTGAGCGCAACGATGAATCCGGCATCGCGATAGGACTGCACAATCTCGGAAACGTCCGTATGCTCAAGGGAGACTTCGAGGAAGCGGCGCGCCTGTTCGACGAGAGCCACTCGATCCTGCTCGGCATCGGCGACGAACAACGAACGGCGTTGTCTGAGGTGAACCGTGGGACGACCGCAATGGAGCGCGGCCGGTACGAGGCCGCGCGGTCGAGCCTCGAGAATGCCCTTCAGATCTTTCGGCGCATCGGCCACGGTTACGGGGAATCGCTGGCTATGGAAGGCCTTTGCGAGCTCGCGGCCCGGATGGGGGATTTCATGGCCCTGGGCCCGCTGCTCGACGAGACGCTGGCCCTGTCGAGGAAGATCGACAACAAGCACAATCTGGCGGCGGTTTCCAAGTTGCGGGGAGTGGCCGCGCTTGTGTCGGGCGATTCGGCGTCAGCGCGCGAGTACTGTGAACGGGCACTTGCTGGCTTCCGCGAGATCGGCGACCGGCAATGCGCCATCGAGACACTCCTTTGCCTCTGTGACGCGGCGGTTTCGGAGGAGAACACGTGCGCCGCGTACGCCCACGTCTGCGCCGGATTGGAGAATGCGAGCCGGAGCGGATTCAAACGGCTCATCGCGCAGTGCCTGGAGCGAACGGCGGAAGTTGCACTTGCCTGGAATCGGCCGGAGCGCGCTGCCGAGATGCTGGGCGCGGCCGAGGCGCTGCGGGAGCGGATCGGCGGTCCGGCGCCTCCGCGCGACGCCGTCGCGATCGAACGCAACAAGGCGGCCGTTTCCGGCTACGAGGCCGAATGGAGAATTGGGCGAGAGCAACCGGTTGAAGTCACAATATCGACTGCAATGGCCCTGTCGGGACGGTGATCCTTTGAATCCCCCACGGGTTCGCTGAGGGCCACTCCGGCGCCACGTCCCGCATTCTGTGCCCGTAATGGCCGACTCGCGCATCGGCAAACGCATGCAGATCTGCTCGACCTCGTGTCAGGCACGGTGCTCATCGACCAAGGTCGCCAGTGCTTCGGCCGTCGTTCGTCTCGCGTGGTTCTTACCTCACCTCAGCCGGGCAGACGCCAGCCTTTGGGAAGGGTTCAAGTTCGTACGAGGAACTCCATCATCATTCCGAAGCGGCGTCCCCAGGCCCGCTCGGTGTGCTGGGCTCCCCTGGCCTCGAGGTATCCGAGATCTTCGCCTTCACTCCACCCTTTGGTCACTAGCGCATCGCGAAACTCACGCGCGACTTCGAGCATGCCCGGACCCTCCCGGGTGCCCATGTCCAGCCAGATGCGTTGATGTGTCCGTGCGGGCATTTTCAGTACTTTCTTCACCATCCACTTACGATCCCACCAGACCGAAGGAGAAAAGGCGGCAAGCGCACCGAAGACATCCGGCCGTTGCAAACCGATTGCCAGTGTCGCAAGTCCACCGAGCGACGAACCGCCGAGGGCGGTGTTCCGGGGGCCCGGGAGCGTGCGGTGATTGGCAACGAGCCAGGGCAGAAGTTCCTCCACGATCATCCGGCCGTATGCAGCGGCCTGTCCGCCCTGTTTTCTCGCGGGGTCGCGACTCGGCGTGTACTCGTCCATCCGGTGCTCACCCGTGTTGTACACGCCGACGAGCACGAGCGGCGGAATCTGACCGGCGCGGATCATGCGGGCAACCGGCCGATGTGCGTTCCACGTGTGGCCCGGGATGAACGACGTCCTTGGATCGAAGAGGTTCTGCCCGTCGTGAAGGATCATGACGGGATAGCGCTCTTCGGGTTGGGTCCTGAAACCCGGGGGCATCCATATCGCGATGTCGCGAGGGTGCTTTACGAACTTCGACTCGAAGGCCTTGTGGACCAGCAGCTTGCCGATCGCCTGTCGCGGTGCGCGTTTGGTCATGATCAAGAATGAAATAGTTGGAATCGCATTGACCGGTTCGACACGACAAGCGGACTACCGGATGCACTGGAATGGCGGAACGCTTCCGGCAGCCCGGTATGCCCGTCAGATCCTGTCAATTCTCTCCAACCATCAAAACGTCGAACCCCAGTTCGGGAATTGAAGCTGCGCGATCTTTTCCGCCATGTCGTGGTCCGGCAGGAAACCTAGTTCCGCGGCGGCGATGCGGCTCGTGCGGACTTTCATTCTCACGACCTGTCCCTGCGGAATTCCGTCGACGTAGCCGATCAGAGGGCGCTTCTCGCCTCCAAGTGACGTCCACTCGATCTCGGAGTCCAACCCGAGCAACGCCGACCGGAAGCCAGGCGGCTGCATCACGTTCGATCCGACGATGACGATCGCCGGCGTGTCGGCGAGAAGCGGCGCGGCGCCCATGGACTTCGCATAGGCCGTCGACCCGGCCGCAGTCGAGACGAGCACGCCATCGGCCACCAGTTTCGGCAACCTCACCTGTCCGTCGATCTTCACCTCGATCCACGCCGTCTGACTGCCCGCCCGCTCGAGCCACGTATCGTTGAAGCAGAGGTCGCTGCGCTCGACACCGTCGGGCCCGAAAGTCTCGACGTAGAGCATCGGCAGGTGCCTCAACGTGATTCCTTCGTCCGGAAAGAGCGAGTCGGGGACCCGGTCGTTGCCGTTCAGCAGATAGCCGAGGTGGCCGGCGTTCACTCCAAAAAAAGGAAGTCGCAGCCGCCAGTGTTGTCTGATTGCGGCCAGCATCGTGCCATCGCCACCTATGGCCAGAATGCAGTTCGGTTCCGATGACGCGAATGTGGCGAATCGATCGGCGATGGAAACGGCCTTCGGGTTGCGCTCGTCGTGGACGACCAGCAACCTCGGCTCGTCCCTCCAGCTCGCCGTGTTACTGACGTGCGTACCGCGGTATAGCCGATACCGATCGATGTAGCTCGCGACTTCCGGCGTTACCAGCCCCTCGAGCGAACGCCGGCGGAACGCCTGCTCGCGGATATCGAACGTCGAGCCCTCGACCGAGGCGTCAACGATCTCGTGCCGGGGCGGCAGGTCATCCGAGTTGATCTCGAAGCCCGAGCGTCGCACGACCGCAAATCGCAGAGTATTCCAAAGCTCCGGACCCCGATCGAACACTCGGTGGATGAACGATTCCCCCTGTGCACCGTTCTGCACCAGGTCGGAGCCGACGACGTGCCAGATTTCTCCCTCGCTGGCGAACATACGCTCCAGTTCGTCCGTGCGCGTGAAGGAGAGTGCTTCCAGATCGAAGAGCTCGAGCCGCACATTGGGAATCCCGCGGAAAGCCAGGTCGTTCATAACCGCGCGATGTATCGGTTCGACGTCACTGGTTGCGGGCTTATCGGGGCGCGGACCGTGCGGAACCACGATGACGCGATCGAACTGTCGAGCCAGGGCCGTGACCAACTCGCGGTGATGGAGGCCTGGGGGATTGAAACTCCCACCGAAAACGGCGATGCGACTGGACATGCGGGGCTGTCTCCTCGAGCGATGGTCGCGGCATCCTACACCAGTGGACAGGGCCAACAAACGAAGTCGGCCGAACGTGACGGTCCTTGTCGCCGTATGGACCGCCAGCTATGATCGGCAATCCAACTACTACTGACGGGAGTGCGACGCCGGCGATGGCGACCAATTGCCAGAAATGCGGGGCCGAGAACGCCGACGAGGCGAGATTCTGCAGGATCTGTGGAGTCCAGTTTGGCGCTGAGGGCTTTCACGAAGCGCCGACGCGGAGCTTCGAGCAGCAACAGGCTCAGCCATCGCAGGCTGCTTCTCAGCCAGTAGTCTCGCCGTTCGCGACGTTCGGTGGTGACGGAAGCGCCGTGCTTCCGCCGCGCGAGCCTCGCGCCTACGTGCCGCCTTCGGTCGTCGTGCAGCCGGGTGCGGTAATGGGATATCAGCCGGGGACTGCAATAGGCGCTCCTGTGCCGACGAACCCGCTTCAGTCCGGCCCGATCAGAAAGAGCCGCACCGGCCGAGTATTGGGATTTCTTGCCGCCCTCGTGGCCATCGTTCTCGCCTGTCTCATCGGTCTCGTTGCGATCGTGTTGCATGTAAACGACGATCCTTCGCCTGCGCCGCCCGCCGCCTCGGTCGGGAAGCAGGCGGCGCCGTCGGTTCCTGGCGCTCCGCGCGGCGTAATGGCGGAGTGGTACTACGAAGATGCGACCATCGAGGAGCACGTGGACGGTACGTTCGGTGGAATGAAGGGTGGAGTCCTCACGATGACGACAGAGGACGACATCGATCAAGTTGCCGAGTTCTATCGCGACAAGCTGGCCGAAGCGCCCGAGAAAATGGAGAACCGGTCGTCCGACGGGATCGTGCTCAAGGGGCCTGGCGTGGTAATCGTCATCGAGCCGTCTGAAGACCAGGAGGGAATGACGTCGATCACGGTGGCGCTTGGCGACATGGGGGGCATCGGCGGCGGGGCGTTCACGCCCGGAAAGGTCCCGCAGGTACCGCCTGTGGCGCCTAGTGGGGCAGTGGAGCCACCCGCGGCGCCCCCCGCTCCGGCTGAGCCTGCCGCGTCCAAGGCGCCCGGAAGCGCACCCGCACCTCCCGCAACTCCTCGCGCCAAGCCGTAGATCGGGTTCTCCGAGGTGAAGGCGCAGGGCAGGAGCTGACGGCGCAACTGCTTCGTGGCCATTGTTGTCAAGCGTGGCGCCGGACCGGCAACCCCGTGCCCTTCGTAACCTGAGCGACGGGCCGGCGGCCCATCGCCCGCGACGTGTACGGAACGGCCAGCCAGTCGCTGGCGCTTCCGGGGCGAGTTGGCAGCTATCTACCTGCCAGCACTGGCGGCTTCGTGTTGCGTGTATGGAACGAAGCAGTTCCTGCACCGCGCTTCATATGTAGAGTCGCCAACCTCTATGAGCGCATCGCCGCCCTCGAGTCGTTGCGAATAGTGGGCTGGCGTACCGCATTGCATACAGACGGCGTGCATTTTCGACACGATCTCGGCAACCGCCAGCAGCGCCGGCATCGGACCGAAGGGTCTGCGGAGATAGTCCTGATCGAGGCCGGCCACGATCACACGTTTACCCGCATCCGCGAGCTCCATGCAGACATCCACGATCGAGTCGTCGAAAAACTGGACCTCGTCGATCCCGATGACCTGGGCCGACGGGTCCGACTTGGACCGGATTTCGTCCGTCGAACTGACGACGAGTGCGTCGAACTTCCGGTTGTCGCGCGAGATGACACGACTGGGATCGAATCGCGTGTCCATGGCCGGAACGAAAACCTGGAGAGGAACCCGCGCAATCTCGGCCCGGCGCAGTCTCCTGATCAATTCTTCGGACTTCCCGGAGAACATTCCACCGGCGATCACCTCGATCCAACCCCCGCTCATCCCAATGCCTTCCACGTTCTTTCTCCTGTTTTTCTTTGCATCGTAGCAGCGAGAGTGGAGAATCCGCGACGGCCGACTCGAACGTTCCGGAGAACTCCTTGTGAAAAGTACTCAACTCTGCCATCTGGTCGTTGCGCTTGCGCTCTTCCTCGCGCCGTCGAATGCCGCTGCCTCAGTGACTCCGCAGGAATCGCAGGCGCCTCGAGCGCCGGAGCCCGCGCCTGCGCCAGCGCCGAAGCCCACGCCGATTCCCGGCTTCGTGGCCCTCTCCTGGGACGCGAAGCGCGGCGCGCTGCTGATGGAAGTGAACCGGCTCGACACAGATTTTCTCTACCAGGTGTCGCTTGGCACTGGCCTCGGATCCAATCCGGTCGGACTGGATAGGGGCCAGCTTGTCTCCACTCACGTCGTGCGATTCGTTCGCATCGGTCCCAAGGTGCTGCTCGTCGAGCGGAACACCGGCTATCGAGCGCTTGGCGCACCCCCGGCCGAGCAGCGAGCAGTCGACGAGTCGTTCGCCCAGTCGGTGCTCTGGGGGTTCTCCGTGGAAAGCGAAGACGACGGGCGAGTGATCGTCGATGCTACATCGTTCCTGCTTCGCGACGCGGCCGGCGTCGCGGTCCGGCTCGGTGAAGCGCAGCAGGGGGCCTACGGCCTCGATGCATCCAGATCGGCCATCTATCTGCCCGCGACGAAGAACTTCCCGCGAAACACTGAGATGGAGGCGACGCTGACATTCACCACGCCCGGCCGTGGCGGAAACCTCGTCGCCGGCGTCGCACCGACTGCGTCAGCCGTGACCATCCGCCAGCACCACTCGTTCGTGGAACTGCCCGGACCGGGATTTGCGCCGCGCGCCGTGGATCCGCGAATCGGGTCGCTCTACATTTCCTTCTACGACTACGCGTCGAAGATCACGGAGCCCATCGAGAAGCGCTGGATAGTCAGGCACCGGTTGGTCAAGCGGGATCCGGCCGCGGCCGTATCGGAAGCAGTCGAGCCGATCGTCTACTACGTCGACAACGGAACTCCCGAACCTATCCGTTCGGCGCTCGTCGAGGGCGCCGGGTGGTGGAACCAGGCGTTCGAAGCAGCGGGATTCCGCAATGCGTTCCAGGTCCGGGTGCTTCCGGACGGTGCGGATCCGATGGATATTCGCTACAACATGATCCGTTGGGTTCACCGCTCGACGCGCGGGTGGGCATACGGCGCCAGCGTCGTCGACCCTCGAACCGGCGAGATCATCAAGGGCAACGTCACGCTGGATTCCCAGCGCGCCCGCCAGGACGTTCTACTCGCGGGCGGACTCGATCCACAGCACGATGGCGCCTGCGGAATGGCAGCTGGTCCCGGCGCCTCGCATCTGGTCGAACCTGGAGACGGCGTTACTGCCGGGCAGATGGCGCTAGCGCGGATTCGCCAGCTCTCCGCTCATGAAGTTGGTCACGCGATCGGTCTGGCCCACAATTTTGCCGCGTCGACTCGCGACCGGGCGTCAGTAATGGACTATCCCGCGCCTCGAGCGCGCATTGCCGGGGAGCGCATCGACCTCTCCGACGCATACGCGACCGGAATCGGCGTTTATGACCGCACGGTGATCGAGTACTGCTACCGCGAGTTCGCTCCGGGAACCGACGCGGGAGCGGAGTTGGATCGAATCGTCACGACGGCGATTGCCGGCGGCATGCGTTACCTGTCGGACGACGAAGCCCGGCCAGCGGGGGGCGCCGATCCTCGTGCAAGCCTGTGGGACGACGGCGACGATGCCGTCGCGAGCCTGCGACACGAAATGCAGGTGCGGCGGGTCGCAATGGCTCGATTCGGATTGACGAACCTGACCGAGGGCCAGGCGCTCTCCCAACTCGAGGCCGCCTTTCTTCCACTCTACTTCCATCATCGCTACCAGTTGACGGCGGCACTCAAGACGATCGGCGGATCTCATTTTGCCTTCTCGGTCCGAAAGGGAGCTTCGGCGAGCCCGCAGCCGGCCGTCGAGGCCATCCCTCCCGAGCAGCAGCGTGACGCCCTCGCTGCGGTGCTGGATGCGATCGATCCGGCCGAGTTGGAGGTGCCGGACCGCATTCTCGCCGCCATTCCGCCAGTCGCGTGGGGTACCGACTCGATCATTCGCGAGGCCTTCCCGAAGCGAACGGACCCGATGTTCGATTCGGCCGGGGCCGCGTCGATTGCCGCCGACCTGGTCGTGCGTGGCCTGCTCGAACCGCATCGCGCCGCGCGTGTCGTCGCCTGTCATGCACGAGACGCGAGACAGCAGTCTTTTGCCGACGTCACCGATGCGCTGATCGGCAAGGCGTTCGAGGTCGATCCGCGCGAGTCCGGGAGCCGGACCCTGGTGCGAATCGAAGTTCAACGGACGGTCGCGGACGGACTGATGCGGCTCGCGGGCGACGTCTCGGCCAGTCCGGCCGTCAGGTCAATCGCGTTCGAATCGCTGGAACGACTTTCGACGAAGCTCGGTGCTCCGGTGACCGGGGCAACCTCCTCGTTCCGCAGAATGCTGCGAAACGAGATAGTCCGCTTCCTCGATCGTCCCTTCGATCCGCAGAAACCTGCGGAGAGGCTGGCCGCGCCGCAGGGCGATCCGATCGGAGGCTTCTAAGGCGCCGATGCCTCATCATCTGCCCGATCCGATTCGGCGTGCGTTGGAAGAGCTCGCAGAGGGAACTCCCGCTGCGGTGCTGAAGAAGGCGTGCGCAGAACTCTCTGAGAGCTACCGTTCGACCCAGGCTCACGCGCGAAAGCGGCACGTCTCTACGCGCGAGGGGCGTCTGGCCTATGGGGTTTCCCGTGCTCCGGCGACGTTCGGCGCAATCTGTGCGTCGCTCGATGCCCTTTGCGAAGTTGCTCCAGACATTGCGGTGGCGTCGATGACGGATCTTGGCTCGGGCCCCGGAACGGCCGTGTGGGCGGCCGCAGCGCGCTTTCCGGCACTCGAGTCGGCGACGTGCGTCGAGCGTGACGGTGGGTTTATCGAGCTTGGACGCGAACTGGTGGCGGCTGTCGAGTCTCGAAGTTTGCCTTCGATCTCCTGGGTTCAAGCCAGCCTCGCCGATCTGACGATTCCGCCGGCGGATCTCGTCGTCGCGGCCTATTCGCTTGGCGAACTGCCCGTCGACGGGGCAGGCGACGTGGTCGAGCGAGCGTGGAAGGCGACCCGCGGTGCTCTCGTTATCGTCGAACCGGGCACCACGGAAGGCTATTCGGCGATCCGTCGATATCGAGATCGATTGATTTCGCTCGGTGCGAACGTGGCGGCTCCGTGCCCACACGCCGGCGAGTGTCCGATGGCCGGCGCCGACTGGTGCCATTTCGCGGCGCGTGTGGATCGCTCGTCTCTCCACCGGCGCATAAAGGGCGGGGAACTCGGCTACGAGGACGAGAAGTATTCCTACATCGCCGTTACTCGCGAGCCGGTCGCGCCGGCGCCTGCGAGAATCCTTCGTCATCCGCGTAAGCCTCCGAAGGTCGTCGAACTGGAGATCTGCACACCGGCCGGACTGCGGCGGGCTCACGTCGGAAAGGGGAGGAGCGACGCCTGGCACGCCGCGCGCCGTGTTCATTGGGGAGACTCCTGGAGATACTGAGAACTTCGCGGGCCGATTCCGCGAAATACCTTGTCTCGTCTCATTCCGTGTCCGAATTCCGTCAATCGACTCGTGAGGTGTTCATGACTCGTCGTCTTGTCGCATCGCTCTGTGCCTTTGCCCTCCTGCCAATCCTTGCGTCTTCCGCGCGATCCTCGACTCCTACTGTCGAGACCGTCGCCAGGCCAGTCGCCGATCAGCTTGCCGGCATGCGTTATCGGTCGATCGGGCCCTTCCGCGGGGGCAGGGCGACCGCCGTTGCGGGCGTCGCCGGAAACGACAGGCTTTTCTACTTCGGAGCCACGGGCGGCGGCGTGTGGCGAACCGACGATGCCGGACAGAGCTGGCGGAACATCTCGGACAAGTATTTCAGGACCGGTTCGGTCGGCGCGATTGCCGTTGCGCCATCGGATCCGAACGTCGTTTACGTCGGAATGGGCGAGGCGCCGATTCGAGGCAACGTTTCTCACGGAGACGGGGTGTATCGCTCTACGGATAGAGGTGAATCGTGGAAACGCGTCGGACTCGAGAACACCCGCCAGATCTCGCGGGTGCGGGTGCATCCGGCGAACCCGGACATCGTCTACGTCGCGGCATTGGGCCACGTCTGGGGACCAAACGTGGACCGGGGAATCTTCAGGTCGAAGGACGGAGGCGCGACCTGGCAGAAAGTGCTATTCGTGAGCGAGCGCACAGGCGCGTCCGACCTTGTGATGGATCCGACGAATCCGCGCATACTCTATGCCGGATTCTGGCAGGCCGGCCGATCGCCCTGGTCGCTCGAGAGCGGTGGGCCGGAAGGCGGTATCTGGCGCACCGCGGATGGCGGCGATACATGGACGAAGCTGGGCGGAGGCCTCCCCGAAGGCGTCGTTGGAAAGATCGGCGTGACCGTTTCGCCGGCACGGCCGGAGCGGCTGTGGGCGATCGTCGAAGCGGCTAAGGGTGGAGTATTCCGCTCGGACGACAGCGGGAAGTCCTGGCGGCTCGTCAACAGCGAAAACAAGCTCCGGCAACGGGCCTGGTACTACTCGCGGCTCTATGCCGATCCGAAGAACCCGGATCAGGTTTATGTGCTCAATGTTGGCTTCCACGTATCGAAGGACGGTGGCCAGACATACACGAGCATCGGGACTCCGCACAGTGACAATCACGATCTGTGGATCGATCCGGAGGTCACGGATCGGATGATCGAGGCGAATGACGGCGGCGCCAACGTCAGCTTCAACGGCGGCCGTTCCTGGTCCTCGATCGACAACCAGCCGACGGGACAGTTCTATCGGGTCGAAACGGACGATCGAGTGCCGTATCGAGTCTACGGCGCACAGCAGGACAACCAGACCGTTTCGATCCCGAGCCGCACCTCCGGCTTCGGAATCGACGACAAGAGCTGGTACGAAGTCGGAGGATGCGAGAGTGGCTGGATCGCCCCGAAGCCGGGAAAGGAAGAGATCGTATACGCAGGGTGTTACGGCGGCGCCATCAGCCGCTACGATCACGCCACCGGACAGCAGCGCGATATTACGGCGTGGCCCCAGCTCGCTATCGGTCAGCCGCCGAAAAATCTGAAGTACCGATGGCAGTGGAATGCGCCAATCCTGCTTTCGCCGCACGATCCCAATACGCTCTACCACGCTGCGCAGGTGCTGCTCAGGTCGCGCGACGAGGGGCAGACGTGGGAGGAGATCAGCACCGATCTGACCCGCAACGATCGCTCGAAGCAGGAGTCGTCGGGCGGACCGATCACGAAAGACAACACAAGCGTCGAGACCTACTGCACCATCTTTGCCCTGGCCGAGTCCAGACACGAGGCAGGGACGATCTGGGCCGGAACAGACGACGGGTTGATCCAACTGACGCGCGATGGAGGCAAGAGCTGGACGAACGTCACTCCCAAGGGGATGCCGGAGTGGATCCAGGTGAACTCGATAGACCTGTCTCCGCACGACAAGGGCACGGCCTATGTCGCTGCGACGATGTACAAGCACGACGATTTCCGGCCGTACCTCTACAAGACCGCAGACTACGGTAAGACCTGGACGAAAATCGTCAATGGTCTGCCCGTGGATTCGTTCACCAGGGTGATCCGCGAGGATCCGGTCAGGCGCGGCCTGCTCTACGCCGGTACCGAGACCGGCATCCACGTGTCACGTGACGATGGCGCGAACTGGGAGCCGTTCCAGTTGAACCTGCCCGTCGTGCCGATAACCGACATGAAGGTAAAGAACGGCGACCTCGTCATCTCGACACAAGGCCGGGGCTTCTGGATTCTCGATGACCTGACGCCGGTCCGCGAACTCGATGCCGTAGGCGCGAAGCCACTGCACGTCTTCACGGTCAGGGCCGCGATGCGGTGGAGCGGTTTCGGCGGCGGTGGAGAAGAAGGCGGTGGCGCATTCGGCCGCAATCCCGCGAACGGCGTGGTGGTGCAATACGTTCTCGGGTCGAAGCCTGACGACAAGTCGCCGGTCACGATCGAGTTCCTGCAGGGCGGCACGGTTCTCCGGACCTTTACTACGCGCAAGCCGGAAGGCCCTCCGGACCCAGCGGTCGAACGGCTGCCGGAGCCGAAAGCCGGCCTCAACCGTTTCGTGTGGGACATGCGCCTGCGCGACAGCGTTCTGGTGCCGAACGCGATCCTCTGGGGATCGTCGGACGGCCCGAAGGTCGCTCCAGGTGCGTACCAGGTCAGAGTCCGGTTCGGCGATGCTGTCGTCGAGCAGCCGTTCATGATCACTCCTAATGCAACGCTTGCGACATCACTCGACGACTACCGCGCGCAATTCGAGTTGTTGAAGAACTGCCGCGACCGCCTGACCGACACCCACGCCGCCGTCCTCTCGATCCGCGAGATGAAGGCGCAGATCAATGGCATCCTCGATCGCGCGGCAAAGCTGAAGAAGGATGCGACGCTGAAGGAGCCGGCAAAGGCCTTGATAGAGAAGCTCTCGGCCGTCGAGCGAAAGCTCGTGAACCCCGACATCAAGAGCAGTCAGGACGTTCTGAACTTCGCGCCCGCGCTGGACCACGTGTTCGTCGGCATTGCTTCGGTGTCGAGCGGCGCGGACGCCAGGCCGACGGCGGCGGCTCTCGTTCTTTACCGGGATGCGGACGCCCAGTTCACCTCGATTATGGGTGAACTCGAAGCGATTCGTACGTCGGACGTCGCGGCATTCAACGAGGCTGTTCGGGCGTCGGGAGTGCCGCCCATCGGGGAGAAGTGATGGCGTTTCGCTTCGAAAGCGCCATCACGCGTGGGTATGACGGCACTCGGTAGACTCGCGCGCTCTGTGCGCGAGTCTACCGAGTCGATACCGAGCTGCGGCAATCGGATAACCGTCGAGTGCTTCGAACTATCGCCGGCTGAATCGGAACGATCGGCGACGCCTCGAGCTTCGTGTTGGACGGACGGTCCCGGAGAGTCGTGACCGGAGTGCGACGGGCCGGCCGTCCGTCGGGCGAGTCGTGGATTGTACGGCCGGCCCGTAGGCGGCGCTCCGGGTACGACTCCGCCTGGCTCGCGGTGCATCGACGGGACGGTGCGCCCACTACGACCAGTGGCCGGAGCCCGAGCGTACGAACGTAACCATCTTCACGACGCGGCCTCCGACGATTGCCGCGCGCAGTAAGGCGATGCATCCCGGCATCCGGTGATCTCAGCCGAGGGGGGTCCGGGGATGTCGAAACGCGGCTGCGCGCTTCGCGGCGGCCGTGCCAGCCACCCAACCTGTCGACCAGGCCCACTGGAAGTTGAAACCGCCGATGTAGCCGTCGACGTCCAGGATCTCTCCAGCAAAATACAACCCGTCGACTATCTTCGACGACATGTCGCGCGCCCGGACCTCGAGAAGCGGAATGCCGCCGGCCGTGACTTCGGCCTTGCCGAATCCGGCGACGCGATCGACGGGAAGCCTGAGCGCGCAGACGCTGTCGACGAGCCGACGCCGCACGTCGCGTCCCAGTCCGGATAGCATCGTGCCGGCGGAAATGCCGGAACCGGCCATGAGAGTTTCGGCGAGACGCTGTGGAACGATCGCGGCAAGCAGGTTGGCGACGTGACGCCGCGGCGCGCGAGCGGCCTCGGCGAGGATGTGGGCATCGAAGTCCTCTTGCGATCTGCCGGCGGCGAAAGACGCCAGGACCTGCGCATCCGGATCCTCCCACGAAGCGCGCTCCCAGTGCCGGCTGATGTCGAGGACGACAGGGCCGCTGTAACCGGCGTGAGTGAACAGCAGCGATCCGAACCGCTCGGCGACGATTCGCGAGCGTGATACAACTCGAAGCTTGGCGTCGAGGGTAATTCCGGCGAGTCCGGCGTGGATTGGCGGCGACGCAATCAGCGGTGTGAGCGCTGCGGACGTCCGGACTATCGAGTGCCCTAGACGCTCTGCAATCCGGTATCCAAGGCCGTCACTGCCGGTCTGAGGATACGAGAGCCCTCCAGTTGCAAGTACAACCGAGGAGACGTAGAGTTCGCCTTCCGAAGTGGCGACCGTAAGACCGTCGTTGCGCCGGGAGATGCCGTCGACGGTGATGTCCCGGCGCAACTCGACGCGCTCGGCATCGACGGCTCGAAGGAGCGCCGTCAGGACGTCGCCGGCCGAGTCGCTGACTGGAAAAAACTTGCCGGTGGGCTCGAGCTTCAACTTGACGCCCAGCCGCTCGAAAAATTCGCGGGTCTCCTCAGGGGGGAACTGACGGAGCACCTTACGAACGAATGGCCCCGACGAGGTCACGTAGTCGCGCTCCGACACTGAAGCGTTGGTGACGTTGCAGCGGGTTCCCCCGGACATCAGGATCTTCGCGCCGACCTTCCTTCTGCGATCGAATAGAACTGTTCTTCCGCCTGCACGAGACGAGGCAATTGCGGCCATGAGACCGGCGGCACCTGCGCCAACGATTGCCACTGGTGGTCTCGACACGGTGGCATCATACCCGCCAATGGCGCGGGCCCAGGCACGCCACTTTCGAAGCAATGGGCCAGGCCGCGACCCGATTGCCGCTCGAGGCTCGTCCCGGCGAATAGCGTGTCAGGGATCCACCGCCGTAATCTCGACGATTCGGCCAAATTCGGATGCCGGTTCGGCCGGCCGGCTTCGTCGCCGTGCCGCATCGGTGCGCTCGCGAAGCTTCTGAAGATGGAACTCGGCGGCCGCGTGACCGGCAAGCAGCCGTGTGGCCGCGTCGACGAGCCTAGCGGCGTCCCGGCATCCAACTGGCACTTCGAGCCTGTCTGCAAGCAGGGAGAGAGTTGCACGGCGCCGTCGAGAGGCGCACGCGACGGCAGCGAACCCGGCCACGCCAATCACCCCGGCGACTCCGTACACCGCAACGGGGCTGCGAACGGCCT
Source organism: Blastocatellia bacterium (assembly GCA_021463145.1). GTDB lineage: Bacteria > Acidobacteriota > Blastocatellia > UBA7656 > JADIYM01 > JADIYM01. Next base: position 7,781 of record JAJTWZ010000033.1, on the reverse strand, counting down.
CGACAAGCGCGTCCCCCTGGGAAGGGGCTACAACGTCGCGGTGAACATCCGGAAGCGCCGCAAGCGCTACGAGCAGTGCATCGGCCTGGCTGGTCCGCCCCGCCGCGCGCGCCTGCATCGAAATCCGGATCGTTCGACTCACTGCTTCGGACGCGGCCGCCGGATCCTCCGGCCTCGCGGATTCACGAATGACGGCTGCCGTCGTGAACGCAATCGCGGAAGCGATCAGCAAGCCGAGTCCGAACGCTTCGAGTTGGTCGGTTTTCACGTTTGACGGCACGGCAAATTCGGTGCCAGACCCGGATGAAAGCGTCAGCGCGCTCCGATTGGCGATCCGGGCGCGAAATGCTCAAATCCCCTTGACCTCCAATGCTCAAAATCTTGACCGGACCGGCGCGGTGCTACACTCCGCGCCGCATAGGATTGGACGATGCGCATTATCATCCTCGACGACGAACCGGACATCCGGTATCTGACCGCTATTGGCCTGGAAAGGTTCGGCGGCATGACTGCCCGCGAAGCGGCTTCGGCCAACGAGGCCATCGCGCTGGCACGAGAGACTCGACCGGACGTCATCCTGCTCGACGTCTTCATGCCGCTCGAGGACGGTCCAGCGGTGCTCGAGCGCCTCCGTCAGGATCCTTCTACATCGGATGTTCCCGTGATCTTCATGACGGCGAATCCGGCCGAGTCGGACGTCGGAAAGCTGCTTGGACTCGGGGCGGTCGCCGTGCTCGAGAAGCCGTTCGATCCGGTTACATTGGGCGACCGGATTCGAGTTGCACTTCGGGATGCCTGAAGGCGAAAGCGGCTTGGAGCGGACCCGGGATGCGGATCGCTAGTCCGCGAGGCTCTCTACGACGGGCAGCTTGAACCAGAAGCGCGATCCACCCTTGGGCATCGGAGTGAATCCGACGACGCCCCCCCATCGCTCGACCGTCATTCGCACGAAGTAAAGACCCAGTCCCGCCTTGCCTCGAGGCCCGGATCCTTGAGACAGCCGCCGGAAGAGCGTGGGGGCCACGCTGTCGGGTACACCCGGGCCATTGTCGTCGACTTCGACCAAGGCCGTTTCGTCCGAGCGGACGACTCTCACGGAGACGCCGCCGCCGTCGGGCACGTGGCGGATGGCGTTTTCGACCAGGTTCGAGATCACCCTCTCCAGCACGAGCCGATCGCCGATGACGCGCATCGCCTCGTCGCACCCCTCCGTCTCCAAATTGACGCTCTTCGCACGCGCGGCGGGAACGAGTGCGCTTACGACCGAGCGAGCGCAGGAGCAGACGTCGGGTGCCGACTTCGGGTCGAACGTCGCGGGATCGAAAACACGGCGTTCGTCGGCAAATACGTCGAGCATCTCACGGATCAATTCCTCCTGACGTGCTGTCTGCCTCGTGCCTATGTCGACGAGCCGCTTCATCGAATCCGGCAGGGACTCTCGCTCCAGCATCGAGAAAATTGCCTTCATGCTCGTCAGGGGGCCCGCGAGGTCGTGCACGAGGCAGTGGAACAGCACCTCCCGCTGCTGCGAATCTCTATGCAGGCGGTCCAGGTCGAGGCGAACCTCGCGAGCGCGCTGTATCACCCGCCGTCGTTCGTCGCGCGCCTCGTCCACGTGCCGCACGACGATGAACCTGCGGCCTCCGACGCCGACAGCAACTGCGTCGAGGCTTGCGTTCGTGCCCGTGTCGTCGGTCTCTTCCCACGATCCGCCTTCGAGAACGGCTCCGGCATCGCGCGCCCAGAACTCCCGAGCGTCGACAAGGAATGACTCGAGGTAGGCGAAGCGATCGACAATTCCGGCCCCGGCCGGTTCAGCGTCCGGATCGACGAATCGCGCGAGCCATTGCGGAGGCCGGCCGATCGCGACCAGGTTGCCCGATGCTTCTTCCTCGATTACGAGAGCGCCAAGGACGGCGGAGAGCGATGATGGAATGTCGCGAACGCCAGGCGGGCCCTTGCCGAGGGCGTCGTGGCGCGCCTGAAGGAGAAGCAGATCGTTCGATCGTTGCTGGACGAGCCCGCGCAGAATCGCTTCCGATGTTGCGTCGAGGATCAGCACCCAGTCGCCATCTTCGCCTGGAATCAGATGAATATCGGCCGGCAGTCCCGTGCCGATTCCCACGCACGGAAGTTCGATCGGCTCGTCGAGGGGCAGCAGTCCTTCGAGCATCGGTACTGCCGGAGCTACAGCATCTCCCGGTGCAAGGGTGGCGATTCCGTATATCCCCAGCGGACCGCCGGCTCCCACGAGCGCGCCATGGTGTGCGACGTGCATCCACGCGGGCGAGCGGGTCGAAACGACCGCGGTCTCGAGGTACTCGGCGAGCAGATCGGGAAGGTCCGCCATCCGTCAGCGCCTCAACATAGATTCCGCGATTGCCAGAAACGCATCTTCGACGCCTTCACCGGTCCTGGCGCTGGTCTCGAGGACGGTCCAACCGCGATCGGTGGCTGCGCCGAGCGCCTCGGCATCCACATCCCATTCCGGCTTGAGATCCGACTTGTTCACGAGCACGACGAACGGAACGTCGCCGACGGCAGATACGGCGTTCTCCTGAAGTTCGTGAATCTTGTCGAATGTGGACCTGCGCGTGCCGTCCGCAACGAATAGAAACCCGGAAGATCCGCGGAGATACGCAGACCTGATCTTCTGGAACTCATCCTCGCCGTGCAGATCCCAGAGGATGAGCGTGACGTCATTATCGCCTACGCGGACCTGCTTCTTGTCGATCTTCACACCAACGGTCGTCAGGTACTGGTCGCGATAAATGCTGTGAACGAACCGTGCAACCAGGCTCGTCTTTCCGACGGCGAACGATCCGAGCATGCAGATCTTCTTCTGGATCATTGGTTCGCCTTGCGGGGCGAGAGGGACGACTCGTCGACCTGGAATGTAACAGTTCGATCGGACTCGGGCGTTGCGCCTAGACCCTGCAGGTCGAATTCCAGATTGCGGAACTGCGCCGTGTTCACCGCCAGGGCAATGGCCTCGGCCCGAAGCCGGCTGATGCGCGCGTTTGTCGCATCGGTTCCGGAGGCATCGGCCTGACCGACGATCCGGATACGGAGCGTGCCCCCGGCGTCGCGAGCGATCGTATCCAAAGCCGACAGTATTCCGGCGCCCGAGCGGGCAACTTCAGCGGCTTCCGGCACGAGTTCGGCAGAACCGAGCGCGAACGGAATACGAACGGCGCGAAGCCGTTCGGCCTCGGCCTTGATCGCGGCCGCGGTCGTATCGAGAAGCCTTTCGTCGGCGTAGCTTCTGACTCCGGCGACGAACGGAGCGAACTCGCGGGCGCGAGCAATCCAGGGAGATGGCGCGGTTCCAGACGCCGACAAGGCGCCGTTATCGAAAGCGAACTCGACGGCATCGGGCGCCTGAAGGACTTCACGGGCGCGTTTCGTGACGATTCCAGCGTCCGACGAGGCGAACGGCTGCAGGTCGAGTCTTACATCCGCAGACCCGTAGCCGTGGAGTGCAAGGATCTCGCGCGGATCCTTCGACAGTGGATCCCGGAGCCCCTCCACCAGGTTCGCGCCGAACCAGTTCCGCTCAGCTTCGGTGACGACGATTCCGGGCTCGGATTTCAGCGCCGCAACGGCGCCCCGCCAGGTCCAGGCCGCATAGGCCCACATCGCGAGCGCAATGACGATTACGAGCGCGAGTGTGGCGGTGGCAATCTTAAGTACCGGCGACGCTTCCTGCTCGGGCACGGCGTACTGCGCCACAAGGCACGACTCCAGCGCCGGCCGCGAGGCCTCGAATGGCGTCGCATCGCCTTGAAAGTCGTCGAGCGGTTCGAGTTGCTCGAGATGGATTCGCTCTACCGTCTCGCGCAATACGTCCTTGAACGAAAGCGGCGCCGTGCCCCGGATCACCGCAGCGACTATCGCGTGCGGTCCCTGCTCGATCCAGACCGTCAGGTCTCCGATGTTCAGGCTGTTGAGGGAGTCCTCAGTGCCGGCGTCGAATGTGTCGCGCGCGAAGTCGCGAATCGCCGTCAGCATTGCGGAGGCCATGTCCGCGTCTTTCGCAGCTGCTGCGCCGGACTCGACGTGCTGAAGCAGCAATCCGGTCTCACGATGCACCAGGAAAACCTGCTCGACCCGGTAAACCAGACTGCGAAGCAGAACGATTTCGGCAAAAGGCCGTCCGGTGCGCATCGCCTCCAGCCGCCATTTCAGGCCGCGGACCGAGAACGTGTTCTCGATTACCTGGTTGAGCGACTGGACCATCTCGCCGAGCGTTGCGGCAATAGCCTTTCGAATCGCAGAACCGAGCGCCGGGAAGAGCGCGTCCGCAAACGACTTCGGATCCCGGCGCATCGAGTCGCGCATCGCTTCCGATACGACTGGACGCATCGAGACGAGCAGCCGGTCGTCGCGCCGCGCGCGAATGGCGATCGCTTCGGGCAGTACGCCGCTCAAGTCCTCGGCGCGATGCCTCGGGTCGTCGAGCCGCTCCTGAAGCTGGCGCAGTCTTTCCTGCTCGGGTGCGAGCAGGATCGACCGCAGCTCGTTGAATGGCTCGGTTGCGCCGGTGTCGTTCCCGGCGGGCGACTCCCGTGGATCGGGTCCGGACACGTTACTCGTCGATCGGCAGGTTGAACTCGTTGTTGAGCCGCATGCTCAACTCCATGAACAGGGACGCAAGCGCGGATCGGCTCGCCTTGTCGTTCGTGAGGTGCTCGGACTCGCGGTCGAGCGCCGCAGACAGTTCCTCGGCCTTCATCCGGATTTCCTCTCCAAGCGACTTCGACTGATCCAGAAGCGCCTGGCGCAGCTCCCGATCTGCCTTTGCCGTCTGTTCGTCCAGTGTTGCGATTCTCGACTCGATGGCCGACGTCGACTCACGCAACTGCTGACCGAGATCCTTGTCTGCCGATGAGCGGTCGACCTGTTCGGTTCGGATACGGTCCACGATCGTGTCGACTTCGCGTTTCACGTACGCATCCAGGTCGTCGAGCCTCTTCTTGGTTTCGTCGCGAAGCAGAGACGTCTCTTTGACGATGCGCTCTTCCAGTTTCTGGAAGCGGCGGTCGAGCGCCTGCATCTGCGATCCGAAGAGTATGTCGCGGACCTTCTCGAGATTACCGGAGCCGGCCATTTCGCCGGCGGCGGTGAGCGCTTTGGCGTCGGGATCGGCGTCGGGACGGTTCTTTCCGGACGATGTCGTCATCGGTGTTCTCCTCGCTGCTGGTTTGGCTGCTTTCGGTTTGGATTTGGCGACCGGGGCCGGCTTTGCCGAGGCGCGAGCGGCCGGCCTGTCGGCGGTGCGAACTGTCGACGGGCGCGACGGCTTCTTCGCGGTGGTCGTGGTGGCGGATGCTGACTTCGGAGCGCTTCTTGCGCCCTTGACGGCGGACGTTCTGGATGCCATCGGCGTTCACCGCTGCTCGAGCGGGCCTCGGTTGAGTTTCAGAGTCTCTGCAGGCCGGCGGGAAAGTCGGCTGTATTTACGGTTGACAGTTCGTGTTGCGCTTCCGCGCACGCGGAGTCGATTCGGACGATGTATCGGGCCAATTCGTCGATGTGATCGGTCTCAGGAGAACCTCCACGATCCATCAGGCGGCGGCAAAGGGATTCGGCGTCCGTGGCGACACGCGCGATCTCGTCGAAGAGATAGGTTCCGGCCGAACCGGCGACCTTGTGGAAGACACGATGCAGGCTGGTAAGTGCTTCGTCAGACCCGGCCGCTGAAGTCAGGGATTCGAGCGCCTCGCGCGCCTCGCTCAGTTGCGTGGGTAAACGTTCGACGAACGCTGCACGGAAGCCGGCAAAGACTGTGGGCCAGTCGTCCAACGGAAGCCTCCTGGGGGATCAGCGACCAACGGCGTCCGGGCAGGACGTACAAACTTGCTGTCGTGACGGCGATAGTCGCTCGACGTGGAAGTGAGGACATTATCGGCAGGAATCAGCCTGCTCGCAAGGAATCAACTCTGTAGCGCGATCGGACGATGGCGGGCGATGCGTCCCACCCGGACAGTCTCGCGAGTGGGACGCGCCTCGCCAAGCGACGGCATATTGCTCAACCGAGCAATCCGCCAATCTTGCCGGCGATGTCGCCGAGAACGTCACCGCCGCCGTCTGCAGCCGCTTCGCCGCCAATGAAGCCGTCGACCTGCGAAGCCAGAGGCTCGGGCAGGCGTTCCTTGATGAAGCCAAGAACGGTTTCGACCGCAGTCCTTGCCGTTTCAGGCGCTATTCCGGCGCGCTCGCTGACCATCTGAATGAGTTGTTCCATGATTCCTCCAGTCCACTATCCGGGATCGGTTCATAGCCACGCCGTCAGCGAATGATGCCCGAGGATCGCCTGTTTCGCCACGGCTCGGGTGGCCTTCGTCATCCCGAAAGCCGGACAGCTGCTCGTCCGGAAGACCGGACGCTCGCGTTTCGATGTGCTGCCGCGGCGCGAAAAGGGCAGGAAAAGGCCATTTGGCCCATTGGACGATCTGGTGGTCCGAGTATTGCACAAGGGCGCAACGTTGGGGGATCTCGAAACTGGAGGCCGGTCAACGCGCATGAACAACGGTGTGGTAACTGAACTTCGAAATGTGGTGTCGTTTGCCGAGTTGGCGGTCGGCGACCAGTTGATCATCGAGACAGAGCGGAGCACTTACACATTCTCGATGTACATCCCGTCGCAACGCCTTGGCGCTCTTCGCGGCGGCAGGCTGCCGGACGGCCACGAGGCATTCGCGATCGGCGCAGTCAGTGGGCAGCATGCATTCTGGAAGGGCGGTCTTCGCGTGGGCGACCGCGCGATCTTCCTATCGCCGGCTGAGAAGGCGCACGACAGTTCGGCGCGGTTGGTCACATCGCAGGTCGTTCGGATCCAGGTTGTGTGGCGCGAACCCCGGGCCGCCTAGATCTCCACTTGTCCCAGTTGCTACGTGGAGCACATCGTGAACCACGAACGGCGCTGACGCCTCGCGAACCGTGAACGGCCTGGCGGATGTTCAGCCAGCGCCAGGCGTAGCCGTCCTTTGCGCAAGGCGCGAAAGTACCGTAGCCCACGGCGTAAGCCGAGGGTTTCGGATGGAGAGTGGTCAAAGCCCCGTAGGGGCGAAAGAAGTCCGGATTCGTGTTTCGCCCCTACGGGGCTCGACCGAATTAGGGCGCTATACCCACGGCTTACGCCGTGGGCTCTGGTGCTTTCGCGCCTCCGGCGCTTCAGAATGGCCCGCGGACCCGAAACGCTCCGGCGCTTCAGAATGGCCCGCGGACCCGAAACGCTCCGGTGCTTCAGAATGGCCTGCGGACCCGAAACGCTCCGGCGCTTCAGAATGGCCGGCGGACCCGAAACGCTCCGGCGCTTCAGAATGGCCTGCGGACCCGAAACGCTCCGGCGCTTCAGAATGGCCCGCGGACCCGAAACGCGCCGGCGCTTCAGAATGGCCCGTGGACCCGAAACGCTCCGGCGCTTCAGAATGGCCCGCGGACCCGAAACGCTCCGGCGCTTCATAGTGGCCGGAGGACCCGAAACGCTCCGGCGCTTCAGAATGGCCCGCAGACCCGAAACGCTCCGGCGCTTAAGAATGGCCCGTGGACCCGAAACGCTGCTCGTTTCGTCCGAGGGGGTGCGCCGCAGGCGCGTGGGGAACTGTCACGAAACACTCCGGCTGGTTCACTCCGGGGGGCGCGGCTTTGACCGCGAAAGGGTCGATGGCTGCGAAACGGTCGCAAAAAGTCGGCCCGGGGGTCGCGGCTTTGACCGCGAAGCGGTCACAGAAGATAGCCGGGGGTCAGGGCGGTGAGCGAAGCGATCCGCCCTGACC
>JAJTWZ010000032.1 GCA_021463145.1 Blastocatellia bacterium | reverse complement strand
ACGATCGACAAGGAGAACGCGACCATGAGCGAAACCGACATACTCGACAGCTACCGCCGGGCGATGACCGCAATCGGCGCCGAAGCGGCCGCGACCGCCGATCGGCACGACACCCACGCGCTTAGAGAAGCGCTCGGGCAAGCGGGCCTCGCATTCTCGAGGGCGTGTGACGCGCAGCCGGGCCTCGACCCGATTCGCGCCGTTGCCGGCCCGGGCGCCGTCGTCGTGCGCGTAGGCTCCGCCGTTCTCGTCAACCTCGACCGTCCGACGCCCGGACAGCTCGTTGCGCGCGTGCTCGCAGCCGCGAGGTCCGCGATCGGCACGGCCGATGCCTTCAACCTCGTCGTCTTCGGACGCGAACAGCGAGGTGTCGCATGAATGCCGCACCAGCTCACACCGAAGCGGCCCTCCCACAGGATCCGTGCGTTCGAGATCTTCTCGAGGCAATCGAGATCCTCAGGGAAGCGAGGCGGGAAAGCTCGGCCGAGGCATCAGCCACGCCGTACGCGATGCTCTACCGCGCCCAGATGCATCTGGACCGCGCGCTTCACGACCACTTCACCGGCGGCCGCGCCGGCGACAGGAGCCGCAATGCCCGACAGGACTGAACCTCGAGACGCGCGACTCGTCCGCGAACCTCACCCGTTCGAGGCTGTCCCGGTCGCCCCCGGAGTTTCGACCCTCGTCGCCGTCGAGTCCGATGGCCTGTCTCAGGACGAAATCCGCATCGCCGTCGACTCGCTCGAGGTCATCGACGAAACGTATTCGGCCGATCGGTGGCGTCGCTAAGAGGAGCTGACTAATGCACGACATTGTGTGGAAAGGCGACGTCGCCTCGCACGAAACTGGCGTTACCGCCGTCGGCATCTCGGCGACAGATCGCATCGACGCGGTCCGGGACGCCGCGCTGCGCGCAGCCGTCACGCACCGCGCCTGGTACGTCGTCGAGAGCGGCGACAACTGCGAGGTTCACGACTCTTACACTGGAGCATGGCAGAAGCGCTGGATCGTCGATCCCGATGGCCACGCGCTGCGCTTCGAGCCGGACTTCTGCTACCGCGTCTGGTTTCGCGACTGCTCGGGAATCCTCGTCGAAGCCCGAAGCGAGCGAGAGGCGCGGCTTGTCGCGATCGTGCACGCAAGAGCCCAAGGGTCGGACCAGAGGGTCCGGCGCGTCGAGGAACTTTAGAGGATCGCACGGTGAAGACTCTGCGCACCGGAGAGGACGGACGCGGCTGCCTGCTTGTCCACAAGCGGCACCTAACGACTCGCCCGTGCCCAAAGTGGATCGTCCGCCTGATCGCGTCGCAGGCCGACCCGGCGCGCCTTGCCTACGTGCTCGCCGACTGGCATCGCCAGGGATGGCACGTCGAGTGGGAATGCGGACACAGGCATCACGTCGTTCGCCGCGAGAACGCGATCGGCCTTCGGGCCAATGTGGTCGACCGCGCCGAAGACTGCCCGTGGTGCGGAATGCATGCGCGAGTCGAACGTCAGGACGCGACGAGGCCCGACGCCCTCGAAGACGCGATCGCGCGCATCGCGCGCCGTCGTCGCCTCGGGCCGCTTTTCGTCACGGGCCGGGCCGAGGCACGACCAAGCGAAGTGGCGGCCACGACCGGGTACCATCCGGCCCGTCCGTCGTCGGCCCTGCGCGTGCGGGAGCTCGGCGCGATCGCCAATCTACTCGCCGCCGCGGGGCTCGAGTCCTGGACACCGTCGCGACGAGAACTCGAAGACTGGAAGCGCCTGCACGACGTTCTCGATTCGATTCCTGCCGAATCGCGCGGCGGCCGCAGGAGCGAAACGCTCGGCGCTCTCAGCTGGGTGCCCGGAGGCAGCTACGCCGGCGGACTTCCGGAACTCGTCCGACGCCACGTTCTCTCGAGCCAACGCCCTGGCCGCCCGGCCGAAGGCTGGGTACTTGCGACCGTCGACCGCGCCGAGATCAACGGTGGTCTCGTGACGGTCGACGTTTCGGGCCTCGCACAAACCGCCGAACGAAGCCTCGCAACCCGTCGCGAGCCTGTACTGCCACCTTACCGGTTCTCGGTCGAACCGCACCTTGTCGTCCGGCTATCGGTCGGCGGGCAACCCACGTCCGGGCCATACCTGGCGCTGCTGCCGTCGGTGCTCGACCGCGGGTCCGGGGAGCTTCGCCCGCTCAGACTCGTCCTTCGTCCGATCCTTTCGCGCTACTCGATCACAAGCGTCGATTCCGACCTCGAGCGCAGGTTCCTCCGGGAGCTTGTGCGCCGCAGGATCCCGTTTCGCCGTCCGGTCCTGGCCGACGAGTTCGGACTGCTGCCCGATGCCGTTCTCGACCCCGAGGGCATCATCGTCGAGGTTAACGGCCTCGACACTCCCGACTACCGCGAGGCGAAGCGACGTTCGTTTCGCCGCCTTGCCGCAGCCTATCCCCGCCACCTCGTCCTCACGTGGCACGCAAACGACGGCGAGTCGCTCGACGAGTTTGTGAAACGACTCTGTGGCTGATCATGCAAAGCGATTTGGAAACTGCAATCGAAACACTCGGCCGAGGCCTAGTCCAGTACGCCTCGTGCGAGATCGACGGGGTGAGATTTGCGGGACGGCTTTGTGGACGACTCTTCCTTGGCGAACGCGCCCGCGCCGATGTTGACGCCGCAAGGCTCGACCTTGTGGACGAGGCGACCTGGCGGGAAGTCACGCTCCCCACTCCCGTCCTGAACCGTCCGGCGATCCAAACATGCGCGACGTGCCGAGGCGGCGGGATGGTGTCGTGCACATGCGCGACGTGCGACCACACCCACGACGCGGTGTGTACTGACTGCGACGGCACCGGCCGTCCAGCTTCTCACGATATCGACGAGTCCCCAGAGCACGGCACGATGTGGGTCGAGACGCGAGATCCCTTTCTCGCTTATGCGGTAAACGCTCATCTGATCGCGTCGGCCGTCCGTTGGGTCCGACCCGATCGCGTCGATCTCGCAGCCGGGCGAGTCGTGATCCGCGATCATCGAGCCGGAAGGGTAGCGATCGTCACGGCGTATGCCGTGATGCTCTGACTCTGAGCCCGTACTGATACGTCCGTCTGGCGCGCGGCTTCGCGCTTCCACGCCAGGCGTGAAGCGCGAGCCGCCCGGGGCCGCCGGGGCGGGCGAAAAAGGAGCCGAGATGTCCGACAACCAGAAGGAGACGACCGTCTCCGAAGAGCCCTATCTTGCCGAGACGCTGACCGGCGATCGCGAGCCCTACGTGTGGGACCACGCGACGATCTTCGTCGGCATGGTGATCTACCCAGAGGACGGAGCGCCCGAAGGCCGACGCGTTGCCGTCACCGCCTGGTCGCACCGCGACGCGCCGGTCGCAGTCACGTGCCGCAAGTCCGAGCTTGGAGCCTTCCCGAAGCCGATGGCCGATGCGCTCAAGCAGCTTCGAGCCGACTTTCCGGCACGCGAGGCGGCCTCGCGCGAACGCGACCGCCTCGCCGCCGAAAGACGGGCCGCAGTCGCAAAGCCCGTCGATAAGCCTGCACCGAAGGCGAAGGCTGCGACGAAGGCCGCTCCGAAGGCCGCCACGTCCGAGACGGTCGACGTCGTGCCGGAAGCAGGACCGGTCGAGTCCGGACCGCTGTTTGCCGGCATCGGCGCCCGGAAGGAGGAACCGAAGTGAGTACGACCGAAACCAAGCCCACAGAGCAAGCGATCGTCCGCTACGACGGACAGGAATTTTCCATCGACCGCACGGTCGCCGAAAGCGACTCGCACCTGCGCGCCGCACTCTCGGGTGTCTACCCGAGCCTCGCCACGGCGGCGTTCTCGCGCGCGACCGAAAACGGCCGTCTCGTCGTCACCGCGACGAAGACTGCCGGAACCAAAGGCGCCGCGCTTGACGTTGCCGCGAGGCTCGCCGCATCAGGCGAACACGTCAACCCCGCGATCCGCATAGCCACGCGAGTCTCGACGCTACTGGCCACGGGCGCGCTTCACCCCGCGCGCTTCGCTCGGCTCGAGCGTACGATGCGGCGAGCCGCCGAGCGCGGAAGCCAGGAAAAGACGGTCATCTCGACTACCCTTTCGCGCCTTCGCTCAGCCGCGCCTGACTCAGCGCGCGGGCCAGTCGGGCTGCTGTGAGCACGACGGGGGTCGACCCTTGCGCGTTTTCGCGCTCGATGGAGTTGCTATCCGAGGTCACGGACGACGGGAACGTCTGCGAAAGGCTTGTGGAGCTCGCCCGTGAGTCCCGGGTCTTTGCTGTATTTCGGGACGTCTTTCCCGATGACTTCGCCAAACTCGACTCCCGGTCGCTCAAGTGTCAGGGCGAAACGCGCGCGGGTGTGCTCGCGTGCGTCGAGCTCGTCTCTGACCGGCTCTTTCCGCTCTTCGCCGAGGCGATCGAAGAGTGCGGCCTGGGCGGCATCCCGTTCATCTCCTTCGTCGACCACGAAAACGACTGGTACCAGCCGTGGGATCTGCCGTCGGCGCTTCGGCTCGCGCTCTACCTCAACCACGCCGACATCGACGATCCGGGCGAGATGCTCGACTCGCTCGGCCTCAACGGTGAATATGCCGCACGCGTCCCCGTTCCGGAGGATCCCGGCTCGCTCGCCTACGACATCGACGCGGCGCTCGGGCGCGAGCCGCGCGTTCTTCGGCGGCTCGGCTCGGTTGCGCTCATACCAGCGCGCGACACCGGCCTCGTCTTCTACGACGGGGGCTGCATGTGCGGTGGCTGCGACTCGGTCGAGTGGTCGGTCGAAAACATCACCGTGCTCGCTGCCCAGTACCGCGACGCTTGCGAGCTCGCGGAGGCGGTCCGCGATCTTTCCGGGTGGATTGACGCCGACCCGTCGCGCCGCGTCGCGCAGGCGGTCCGGGCGTGGAACCGCGCCGTCGAGCGCGAAAGGAGCCGACATGTCAGGCCCGAAACCGATGCTGCCTGAAGGGGCCGAAGCCGGTCTCTTCTTCTTCGAGGGACAGTACCAGTTCGTCGACCGCTCGGGACGGCGCGAGCGGGTTCGCTACCTCGGTCCGCAGGCCGTTCGTGCGGCCTTTGCAGGCGAACGCGTCGACTCGGGGTGGCTTCGCCCGGAGATCGTCCGTTCGGGCTCACTCGCCACCGGACCGTTCGCCGTCGCGTTTCTCGCGGCCGGGAAACGTGAGATCACCATCGCGCCTCCCGGAGAAGACGCCTTCGTCCTCACGGTTCCCGTCCCGGCGCTCGTCGCCGTGGGTTGCCCGTCCGGGCTGCGGCTCTTCGCAGTCCGCGAAAACGAGTTCGACCCTCGCTCGAAGGTCCACTACGCGCCGTTTCCGAATCTTTTCGCCGACGGAAGAGTCTGCTGGGGAGCAAACCCCGCGCCGGCCGTCGACCACACCCGAATCCTAGCGGCCGTCGACCTGTACTTTTCGACGCCCTTCAACCTCAACGAAGCGGCGCGACGGTCGAGCGCATATCCGGCAAACGTCGTCGATCAGCTCGCCCGCCTCGCGCGCCGACGTGCGCGCACTTACCCGGTCGATGACCTCGTGCGCGTTCCGAACGCCGGGTCTGTCGGCGCCGTCGTCGAAGGACTCATCGGAGGACACGAATGGGGCTGATCGATTACACGACGATGGTCGGCGACACGGTTCCGGCCGTCTCGGCCGCGCTTCTCGAATACGCGACGGCGGGAAACGGCCTGTTCGTTCGCGCCCGTCGCGACGTCTGCCAGGTCGCAATACCGGTAGCCGCTGCCGATATTCCCGGCCTCGCCCACGTCGATGCCGGAATCGAACTGCTCGTCCCGAAGGTTCCTCGCTCATACCTCGTGCGCCTCTTCGAATCCGCTCGCCACGCCTGCGTTTTGGCAGCAACCCCGGTCGAGTACCTCTGCTACTTCGCGTGGAACGGGCAGTCGTGGGAGTACCTCGAGCCCGGGCAGGAGGCGAGCGCCACAAGCGTCCGGCCCGCGGGCCCGGGTCTCGACGATCACGCGCGCGCGACGGTCGAGATTCACTCGCATCACGAGATGCCCGCACGGTTTTCGGTAACAGACGACACCGACGAAGCCACTGGCTTCCGGATCTACGGCGTCGTTGGCCGCATCTTCTCACAGCCTGAAATCTCACTTCGCGTCGGCTGCCACGGGCATTTCTTGCCGATCGCGGCCGACGACCTCTTTGAAAGGGAGGAGTAACCGTGAAACCCAAACCTGTAGCCATCGACACTACGGGCCTTGCTGCGCTGCCTGTCCGGCTCGCCGAGTACCGGTCGCTTCGTATCATCCAGGTCGGATGTGGCGGAACGGGCTCGCATCTGGCGCGAATGACAGCCGCGGTTGCCGCCGCCGTTCGAGACCGTGGCGAGACGGTCGAGCTCATCTTCTGCGACCACGATACGGTCGAGCCGAAAAACGTTCCCCGTCAGCTTTTTGCCGCATCCGACATCGGCCGACCGAAAGCCGAGGTTATTGCCCGTCGATACGCCGCGGCGTGGGGACTTGAGACCACAATCGACCGGTCACCGTTCTCGGCCGCAAACTACGGGCTCGGCGGTTACTGGCACGACCGGACCCTGACTGTCATCGTCGGTGCGGTCGACAACGCCGCGGCGCGCCGCGAGATGGCGCGGGCCTGCGAGTCGAACCGCGAAGGCGCGGCGCCCACCGTCTGGTGGATCGACGCCGGCAACTCGGCCGACAGCGGCCAGGTCCTGGTCGGTGCCGACACGAACCACCGGCACCTGAGAGGCTCGGTCCAGCTCGGCGCCGTGTGGCGGCTCCCGGCCCCGTCGCTCGTCGCCCCGGATCTTCTCCAGGCGCGCGACGAAGAGCTCGCGGGCTCGAAGTTGTCTTGCGCCGAACTGGTCGCGGCAAACCTCCAGTCCCAGACCGTAAACGCCTGGGCCGCGACCGTCGCCGGCGACACGCTCTATCGGCTGCTCGTCTCACGCGACCTCGCGCGCTTCGCCACGTGGTTCGACTCGAGGTCGGCAAGCGTCCGAAGCACGCCGACCGCGCCTTCAGAGATCGCCCGCGCCGCCGGCGTTCGAGAGTCGAGCCTTTATCCCCGAAAGCCCCGGGCGAAGGCCGCCTAGTACGAGAATACCTCCGGCTGTTCGCGTGTGGGCCGCGCCCGGCCCCGGGCGAGCGGGGCGCGGCCCCGCAATGGAACCATCATGAGAAAAACCCGAACGGTCGTGCGCGACACCGCCGACCCGAACCTCGAATCCTATTTCACCGAGATCCGCCACGACGTAATGAGCCGGGCAGAAGAGCTCGCGCTCACACGCGAGATCGTGCGTCTTCGAGCCGCCGGGGACGAAGCCGCATACCTCGCCGCCCGCGACCGGATGGCGTGTCTGAACCTCCGGCTCGTCATCTCGGTCGCGAAACATTTCACCGGCCGTGGCCTCGAGATGGCCGACCTCGTCCAGGAAGGCAACATCGGTCTTCTCAAGGCCATCGAGCGCTTCTGTAACTTGAAGCATTTAACTGCGTGCGGGGAAGCATAACCTTGCGCCAGGACGTCTGAATTCGAGGCAATCGGACAGGGCTGTCAGTTGCCCGGGAAGCATAAAGCTGCGCCGAGTTCGAATTTGAAGCATAAGCTTGCGTCGCGTTCCCAGGACGTCGCGTGAATCTCGATTCGAACTGAAATTCTCTGAAATTTCTGAGATGTAGAATGCAGCGGGCGCGGGACGCCGAAGACGGCCCTCGACGGGCCGGCGAGGTGGCAAGCGTGGGGATTCGAGCCGAGGGAAAGCGGCCTCGCTAGTTAGCGTACAATTTGTTCCGTTAATGCCGAGTTCCGAATTATCCCGAGTCGAACGCGCTTGGCCCGGCTGGCCTGTGGATCGTTCGGGTCCTACTCGGCATTATTCTGGACAGATTGAGTCGGCGAACTTGGCCCCCAGGCGGACGAGGTCTCCGGAACATGTCAGGAACTGCTCGGGAATCCTGGAGTCGGACTACGGCGGGCTCACCGTGCGATGCGAGCTTGGCGGGCGGGTAGTCGTGAATTAATGCCGAGTCGCATGTTCCGTGAACCAGCGGAATCATTGATCGCCTTTGAGTATGGAGGAGCCAACTCGGCATTATTCCGTTTTATGACGGGACCCCCTTTACATCATCGGTAAAGGCGATCTTTCCGAAGCTCCTGGCCATGCCCGTGTCCTCTCTCAGTTTGCGCCGGCCGGTGACGGGGCTCTCGGCAGGCGAGAACTCCATCACCGTGCGCTCCGATGGTGCCGTGAGGCCGGTCGGGCTTTCAGCGTCCGACTCCGAGCGTCAACTCCACCTTCGGAAAGTCCACGACTGTCTGTGCGACGTGGTTGAAATAGTTCGTGAAGACGTTGAGTGCTACGTGCGCGACGATCTCCGTGATTTCGGCGTCCGAGAATCCGGCTGCACGCACTTCGCGGACCTCGCTGTCATCGACTTCACCACGCTTGACGACGATCCGGTGAGCGAATCCCAGTGCAGCGTTGACCCTGGGATCGTCGGACGTTGCCTTCCGGCTCGAGAGGATTTCGTCCTCGTCCAGCCCGACCATCTTCCCGATGGCGGTGTGCGCCGACAGGCAGTATTCGCAGCTGTTTGCATCTGCAACCGCCAGCGCGATCCGCTCGCGCAGCCTGGCGTCCAGAACTCCTCCGCCGAGCGCGCCGCTGAAACTGAGGTAGCCCTCGAGCGCCGCCGGAGCATTCGCCAGTGTCCGCATCAGATTCGGCACTCGGCCGAGCTTCGCCTTCACGCCGTCGAGCAGCTCCTTCGTCTTTCCAGTCGTTTCCTGCGGATCGATAGCATTCAGTCTGGTCATTGTCCTGGTCTCCTTGCCTTCGTCTTTTGTTGAAGCAGCGCCACAGCGCCTGCCGTCGAATTGGGGTAGGGCAGTTCTCGTGCCAGGACCGCCAACTCCACGTAATTCATTGCTGTAACTCAGTTTGTGCCTGCATGAACAGGTTTCAAGTTACGACGACATATCGTTGTTTGATACTTTTCCGTGATCGAATCACGACATTTCGTGTAGTTTGGAATCTGTGGAGCTCGAGAGCCTTCAATCACTTGCACTTCAGGTAGCGCAGGAGCGTTCGGTTCAGGCGGTACTTGACCGTATCGTTGCCGGTCTCGTGGCGATGCCGGGGATTGCATTGGCTCGGATCTGGCTCCGGGCGCCAGGTGACATCTGCGGCAAGTGTCCGATGCGGCTGAAGTGTCCCGATCAGACTGAGTGCCTGCATCTGGCCGCGAGTGGCGGCAATCCGTCTAAGCCGGACGTCGAGGACTGGTCTCGATTGGACGGCGACTTTCGCCGTTTCCCCCTCGGAGCCCTGAAAATCGGGACAATCGGCGCCACCGGCACACCGATGCTGCTTCCGGACATCACGGTGGATCAGCCGTGGATCATGCATCCGAAGTGGGCAGTCCGGGAGGGCATCCGGGTGTTCGCCGGTCAACCGTTGATCTTCCGGAACGAGATACTCGGCGTACTCGGCATCTTCAGCAGGCGACCGCTCGACGCGGCGGAGTTTTCGTGGCTCCGCATCCTCGCCGACCACGCCGCTGTGGCCATGGTCAACAGCCGGGCTTTTGCCGAAATCGAGCGCCTTCGCGACCAGCTCCGCCTCGAGAATGAGTACCTTCGCGAGGAGGTTCGACAGGAACGAGCCTTCAGCGACATCGTCGGTCAGAGTCCGGCACTGCAGAAGCTGCTCGAGCAGATCGGCCTCGTTGCTCCAACTGATGCGAACGTGCTGGTCCTCGGCGAGTCTGGAACCGGAAAGGAGCTGATCGCCTGCGCGATACACGATCGCAGCCGGCGAGCGCACGCCGCCATGGTGAAAGTCAACTGTGCGGCCATACCGAGAGACCTGTTCGAAAGCGAGTTCTTCGGACACGCCCGAGGCGCATTCACCGGCGCACATCGGGATCGAGTGGGCCGGTTCGAGCTCGCTGATGGAGGAACGCTGTTCCTCGACGAAGTCAGTGAGATTCCGCTCGAGCTGCAGGGCAAACTGTTGCGCGTCCTTCAGGAAGGCTCCTTCGAACGTGTAGGCGAGGAACGCACCCGGCGTGTCGACGTTCGTGTTGTAGCTGCGTCGAACCGCGAGCTCAGACGCGAGGTCGAGAATGGGACGTTCAGGCAGGACCTCTACTTCCGGCTTAGCGTGTTCCCGCTCGAGGTTCCTTCGCTTCGCGATCGCAGGGAGGACATTCCGCTACTGGTGCACCACGTGATCGATACGGCGCGCCGGCAGGGTCGCTCTCGGGACTTGCAGATAGATGCCGCGCAGATGGCGAGGCTCGCCCGGTACGACTGGCCGGGCAACGTCCGAGAGCTGCAGAACGTAGTCGAGCGCGCAATCATCCTGACCCGCGGCGGATCGCGGCCGCTCGACCTCGAACAGCTCCTGCCGGAGGAACGAGAATCAGGCTTTCAACCTCCCGATGCGGCTCAGACCGGAGAATCGCGGGCGTTCGTGACGCAGGCGGAATGGCAACGACGCGAGCGCGAAAACGTGATGGCCGCGCTCGAGGCGGCCGATTGGCGAATCTACGGACCGGGCGGAGCAGCGGCGTTGCTTGGGATCAAGCCGACGACACTGGCGTCGCGGCTTCGGACGATGAAGATCCGGAAGCTCAGAGGCTGAGGCGGACGTTTCGCAGTAGCTCGGCCTCGAGTCTCGAGATGTGCGCGAGCAGCGGGGCATTCCCGACTGCCGGATGAGTGCGACTTGAAACCGACGGCTCAAAGTCGCCGCTATAGTATCCTTCGCAACTCCACAATCTCACCTACGTGGGCGTTCGGTAGGTTGGCGGAGCCTGGTCGCCGAAAACTTCGAAGTCGCCCCTCCTGGGTGTATTAGACCGAATGGGCCGAAGCACATACCGTATGCGACTGAAAATCGCCGTTCTGCGCTCTTTCGCATTGCGGAAGGGCACGGATGTAGACGGTACGGTAGAGTCGATCTGCAAGGGCGTCAGCCTTCGCGGAACGAATCTTTGGCTCCTTCTCACCTCCTCGGCGCTTGCCTCGATCGGACTCGACACGAACTCCTCCGCCGTCATCATCGGCGCCATGCTCGTTTCGCCCCTCATGTCGCCGATACTCGCCGTGGGGCTCTCGGTCGCGACCTGGGACTGGAAGCTGCTTGGCGCCGCGATGCGCAGCCTGATGGTCGCGGTTGGACTCAGCCTGGCCGTCAGCGCCGGTTATTTCTGGATCTCGCCGCTCGGCCTCGTGACCGACGAAATTGCGGCGCGCACGGTCCCGACGCTTCTCGATGTGGGCATTGCTCTTTTCGGCGGAACGGCAGGCATCGTCGCCATGTCGCGGCTCGAAAAGACGAATGCCATCCCTGGCGTCGCTATCGCTACAGCGCTCATGCCGCCGCTCTGCACGGCGGGCTACGGGCTTGCCAAGGCGGACGCGACGGCCTTCTTTGGCGCGTTCTACCTCTTCTTCCTCAATGCGGTCTTCATCAGCTTCGCTACGTTCGTCGTGGTCCGGTTACTTCGCTTTCCCCGTCACGTGGAAGTCGACAGTCGGACCACGATGCGCGTTCGCCTGCTCGTTCTGGCGTTCGTCATCGCCGTGACCATTCCGAGCGTGTACCTGCTCATTCGAGTCGTCGAGCGTCAGAGAATCGACCGCAACATCCAGCGATTCGTGCGAGCTGAGGTCGACACCGACGTACGAACGACGCTGAGATGGACCGTGCGAGCAGACGTTGTTCCGGCGCAACTCCAGGTCTATGTCGCCGGAGAGCCGATCGAGCCGGACATCCTTGCGGAGGTTCGGCATCAGCTTGTGAACTATGGGCTCGAGGGCTTTGAGCTCAAAGTAATCGACGCCGGACTGTCCCAATCGGCGCGGAAAGCGATGATCGGAGAGGTTCAGAGCGATCTCGAACTGCGGCTCGAGGCGATCGCCCAGGCTCAGCGGGATGAGCGCCTCGCCCGCGACGAGGAGGCCCGTCGCGCGAAGGAGACGCTCAGGCGAATCGGCGGCGATCCTGAAGAGATCGAGGCTCTGCGAGGAGAGATCGCAGCGGCGTTTCCGGAAATCGACCGGGCCCTGTATGCGCCAAGCGTCAGCGACCTTTCAACCGAGAAGGAGAAGTCGGAGGTCGTTCCCGCACGCGTCGTTTTCGTGTCGTTTGCCCGCGGGACGTCGCGATCGCAGCAGGCTCGCCTCCGGGCGCGCCTCGCGAGCTACCTTGAAGAGCGCCTCAAGGTACGTCCGGTCGCAGTGGTCGATGAGCCGAAGGTGGCGGTCACTGCATCGACGAATTGATCAGACAGACATCACCCGCCAGCAGCTCGATCCGCCCAGCCGTCAACGCGAGGACCACGCAGCAGAGGGGCGACTTTGCCGCGCTTCCAGAATCCGATCGTGCTCGGCTCCGGAACGAAGGCTTTGAGCGGGCTCGGAGCGCGACGGCGGGTCATCGAATACGACACCCGTGAGACCGTGGCGGCAATCCAGGCAGCGACGAATCGTTCGCCGCGGAGAATCCCACGGGTTCAGCCTCGCCCTCTATTGATGGCCCCGGATCGTCATCGGTCCGCGGCCTCGAACCTCCTCGGGGAGCCCACCTCGCCTCCGGCGACTTCCGTCCCGGACGGAGGGTTGAAACCCGGATATTTGACGCGTCGGTGATGGACGTGCAACAGCGTCTCGACGATCGCCTCTCGTACCCGGGCGACCTCGGAGAGCGTGATCCCGCACTCGTCGAGTTGATGGTCACCAACGACTGTGTCGGCGATCTTATGAACGATGGCCTCGATCGTCTCCCGCGTCGGATGATCGAGGCTTCGCACCGCAGCCTCGGCTCCATCGGCAAGCATCAGAATGGCCGATTCCTTCGTCTGCGGCTTGGGTCCTGGGTACCGGAATTGAGTCTCGTCGACCGTGGTGCCCTCAGTCGCCTCGCGCTTTGCTTTCTCGAGAAAGAAATGAAGAGTCCGCGTCCCGTGATGGCCGGTGATGAGTTCGCAGATCTGCGGCGGAATCCCGGCAGCCCGTGCCCGCTCGACTCCGTACGAGACATGACGAATGATGATTCGAGCACTCTCGGCCGGTTCGAGCAGGTCGTGCGGATTCGGCCCGCCGCGCTGGTTCTCCGCGAACATATCCGGCGCATGGAGCTTGCCGACATCGTGAAAGAAGGCTCCGATGCGCACGAGCAGCGGATTGGCCCCGATGGCTTTTGCCGCTTCCGTCGCGACCGAACTCATCACGTAGGAATGCTGGTGCGTGCCGGGAGCATCGATCGCCAGCTCACGCAGAAGGTCGTGGTCGGCGTTGGCGAGCTCGAGCAACCGAACGTCGCTCACGATGTGAAAAAGCCGCTCTGCGACCGGCAAGACGATCGCCGAAAGGGCCACCCCAAGAACGCCGCCGAGAGCGGCGAGGCAAGCGGTGCTCGCAACGCGACGCCCGTCGAGCGTTCCGTCGCCTGCAAGCACCGCCGCCGCGGCGGAGATGGCAACTTGCACCACGCACAGGAGAAGCCCAACCCGAACGAGCTCGAAACGCGAGTGATACCGGATGCTCCCTCGCGAGGCGACAACAGCGGCCGCGGCGACGTAGACCCCAAAAGCCAGTCCTCCCCCGGGATAGCCAGCCGTCATCAGAGCGAGCAGCGGGACGGCCGTCAGGCCCACGACAAGACCGAGCGTACGGTCGACGAGCAGCGCGATGACGAGCGGCGCGACGGCCACGGGAATCGCGTACACGTAGAACGGGCCACCATAGAGTCCGGGTGCCGAGGGAATGTTTCCGAGTCCTTCGGCGATCTGGAGTCCGAAGCGCACGACCGCCACCTGGCAAACGAGCGTGAGCGTCACGAGAAGCGCAGCGCGGCCCCTGGAAAGTCCGGACGACCGAACTTCTTCGGTCGTCCGCATCAAGCCGATCGAAATGACCAGGATCGCGGTAAGGAGCGCACACCACTTGGCCACTCGGTTGGGCGTCGTCGCCCTCGATCGCAGTTCCTCGAGTGCGCGCGCAATGCGATCGTCGACGCGCTGATTGCGGTAAGCAACGAGCTGTCCAGCCTGATACTCGTCCCGGACCTCCGCTATCGCATCGCGAGCCGCCTGGCGGCCAGCCGCCGTCGCCGCGCCGTCGAACGTCAGCGTACTGGAAATGAGGCCTTCGATCGCCGCGCCGATCTGCCGCCTCTCCGCGACGGTCAGTCCCGGCAATTCGAGGAGTTCGGCACGCAAGGGTCCTTTCGCGAACGAGAGCCGGCGAACGGTTCGAAACGACAGAGCGAAGTGCTCGCCGGTCGCCGCCACGCGCGCCTCAAGCTCCGGCACGGCAGCGACATCATCGGCGATGAGGAATCCGCTCGAATGCCGCTCGAGCACCTGGACAAGCGCCTCGATGAGCGCCGGGTCGAAACTCCGTCGCGCCAACAGCGCGAGTAGCGACGCATTGCCGAGAGGAAACTCCTCGAGATGCGCCTCCGCGAACGTCTCGGGAACGGGCGGATTCTCCGTCGACCGCTCGGCTTCATACACCGCGCGAAGGTGAACGAGTGAGGCCTCGAGCTGCTCAATCGCTCGTGTATTCCTGTCTGGGTCGTAGTCGAAAACGGGCACGATACGCCCGGCCGCTTCGGCCCGGCGTGCCTCCGTGCGCTCCGGATCCAGGACCGAAAACGACACCGGGGACACAATCTCGGCTCGAACCAGGTCGCCAACTGAGTAGTCGAGGTTCGGAACCGAGCCCGTTGAAGCGACGATCCAGGCGCACGCGGCGAGTGCCGCGACACTTGCTCCCAGCATCCAACGCTCGCGAGGACCAGCATTCCGCCACGTGCGCCAAACACCTCTCGGCGACGTGCGGTCACTCACTGCCGTATTCATTGAGCTTCCGGTGGAGGGTCTTCCGGTCGAGTCCCAACATCTCGGCGGCGCGCGATTTGTTTCCCCCGGTGCGATGCACCGTCTCGAGAATGTATTCCCTCTCGAGCTCCCGAAGTGTAAGTCGCCTCTCCTGCGCCCGGACGATCACAGCCGCGGCTTCACCCGTCGTTCGAATGCGCTCGGGAAGATCGTCGGGCGTGAGCCTCGGTCCGCGCGCGAGCGCGAGCGCCCGCTCGACGGCGTTCTCGAGCTCCCTGACGTTTCCCGGCCACGAATAGGCCGTCAGGATTGCGAGTGTGTCCGGCGCGACGTCGAGCGGTTGGCGCCCTGCGGCAAGGCAGGCACGTGTCATGAAGTGGTCGACGAGGAGTGGAATGTCCATGGCCCTTTCGCGCAGAGGAGGAATGTGAATGGGTATCACGTTGAGTCGCCAGTACAGGTCCTCGCGGAAACGACCCTGAGATACGTGTACCTCGAGGTCACGGTTCGTGGCCGCCACCAGTCGCGCGTCGACTTCGCGTTCACGGTCCGCTCCGACGCGCCTCACGGCACCCTCCTGCAGCGCGCGCAGCAGCTTGGGCTGAACGACGAGCGGAAGTTCGCCGACCTCGTCAAGGAACAGGGTTCCGCCGTTGGCCGCTTCGAACAAGCCCGGCCGGGCCTGCCTTGCGCCGGTGAACGCACCGTCCGTATGGCCAAAGAGCTCGGACTCGATGAGGTCGGCCGGAATCGCGGCACAGTTGACGGGAATGAACGGACCACGCCGCCCGGATGCCTCGTGGACGGCGCGGGCGACGAGCTCCTTCCCGGTTCCCGACTCGCCGGAGAGTAGGATCGTGCTCGAACTTCGAGCTGCGCGATCGATCAGATCGAAAAGCTCGCGCATGAGGCGGGAAGCACCGATGATGCGCTCGGGGGCCAGGG
The DNA here is from genome assembly GCA_021463145.1 of Blastocatellia bacterium. Lineage (GTDB taxonomy): Bacteria > Acidobacteriota > Blastocatellia > UBA7656 > JADIYM01 > JADIYM01. The sequence continues at coordinate 31,054 of JAJTWZ010000032.1, read as the reverse complement.
GAACTTCGCGGCGCAGGCGCGCGTGCTCGCGCTGAGGCGCCGACGCCTCGAGAGCAGCCTCGACGGACGCCAGAAGATCCGTTGCTTCAAAGGGCTTCGTGAGGTAGTGATAGGCGCCTGCCTTCACCATCTCGACGGCGTGATGTACCGAGCCGAAAGCGGTGATGACGATCACGGGTGCCTCCGTGCGATGCTCGCGGACAGCGGCGAGGAGCTCGGCACCGCTCGCCCCGGGCATTCGAACGTCCGTGATCACGAGATCGATGTGTTCGCGGCCAGTCGAAACGCGCTCGATGGCCTTGACGCCGTCGATTGCGCCGACGGTCTCGTAGCCCGCATCCTCGAGAACGTCGACGAGGAAGTCGCGCATGTCGGCGTCGTCCTCAGCGACCAGTAGCCGTGTTGCCAACTGCTGCCACCTCCTCTTCCGCTGCTGAGCCTGGTTTGACCGGTAGCGGTAGATGGACGGTAAATACCGCTCCGCCCGACGGATCGTTGGCGGCCTCGATGCGGCCGCCGTGCTCCTCGATGATCCGGCGCGACACGCTCAGGCCGAGACCGGTGCCGCTGCCGACGTCCTTCGTGGTGAAGAACGGATCGAAAACCTGGGGAAGATCATCGGGCGAAATACCCGGTCCTGAGTCGCAGACTCGTACCAGAACCTCCCCTCCCCCGGTATCCGTCGATACTCCGACGCGCAGCCGCCCACCGTGCGGCATCGCCTGCACGGCGTTCAGGCAAAGATTCAGAAGCACCTGCTGAACAAGCTGTTCGTCGACTTCAACGACAGCGGCGCCGGGTGCCGACACGATGATCTCGACGGCAGCGGCGTTGGCCTCCGGCTCGACCAGATCGCATGCACTGCGCGCAAGACGCCCGAGGTCGAGCTCAACGGGATGCAGGTCGTAGGGCCGCGCCAGGCCGAGAAGTTGCCGGACGATTCGGGCAATGCGCTGCGTCTGCGTCCGGATGATCGTGAGATTCCGCTGGCGTCGATCGAGCGACGCGTTCGGCTGTGACAGAATCTGCGCCGCCCGCCCGTCAATGACATTGAGAGGCGCTCCCATCTCGTGCGCGACTCCCGCGGCGAGGCGTCCGACGAGGGCGAGCCTTTCATTGTGACGAATGCTTCGTTCGAGCGTCAGCCTCTGGTCGGCGTCGCGTTCGGCGGCGCTGCGCTGTTCCGCGAGACGATCTGCCATCCGGTTGAACTCGCTTGCAAGTTCTGTGAACTCTGCACCGCCGTGATCGACGGCAACCCGGTAGCCATGCTCGCCGCCGCCGAGCGCGCGGGCCCCGGCAAGCAGGGCAGCGATCGGCCTCGTGTGGTTGCGGCGCGTGACGAGCACGACCACCGCGAAAATCATCGCGAACAGCAAGAGTGTCGTTACCACGATGGTCGCGCGGGCTTCCCGGATGTCGGCCTTGACGAATGTCGTCACCTCGACGATCTCGAAGGCGGCCTGCCCGCCCTCGAGGCGTACCGGCATGATGACCGACAGGAAGTCGGCGTCGTCGATGCGCAGCAGGCGTTCGACCGTTTCACCTGTTTCGATGACCCGCTGAACATCTTCCAAATGTCCAGATCCGGTGGTGACGATGGGTTTCGACTGCACAGCGACCTGTCCCCGTTCGTCGTAGAGGATCACTCCCTCGATTTTCGGGTTTTCGCTGAGCCGGTCGATCAGTGACGTGGCGCTCTCGGGCCGCCCGGCTCGGTAGGCCTCGTCGAGCGCCAACTGGAGCGTGATGGCGTGCGCAAGAACTTCGTTCTGCCTGTGTGCCATCAAGGCCGTTTCCTGGTTGCGCACGAGTGCGTAGCCTGCCGACGCCATGACGGCACCAACGACAAGTGTCAACGTCAGAATCAGTTTGGTACTCGTACTCATTCGCAATCTGCGGAAACGGAATGCAAGTCCGCGGCCATTCCACGCGTCCTGTGCACCGCGTCCGTCACTCGATACCTGATTCATCATATCCCCTCGAGCGTAAAACGACTTCGTCGTGGTGAACGGGGCGGTTGCCCGCGCCCTGCGACATCTCGACGCAGAACTGTGGAATTCTGGGACACTGCGGCGATGCCCTGACCTCTCGGTCCATAGGCTGTTCACACCGTGCTTTCCGGCTTTGCCGAACCGCGCGACGGCGGGTCGAACGGAAATCCCAGGCTTCGGTCGAGCTTTCGCGACTTCGAGGCCTGGTTCACGTCGAATTCCGGACGGCTGGTATGTCCTTTGCAGTCGGATCGGCTACAGGAGGTACTCATTCAAGATGAAGAAGAGTTCAAAGATCGCAGCGGGCGGTGGTTTTAGAAGCGCCCTCACAGTGGTCCTGTTGACCATCGCGCCGACCTTGGCCCTGGCCTCTCAGGCGGGTCAAACCGCTGGCTCGGCAGCAGCAGTGTCCACGCCGAAGGCCCCGCTCTATCAGGAACTCAAGGGCGCGCGGCTCGGCATGGCGGCCGAGGAAATCCACAAGCTCCTTGGGAAGCCGAAAGAGAAAGACGACACGGTGGAATACTTCGAGTTCTCGGACGTCGAAAGGGCCCGCGTCTACTACGGCGAAGACGGCAAGGCCGAAGCCATTGTTGCGACATACATTGGCTACGAGAGCAAGGCTCCGACACCCGAGGCCGTGCTCGGCTCGAGTATCGAGTTCGCACCTGACGGGTCCGGATCGAGGAGAATCGATTATCCCGCCCTCGGTTATTGGGTTGCGTACAGCCGCACCGCTGGCGAAAAACCCTACACGATAATCACCATGAAGACGCTGTGATCGCGCGATCACGCCCATAGCATCACTTCAGCCCGGTCGTGGCGATGCCCTTCACGAAGTGCTTCTGGCCGAGAAGGAAGAGTAGAACGCTCGGTACCGTCGTAAAGACGACGGCAGCCATCAGGTGCACGTAGTCGACCCGGAACTGCTCCTGGAATACCGAAAGCCCGAGTTGAACGGTCCGCATGTCTTTCGTGCTCGTGAAGACCAGCGGCTTGAAGAGCTCGTTCCACTCGGCGATGAAAGTGAAAAGAAAGAGCGTTGCAATCGCCGGACGTGCCAGAGGCACCATGATCTGCCAGAGAACGCGCCAACGAGTCGCACCGTCGACGTAAGCGGCTTCCTCCAGCTCATACGGAATCGTCCGGAAGAACTGGGCGAACAGGAAGATGCCGAAGGCGTTTGCCAGCGATGGCACGATGAGAGCCCAGTAGGTGTTGATCCAGCTCAACTTGGCCAGAATGACGAACACCGGAATGACCAGGACCTGGAACGGCACGATGATCGTGCTCAAGAGGGCCATCAGGATTACGTCGCGGCCGATGAACCGGATTCTTGCGAAGGCATACCCGGCCATCAACGATGTCAGAACCTGTCCGGCCGTCACGGCGAGTGCGACCACGAGGCTGTTGACGAACTGTCGCGGAAAGTTCGTCGCGTGCCACGCCTCGACGTAGTTTTCGAACCGCAATCTCGACGGTATCAGCCAGGTACTGAATCCCAATCCAGCAGGGTCATCGAGCGACGTGACGAGTACGACCCAGAGCGGGAGAGCGAACAGGGCCGCAATCAAGAGTGACGCGGCAAAGCGGATCCTGGAGCATGTAGGTCGTAGCTGCATTCGTTACACCTCGTCCCGCCCGAAGCGGAACTGCAGCCAGGTCAACGCCAGTACCAGCGCAAGCAGCAATGTCGATACGGCAGCAGCCTGGCCCATGTCGCCGAACCGAAAAGCCCGGTCGAAGACGTAGTAGACGAGCGTTGTCGTCGAACCGACCGGCCCCCCTCGCACCATGACGTACATCGGCTCGAAGGCCCGGAACGCGAAGATCACCGAAACGACGAGCACGAAGAACGTGGTGGGCCAGAGTTGCGGCCAGGTGATGTGTCGAAAGGTCTGCCAGCCTGGCCGGGCACCATCGATCGTCGCCGCTTCGTAGGTACTTTCGGGGATGGCCTGCAAGCCGGCAAGAAACAGAACCATTGAGTATCCGGCCTGCCTCCAGAGTGTCATCAGGATGACTGCCGGCATGGCCCAAGCCTCGCTCTGAAGCCAGTTCGGGCCTTTGATCCCCACGACCCCCAGGACTGCGTTGACAGACCCCTGATCGACATCGAACAGCCACACGAAGACGACACCGGCCGCGACCGTCGACGTGACGTATGGAGTGAAGATCGCCGCACGCAGAAATCGGACCGCCCTGATGCGCGAATCGAGCAGCAGCGCAAGACCGAGCGAGATCACCATCCCCGTTGGCACGGTGCCGGCAACGAAGATGAGGGTATTCACAAATGCCTGGCGGAAGGCATCGTCCGCGAGCACGGCGCGATAGTTGGCCGCCGCGACGTACGTCATCCGGTCTTCAAGAATGTTCCACTCGTGCAGACTGACGACAACCAGATCGACGATCGGGTAGACGACGAAGACGGAAAGCAACAGCGCCGCCGGAAGGACGAAGAGGTAGGCCGTCAGCGTGTCTTTCTGCAGCCGCGTCATCTCAGGAGCCGATCCGTTTCGGCGGCTGCACGGGCGAGCGCTTCTTCGGATGAGTACTTGCCGTAAAGCGCCGCCTCGATCTGGCGTCCGAGAATCGCCGAGACCGCGGCATATTCGGGCACGGAGGGACGGACCCTGCCAACGTTCATCTGGCGGTTGTAGACCTCAAGGAACGCATTCCGGTCCAGGAATGCCAGATACTCCGGGCTGGTGGCCGCTGACTTCGAGACGGGAAGGTAACCTGTCGCGATCGCCCAATCGATCTGGAAGTCCGGGCTCATCACGAACTTCATGAATTCCCAGGCTGCCCGTTCGCGAGCCGGATTCGACTGAAAGAGAAAGAGTGACTCCCCACCGATGTTCGTCGCGGCCCGCTCGTTTGCAGGCAAGGGGAACACCCCGACGTCGACGTTCCGTTGCGTCCGGATCTCGGCGTAGTTCCAGGGTCCGTTGATTACCATCGCGACACGTCCCGCGAGGAAGTCGGACGTCTTGTAGCCTGCATCGGTTTCCGAGATCACGGCCGATCCGTCGGCCAGGAGCGCCCGCCAGAATTCGAGTGCCGAGACGCCGGCCCGGCTGTCGAACGCGGCGGAGCGGTTCTCCGCATCGAGGATCTCGCCCCCTGCCTGCCAGAGAAAACACTGCCAGGTCCACACGGTCCATTCCGATGTGCCAGCCGGGATCTGGAATCCATGGACACCGTCACGAGTCAACCGGGCGGCTGTATCGCGAAACTCGTCCCACGTTTCCGGCGGGCGTTCGATCCGCGCCCGATCGAACATCTCCTTGTTGTAATAGACCGCGAGGTTGTTCGCCGAAAAGGGCGTCACGAAAACGCGGCCACCGTAGGTGCCGAGTTCCCACAGAGCGTCGTAGACGTCGTCCTTGAGGAAGGTTGGATCGGATTCGATGAACTCGTCCACGCTCTGCAGCGCACCCACTCTCGCGTATTTCGGAAAATAGGCCGGAGCCCACCAGAGCAGGTCGGGGGGCGTCCCGCCCGCCACGGCTGCATCGAGCTTTGGACCGAGCTGGTCCGCAGCCCCGAAGATCTGGCTCTCGATGACGATTCCGGGGTGTGAGTCGTTGAACACCCTGATTTTGGCTTCGAGAACCTCGTTGTTCACCCCCAGCTCCATCCCGTGCCAGAACGTCACCCGAATCGGGAGACCCGTTTCCGGCGCTCGCGAGCAACCAGGATTCGCAACCAGAGTCAGGGTGAGAACCAGTGGCGCGAAATACTGGCAAGCGTACTGCGCGCGCTTCAGTGTCGAGTTCCTCCGGGGTTTGACGGAAGATTCATCCATCTCAGTTACTCGAGGGATCCTGCCTGGGTGGGACTGCCGCAAGCGCGGGCGGGTCCGTCACCACGTTCGAGACCGAAACGAGATGCAGGTCGCGCTGCGGGAACGGAATCTCGATTCGAGCGTCGCGCAGGGCAGCGTTTACGCCGACGGCAAGGTTGCTCCGGACGACCTGCCAGCCATTGAAATGTCCGGTCCACGCTCGCAGCTGGAAGTTGAGCGCACTGTCACCGAATCCAAGGAACAGTGCCTGCGGCGGTGGGTCGACGAGCACCTTCGGATGCGCAAGGGCCACATCGGTGAGCAGTTCCAGCACCCGTTCGGGCTCAGTTCCATAAGCCACGCCAACGTCGATCGAAAGCCGTCGTTGCTGGTCCGTCAGTGTCCAGTTGATGACTTTCTCCGAAACGAGATCGGTATTGGGGACGATGACTTCGGACCCCTCGAGCGTCCGAATGACGCTGGCCCGAAGCCCGATGTGACGCAGGTCGCCAGCGAACTTGTCGACTTCCACCGTGTCGCCGACCTTCACCGGACGCTCGAAAAGCAGAATGAGGCCGGAGGCGAAGTTCGCGACGACGTTCTGCAGCCCGAGGCCGAGTCCGATGCCAAAAGCTCCTGCAAGAAGCGCGAACTTTGACAGGTCGACTCCCATCGCACTCAATGCGAAAACGAAACCGAAGAAGAGCACCGCATAGCGTCCGATCGTCGAGATGGCAAACGGAACTCCGCGAGGTAGCCCCGCCCGAGGGTAGACATCTTCTTCGAGCGCAAAGAGTAGAAACCGGGCGACGAAGACTGCGGCAACGATACATGCTGCGAAGAGAAGCACGTCACCGAGAGAGATGCTGATTTCCCCGATGGATGCGGTTGAAGTGAGCGCACCGCGCACTGCCGACTCCACGGTCTCCCTCGCCGCGAAAAGCTCGAGCGTAACCAGAAGCCAGACGAGCCCGAGCACGAATCGCACGACGATCGCCATGCGGCGGCGCAGTGCTGGCCGGTGATTGCGGGTCATTCGCAGCATCGCCAGCGGAGAAACGCGAAGCGCGAACAGGACGAGCCCATCGAGGATTCTCGCCAATGCATAGAGAATGACTGCGGCAGCCGCGCTTCCGAGGCATCCCGCAACCACGAACCGGGATAGCGTGGTGTATCCAAGAGCGCTGGAAACGATGGCAGTGGAAAAGGCCCCTCCAGCAACCGCTACGCCCCGTGCCGTCCACTCTCCGGTCGACTCGCGCCTCGCAAACCACACGAGGAAAAGGATGGCGGCAACCGACTCGACCAGCACGACCGTCCGCGACGCGAGTGGAACCGTGTGCAGGATCGACTCCGCGACCCCAGCGACGTAGAGCCCTCCGAGCGCGAGCAGCAACGGCCTCAGTGAAGCCTCCACGAGATTCCAGAGGACGACACATGTGGCCGCCAGCGCCACTGCGCCAAGCATCGCGCCGAAGATGCGGGGCGCCTGCGGATGAATCCACCCGCTGGCCGGCGTGGAAAGTACGACCGCCATGGCGAACGGATGGTCAAAGACAGCGGCGACTGGCGCAAGGCTCGCCTTGTCAGTGACCCACGGCCGGACCCGGCGCCTGGCCCAGGCTGCGCCCAGGGCAAACAGTATGACCACACCGACGTGCAGGGCGAAACGTTCGCCCGTTTGTCGTCCGTACTCGCTGAGTGTCGACACCTCATCAACGAGTGCCGAGCGGACATCGGATTCGGCCTCGGCTACGTTGCCGCTAGACAACACTCTCCATATTGCGTCGCTGTCACGCGCAAAGAGGCGTCCAAGGGCAGCCTCTCGCAGGAGTCTTGCACTGGCAACTGCATCCTGCACACGCGATTGCTGGTCAGCTACCTGGCCCTGAAGCACGAGAACTCGCTGGCGCGCTCCTCTTGTCCGGGCGAGCACTTCGTCGATGCGGACAGCGATCGCCTTGGCGCGAGCCAGGACTGCCGATGGAACGCCGGCCTGCGCCCCATCCTCAACGATGCGAGTCCACGATGCCTCGAGCTCCGTGAGTCGATCCAGATTGGCAGAGTCGCGATCAGCCTGGGCACTCAGTTCCTCCTGCATGGCCGCGAGTCCTGAACCGATGTCCAGCCATCGTTGCTCGACCTCACGAATCGCGTCGAGCGTAGGTTGTGCCGCGAAGAGCTCGTTCGAAATGCGAACCTGCTCATCGATCTCGCCGATCGTCCTGGATAGCCGTTCCTCGATTGCCACGCCCCATGGCCCGGCTGACAATGCAGCCTCGGCTTCACGCAGCTCCCGGTCGGCGTCGTTTGACTGACGGACGATTTCAGCGAGGTCAATCGGATTCGCGGCCCGCGTTTCCTGCGCGCTCGCTGTGGTTACCGCACCAAACGCCACTGCAACCAGGATCGCCGCGATAATCATTGCGCCGAACTGTGCGCACTTCCCGATCTCCAGCTCGCGAGAGATTCGACACGTCATTGGTCTCGCGCCTCTTGCACCTGTTCGCTGCTCAGTCCAGCGCAATGTCTGATGGTTGACTCCGCTCACATGCATCAGGCTGCGTTTGCGAATCGCGTGCCACGGGCAGCGACGGAATGAGCGTTCAAGTATCGCGCGCGCGCGCGCGTGCTTGCCTCGCTCGTGGCCTCGCTGGACCCGTTCTCTCCCCGGATAGCGTGACGGTGCGACAGATCGGCCTCCCGACGGAGTCGTGCCTCAACCGATCTTCCCGGATTGATCCTTCCGGATTCGATCCCGCGCCTGCACCTTTGGCGGATCGAGAACTGAGGAAGTCTGCGACACAAGCGTCCCGGATCGCCCCAATCAAGTCTCAAGACCCTGCCAGCAGCAGCCATTTTCGCGCGGGACCGGCCGGAACGGCATTTGCAGACTGTTACCAACCGATGGAGAAAAAGGCGACACGAAACATCACGCAAGGCGATAGGTCGGGCGCGGCAGGTCATCGACCGGTCCTGTTTGGCGAGATTCTGCTGGACGAGTTTCCGGACGGAGCCGTACCCGGGGGAGCTCCCCTGAACGTTGCCAGCCATCTCGCAGCGTTTGGATTCAACCCGCTGGTCATCTCGCGTGTTGGAGATGACGGACCCGGAGCCGAAGTGATCGGCGCGATGGCAGAGCGCGGGCTCGACACTGCAGGGATCCAGCTCGATCCCGTGAACCCGACCGGGCAAGTGGCTATCACGCTCGAAGGCTCTTCGAACTTCTTCGACTTTCCCGAGCGACAGGCCTTCGACTACATCGAGCCAGGGACGGCGCGCAGGCTCGCTTCCGCTGCCAACCCCGCCGTCTTCTATTGGGGCACGCTCGCACAACGACATGAGCCTTCGCGATCGGCAGTTAAGGCGACGCTCGAGGCGGTCCGATGTCTCGCCTTTCTTGATGCCAACCTTCGGGCTCCGTGGTACGACGTTGGGACGATTGTGCGATCACTGCGGGCTGCCGATGTCGTCAAGCTCAGTCTCGGCGAGCTCGATACGATCTCGGCTCTGCTCGAAGTCGACCATCTGCCCGCGACCGCCCGAGCTCGTGGCCTCGTCGAGACCTATTGCTTGAAGTCCCTTGTCGTCACGGACGGCTCGAATGGAATGTGGCTCGTCACTGATGACGGCCAATACTTCGAAACGCGAGTCAAGCCTCTCGACAGCGTGGTCGATACGGTCGGTGCGGGGGATGCGGTTTCAGCGGCGCTGATTGCCGGAGAGTTGCTCGCGTGGACGCCGGACGTAACTCTTGGCCGCGCCGTCGCCCTGGCTCGAGCCGTTTGCCAGATTCGTGGGGCTGCTCCAGCGAGCGGGGCATTCTACGAGCCGTTCCTGCGCGAGTGGCATTGCTTAACGAACTCTTCGGGAGCATTTTGAGAGCGAAGAGGCTGAACATACTCATGTTGAGCCCGCATGGGCTCGTCCGCGGCAACAACCTCGAGCTGGGGCGAGATGCCGACACGGGCGGTCAAGTGACCTACGTCGTCGAACTCGCCCGAGCCCTTGCAGGTCATCCCGGCGTCGCGAATGTTGATCTCCTGACACGCCTCGTCGACGATCCCGCCGTGTCGACGGATTATGCGAACCCTGAGGAGGAGATTGCACCGAATGCGCAGATTCTCAGGCTGCCCTTTGGACCGCGGCGATACGTCCGGAAGGAGTTGTTGTGGCCCCACCTCGATCAGTTCGTCGACCGGATTCTGCTGCACATCCGGCGACGAGGCCGGCGCCCCGACGTGATTCACTCGCATTACGCGGATGCGGGAGAGGTCGGCAGGAAACTCTCGCACCTGCTCGGAATCCCCCTCGTTCACACTGGCCATTCGCTCGGCCGCTGCAAGAGAGATCGGCTGATCGCAGCGGGCCGTCGGGTGACGGCAATCGATCGGCAATTTCACTTCGCACGACGAATTGCAGCCGAAGAGTCCGTACTCGCACACGCTTCTCTCGTCGTGACCAGCACGCGACAGGAGATTGTGGAACAGTACGGTCTTTACGAGAACTTCGACCCTCGTCGGGCGGTCGTCATTCCGCCTGGCACCGACACGACGAGGTTTTCGCCGTCGCACCTCGACCGACTCGACCGTCGCGTCTCCGCACTCATCGACCGATTTCTGCGCGAGCCCGAAAGGCCGATCGTGCTCGCCATCTCGAGACCCGACTCCCGCAAGAACCTGCGCCGTCTCATTGCGGCCTTCGGCGAGTCGGCAACGCTGCGCGAGCGCGCGAACCTCGTGCTCGTTGTGGGCAACCGCGACGACGTCCGCGAGCTCGATGAGGCATCGAGATTGGTATATCAGGATCTGTTGCTCGACATCGATCGGTACGATCTCTATGGAACTGTTGCCATTCCGAAGCACCACGCACAGGAAGACGTAGCCGAGTTCTACCGCCTTGCCGCGCGACGCAGGGGCGTCTTCATCAATCCCGCGCTCACCGAGCCCTTCGGACTCACGATCATCGAGGCCGCCGCGAGCGGCCTCCCCGTTGTCGCGACGAACGACGGCGGACCGACCGACATCGTCGAGAACTGCCGCAACGGCCTGCTCGTCGATCCGCTTGACACCGCAGCGATTGCGACAGCGCTCGAAGTGGCCCTGTCGAGTCACGAGCAGTGGCGCGACTGGTCTCGCTCAGGAATAAAGGGTATCCGAACGCACTACACCTGGAGCGCGCACGTCGAGCGGTACGTAAAGAACCTACAGGCGCTCGTGCGACGAGAACGGAAGCGAATTCGGCGCGGTCGCGTGTCGCTCAAGCGCGATGCCGCGTCGCCTTTGCCGCTTGCCACTCACGCTCTCGTTTCGGATATCGACAACACCTTGATCGGTGAGCGTCAGGGGCTCGAGTTGCTCATGTCGTGGATCGCCGAGCGGTCGGACAAAGTCGCATTCGGTGTCGCCACGGGCCGCTGCCTCGAAAGCGCCGTCGCAGTGCTTGCTCGCTGGCGGGTGCCGATGCCGGACGTTCTCATCACGTCGGTCGGAAGCGAGATCCATTATGGTCCGGACGCGAGGCGCGATTCTGGATGGTCCGACCATATCCGCCACAAGTGGCGGCGCGACGCCGTCGAGGAGGCACTCGGCGCCTTCCCCGGGCTCACGCTTCAGCCTGCCGACAACCAGCGCGAGTTCAAGCTGAGCTACGATGTGGACCCCCGGAGCATGCCTCCCATTCGCGAGCTCACATCCGCGCTCAGATCACAGAATCTTCACGCACGACTGATCTATTCGTGCAATGCGTACCTCGACGTGCTTCCCATTCGGGCGTCCAAGGGGCTCGCACTTCGCTATCTCGCCTACAAGTGGGGTCTGCCGCTCGGCTCGTTCCTTGTCGCCGGCGACTCGGGAAATGACGTCGAGATGCTCCTCGGGGATACCCGCGGTGTGGTCGTGGGCGGACACAGCGCCGAGTTGAAGGTCCTCGAGGGGCGGGACCGGATCTACTTCGCCTCGGGACGCGCGGCACTTGGAATCCTCGAAGGGATTGCACACTACGAATTTGCCGGCGAGTTGGCCTCGCAGGCCATGGTAACGTCCAAGGCCGCGACGACGGGGATGTAACGAGAACGATCGAGCCGGATGAAGCGAGGTACTTTGAGAGACGAGCTGATTGCATACGCGCGCGAGCACCGCAACATCATCGATGCCCTGATGAGGGCTTATTTCAGCGTCGACCGTCCGTACCTGCTCCAGTCGGATCTGAGAGCCGCTCTCGAGGGCGTCTGCCGCGACTACGGCGGCGACGCCGTCCAGAAGTCACCCCTTGCCACGTTCGTGCGACTCCTGCAGGACGCGGCCTTCCGGGATCCCTGGGGTTACTTCGCCGTTCGCGAGCGGATCGGACGCTGGAGCTACGTCCGCATCCATCTCGAAGGACTCGTCCCGGAGGAAGTCTCCGTGAGCGAGTACCTGGCGTTTCGAGAATCGCTGGTGCAAAGCGGCGAGCGGAAAGATCCGCTCAAGGTCGACTTCCGTCCGTTCAACAAGGGCTTTCCGCGACTTCGCGAGTCTGAGTCGATCGGCCAGGGCGTGCAATTCCTCAACCGGCATCTTTCGAGTGAGATGTTCCGGAACCTGAAGGACGGCCACACGAGACTCCTGTCCTTCCTGACGCTGCACGCCATCGACGGTCATACACTGCTCGTCGAACGCACCTTCGCTTCGGTTGATCAGTTCCGCTCGGCGCTGCGCGAAGCGATCGCGCTGCTCGAGCCGCTCGTGCCGGCCACGCCGTGGTCCGAGGTTGCCGATCAAATGTCCCGGATCGGATTCGCCGCAGGCTGGGGGAGCACCGCCGGACGCGCCACGGACACGATGAATCTCCTGCGTGACATACTCGAGGCGCCCTCGCCCGTGGCGCTCGAGGCGTTTCTCGCGCGCGTCCCGATGATCTCGCGAATCCTGATCCTTTCGCCGCACGGCTACTTCGGCCAGGACAACGTCCTCGGTCTGCCCGACACCGGCGGCCAGGTCGTTTACATCCTCGATCAGGTGCGCGCGCTCGAGCACGAAATGCGCGAGCGTCTTCGGATTCAGGGAGTCGACGTAGAGCCAAAGATTCTTGTGGTAACGCGGCTCATTCCCGACGCCGGGGAAACGACGTGCGACCAAAGACTCGAGCGGATACGGGGATGCGACAACTCGTGGATCCTGCGCGTCCCGTTTCGGTCCGAGAGCGGCGAGGTCGTCCGTCCCTGGATTTCGCGTTTCGACCTCTGGCCTTACCTGGAAGGCTTTGCCGCTGAGGTTGAGCGGGAGATTGCGGTCGAGTTCGGCGGCCGTCCGGACCTCGTCGTCGGCAACTACTCGGACGGCAACCTGGTCGCAACGCTTCTCAGCCGTCGCCTCGGCGTTACGCAGTGCAACATTGCGCACGCGCTCGAGAAGACGAAGTACCTGCTCTCGGCCATGTACTGGCAGGAGCACGAGCCGAAGTACCACTTCTCGTGCCAGTACACGGCCGACCTGATCGCGATGAACTCCGCTGACTTCATCATCACGAGCACCTATCAGGAGATCGCAGGCGGCGAGTTCAGCATCGGCCAGTACGAAAGCTATCAGTCTTATGCGATGCCGGGTCTCTACCGTGTCGTCGACGGAATCGACGTGTTCGATCCGAAGTTCAACATCGTTTCGCCAGGCGCCGATCCGGACGTCTACTTCTCGCACACCGAGACCGATCGGCGACTCAAGGGACTCGAGCCCGAAATCGAGGAGATGATCTTCGGTGGGCCGCGTCCGGACGCCCGCGGAGTGCTCGCCGATCGTGGCAAGGCACTTGTTTTCACCATGGCGCGTCTCGACCACGTAAAGAACCTGACCGGCCTCGTCGAATGGTTCGGCGAGAGTGACCGACTTCGCAGCATTGCCAACCTGTTCGTCATCGGCGGTCATATCGACCCGACACTCTCGGAGGATCGAGAGGAGCGATCGCAGATCGAACGAATGCACGGGCTGATGGACCGCTATGGACTCGACGGCAATCTCAGGTGGATAAGCGCGCGTCTCGATCGTAACCTCGCCGGCGAGCTCTACCGCTACGTCGCCGACTGCCGCGGCGTCTTCGTGCAACCGGCTCTGTTCGAGGCATTTGGTCTGACGATCGTCGAAGCCATGTCGTCCGGCCTTCCGACGTTTGCGACGCGTTACGGCGGCCCGCGTGAGATCATCCGGGACGGAGAGTCGGGGTTTCATATCGACCCGAACGATGGTGCGGCAGCCGCCGACCGCATCGCCGCATTTCTCGAGCGCGCGGCGGAGGAACCGGCCTCTTGGATGCGAGTGTCGACGGCCTCACTCTCTCGCGTCGAGGAACGCTACACGTGGAAGCGGTACGCAGAACGCCTGATGACCCTCTCCCGGATCTACGGTTTCTGGAAATTCACGAACGATCTCGATCGGGAGCAGGCCGACCGCTACCTGAGAATGTTCTACCACCTGATGTACAAGTCGCGCGCGGCGACGATTTCGAGGCAATGACATCACGATCATGCCGCCGTTTCCAGTATCCGGAACGTTCGTCGACTAGCCAAACTGTCGATGGTCGTTCCGCTCATCCGGAAAAACCGATGTCTACATGATCGACAAGGTCCGCAATGACTTCGAATGCTCGCCCGCGCAAAGTCCTTCATCTTAATCAGGCTCTGCAGTGCACAACGTGCCATCAACGTGCACTGATTCGGTGCTTCAAGGTCCGGTGAACCCAACACGGGACACTTCAGCCTAAGCCTTCGGGGTTGCCCATATGTCAACTGATGTGACCGACGTGCAGGTTTTTCTTCTGCCCCTTGATGGGATTCACGTGCTGTTGGTCGAGGACACGGACGACTCGCGCGAAGTGGCCACCCTCCTTCTCGAGGCGCACGGTGCCACTGTGACGTCAGTTACCCTTGCACGCGAGGCACTCGCCGTGCTCGACGTGGAGCGCTGTGACATCCTTGTTTCGGACATCGGCCTTCCATTCGAAGATGGATACCAGCTCATTCGCACTATCCGGGCAAGGTCCCCCGAAAAGGGGGGGACAATCCCAGCGATCGCGCTGACTGCATTCTCAAGAGACGAGGATCGACAAGCCTCGCTCGACGCGGGCTTTGAGGCGCATATGGGCAAGCCAGTCGAACCGGACGAGCTCGTTACCATCATCAAGGTGCTCACTGGCCGATGCTGAGACGATGTCTCATTGTCGGCAATTCGAATCGGATAATCTCGGGCTATTGCGCCCAAAAAGCCGTCGGGCCCCACGACGAAAATTCTACATCTGTGCCGCCCGGTCGCCTCGATGTGAGGCCCCACACGGTGCGGTGCCAAGCGTTCGCGTCGAGTCGCTCGAAGGGGCCCTCAGAAAACGGAAAAAATCGTACGCTAAGGGCCTCAAATGGTCGGAAGTGGCTGAATCGGAGTCTGGGCCGCATTCCGGTACCGTTTCCAGACGTAGTCCCAGTCCGATTGATGGTCCCCGAGGTCCGACGAAATGCTTCAGTTGCCAAGCGATATCGAGTGGCAGCCAGGCGTTGCGACCTCGCTGCGAGCGATCAT
The DNA here is from genome assembly GCA_021463145.1 of Blastocatellia bacterium. Lineage (GTDB taxonomy): Bacteria > Acidobacteriota > Blastocatellia > UBA7656 > JADIYM01 > JADIYM01. The sequence goes on along the minus strand of JAJTWZ010000032.1, from coordinate 15,731 downwards.
AGGTCGCGGGCGCCAACTCGCGGTCGTGTGTTCCATAGTCGTCTTTGCAGTGCGGCGCTTCATCGATAGTCTACGCCCGTGATCGAAGTCCGTGACCTCACGTTCCAGTACCCCGCCACGCGAGAGCCGGCACTTCGGTCTATCGGCTTTCGCGTCGAGCGCGGGGAGATCTTCGGGTTCCTTGGACCGAGCGGCGCCGGCAAGAGCACCGCGCAGAAGATCCTCATCCGGCTCCTTCGCGACTACGCAGGATCGGTTCGGATCTTCGATCGCGACCTGAACAACTGGGGCAGCGACTATTACGAGCGCATCGGCGTCTCGTTCGAGCTTCCGAATCACTACCTCAAGCTCACGGCGCTCGAGAACCTCACCGCCTTTCGCGGATTCTATTCCGGAGCGACCGAGGATCCGCGCGAGCTGCTTGACGCCGTCGGCCTCGCGGACGACGCCGATAAGCGCGTGGCGCAGTTCTCGAAGGGCATGCGCCTACGCCTGAACGTCGCCCGCTCCCTCTTGAATCGTCCCGAGCTGCTGTTCCTCGACGAGCCCACGTCGGGGCTTGATCCTGTGACGAGCCGTCTCGTCCGCGACCTCGTGCTCAAGCGCCGCGACCAGGGCGCGACGGTCGTCCTGACGACACACAGCATGCAGATCGCCGACGAGCTCTGCGACCGCGTCGCCTTCATCGTCGACGGGCGTATCGAGCTCGTCGACGCTCCTCGAACGCTCAAGCTTCGACACGGCCGACGATTCGTCCGCGTCGAGCTCGAGGGCCCCGGCGGGCTCGAGACCCGCGAGTTTCCGCTCGACGGTCTCGGCGACAACCCGGAATTCCTCGCGACCCTCCGCAACAAGCCCATTCAGACGATTCACACCCAGGAGACGACGCTCGAGGACATCTTCATTCAACTGACCGGGCGGACGCTCTCGTGAAGAGGCTCGTCACGGCGATCCGGCTCGACGTGCGGCTCCAGGTTCGCTACGGGCTTTACGCTGTCACAGGGCTCGTCGTTGCCGTCTGGGCGACTGCGCTCTGGTTCACGGCGGAGGCCCTCCGGCCGCACGCTGCGCTTCTCGTTCCGGTGTTCGTCGTGGGCAACCTTCTGATGACGACGTTCTATTTCGTCGCCGCGCTCGTGCTCTTCGAGAAGGGCGAAGGCTCGCTCTCGGCAGTCGCGACGACGCCGCTTCGTGATTCCGAGTACCTGCTGTCGAAGGTCCTTTCGCTTGTGGCGCTTGCCCTTGTCGAGTCGCTCGTCATCGTCGCATTTCTCTCCGGTACCCAGGCCCGGTGGGGATTCTTGCTTCCGGCGAGCGCCCTGCTCGCAGCCATCTACACGATGCTCGGGTTCATCGCGATCGTCCGGTACGACTCGATCAACGAATTCATGATTCCGTCGCTTGGGTTCGTGTTCGCGTTCGTCGCGCCGCTCATCGGCCATTTCGGATTCGTCGACAGCGTGTTCTTCCTGCCGCATCCGGTGGAGATGGCGCTCGTGTTGATGCGGGGCGCCTACGCGTCCGAGCCCGGCTGGAAGATCGCGGTCGCACTGTTCGGACTCGTCGCATGGTTTGCTGCAACATTCGTCTGGGCGAGAAGTCGCTTCGACCGATTCGTCGTTCGGACGTCGGGAGCCTGACGCTCTATGCCACGCAGTCTGACATCGACGCTCGGCGCGCTCGCCCGAATCGACTTCGCAAATGTTCGACGCGACAGCCTGCTGCTCTCGACGGCTTTCGGTCCGTTACTGTTGGCGCTCCTGTACCGCTTCGGCGTCCCGCAGCTCACCGGTGCGCTTGCGCGCGGCGCCGATTTCGATTTGGTGCCGTATTACGGGCTGCTGATGAGTTTCTTCCTGATGATGCCGCCGGGGCTGGTCGGGATGATCGTCGGGTTCCTGCTTCTCGACGAGCGCGACGACCGCACCCTCACAGCGCTGCTCGTGACGCCTCTTTCGCTCTCGACGTACCTCGCCTATCGGGTCACGGCACCGCTCCTGGTTGGAGTTCTAGCGACCCTTCTCTGCTATCCGATCGCCGGACTGGCTCCGCTTGCGATCCCCGACCTGGCGGTCATCGCGGTGCTTGCAGCTGTGACGGGACCAATCACGGCGCTCTTCCTCGTCTCGTTTGCCGAGAACAAAGTTGCGGGCTTTGCTCTCGTCAAGATCATCAACCTCGTCAACGTGCTGCCGATCGCCGCCTACTTTCTCGATCTTCCCTGGCAGCTCGTGGGTGGGGTCGTCCCCGGCTACTGGCCGATGAAGATGCTCTGGCTGGCGACGGCGGGCGAGAGCTACCTCGCGTACGGACTCGCCGGCCTCGCGGCGAACGTTGCCATACTCTGGCTGCTGCTCGCCCGATTCAAGGCGCGAGCTGGAGGGACGTGAGGAACCGCACTTGGTTCAGCTCACGCCGTTCGGGCGAATCGACTGGGCTGAAAGGAAGTGGATTTCATCGCAGGATTGAATTGAGCGCCGATCCGCACATTTCCGAGCGGGTTCTGGACCGTGCAAGGGGGCGAGCGGATAGCCTATAGTCCGTGCCGGGCATGCTCCTCGACGTCCTTATGCTGCTCGCCGGAAGCGCTGGTCTCTACTTCGGCGCCGAATGGCTCGTGCGCGGCACGGCCGGGTTGGCGCATTCGTTCGGTATTCGTCCGCTCATCGTCGGGCTGACGGTCGTGGCCTACGGAACATCGGCGCCTGAGCTGGTCGTTTCGTGTGGAGCGGCCTTCGACGGACGGGGCGATCTCGTACTCGGCAACATCATCGGGTCGAACATCGCGAACTTCGGTCTCATCCTCGGCGTGACAGCCCTCATCTCGCCGCCTCGGGTCGAAGGCGGACTCATCTATCGCGAGTTGCCGGTGCTCGTGCTCTCGGCGGCCGCCGTACCGCTGCTGCTGTGGGACGGGTCGATTGGACGCTTCGAATCGGGCCTGCTCTTCGCGGCGTCGTGTGTCTTCACGTTCTACCTCGTGCGTTCGTCGCGGCAGATTTCGGATCCGGCCGTTGCCGTGCCGCCGGCCGAGCCACCGGTGTACGAGAAGCCCTCCGTGTCGCGTCTGGCGCTTGCCGCCTGGAGTGTGCTCGGCCTGGCGGTGCTGCTCGTCGCGGGCAAGGCTTTCGTTGACGGTGCGGTGAGCTTGGCACTCGGTCTCGGAATGAGCGAATTCGTCGTCGGTCTGACGATCGTCGCCATTGGAACTTCGCTGCCCGAGATGGCAGCGTCGCTCGTCGCGGCCTTGCGGGGACACTCGGCGATCGCGGTCGGAAACGTCGTCGGCTCGAACATCTTCAACGTGCTCGTGGTGCTCGGCGCTGCGGGACTCATTCGACCGATCGCGGGCTCGAACGACGCGCTGCGGATCGATCTTGTGCTGATGGCGGTGCTGACGGGGATGGCCGTGCTGTTCCTGCGAACGGAGCGCGTGATCACTCGAACGGAAGGCGGCCTCCTTGTCGCGGTCTACCTTGCCTTCCTCGTACTGCTGATGATTCGGTAAAGTCGCGGTGCGACTCGGAGGCGAACGCGTCCTCCGCCGGAGTTGCGAGCTGATCTAGGTGGCTCCAGCCGGCCCGGCTTGCTGCGTGCAAGCGGAAGGTTTTCGCCGATGCGGTACTTTAGTGGCCAGCGGTCGCTCTCGGCCCTTCGACCAGTTTCGTTTCTCTCGCGTGTCCTTCTGCTACTCGACTTCGTCCGGGAGGGAGACACCGTCGTCATCCACAGCATGGATCGACAGGCTCGCAATCTCGATGATCTCCGGCGAGTCGTGCAGACACTGACGGCCCGCGGCGTTCGGGTCGAATTCGTAACGGCGCGTCTCACGTTCACGGGCGAGGACTCGCCGATGTCGACCTTGCTCCTGTCGGTGATGGGATCGTTTGCTGAATTCGAAAGGGCGCTGATACGTGAGCGCCAGAGGGAGGGTATCGCGCTTGCCAAGCAACGCGGGGCATACCGAGGCCGAAAGAAGGCGCTGTCGACGGAGCAGGTGAACGCAATGCTGGCTCGCGTCAGGGCGGGGGTTCCCAAGGCCGAAATTGCGCGTGACCTCGGGCTCAGTCGGGAAACGGTCTATCAGTACCTCAGAAACGGCTAACATCGTGCGGCTTGGATCGGCGCAAAGTCGGACTCCGGCGCCGTGACGTGCGCTGCGGGTGTCGAGATTGTGCGGTACCTCGCGCCGGGTACGTACTTTCCCACTTCGCGCCACAAGCGCGCCCTAGCGCTCCGTCATCGTCACGTCACTGCCGAGAGGGCCGCTATCTTGGCGGTAACCTCTGACTGGCTTCACTGACTCCGCTTAAGACGTCGCCGACCGGTGGGACTGCTTTCCTTGCTTCGAGAGAATTCATCCGTCCGGCGACTCCTGGAACGCCCGGTCGGCGCGCGCCTGCGCGTCGGGGTCGCGGTCGAACACGGGAGCGACGCGCGGCCGCCGGCGACGCGACTGGACGGCGGACTGCGGTTCCACGGAATAGCGCGACTCGTTCATCGGTTGCAATCTTTATCGGGCGGCGCCGCCGCGGCCGTCCGGAGAGCGATCGACTCCTGCCCGCGCTCGTCATGCATTGTCGGGAGCCACTCGGACTCGCGGTGCTTGGATCAGGTGCGGCCAGCGCCGTTCGAGCCCTCATCCCGAGACTTCGGCATTACGGACACGTCGACGTCGCCGAGGGCCACGACGGCGCGCGCCTGGGCTCGCACGATGTCGGTCATGGCGATCAGGCCGACGAGTGTTCGGTCGTCGCGTCGCAGGACAGCCACGAGAGAGACTCCCTGGCTGTTCATCCGGACGGCCGCGCGCGCGAGCGAATAGTCCGGATAGACAAAGTTCTTACCGTCGGCGATCTCCTTTAGAAGCCGGTTCCGACCGCCCTCGGCCACGGCGAGTCGCAGGCGCGCCTTGGTCACGAGTCCGACGAAAACGTTCTGCGGGCCGACGACCGGATAGGTTGAGTGGCGGAGGCTTTCGACGTGGCTCGCGGCCTCCTCGACCGTCAGCGCGGCTGGGAGCGTGACGGGCTGGGTCGCCATTGCGTCGGCGACCGAAATGACCTCGAGCGCGTGCGCGACGGTGCCGCGCCGGTACGGTAGGTAGATGCCGTCCTGCTCGAGCAGCGCTTCGTAGATGGGGGTCGGCCGCCACCGCCGCGCGAGGCCGTATGCCGTCATGTTGGCGATCATCAGCGGCAGCACGAGCGAGTACCCGTTCGTCATCTCGAATATGATCAGCACCGACGTGATCGGCGCCCGAATGATCCCCGCGAAGACCGCGCCCATGCCGACGAGGGCGAACGCGCCGACCTCGGTCTGCGGATGATGGAAGAGAGTGACGTCGCACCAGCCGACGGCCCCGCCGAGCATTCCGCCGATGAAGAGCGCCGGCGCGAAAATTCCGCCGGCGCCCCCGCTTGAATAGCTGAAGACGGTAGCCACAAGCTTGAGCGCTCCGAGCAGGAGCAGAACTTCGAGCGCGAGCTTGCCCGACAGCGCCTCGAGAAGCGTGTCGTAGCCACCGCCGGTCACTCCGCTCACGTGAAACCACGCGAGGGCGGCGGCGGCGAGCGTGCCGGTGACAAGACCGCCGATCGCGGGCCGCGCCCACGGCGGAACGGCGGCAGTTGCCTTGAACCTTGCACGCAGCCAGAGCAGCGACTCCGTGAACGCAAGCGAGACGGGTGCGGCGGCGACGCCGAGCAGCGCGTAGAAGAGTAGCGACGACGCGTAGTGCAGTCCGTAGCCGGTCGGTATGTCGAAGACCGGGTGCTCTCCGAGCACCCCACGCTCGGTGACGGCGGCGAGTGCGGCGGCGACGACCACGCCCGAGAGCATCGTCTGGTCGAGGTCGCCGACGATCTCTTCGAGCGCGAACGTGACGGCCGCGATCGGCGCGTTGAAGGCCGCGGCGATTCCGGCCGCGGCGCCGACGGGCAGGAGTCGGGCGAGGTTCTGCCGCGAGAGCGCCGCAGTTCGCCCGAGGCGACTCACGACGCCGGCGCAGATGTGCACGGTCGGACCCTCACGCCCGAGCGAGGATCCCGATCCAATCTGGAGTGCCCCAACGAGGAACTTCCCGACGGCTTCGCGCAGAGGGACGCGGCCACCCTTGATCGCGTACGCCTCCTTTACCTGCGGGATCCCACTGCCGCGCGCGCCGGGCACGACGTAGTGCAGTAGCACGCCGCACGCGAGCCCGCCGGCGGCAGGGGTCAGTACGCAAAGCGCGAGCCGCCAGTAGCCGGGCACTGCCAAGGCGCGGTCGATGAGGACTCTTTCGAATAGACGGATCGTGAAGTGGAACGCGACCGCGACCGAACCGCACACGACGCCGGCGACGAGCGTCAGCGCGAGCACGCGCTGACGCTCGTTCGGAATCAACCCGACGAGAAAGCGGAGTGCCGCGAGTCGCGGCCCGCGACGACTGACAAGGCGCCGAGCGGTTCGTATCCTCCGAGCCAAATTCATCGGCGACAAGCATAGAAGGCGCAAGGTGAGCCGGCAACGTCGAGCGGCAGGGTGGGGTATCGCTCGACGACGCCATTCGTACCGGAGGCCGGATCGCGGTCTTTGGTGCGTGCGGATCACATCGATCACGGCGACCGATATGAGGAAGAACGCCCACATGAGACGAGCCAATCGGTCGCCTGACGTTTGCGCACGAGAGCGACGTGTCGTGCGCGAGGTCCCGATCCGACACGACCGCCGTCCGGAGGACAGTCCGGTCGTCATGATCCGGCTCTGAGCACCGGACATTATCGATTGTGGCGTAGTACCTTGCGGGAATGTGGCTCGACCAGGTTCCAGGCCAGTCGGCGACGCCCAGCCCGTGTCGTCGTTCATATCCCGGCCGTTCATCTGGAGTCACGTGAACATGCGGACGGTCAGCCCCATCGGGAGGCACAAGAGTTGGCTTCGATCAACCAGGCTGTCTGAGAATGAGACAATCACAGGAGATGCTGTCGTGTCAGATGACCAGCCGGACCCCGGGGCCATCAGTCTTCCTCTCGAGAGATGTCACGTACTTCTCGTTGAAGTTGACGACGACTCACGTGAGGTCGCGACCATACTCCTCGAAGCACATGGCGCCACGGTGACTGCGGTTGCTCACGTCAGAGCAGGATGGCTACGAGCTCATTCGCTCGATCCGGACACGTCCATCCGAACTCGGAGGGAAGATTCCCGCCATTGCGCTGACGAGCTTCTCGACCGAGAAGGATCGGCAATCCGCGATCGATGCTGGCTTCAAAGCGCACCTGTGCAGATCTCGATCGCGAGCAGACCGACCGTTACCTGAGGATGTTCTACCACCTCATGTATCGACCGCGCGCCGCGATGGTCGCGAGGCAATGACGCCAGTTGCCCTCAACCGGCGTCGTTGAGCCGCTCGCGGGCCTCGCGAATGCCGTCGTCGGTCCCGATGAGGGTCAGAACGTCGCCGGTGCGCAGTTCCGTTCTGCCGCGCGGCGCGATTAGCCGTTCGCCGCGCCTGACGACTGCCACGACGATACCGCGCAGCGCCAGATTCGCGAGCGTCGTCCCGCCCGTGCCGACCGTCACCTCCGCGACGTGGTCCGAACGCGCCCCGGCGACGAGCAATCGAAGCAAGTTCGGCCTGAGCACCATGTTCTCGAGGATCGTCGCGTTCGCGCGCGCCGGGCTGAGCGCCTCGATCCCTGCCGCCTCGAACGCCTTAAGGTTAGCGGCCGAATTCGCCCGCGCGACGAGGCGAGGGATTTCGAACTCGGCGCGCGCCACCTGGCAGACGAGCAGGTTCACCTTGTCGCTCGGCGTCGCCGCCACCAGGCACCTCGCGTTCTCGACTCCCGCGCTGCGCAGAACCGATGGGTCGGTCGCATCGGCGCAGAAGACGCGAACGAGTGGCGCGTCGACCGCGAGCGCGCACAGCGCATCGTCCGTGTCGATGAGCGACACATTCTCGCCAGCTCCACCGAGCCCCTCAGCGAGCAGCCGGCCAGTCTCGCCCGCGCCGACGATGATTGTCACCTTGTCCATCACCCTGAGCCTCCTTGCGAGCCAGCCGGCCGCGGTCCCTTCGACGAGCACCGTCGTCAGCACGACGGCGAAGACGAGCGCCACGAGCGCGCGGCCCCCCTCGTAGCCGGCGTCCACCAGTTCGAGCGAGAAGAAGGTCGCGACTGACGCTGCGACGATTCCGCGAGGCCCGAGCAGCGAGACGAAGAGCTTCTCATTGTTTCGCAGCTCGGACCCGAAGGTCGTCAGAAAGACCGTGAACGGTCTGACGACGAACATCAGCAGGACGACCACGCCGAGCCCCGCCCACCCGAGCGCCTCCAGGTCGCGAGGCTCGAGGCTCGCGGCGAGCAGGATGAAGACGGCCGAAATGGCGATCGACGCGACGTCGCCTTTGAACTCCTCGACCTGTCGCTTGTGAGGAATGTCGAGCGAGCCGATGATGATGCCGGCAACGGCTGCCGCGAGGACGCCAGCCTCGTGGGCGACCAGCTCTGCGGCGGTATAGGCGGCGAGCGCGGCGCCGAGGATTGTCAGGCGCGCGAACTTAGCCGGAAGCAGTTGGAAGCGCCCGGCAAAAAGCCAAACGAGCCCCGCAGCCATCGCGCCGATCGCTGCGCCCGCCGCGAGCGTCTGCAGGGCGTGGGGCGCAGCGTATGCAACGCCTTGTGGCGACGTCATTGCGGTGAAGACTACGGCGGCCAGGATTACGCCAAGCGGGTCGGCGATAACCGACTCACTCTCGAGCGTCGCGCGTACCCGCCGGTTGACGCGCACCTTTCGCAGGATTGGCGTGATGACAGTCGGGCCGGTGACCGACACGATGGCGCCGAAGAGCAAGCTCACGTCGAGCGGCCAGCCGAGCAGAAGATATGCGCACGCGGCCGCCAGGACGGTCGTGACGGGCAGTCCGACGGTGATCAGCCCCGTGACGGCGCGCGACGTGCGGCGTAGCTCGTGCACGTCGAGCAGTAGCCCGCCCTCGAAAACGCAGACGGCGACGGCCGCGCGGACGATGACACGCAGCTGCGGGCCGAGCAGTTCGGGGAGCACAAGAGCGAGTGCCGCAGGGCCGAGCAGCAGGCCGGTCAGAAGCAGCGGACCCGTGGCTGGAATCTCCAGCCGCTCGGCCGCGATCTGCGCCGCGGTCCCCACGACCAGGACAACGACGATCATCATCAGAGCCGCAAGCGCAGGGTTGGCCCGGTAAAGGTCAGTGACGAAGGTCTCGATCACGCAGGTTCTTCTCGTCGAACAGGGGTCAGTGTACATGCGGAAGCCGCGCTGCCCGGTCCTCGGGCGAGCGGGTCTCGGCGAGCGTGATAGCCGACTCGCAGCGCGGCGACCTTGCCGCTCTGATTCTAGACCGCGTGGCCGTCAGAAACTCGCTTGCATCGTCCTCGTCGTCGCGTGAAAAAAGAATACTCATTCAGCGCTCATCGATGGCTCCACGCGTTCGACTTCGAGCTCGGCAAGCCTCGCGTCGATGTCCGCCATGAGCTCGTCGAACGCCTCACGGCCGACGACGCCCGCGTGGAAGGCGTTGAGCTGTTCGTCCTTCTCAACGAGAAGCAGACGGCGCCGAGTTTCACGCTCCTCCCCTTCGCCGAGTTCGGCCTCGCTGAGACGCAGAGTCCGAATTCCCGCTTCCGCCTTACGCACGCGCCCCTCGTATTCGGCCTCGATTGCCTCGAGCACCACGCCGTGTGCGACCCGCTCCGTTCGCAGCTTCTTGATTTCGGCGAGCGCCGCTTCGGCCGCGCGCAGGCGGCCCCGGAAACACTCGTAGGCGTCCTGGTAGTCGGCCTTCGCGCCAACGATCCCGAGTCGTTTGAGCAGCATGTTCATGCTTAGCCCCTGGGCGAGGATCGACAGCACGACCACACCGAACGTCATGTGGATGAGCAGATCGCGGTTCGGAAAATCAGCGGCGAGCCCGAGCACGAGCACCATCGAGATCGCTCCGCGCAGCCCCGCCCAGGTCAACGCCAGACTCCACGACCACGGCAGCCGTTCGCGGGTCCGCCCGAGCAGCGCCGAGACGGCAAAGACGACGATCGCGCGCCCGATCGCGACGGCTACGAAAGCCGCAAGGATCGGCTTCCAGTAGCCAAGCAGCGATGGCACGCTCACCTCGAAGCCGATCAGGAGGAACACGATCGAGTTGAGCGCGAACGCGACGTAGTCCCAGAAGCTCTGGACACTGATGCGCGTCGTCGGGCTCATCCCGGTCCGCGCGCCGACGTTGCCGCAGAGCATCCCGGCGAAGACCGTCGCGATGACACCCGAATAATGGAACTGCTCGGCGACGCTGAACGACCCGTAGGCGGCGATGACCGTCAGCGTGATCTCGATCATCGGGTCGTCGATGCGCTGGGTCACGTGCGAGATGACCAGGCCGATGAGTGCCCCGACGAGTGCGCCCATGCCGACGACCGTCACGAAACCGAGCGCGGCCCCGCCGGCCGAAAGGCTCTGCCCCGTCGCCACGGCGAGGATTGTCGTGAAGAAGACGACCGCCGTGCCGTCGTTTAGCAGGCTCTCGCCTTCGACGAGCACCATGAGCCGTTTCGGGACGCCGAGGGACCGGAAGAGGGCGACGACGGCGATCGGGTCGGTCGCCGCGATCAGCGCGCCGAAGACGAGAGCCGTCGTCGGCGCAAAGACCTCGACGAGCTCAAACGCTTCGACCTCGACCATCAGCAATGCCGCCGACAGGCCGATCGCGGCCGCGACGCCCGGAATCGCGAGGGCGTTGATGGCGATGGCGTTCTCACGAAATCGCTTGTACTCGAGATGGAACGCCGCCTCGAAGATGAGCCCCGGGAGGATGACCGCGAAGAGAAACTCCTTGGTCAGGTGCGGGGGCTCCATCACGTGGATCGCACCGAGTAGCAGCCCGGCCGCGACGAGCGCCACCGTGTACGGGATCTTTAGCCGGCGCGACGCGAGAGCGACCGCGGTCGCCACGGCGAAGAGGATGACGAAGACGATCTCGGTGTGCATCAGACAGCGGGAAGCAGCACGGCGGTCGCCGATTGTACTCTGTCCCCGCATCGGCAGCCACTAACCAGGACCACGGCTCCGAGCAGCCGGCCACGGAGGAAGCTCCGGCCGACCTGCCCTGACTCGTCAGGCTGCGAGGCAAGCGCGCGCGTGCTCCTGATGGAACACGCGATCTCGTCTGCGGAGATGATAAAACGCCGCTTCCATGGGTACGGTAGTTCACGATGCAATCAGGAGGTGCATGGAGGGCGAACCAGATGCCTTCAGACATCTGGTCGCCTGTTACCAGGCCGAGGCGATTGGCCACGCCCGGGCCATCCTCGCCGACGGTGAGGAAGCCCGCGACGCGGCGCAGGACGCCTTCCGTGCAGCATACCGGTCTCTCGACCGCTTCAAGCAGGGAAGCCACTTCTACCCGTGGCTCTACACCATTCTGAGAAACCGATGCCTCAACCGGTCAGCATCGACGACCTCTAGGTGATCGCTCCGTCATACGTGGCATCACCGGAGGATTTCCTCACTCTCAAGCATCGGTGTGAAGCGGTGGCGAAAGATCGCTCTGTGTGTCGCGTTGAATGCGATTGCTCGCCGCTCGCAGTCCGAACGACGCGGAGAGCAGCTCGACACGATCGCCGGCCTCGGTCGCATGCGGATGTGACGCCGACAGGGGAGCGGCCCAATGGGGAGGTCTATGCTCTCGAGCGAGGACTTCGAGCACTGGTGCGCCAACATAGAGCTTCCTGCCGCGGGACGTGACACTGTTACTTGCGTCCGAGCGTCACAGCCGTCGCGATCCGTGAGCAGCCGATGCCGCAACGTCGTCGGACGCTTCCCGAGTCGGAAGATGGGCGTCACCATCCAGTTCGAGAGCCACACGGTGGAATTGGCCGCCATCTTCGAACTCGAGCACGATCGTGACGTACTCGAGTACTACGATCAGCCACCACCGATCAGGCTCACATACCACACGCCCGCAGGCCGGGCCGTAACGGCGATCCACACGCCGGACTTTTTCGTCATCCGGTCTGAGCAGGCCGGGTGGGAGGAGTGCAAAACGGAGCGACGGTTGCAAGCGCTTGCCGAGGCGCAGCCCGAGCGGTATCGACTCGACGCCGGCACGTGGCAATGCCCGCCTGGTGAGCGCATCGCGAGCGCGGTCGGCCTCTACTATCGGCTTCGCTCCTCGGCCGGTATCGACTGGGTCTTTCAGCGCAACCTTCGCTTTCTGGCCGACTATCTCTCGCCCCTTGGGGACCCGGTCGCGGACGCTTCGCACCGGGAGATCCTCTCACTCGTCCCGGAGCGCGGTCAGGCCATCCTGATCGAGATGCTCGATCAACTCTGCGAAACGCGCGTGGGCGAGCTCTATGCACTCATTGCGCGAGGAGATCTCTACGTCGACCTACACGAGAGCGCCCTTGCCGAGCCGGCGCGCGTACGCGTCTATCGCTCCGAGGCTGTCGCCCGCGCGGTCGAAGGCACGCGAGCGCCGTCCGGTGCCAACGTGCCGCTTCTCGACTGCGTTCCCGGACAGCGCCTCGTCTGGGACGGCCGACCATGGACGATCGCAAATGTTGGCGAGCAGGCTGTGTGGCTCGTCGACGACGAGCGCCGCCTCGTCGAGCTCGCCCAGAACTCGCTCGAGGACCTGGTCGCAGCGAACATCGTCGCGCCCGTCGGCGTGCGCTCGCCACACGTCGACGGCGGCCGAGACCTCTTGGCTGGCGCACATCCTGACGACCTCGCCGAGGCGCTTGTGCGCCTCGACGCGGTGGACCGGTACCGACGTGGCGAGGGGACGGGCATGCACGCCCTCCGTACAGTTCAGTCGTGGACGACGCGCTGGCGTCATGCCGAAGCCATTCACGGCGCTGGGCTCGTCGGCCTGATCCCGCGCCGACGCGCGCGAGGCAATCGCAAACCAAGGTTGCGCCCCGAGGCCAGGGCACTGCTCGACGAAGCGATACGCACTCGGTATGAGACGCCGAGGCAGGTCGCGCGTATCCGCGTCCACGAGGCAGTCGTTCTCGCGTGTGACGACGCGGGTCTCGCGCCGCCGAGCTATAAGACCGTCTGCACCGCGATCCGTAACAGATCCGGCGCCGACCAGGTGCGCGCTCGCCAGGGCCAGCGGGCGGCCTATCAGGTCGAACCCTTCTACTGGGAGCTCGAGATGACGACGCCTCGACACGGCGACCGTCCTTTCGAGATCGTTCACATCGACCATACCGAGTTCGGCGTTGAGCTCGTCGATCCCGAGACCTGCAAGCCCCTCGGTCGACCTTGGGTGACCCTCTGCACCGACGCCTGCTCGCGGCGTGTGCTCGCGCTCGCCTGCCTCTACGATTCGCCGAGCTACCGGTCCTGCATGATGGTTTTGCGCGATCTGGTTCGGCGCCATCTACGATTTCCAGACACAATCGTTGTCGACAACGGCAGGGAATTCGACAGCGTGTATTTCGAGACGTTGCTCGCGCGCTTCCGCACGACGAAGAAGAGCCGGCCGCCGGGAGCGCCCCGCTTCGGATCGGTCTGCGAGCGGCTCTTTGGCACGAGCAGCTCCGAGCTCATCAATACGCTGCTCGGCAACACCCAGATAGCGCGGCGAGAGCGCGCCGGGGCGGCCAGCGGCGTCCCGAAGCAGCAGGCCGTGTGGACGCTGCCCGAGTTCGGCCGGTTTCTGCGGGCGTGGGCGTTCGAGGTCTACGACACGCGCGAACATGTCGCGCTCGGGGCGAGCCCGCGCGATGCCTTCGCGATGGGTCTGGCGCGCGCCGGCAGGCGCGACAGTCGGATCGTTCCTTACGACGAACCGTTCCGGATGCTGACGATGCCGTCGACGCCAAAGGGCACGGCTCGCGTCGTCGCCGGCAGGGGCGTTCGAATTAGAAGTGTCTACTACTGGGCCACAACGGACGTCTTTCGCAACCCGAGGATCGAAGGCACGGACGTCCCGGTTCGCTACGACCCACTCGACGCCGGTGTGGCCTACGCCTACGTAGAATCGCGGTGGGTTCGCTGCGTGTCGGAACACTATGCGTCGCTTCGGGGCCGGTCTGAGCGGGAGATCGAGTTGGCGAGTCTCGAGATCCGAAAACGGCGGGAAGGCCCAAGCCGCCAGCGGACAGAAGCTGTCCGACAGCTCGCCGTGTTCCTGAGTTCGGTCGAGGCTGTGGAATTGCTCCAGCTTCAGCGGACACGAGACCAGCAAACGCGCGCGACACTGGCCGACGCGGATGCGAACCAGAGCAGCGACCAGGCTGCGCCCGACGCTGCAGAGCCTGCACCCGCTCGGCCGAGGGCGAAGCGCCAGCCACGACTGCGGACGGCCCGCGGCCCTGCGTTAGCGGAGTACGAGCCCTACTGATGCCACGCCCTGCGAAATTTCCGCGCGCGTTGCTCGACGCCGCGCCAGAGGTCCGCCTCGCGCACTTCGATCGCGTGACGATCGCACACCCGGTGCTCGTCGAGATCGACGCCGCCCTCAGAGGGTCGATCGCGAGGGCCGCGCGCGGGACGATCGTCCTGGTCTTCGGGCCGGCCGGGAGCGGCAAGACCACACTGCTGGCACGCACCGAGCAGTGGCTCGTCGAGCGCGCGATGCCCGAGCTCAAGGCGGACCCGAACGGGGTGGCGGCCGTTCGTGTCGAGGCCGTCACAGAGGGACAGCCCGGTTTTCACTGGGGCGACTACTATCGCCGCGTACTGATGGCCCTTGACGAGCCCCTCGTCGACGACAAGGTCGATCCGAAGGCGCGAGTGTTTAGAGCCGATGAGGGCGTGCGCCGGTTCGCGCGACGACGAGCGACGGTTGGCGACCTTCGATATGCAGTCGAACAAGCACTCGCCTACCGCCGGCCCGCCGCGTGCCTCGTCGACGAGGCCCACCACCTCGCGAAGACAGGTTCGGGGCGGCGACTCCTCGACCAGCTCGATACGGTCAAATCGCTGGCAAATCTCGCTGGCGTGCCGCACGTGCTCGTCGGAAGTTACGGCCTGCTCGACTTCTCGATACTGAGCGGCCAACTGAGCCGGAGGAGCGTCCTGCTGCACCTTCGCCGATATCGTGGCGACTCCGCCGCCGATGTGCATGCATTCCGGCGCGCCGTCTTGACCTTCCAGCGCCACCTGCCGCTCGAGGAGGAACCGGACCTCGTGGCGTCCTGGGAGTATCTGATGATCCACTCAGTCGGCTGCATCGGCAATCTCAAGGACTGGCTGCGGCGGGCACTGCACGCCGCAATAGCCGACGGAGGGAGTCTGAAGGTCAACCACCTCGAGCGAACGGCGCTGGGCGTTGCACAATGCCGGAGCATCGCCGCTGAGGCGTGGGAAGGTGAGCAGCGCCTCTTCGCGACGGCGGAATCGACGGCCGAGTTGAGGCGACTGACGGGTTTCGACGTGCGGGAGGAGTCGTCCGAACGATCGGCTGTTACTCGTGCTCGGTCGAAAGGTGGCGCCAAAAAGCCAGGTAGGCCCGGGAGTCGCCTGCCGAAGCGCGATCGTGTCGGCGCCGATGCATACTGAGGCGAGGCATTGGATCGATGGACGCGTCTCGACGATCTCCTTCGCTCCGTGCGTACGCCACGTTTCCTGTTCGATATCTCGAGACACCGGAGCGTGCGCGGCTCTACGCGATCGAGCCCTTCGGGATCGGAACCGCGTACGTGGAAAGTCTGACGAGCTACGTTACGCGACTGGCTGCCGCACACGCCGTGACGCCG
>JAJTWZ010000031.1 GCA_021463145.1 Blastocatellia bacterium | reverse complement strand
GTCGCACAGACCGTCAAACCCGCAGCTCGCCGCGGCCCGATCCAATCCACCCTGGGTTGGAGTTTGCAAGCGGAGGTTCGATCGTTCCGCAGTCGGATCGATTGCGGTATGACGCAATTCCCCCGAGTTCATCGTGGTGCAGACAATGCGACCGCTTCGCGGTCGGTACGACGCGGCGGGCGGTTCCGCGGGTCGCGCGCTTGCCCGCAGCGCTCGCCGCGCGCGACCCGCGGAACCGCATGCCCAACCGCGCCGACCGCGGACCCGGTCGCATTGGGATCGCAGTTCGAACCGTACGAATCTCGGTCTTCGGCCGATGAGAGGTGCCTCCTTGCCGGGACACAACGTCGATTGCGCCGCCACCGACGCGCATTGGGACGAACGATGCGACCGCTCCGCGGTCGGTAGGACGCGGCGGGCGGTTCCGCGGGTCGCGCGCTTGCTCGCTGTACTCGCTGCGCGCGACCCACGGCTATTATATCGACCGCTCCGCGGTCGCGGACCCGTTTGCCAATCGGAAGGCCAAACTCGAGGCATTTCCACGTTGACAGGGCATTTCCACGTTGACAGGAAGCACCGTTGCTCCGGCGCTATCGCCCGCTCCGCGGTCGCGGAGTTTCACGGCCTGGTTCTTCGAGGCCGAGTGCGGGCCTTCCGATCGTGGGCAACGGTACTTTCGCGCCGGCGCTCTTCAGTAGCGGACGTCCGGAAACTGTCGAATCCGGACGGACTCCCTCCCAGTTCGACACGCGTACGCCAGTCCACCAAGCTACGATGAAGCTCGAGAGGGACGATATGCCAATCAGCGTTCCTGACCTTTGATCGAATTCCACGGCGCGCCGTACCTCGCGGCGCGTTCTACCCAAGAGCACGCTCCAGGCCTCGGCCTGCTCCAACACGAGGCGCGCACCAATTCACGGTCCGCTCTACCCTCCACGGCGCTTAACCGGCGCGCAGAGACGCCGCGGCAGTCGACGGATCGATCGAGTGCTTCTTGAGCCGTTCGTACATGCTGCTTCGCGAGAGTCCGAGTACCTTCGCCGCCGCGACGACAGAACCGCCGGTCGACTCGAGGACGCGCACGATATGCCTCCTCTCGTTCTCGGCGAGTGTGAAATGCGTATCTCCGTCTTCCCGCAAGACGCCCGCACCAGCGTTTTGTTCGGCCGGCGCGGCGAACCGCAGATTACGCGGTGTCAGCACCACCCCGTCACGCAGCAGGATAGCGCGCTCGAGCACGTTACGAAGCTCCCGAATGTTCCCAGGCCACGAGTAACCGGCAAGAGCCTGCTCAGCGTCTCGCGATAGTTCGATCGGCCCGGCCCCCAGGTCGATTGCTATCTCCGACACGAGATGATGCGCAAGTGGAATGAGATCCTCGATGCGGTCGCGCAGCGGCGGGATCACCAGTGGAATCGTGCTCACCCGGAAGAACAGGTCCGCTCGAAACAGCTTCTGCTTAACGAGCGCCTCGAGGTCCTGGTGGGTGGCGGCGATGAGTCTTACGTCCACCTGCCGGTCTCGAAGTTCTCCGACGCGGCGGAATCGCTTTTCTTCGAGAACCTTAAGAAGCTTCGGCTGGATCTGGACGTCCATGTCCCCGAGCTCGTCGAGGAACACGGTGCCACGGTGAGCAACTTCGAGCAGTCCCATCTTCGCCGCGACGGCACCGGTGAAGGCTCCTCGCTCGTGGCCGAAAAACTCGGTTTCGACGAGCTCGCGTGATAGTCCGGCGCAATTGAACTCCACGAATGCCTCGTCCGCGCGAGGACCATTGTTGTGGAGCCAGCGCGCGAGGAGGCTCTTGCCCGTGCCCGTCTCTCCCTGAATCAGCACGGGGCTTTCGGCCTTTACGATTCGCCCGGCGTCGCTCGCAAGCTGACGGATGGCGGCGCTCGTTCCTAGGAACGGTTCGATGGAATCGCGCGAATCGCGCGACCGGCTCGCGGCCAGCTTGCGCCGGACGCGCTCTTTCTCGAGCGCGCGCCGGATGAGCACCAGAAGGGCCGAGAACTCCAGCGGCTTGGTGAGGAACTGGTCAGCGCCTTCCTTCATCGCCCGGACGGCAAGGTCGATACTCCCGTGGCTCGTGAGTATGAGAATTGGCGTATCCGGATCGGACTCGCGAATCCCCGGCAACAGATCCAACGCGTTCCCGTCGCCAAGCAGATAGTCGATGACGGCGACGTCGGGCTTGAACGACTGGAACAGTTCTCGGGCGCCCGCGCACGATCTGGCTTCCGCCACCTCGAAGCCGTTCGATCGCAGGTAGGCGAGGATTCCCTCGCGGAGTGTGTCTTCGTCGTCGACGACAAGGATTCGATGGCTGGGCATGTGGGAGGCGCCTCCAGTCGGCCCGTATCTTTGCCCGAAAGCCGCCTTGCGACAAGCGCGGATCGCCAGGGAAGCGCAAGAGCCTTCGACTTGGTCAAGCAATGTCAACTGCGCGAGCAGACGCGCTTCAAGCGCACATCGATGCCCGGTTCGTGCGCCTGGCTGCGCGGCCTTTGGGCAAGCTCGCTAGTAAGCGGCCGCGCATGCGTTGATTGTATTGCGCGATACGGACGTTTCTTGTATCTGTAGGCGCAGTTCCCGTTCGATTCCTTTCACTCCAGCGACTCAACACGCGGATGCGGCCGTAGCCCCTGGTCTGCACGAGCAGTCGAGGACCGGCACTCCGCTCACACCGGAGGTCTGACGTCATGCGTTCCTCGAAACTTCGCGCGACGATGCTTGGCATCGTCGTCCTTCTCGGCTTTGCGGTTCCGGCCACCGGACAGGCGTTCGGCTCGATCGGAGGCACCATTCGCGACGCGCGCGGCGATGCGATCGTCGGAGCAACGGTGACCATCCTCAATACGGCCACGAACCTGTCTCGCGAAACGCAGACGAACGAGCGTGGCGTGTGGCAGATGGCCCAGGTACCGCCGGGAACGTACGACATAAAGGTCGCCGCAAACGGGTTCCGTCCAGCGACGCTCGAAGCCGTGGCGATTCAGGTCAATACGCCGCTCAGTTTCGACATACCGCTCGAGGCGGGAGACGTCACCGAGACGGTCGAAATCGTGAGCGGCGCCGAGACCATCAACCGTACCGATGCAACCATTGGGAATACAATTGGAGAGAAACAGATCCGGCAGCTCCCAATCGAGGGACGCAACGTCGTCGACCTCCTCAGCCTGCAGCCTGGCGTCACCAAGACAGATCCGGGCGACGGTCACGACGATCAACGTTCGGGTGCAGTGAACGGAGCTCGCGGCGACCAATCGAATGTCACCCTCGACGGGATAGACGTCAACGATCAACAGGAAGGGCTACCGTTCCAGAGCGTCATTCCTGTGACGCTGGACTCCGTGCAGGAGTTCAGGGTCGTCACGTCCAACGCGAACGCCGACGGGGGACGGGGAGCCGGGGCGCAGGTATCGCTCGTGACGAAGTCCGGATCCAACGAGTTCCACGGCTCGGCATACGAGTTCCACAGGAATACCGTCACGACGGCAAACAGCTACTTCAACAATCTCGCCGGCGTGGAGCGGCCGAAGCTGCTTCGAAATGTGTTCGGCGGCTCGTTCGGCGGTCCGTTCTGGAAGGATCGGTTCTTCTTCTTCGTGAACTATGAGGGACGCCGTGACGCGCGTGAGGACAGCGTGCTGCGGACCGTGCCATCCGCGTTATTGAGGCAGGGCCTGCTTCGGTACGAGAACACGAGCGGCGGGGTCACGACGCTCGACCCGGGCGACATCGCCGATATCGATCCCCTGGGAATCGGGGTGAGCGCCGTCGCGCAGTCGATCTTCCAACAGTATCCGCTGCCGAACGACGTCACGTCGGGCGATGGCCTCAATTTTCAAGGCTTCCGGTTCAAGGCGCCCGTTGCGGTTCGCAACAACACCTACATCGCGCGCGCCGACTTTACGATCAATGACCGGAACTTCATATTCTGGCGCGGCAACCTTGCCGACAACGCCGAAGACTTCCCGCCGCAGTTTCCGGGCGGGCCTCCCCGCTACCGTGACATCGACAACAGCCGAGGGTATGCCATCGGCTACACCAGCCTCATCACCGATTCGATCACGAATTCGTTTCGATACGGACTCACCCGGCAGGGACTGGAGTCGGCTGGGGCCTCGTCCGAAGCGTCGTTCGGTTTCCGGGGCCTCGACAGCATAGTTGCGAACACGTACTCGTCGAGCCGCGTCATTCCGACACACAACGTCGCGAACGACCTGACGTGGATCAAGGGATCGCACACGTTCGGCTTCGGCACGAACATGCGATTCATTCGCTTCCACACGAAGTCTTTCGACAACTCGTTCCCGTTCACGCGGTCCAATTCGTCGTGGCTCGACGGTACTGGCGAAGAGCTGACGCTTCCTGACCTGAGCTCCACATTCGAGGTTGCTTACCTCGACGCGATGGTCGCGACGCTCGGCCTGCTCGACTATGTTTTCGTTCAGTACAGCTACGACAGAGAGGGCAACCCTCTGCCGATCGGCACGCCGGTAGTCAGGGACTTCGCCGCCAACGAGTACGAGCTCTATGTCCAGGACTCGTGGAAGATCCGGCCGAATCTCGTGCTCTCCGGCGGATTGCGATGGAGCCTTTACTCGCCGCCATGGGAGACCAACGGATTGCAGGTCGCTCCGACCATTCCGCTGGACGAGTTTTTCCAGACGCGAATCGACAATGCCGCCAACGGCATCCCGGCTTATGCCGCACCCTCCGTGGCATTCGATCTGGCCGGGCCTGCGAACGGTCGCGACGGATACTATCCGTGGGACAAGAACAACTTCGCGCCCCGGGTTGCCATCGCCTGGTCGCCGGGCTTTACCGACGGTTTCTGGTCGAAGGTATTCGGCGGGCCGGACGGCAGCTCGATCCGCGGCGGATTCGGTGTCTACTACGAACGGATCGGAGCGGGGCTTGCGAGCACGTTCGATCGAGACGGTTCGGTTGGCCTGACTACTCAGCTCGAGAATCCGTCCGGTGGGTACGACGTCTCCACGTCGCCGCGCTATGCGGGAGTTGGAGTGCTGCCCCCGCTCCCCGGCGCTCCTGCGGGCGGCTTCCCGGCGTCGTTGCCGCCCGACACCTTCGCCATAACGTTCGGTCTCGACCGGAATATCGTGACGCCGGTCGATTACACGGTGAATCTCTCGTTCTCGCGAGAGCTCCCGTGGGACATGACACTCGAGACGGCTTACATTGGAAGGTTCGCCCGCAACCGCCTGGCCCAATCGGACCTCGCCCAGCCGGTCAATTTCCGCGATCCGGAGTCTGGACAGGACTGGAACACCGTATCGGGGATCCTGGCCGACTACCTTGCCACCAGCACGCGAATTCGTGACGTGCCCCGAATTCCCTACTTCGAGAATCTTTACCCGGATCTGGCGGCCAACGGACTTACCGCCTCGCAACGTGCGTACCGGCTGGCGGGATTCCTCGCGCCGGACTGGACGTTCGTTCAGTACTACCTCGACTTCGTCTATCCGTCGCGATTCGGTCCCGGACTCTACTTCGACGACCAGTACTCGAGCCTTGCCGCCTGGCGTTCGAACGAGGACACCAACTACAACGGCCTGCAGGTAATGCTTCGAAAGAGGTTGAATCACGGACTCACCTTCGACCTGAACTACACGTGGTCCAAGTCTATCGACCTGACATCGGAAGGCGAGCGAACGACCCAGTTCGGAAGCGACTACAACACGACGGGGTTCATCATCAATGCGTTCGACCGGAATCAGAATCGCGCCGTGTCGGACTTCGACACCACCCACGCATTCAATGCCAACTGGCTTTGGGAACTGCCGGTTGGAAAGGGCAGGTGGCTCGCATCCGATGCGAACTCCGTCACCGATGCGCTGATCGGCGGCTGGCAGTTGAGCGGCATCCTGCGGATGTCGTCGGGCTTCCCGGTGTCGGTTGGAAACGGCCGGATCTGGCCGACGAACTGGAATATCACTGGTTGGGCGACTCCGACCGGCGACATCAAGGGCAACACTACCCGGCTGCCGGACGGTCCGAACCTATTCGACAATCCGGATCTGGCCATCACCACGTTCAGGAACACTCGAGCCGGGCAGTCGGGCGGTCGCAACATCATTCGCGGCGATGGATTTTTCTCGCTCGACTTCGGCCTGGGCAAGGAGTTCAAGCTGCCGTGGGAAGGGCATCGGATCCAGTTCCGCTGGGAAGTCTTCAATGCCACGAATACCGCCCGCTTCGACGTATCGTCGATTTCGCTCGATCTGACTAACAGCGGGACGTTCGGCCGTTACCAGGACACCCTGGCCCCGCCGCGCGTCATGCAGTTTGGCATCAGGTACGAGTTCTAGGAGGGGCTATCCGCTTCGTGTCTCCGATTGCGAGGCTTCCCGAGACGCCGCAATCGGAAGCACGGAGAGGAATGCAGTTCGGCTAACGGGCAAAGTTGTGATCCTGTGGTTGCCGTGGAGGCGGCAGCCCGGCCTCGTATCTCATCGCCCCAAGCGACACCGAGAATGCGTTCAGGATCAGCAGCCCACTCACGCCAGCTAACGCAATTGGATTCAAAGCAAGATCCCGGCGAAGCTGAAAAGCGCGCCTGAGGTCGATGAACGTCTTTGCGGGAATCAACGCAAGCGGCGCAAGTTTACCGAGCCTCCGGAACAGCGCTCCGTAAGGAACCCTCACATCGCTCTCGCGCCGCAGCCGCAGAAAGCAGTACCCCCAGTAGAGTCCGCGGCCGTGTTGAGCGGCAAACCCGGGCTCGTGATCGTGCAGGCTGGTCGCGCCAGGAACAAGTTCGATTCTGTCGCCACGGGCGAGAGCCCTGGATGCGAACTCCACGTCGGGACCGTGAAAGTACGGGTGGTCGTTGAACGGATCCGACAGCATCCGCTCGCGCAGCACTGCGCTGTTACTCGCGGCGAAGCTCGAGGTGGCGCATCGGGTACGACCCGCGTGGCGTCCGAAAATCGTGATCAAAAAGGCCTTGGCAATCCAGGACTCTCCCGATCGAGGGGTATCGTAGCTGCCGACCGCAATTGCCGGAGGGCTTTGGCCGCTGGTAAGTGCCTCAACAATCGAATCGGCCCAGGTCGAAACTGGAGAGCAATCGGCATCGACATAACCGACCAGACGGCCACACGCCGCGCGGGCTCCGGCGTTTTTCATCGCGTAGTAGTGGGTTCCGGGCTCGACCTCGACGACGCGCACGCCGGGCCAGTCGCGCCCAAGATGCGCCCGAAGCCCTGGCTCCTTTGCTGGGTCCACGACAACCAGGATCTCGTATCGAGCGCGGTCAGCAGTCTGGTGAGACAAGGCGGACAAGGCCGTATCGAGGGGAGTGTAGTCGTGTGCGACACGAAGGTTCAGCGTCTCGACGACGAACGAGAGGTCGATGCTCTGAATTGCATGCGTTTGCGGCATCGGTAGTCGCGGCCAGTCTCAAGCATCGCGAAGCGCTTCGAGCGCCTCGTTCAGCAATCTCATTCGGGAAGGTTCGATTCGGGACATTGCCGTCTGCAGAAAGGCGCTCACCGCGGGATCTGCACGCACGAGTACCCGCTGGCCTGCGTCCGCGATACGCGCCATTACGACACGCCTGTCCGACACGAGCCGGGTGCGTGCGACTAAGCCTCGCGCTTCGAGGCGGTCGAGCAATCGCGTCACGTCGGGGTCGCGGTTGACCATTCGCTCGGATACTTCGCGGCACGGAATGCCGTCGTTTCCGGCGCCGCGCAGTATGCGCAGCACGTTGTACTGCGTAGCGGTGAGGTCGAATGGCTTCAGCGCTTCGGCGAGGCCGCCAATGAGGGTCTCGGCCGTCCTCTGGAGGTTGAGGAAGACTTCCTCCTCGAGTGAATCGAAGGGCTTCGACTGTTTCAAGTCTCTTTGGAGCGAACCGGGCATTGGCCGAACGGTAGTCGTCACGACGACGAGTGTCAAACGCCGGGTTCCGGCCGTGGTGGCAGACAGTCGACGTCTCGGGTATCGTTGCGGGGTCTGCGTCGAATCGACCTTCTTGACGACTGGAGGCGCGTACGGTGAGAGTTCTTGCACTGATCTTGTTGGGAGTGAGTATGGCCGGCGCCCCGGTGCCGGCGAGTGGCCAGGAGCCGGTGGATCTGTACGGGAAGCACGACGGGTACGTGCTGTCGATACAGGCGACTGGCGACATGAACGGGCTGATCGAACCGTGCGGATGCAAACTGCCCGTCGGGGGGCTGGCGAGACGTGCCGGCTACGCGGCCGAACTGGCCAGGCGTCTGGAAGGGAAGGCCGGCATCCTGAAGGTCGATGCGGGACGTGTCTTCGATCCGGCCAGGAAGCAGAGCGAAGCGGTCTACGACTCCGCGATCAAGAACGAGTGGATACTGCGTGCACTCGGCGTTGCGAGGTTCGACGTCCTGAACGTCGCGGTGCCGGATCTTCGGGTACTCGATCCGTTGCGGGCGAAGGCCGGCTACGACGAGCGCGTGAAGGAGTTCCCGGCGCTGGACGCTTTCATTTCGGCAAATGTCGAGCCCGCCAGCGCGGAGTTCGTCGGATTCAAGCCTTACGTCGTGCTCAACGTGTCGCCGCCATCGTCGGCGTCCCAGTCCGATGTCATACGTGTCGGCATCCTGGGTGTCACCGGGATGCCAGACCGCGTAGAGCCCGGCAGCCACTGGAAAGTCAGCGATCCCCTCGCGGCGGCGCGGAAGTACGGCGCCGAGCTTCGCGCGAAATGCGACTTCCTGATCGTGTTGGCGCATCTGGACGAAAATTCGGCGAATCGGATCGAGGAAGCGGTTCCCGGTGTGGATCTGATCGTAGTGGCCAATCGGAAAGCGGCGCCAAAGGGAGAAATGGATCTGGATCGTCCCGCGACCGTGGCCGTCGGAGACGAAGCAAAATCGATTACGGAATTACGGCTTTTTCCGTCGCTGGGGCCTGCCGCGGCCAGGCGCTGGACAATCCGTCGCCGGACTGTGCTGCTGTCGCCCGACGTCCCTGACGACCCGGAAACGCGACTTACCGTTCAACGGGCAAAGGGCGCGTCCTGGAAGCTGAAGCCGGTCGCCCAGTAGGCCGACACGTGCGGAGTCGGCAAATTGCGGCGGTCGCGACGCTTGCGGTGGCGGCGCTTCTTACGGCGTGTTCACCGAAATCGCCAATGGAAGGTGGTAGTTCCGGCCCTGTCGCTCGCATCGAAGGAGCCGATCTTGTGATCTTCTACGGGTCCGAGATCATGGGCTCGCTGGATGGTTGTGGCTGTATGGGGAACCCGAAACTGGGCGGATTCGGCTATCGGATGGGCGCAATCAGATCTTTCCAGCAGGAACACCCCGACGTTGGGACACTTGTGGTGGATGCCGGTTTTACTTCGCGTCCGATAACGACAGGGCAGGCTTCCACGTCTGCCGTGTTGAGGGCCGAAGCTGGGGCCGTTTACAGGGCCCTCCAGGAGTCGGGCTTCGCTGCGGTCAACGTTACGGTCCACGATATCGCGGCAGTCGATGGGCTTGTCGATTCGAGCGCGGAAGGCGGTCCCATTCGCGAGATTCTGGTATCCGCGAATATCGAGCCGGCTTCGTCGGCGTTTCGGCCATTCTCGCCGTTCGTAGTGCGGGAGGTGCAACGGTCCGGCGGGGCCCGGGCGGTCAAAGTTGCTATCGTCGGGATTTCGGATGGTGTGGTCGATCCGGCCTCCGGCTTTCGGTCTACGGAGCCGGGGGCGGCTCTCGAAGTGCAAATTGCCGCGGCACGGAAGGTGGCCGATGTCGTCGTCGTGCTCGCGTACCTGCCGCTTGCCGATTTCGTGCGAGTGTTCGACAGACTCGAAAACAGGCCGGATGTGGTCATCGTGGCGAATTCGTTCGGGGCGGGCTCTTCGGACGGAAGCGTCATGGGCGCTGGGCTCGAGGCACGGCTGGACGGCCCGATGAGGGTCGTTTTTTCGTGGTACAAGACTCAGAAACTCGGCGTGCTGGGGCTCAGGCTCGACGATTCGAATCGTGTCGAGTCGGCCTGGAACGACTACGTCAAGCTCGACGATCCGATCGTTCCCGATCCGGCGGCCGAGGCGATGGTCAAGCGACAGAAAGACGCGGTTCGCGCGGCCAGGGAGGAGCGCTACCGGGCCGAAGGCGTTCAATGACTCCAGTGCATTCCACTTGCTCAGTTGATCTGACACCCTGCAACGATGTCGTCGCCGGCCGTTACGCGCACGGCGCGCGACCGGCACTTGCGCGAAGCGCCTTGGAGTGCGGCCTGAAGCGCCGCTTTCGGTGAGCGGGGAGGGGAAGACGTTCGAGGTCGCGCAACGGGTTCGATTCTTCAACTACAGAAGCGGCGCTTCACGTCGCAGTCCGAAGCGCTTCGCGCAGGACGTCGCACATCGAAGTCGACGCGCTCCGTTCTACTTTCGGCACAGTGACCTGCAGTACTCCTGGCGCCATCGCGCGCCCTTTCGCTTTCCGGCGCATCGACAAGGCTGTTATAGAGTTGAAAAATGCCCAATCGCATTACCCATTGCTCGATCGTCGTTGCCGTTCTGGCATTCGCGCTCAACGGTCAAGGGCGGGCCGCCATTGAACCCCTGCAGGGCGAAGATCCGCCGACTGTCGTCGGATTCTCTAGCTTCGTTGGCGGTAGTGGACGCGACAGCGTAGCGGCGGTCGCCATCGATCGGGAGGGAAATGTCATCCTCGCGGGCGAAACGTCGTCGGCCGATTTCCCCGTGCTCGATGCAGGACAGACTTCGCGCCGGGGACCGACCGACGCTTTCGTCATGAAAGTTTCGGCCGACGGTTCACGCGTGGTCAATTCGACCTATATCGGAGGCTCGGCCGACGACCGGGCATCCGGTGTTTCGGTCGATCCGTCCGGAAACGTCTATGTGACCGGCGTGACGAATTCGCTCGACTTTCCCGTGACCCCCGACGCGTACGATCTCGAGAACGGGCGCTTCCCGACCTGCGCCGGGGGCGACTGCATCGATTCGTTCGTCGTCAAGATTCCGGCGGAGGGCGGACCATTCTCCTATGCGACCTACCTCGGCGGAGAGCACGACGACTACGCAGCCGGGATCGCTGTGGATGCGGAAGGGAACGCGTTCGTTACCGGTTCGACGAACTCGTTCGGCATCCCGCGTGACAATGCATTCGAACCGGACAAGAAGCAGGGCTCGGAGGGCTTCATCACCAAGCTGAATCCGGACGGCTCAGGCGTTCTGTTCTCGTCCTACATCGGCGGGAACCGCGGGGACGGGGGATCGGCAATCGCCGTGACGCCGGACGGAGGCGCGGTATTCGCGGGCACCTCATTTTCACTCGATTTTCTGACAAAGAACCCAGTGCAGGCGGCAAACGCCGGTGGTCCGTCGCCTGAGACCAGCCTCGATGGCTTCGTCGCGCGAGTCACCGCAACCGGAGAACTGTCCTGGTCAACCTATTTTGGAGGCTTCGGCCGAGACGCCATTCGCGCGGTTACCCTCTCGCCGGACGGCTCGATTGTCCTCGCCGGGTCGACGAGTTCGTCTGCGCTTCCGCTTGTCAATCCGGCGCAGTCCATCCCCGGAGGCGGCGGTGACGCGTTTGTGGCTCGGCTGACCGCGGATGGAGGGGAAATTACCTACTCGACATATTTCGGCGGGTCGCGAAACGACGAGTTGCTCGGTCTTGCAGCTGGAAGTGACGGCGCCGTAACGGCCGTCGGGTTGACGCGCTCGCAGGATCTGAACGTCGTTTCTCCAATTCAATCGATATGCGGAGGCTGCGTCGAGCCGGGATTCCAGTCCGACGCAATGATCCTCCGCCTGCGCTCAGATGGCACACTAGCTTTTATGTCGTATCTTGGTGGCGCTGGTGGAGAAAATGCCAACGCTGCAGCAGTAGGCCAGGATGGTGTGGTGGCGTTCGGGGGCCAGACGTTTTCCTCCGGCTTTCCCGTAACTCCTGGCAGTTTCGGAGCGATCTGTCCTTGTCCGGCCGGCAGCACGGATAACGGTTTCGTCACAACGCTAGGAACCGATGAAGTCGTCATCGTGCCTCCGGTTATTTCTCAGATAGTGAGTGCTAAACGTCCGTATCGATTGATAATAACGGGTTCCAACATCGCTGCTGACGCAGTTGTTTATCTGGGAGCCGACTCGACGCCATGGCCAGATGTGGTGGTCGGCGGGCCGACCTCCATTTCGGTCGGGAGGGGGAAGCAACTCAAGTCCCGATTTCCGAAGGGTGTGCAGGTGCCGGTTCGGGTGGTCAATCCAGATGGTGGACAGGCAACACTCACGTTTACCAGGTAACTTGGAGTGAGAATGTCGATATCCCGGCCGACCTCGATACGCAGAACCGCGCCGCGCGAAATCAGGATCGAATGGGATGACGGACACGTCAGTGAGTTTCCGGCGAGCCTGCTCAGGGAGTTCTGCGGTTGCGCGAAATGCGTGGACGAATGGACTGGCGTCACGCGCATCGCTCCCGGGTCGATTCCGGTGTCCGTAGACGTGATCGAATGCGAGCACGTGGGTTCTTACGCCGTCAGGTTCGTCTTCACCGACACGCATTCCGACGGTATCTACTCGTGGCAACGGCTGCGCAGGTTCTGTCCGTGCGACGGCTGTCGAGGTGAGGCGCGCGCCCGGCCGGATTCGAAAGCGGAAGGCTGATGCCGTGCACTTTTTCGGGCTTCGCGAATAGCCCTCCCGCATTCAGGTTGCAGGGTTGAGCGAGCAGAGATGCCGGCTCGGCTCCCCTCACACGAGAACCAAGCGTGATGCTGCTGCTTCTCCTTTGGTCGCACCGGAGGTTTTCGTATCTCCGGACTGGTGATCTGAAGTAGCTCGCCGCCTTACTCGGCGGTGCTCGCGTCGCCGCCCCCGCGTAAGATGTCGCAAGACAACTTTCAACAGTGGAGCAAACCTTCGGTCCGGAGCCGACGCGACGTTGTGTTGCCGGTCCAATCGGCATAGTCTGTCTGGCACCCACATAGCAAATCAGCCCGGATCGTCTCGGTGCTTTGTGCGTTGCGGAGTTGTCCACCGGTAGGTGAAGGCGCTTGCCGTTTCGGAAAGGTCGGTCAGAGTCGGCCGTACCGCCGATGCGGTGGTACCGATGCGGCGTCGATGACATCGCTACACTCACCTTGGTAGATCGGAGAACTTCGTGCGAATCCTGCTCTATAACCCGGACAACGGAATCACCCGCAATTTTCAACCGCACCTCTGGATGTTCCTCCTTCAGGCGCTGACGCCGCCCGGACACGATGTCGTCCTCATCGACGGCAATACACGAGCGATAACTGAAGACGAGCTTGCGAAATACGTCGTCGACGAAGGGATCGATCTCGTCGGAATCGGGGCGATGACCCGCATGGTCGCGAAGGCGTATCGCATGGCCGATGCCGTCCGGCGGACTGGAGTTCCTGTCGTGATGGGCGGCCCGCACGTAACCGAGATGCCCGACGAAGCGCTCGGACGGGACGGCGGCAAGCGCCACGTCGATGCGATCGCGCTAGGCGAGGCCGATCTCACGTGGCCGCAGATCGTCGCCGATGTCGAACGCGGCGAGCTTCGCGAGGTGTACGAGCCCGTGGACGCGAACGGCGTCGAGAAGAAGCCCGACCTCCAGCCGTATCCGGCCATTCCGTGGGAGTCGCTCGACCTGGCGCAGTTCAACCTCGTGCCGAAGTTCGCACGCAGATTGCTGCGCGACGTCGGCGGCGGCTGGGGATCGTTGCGGCTGATTCCCATCGAGTCGGGCCGCGGCTGTCCGTACGGCTGCGAGTTCTGCACGGTGACGGGCTTCTTCGGCGATTCGATCCGCTTCCGCTCGAACGAGAGCATCGTGGACGAGGTGCTGCGGCTGAAGAGCCGCGCGCGCCAGGAGAACGGCCAGATCGCCGTCTTCTTCGTCGACGACAACTTCGCGATCAAGGTGAAGCGGACGAAGTCGCTATTGCGCGACATCATCGCAGCCGATGCGCAGTTGCCGTGGGTCGCGCAGATCAGCGCGAACCTGCTGCGCGACGAGGAGCTCGTCGACCTGATCGCCGAAGCCGGAGGCAAGTGGATCTTCATCGGGATGGAATCGATCGACCCGGTGAACCTCGCCGACGTCAGCAAGGGATTCAACAAGCCGAACGAGTACGCGCCCGTGCTCGACCGGCTCGCGAAGCGCAACATTTACGCGATCACGTCCTTCATCTTCGGCATGGACAACGACACGCCGGGCGTGGCCGAGCGAACGCTCGAACAGGTTCGAACCTGGCCGCCGGGACTGCCGGTCTTCGGCCAGTTGACGCCGTTCCCGGCGACGCCGCTCTATGACCGTCTGCAGAAGGCGGGACGGTTGACGCGGCCGACGCACTGGATGGATTTCGCTCCGTTCCAGATGGCGCATACGCCGCTCAAGATGACGATTCCCCAGGCGCAGATCGAGGTGGATCACGCGTGGTCTTCGTCTTACAGCCCCGAGGCAACGGCGCGGGCGATCGACGCGATCGCGGACCATCCACTCGGCTATCGGATCAGCCATCTGCTCGCGCGGCTCTGCTTCCGCGGCATCTACTTCCCCCAGATGAATGCGTGGGCGTGGGCGAAGGTGATCGGACAGAACCGCCGCGTCATCGGTCGCCTCGCAAAGGAGTCGTGGCTGGCCTTCCGCCGTCATCGCGCGAGCCTTGGTGGAGAGGAGCGGGCGGACACGATTGCAGGACTGGCAGGGGACTAACCTCGTCGTCAGGGAGTTGTGGGTGGTGACGCATCCGAAGACAATCGGCCTGCCCCCAGGTCTTTGCCATCGAACGGGGCGATGACGCTGGCGGACCTCCGCCACGCAGTGATTGCGTCCACCCTGAACACCCGAGATGTCGGCGTAACGCTTCGGTTACTTCTTTGCCGGGCGGTCCGCTGGCGCGACCGTCGACGTGGCGAATACGTTGCCCGGCCAGGCGCCGGCGTCGGACCATCGCATTTGTACGACGCAGATGCTACTGGCCGCGGAATTGCGGGGACTTGCTCGCTGGTTCGCTGCGGTCGGCCGCAGTCAATGTCTCCTGGATCCTCCCGGATCTCGCCGGCGCCCAATCTATCCGCCCTCGCACGTAGGCTATCCACCCGAGCAGCGCTCCCGTCTGTCGCAGCAATTGGAAAAAGACGGGTTCGAGGAGCGTAGCGAGCAGCGCTCTACCGTAAAGAGAGGCCGACGGCCGACGCCCCTGCCAGGCTTCGAACAGCTGAATGCATCGCGCGTAGCAGACGATGTCGAAAAGCAGTTTTGCCAGGACGACGGCCAGTATCCGAGCGTCGAGGCCGTACCCGAGCAGCAGCAGCATCGCCAGAGTTGCGGTAGCACCCAGCCCGTAGACGGGGAGCAGCATGTCAATCGTCTTGACGGGCAGGTGGTAGGTACCGAACCGTCCGTGCTGACGCGAGCCGACCAGATCGGCGTTTCGGTTCATCGTCTCGATGAACCCGGCAAACCATCGCGTGCGTTGCCGCAGAAATGCCAGGACTCCGGCCGGTGCATCCGTCACCGCGCGGGCGTCGCCGATGACTCCGACCGAGAGCGGCTTACCGGCCTCGTGACTGGCCCGGTGAAGCCTGAACATCACCTCGTAGTCCTCCACACGACTGGTCGCGTCGAATCCCCCAATCGCGACGAGCGACGAGCGCCTGTACGCCGCGAAGGCGCCAGACACGAGGACGAGCGTCCGGTCGCGCATCCACGCCAACCGCCAGAGGAACGCGCGCAGATATTCGAAGGTCTGGAAGAGTTGAAATGCCCGTGCGCCCGGGCCGCCCGCGCATGTCGGCGCGAGCACCCCGCACGCGGCCGAGAGATCGGGATCAGCGGCAAAGGCGCGTCGAACAGCCGCCAGGGCATCTGGCGCGAGCATCGTGTCGGCGTCAATGGTTACGATCAGGTCCGCGACCATCAAGCCAAGAGCAACATTGAGCGATGCGGCCTTCCCGGAGTGCGGTTTACGGATGACGATCATCGACGGTTCGCGTACCGAGCGCCCAAGGTCTCCGTCGAACTCCAGTTCGAACTCCGAGGTCAGCCAGAGCACGGAATCGTCGGTGGAACCGTCGTCGACGAGCACGATGGCTTCGGCGCGCTCGGTCTGCTTCAGGAGCGCGTCGATCGTCTGAGGCAGAACGACTCGCTCGTTGCGAAACGCCACCAGGACGGCCATCGAGACGGTTTCGACGTCGGCGTCGTCGAGGGCCTTCGACTTTCCCGCCAGCACGGCGCGCCTGCTGGAACGAACCATGGTTGCGAGAAGCCAGGTATCGTAAAGGATATAGACGAATCCGATCGACCAGGCCCACGGCACGGGCAGCACGAAGCCGGCAACCAGTGTGGCGACGAGCACGACTGCCGCGCCGTAGAGCAACAGGCGAAACGTCGCGGTTGCACGCGGCAGCGAATCCGCTTTCGGGGACTCCGTGTGGATCGTGGCGTTCATTGCAGTTACGGCAACGGCCCAGGGGAAACCGGGCTTACGTGGACTGGGGTGGAATGTTGCGTGGCAGGCAAAGAATCGGAGGGCGGGTCACAATGAGCAGTAAGCCGAAGCTGGTCGAATCTTCCGGATCATCCCCCGAGCGGATCGGCGCGGTCCGCAGGCAACCACCAATTGCCTCGCCAGTCCTTGTGCGCCGGCGCTCGGGGCACGCTACATTGACGGCTTCGCCTCTGTGCGGCGTTGCCTCTGCGGTTGTCCGCATTCGGTGCCGGTTCAGCGAGGCAGTTTCGTTCCGCCAGTTCGGGTTGCTATCGTTCCTGGCGGCAATCCGTCAACGCTCGGCTCTGGATGCGAACGCGAGGACGTAGCCATCGGGGTCAATGGAGTAAGCGACGTGGTCTCCCCAATCGCGGAGTTCGAGACCGCTCAACTCGAGCGCACCGGCCTCCAGCGCCCGGCTATGGCAGGCGCCGGGATCCTCGACGACGAGGTAGAGCTCCGCGCGCGCGGTCACCGGACTGCCGTGAAAGGCGGGCAGCTTGTCTCCGAGCAGTCTCCTGATTCCGGACTCGGGCATCAGACCGAGGACGGTCTCTTCAGAGATGGCGAATTCCGTCATGCCTGTTACATCCAGAACCGGCGTTGCGTCGAGCACGTGCGAGTAGAACGACGCGGCTTTCGCCTGGTCAGCCACGTAGAAAATCGTGTGAACTCTCATCGGGTCACGCGCCGCCATCCACCGAGCGCAAGTCGACTTGTCCGAGTCGAAGAATCACGCCGATCCTACTCCCGTTCGGGGCGGGCCGCCATCGCCGGCTGGAGCGCGAAACGACGGTCACTGGATGGTCACAACACCGCATATGTGCCGTAATCATTCGATCAAATCGAGTGCGACCCTCAGCCCATTGCCTGCTTCTTCGAGCGCGGTGTCAGGCAATGCTCCGATCCGTGTTGTCAATTTCGAGCGATCGACCGTCGTGACCTCATGGCAGATTGCGAGACCGGGCCTCCGCAGTCCTGCGACACCAGACGCAATCTCAAGAACCGTAGGCCCTCGCGTGGCTTGCAATGCAGATGTCGATATCGGAATGACGATGACCGACCGCCACGTTGGCGTCTGATTGAATCCATCATGTGAAAGAACGATGATTCAGAATCGGAATTAGTCTGATACGTCAGTCCGGACAATGTGTGTACAACACCTAATGCTCTGGAAGGAAGTGACTTATGGGAGCCGTGAGAGAGAGCAAGAAAGGGGACTCGGCTCGACATCCGTGCTACCGACGAACAGAAGGAACTGCTCGTCGAAGCGGCGGAGTTGCGGCACAAGTCGCTGAGCGAGTTTGTCCTCGAATGCGCGGCGCTCGAAGCCAAGCGTGTGATCGAAGACGAGTCTCGGCTTACGATCCCGCTCGAGCAGTGGAAGGCGTTCAATCAGGCGTTCGACGCGCAGCCTCGCGAGATTCCGCGTCTGAAGAAGCTGCTTACGGAGAAGAGCATACTTGAGCGGTAACGAGGAACCGGTCTCCGGACCAGTACTCTTGAGCGCCGAGCACGACAGAAGGAGCTTCTCCTGCGGCGAGCCGGCGCTCGACGAGTTTCTGGCGACGTACGCTCAGCAGCAACAGAAACGCGAGGCCTCGCGTACCTTCGTCGCCCTTCGCGGGCCGCAGGTCGTAGCGAATTGCACCCTCGCACCCCGCAACCTCGACCCTGATGACGTGACCGAAGCGATGAGAACGGGATTAGGCAAGTACCCGATCCCAATCGTTCTCCTGGGCCGACTGGCTGTAGACACTCGAGTGCAAGGAAATCGACTCGGCGAAGCGCTCCTCAAGCACGCGATGCTCAACGTCGTAAAGGCTTCGGAGATCGTCGGAGGCCGGGGGCTGTTCGTCGAAGCCAAGCACGAGGCGGCGCGCAGATTCTACGCACGCTACGGCTTCGAGGCCGCCGCGAGGAATCCTCTTCAGTTGTTCATGACAGTTGCCACGATTCGAAAGAACCTCGCTTGAATGTGGAAACTTTACGTGCCCCAAGGTCGCCCCGGGCTACCCCTGCCTACTGGGCCTCTTCGCCTCTTCATAGCCTCTCGCATGACAACACTCACGTTGCGCCCAATGTGCAAGAGTAAGTTTCGGCTCATTGGGTGCTGTAAGCCCGACCAAGAGATTGGCTGGCCGAACGGCTGCAAGTTCCAGCCTGTCGATTCCACCACACTCGAGAATTTGTCGTGACATTGTCGGGCAACCCGTGTACGGTGGAAAAGTGGGAAGGAGGTAAGTCATGGTCAAACGCACGACAAGGACCGAGAAGTTGGATCTTCGGCTCACACCTGCGGCCAAGAAGGCACTCTATGAAGCAGCTGAAGCTGCTCATAGGTCAGTAAGTGATTTTGTCTTGGACAGCGCGCTCTCACGTGCTGAAGAGACCCTTGCTGATCGTCGGCATTTCGGGCTGGATGCAGAACAGTGGGCGGCGTTCATGACAGCGCTCGATGCTGAACCGCGTGCGCTGCCCCGTGTGCAGCGGCTGTTTAGCGAACCGGGCCTTTTTGATAGCGACTCGGCACGGTGACGTGCTTTCGTATTGAAAAGCTGTCTCGCCAGCACGCTGTAGAGACGTTCGACTGCGGCCAGGAAGCGCTCAACCGTTTCCTGGCCCGCTTTGCTTTACACAACCAGCAAGCCAACGCTTCGCAGACCTACGTCGCGCTCGCCGATGATACGGTGATCGGGTTCTATTCCCTTGTTGTCGCGGAAGTAAACTACGACGATGCCCCCGATCGGTTGACGAAGGGCTTAGCTCGGCATCCAGTACCTATAATGCTCCTGGCTCGGATGGGCGTTGCTGTAGGTTGGCAAGGGAAGAAACTGGGCGCCGGCCTGCTTCGGAATGCGATGCAGCGAACACTGCAAGCTGCGGACATCGCGGGAGTTCGCGCGCTTGCAGTACACGCGAAGGACGAAGGGGCACAGGCGTTCTATCGCCATTTCGACTTCATCGAATCCCCCACCGATCTGCTCCACCTGTTCATCCTCGTCAAGGACCTTCGCCGCATTGCTGAATAGGCTCGGTGGACGTCCCTTTTGTAACCACTTTCGCGACTATACAACGTGCATCGGGCAGCCTTCGGTGGTGCGCCACGCGCCGACCGTGATCCTGGGGTCCCGTCAGAAAACGGAATTAGGTCGAGCGTGGCATAATTTCGTTCTGAGGGGACCCCAACTTATTCATACCGCAGCGTCTGGCCGGAAACAGGGCGGCGTGCCAAGCGAACATCGGTCCGCCCGCAAGCGACTGGGAAGACCGCCGCCCCTACTAGGACAACTGCTCGTAATTTCCATTATCAGACGCACTAGTTCGGACTACGAAGACAGAAGACCGGCCTAAAAAGTTGCCGCGTCCTCGGTGAACTGGTCGATGCGGACGTCCCCGTCGGGAAACCTGGCGACGATCTCGAGCTCACCGCCTATCGCCTCGACGTAACCTCGCAGCGTGCTGATGTACATGTCCGCTCGGCGTTCGAGCTTGGAAACCGATGCCTGCTTCACGTGAAGCTTCGCCGCCAGCTGCTCTTGCGTCAACCGCCGTGCGGCGCGCAGTTCGTTGAGCGGCATGCCAGCCACGAGCTTCTTTGTCTTCGCAGCCGCAAGTTCGCGAGACTCCGGCGGCATTCTGTCTCTTAGCACCCTGAATGGCTTAGCCATCGTCTTGTTCCTCACTTCCGAGCGACACGAGATGCTCGTCAAACAACCGGTCAGCGATCGGGACATACACTTCCATACCACCGTGCATTCCCCGTCTTGTCTCCGCCAAGCAGCAGTAGAGCCACCCTGCGTGGATCGAACGCATACAGGGCCCGATACGGTTTGCCGGCATGCTGAATTCGAAGTTCTCGCATGTGATCGTGCCGGGAACCCTTGATCCCGCTACTGCAAGGATGCGGCAACGAAGGCCCCTTCTGCTCCAGTAACCCGACGCAAGCCGCGACATCTTCCTGCTCAGTCTCGTCGAGCCCGTTCCATCAATCCTCGAAGACATCCGTGAACTCGACGTCCCATTCCACAAACTGAATATTGCCGCAATGGAATATCTGACAAGGTCCGATTCGACGTCCTTGCAATCCCAGCATCATCGGAACTGATGGTGGCGTGAGGATCACACTCGGAATCTTCACCCCTTCACCCCTGTGCATTCACATAAATTGCCGGGAACAGTCTTATCTCGCGGTAAATGGCGTAGACTTAGCTACTTGCGGGATCTGCTCGGAGCAGATTACTGTGCGTAGCAGTTGAATTCACCGATGTGGAGTTACGAAACAAGTCGAAACCAGTGAGGCCCGAGTATGCGATTCATACAACTCGTCGCCGTCGTCGCTCTGTGTGCCGCGGCGGCTCACGCCCAGGAACGCGGAAACCAGAATTACCAGCGGGAAGCTGGAAACCAGTACTACAACACTCGGAGTACCCCGCCGGCGATACCGCTCGCCGGCGACCTGCTGCTCTACGATCCGAAGGACGTTCAGCCCGTGCCGTACGTCGAGGCCTATGTTCTTCAGAACGTAAGACCCGACAGCTTCGTGGCCGTCTTCGGAATCGCGCAGGAAGCGCCGAACGCGGCCGAAAGCAACCGGAAGACCGACAAGCTCGTTTCGGACCTGGTGACGGCTGCCGCCGGAATCGGCGTTCGCCGCGAGGACGTTTTCGTGGATTTCATCACGCAGAACCCCGTGTACGACTACTCGGTCTCGGGGCGCACGTCGCGCGAAGCGCTGACCGGATTTCAGACCAAGAAGACAGTCTCGCTTCGCTACGCCGATCGCGCGATCTTCGAGCGCCTGGTGGCCGCCGCCGCGCAACTCGGTATTTACGACCTCATCAAGGTCGATTACGTCGTCGCCGACATGGGCTCCGCCCGGTTGAAAATGCTCGAGGAAGCGTCCCGGATCGTGAACAGGAAAATCGCGAGCTACAGCTCCCTTCTCGGCGTCCAGCTAAAGACGAAGGCCGTTTCCGAAGAGCGATATGCCTCGTTTGCGCCCGGCGATCTGTACAAGACCTACACCGCCTATGAGGCTGGCGAAGCCTCCACCGCGCGCGTCGTAGACAGGAGGAAAACGAGCACTTCCTATTACGACCCGCTTTCGAACGAATCGTTCGACGCCGTAATAAATCCGGCCGGAATCGAGCCCACGGTACAGTTGACGCTCTTCCTGAAGGTCCGCTGTCAGTGGACCGCACCCTGAAGGCGCAGGGGCGACGGGAACGGCATATCCGGCCGCTCCCGTCGCGTGCGTCACCTCATTCGCGATCGTTTGGATCGTTGAACAGGACCGTCAGCTTGATGCTGCCGTGCGCGACCTGGGGATACCCGGCCGCAGCTCGATCGCCCGCGTCCAGGTTCGACGCCGTGTCGTCGGGCGGGAACAGCACGAGCGAGTTGAGGAAGGCGACGATTGCCGCCTGTTTTCCCTTCGGCAGCCTGTCGAATGCGTCGCGCGACGCCTGCGCCTCGCCGCCGTGCCTTAGGATGACCTCGCGGAGGTTGATGCTCCGGCCGTCGTGCCCGTACGGACCGGTCGACCCCACGCCCCATAACGGAGTAGTCAGGAATTCCGTCTGAGTCGTGCCGCCGTAGTTCCTCTCGTAAAACGAAGGTCCGAGATCGTGCCGTTTGAAGTCGGTGAAGAGATTCCTGACGACGAACGAGCCGTAGTTCGGCACCTTCAACGCTGGCTGCCCCGAGCCATCGTCCACCTGGTGAAAGAGCCCGGTCGCCGTCGAAAAGAGGTTGTTGAAGCCGCCTCGAACCGGGTCGTAGACCGTTTCGACGTCTGCCACGCGCCGATCCCGATCGATGGTGAGATCGGGAACGTGACACGTTGTACAGCCTGCCTTTCTGAACGCCTTCAGACCCTGAGCCGTCTCGGGTGTCTGCTGGTAAACAGCCGGCTTGAAGTAGTTCAACAGGTAGAACTCGAAAAAGTCGACGATGCTTTCGGGAACTTCGTTCACCCGGCCGTCGAGGTCGGGATCGTCCGTCGCGCTCGTCACCTCGAGAAACTCGACGGCGTCTTTCGAACCGTCCAGAACCAATCCGCCTGCCGTCGTCACGGTTGCCCCTGCGCCGGCAGCTCGGAGGTCCGGATCGAACGCCTGCATACCCATCTCATTGTTAAGGGCGCCAATGACGAACTCACGGATCGAGATCGTCCCGCCGTGGGCAAAGAACGGCCGGACCCGCAGATCCGGATCCACTCCGTCCACTGCCGTCGTGTCGACGGCTCCGTCCGGAGCCGCCTTGATCGACCCGAAACTGATTCCCTTCGCTTCCAGAGACCTGGTGACCATCTGTCCGGACTTTGCGGCTTCCGCAACGGCCGCCGCCCGAATGGCGCGTAATTCTGCGGTCATCTCGTCGGCGAGCATCTCCTTGAGCCCCAGTCCGTAGAGATGCGGCGCGTCGCGACTGTCGGGACGCGTCACGACGTCGCCACCGAACCCGGCTCCGCCCCTGGGCCGGCCGTGGCACGCTGCGCAACTGTCCGAGAGACCGGCCCCAAGTGCGAGTTCCACGTTGATGTCACCGACTCCGTCGAGGTGGCGTGGCCCCAGTCCCTGCGCAAGCGCGAACTTGCGCTGAAACAGTTGCCGGCCCCTGCGAATCGCACGAAACGGGTCGCGGCCGATGACGTAGGCGGAGGAGTTCGGAGTCAGCGCATCGCCCCTGCCGGCCCCTGCCTGCTCGGCGTACGACTTGTTGATCCCTTCGTTGAGCGAGTTCGGCGACATCGAGCGATCGATGAGCTGTGCGGCCGCCGGAATGGCCAGTACGCCGATGCAGACGCACCACACCAGTGTGACGAGCGCTTTCGCGCCCCACCTGTTCTTCATGGTCTTACCTCATTCGGGGAGCAGCGCCGGATCGTCGTGGGTAACGTGCCGGCAATCGTTTCCGCGAGATGAAGCCCTTGCTTCGCAGTCGCATCGCTCGCACCCGGCGTAGCCGTCGCCGAGCGACCGAGACAAAGGCCATCTGAATTTCGCGCGAAATCCGCGCTAGCGTGGGGGCGGAAATGTGATTGGAGATCGTTCCAGGGGGCCGGAACGGGTTTCAATCGCAAACTACGGCCATAGGCAGGGCGTGTCAAGCCGGCCTGCGATTCCGTTTCGAACGGGCGATGCCGTTCGACAAACGAAAAAGCCCCGCGCGGGTAAGCGCGGGGCTCTTCGAATGACCTGCTGGTGAGGGGCTTATTCTACCTTGGCTGCGGGCCTCCCGTGCTTCCGGAGCATTTTCCTGAACGGCGCGTCTTCGACCTTGTAGTCCGGCGGCGGCATGAAGAGCGCCTTGTCCGGCTCGGCCCTGACGATGTTCGTGAGGCGGTAGCTCGTTTCGCCGAATCGAGGATCGTTGTGACGGCTGCTCACCGTCAACTGCAGTTCCGGCGAGTACCAGACTTCGCTGACGATATCGATCGGCCGCTCGTTGCCGATGGCGCCAGCCGCAATCGTAACGGTAGTTCGCGTACCGTCGCACTCGACGCCTTCGACCGTCTTCTTTCCGAGCGACTCAATCCTGGGCTCGCCCATTTCCGTCACTTCGTACCGGAATCCACCGGCCATCGGGCCCATTCCGATCGGTCCCGGAG
This sequence comes from Blastocatellia bacterium, assembly GCA_021463145.1. Taxonomy (GTDB): domain Bacteria; phylum Acidobacteriota; class Blastocatellia; order UBA7656; family JADIYM01; genus JADIYM01. The sequence continues at coordinate 22,920 of JAJTWZ010000031.1, read as the reverse complement.
GTCCGGGCCGACGCATCGACACGTCCGGCGGTCCAACGATGTTCTCCGTCCCTTCCGTAACGACGATGACGCCATTCGGTCCGTCCTCGGAGCCTTCCGTTCCGGCGCGCCTCTCGACCGTAACGTCAGTCTTCCCTTCCTTCCCCCGGATTTCCTTGCGAACGATCGTCTCTCCATCCGGATGATTCGTGTCCACGGTAACGACGACTTCCTCTTCACCAGGCACGCCGTCGCCATTCTTGCCGTCGTGCCATACGAAAAAGTTCGGAATCGGCATCTTGCGGACGGTCTTTTCGTTCGTATCGACGATGTAGTTGGTCTTGGAAACCGGATCGGTGATGAAGACCATCGTGGAAGGCCCGGCATTTCTCGCAAAGGGGCCGAACTGGCTTATCGAGTGCTCTCTCCGCAGCCGCCCTTCCCCGTCCCGCGCGACGCTGCCGCGATTTGTCGAGACGATGCGATTACCGTCGCCCAGCGTATGTACCGACTCGTTGATCGTCTCGGCGGTGTAGGGCGCGCCCTTGACGATCTTTCCCTCGAAGCTCATCTCGGACGAGATGAATACAGCCTGGGAGCGCTTGCCGGCCTTGCTCTGGCCAGCCACGACGGCCACCGGCGCTGCCCCGGCCGCGGGCGCCTGAGCACTTGCCGCGGTTGCCGCAGCTGGCAGTGCGACGAGCGTCGCCAGGCTCGCAGTCATCAGATTTCGAATGTTCATCTGGAACTCCTCTCACTTGACCTTGTTGGTTGTACGAAACGAATCGCGTGCGCCACACCGTCATAGCCCATCACCAGATCGGCAGTGACCGATCCGTTCGGGTTTCCGACCGGAATTGGCACGCCAAGAGATGCGAGCGAAGCCCGCGGAACCTGGAGACGAACGAGTTGGCCTCCCTCCGTCGGTGCGAAGCCCGATGCGGGGACCAGCGAATAGAAATCGGTAACGAATTCGGCCGGTTCGTCGGCAGATGGATTCGGTGCGGAGGTTACCGGCCGCACCGGCTTCCTGACCGTCGAAACTGGAATTATCGGTGCCCGCGCGTTGCCGCGTCCCGGCGCCGCGCCCTGATAGCTGCCGTCGCCCGGGCGCACGCTCGGCGCCGCTCCGGGCCGCGATGCGAACGGCGGCGACGGTGTTCGTTCGGGCGCGGGTGCGCCTTGCTCGACAGGCGGTTGCGGCAGCAGATCGCTGGACCGGAAAGACTGCCAGGCGACGAGCGATGCGGCACTTGCCACTGCAATCGCGGCGGCCGCACCCATCCAGCGGTATGCGAAACGGCGCGGAGCAACGGCCGGCGCCACTGCGTGCGGCTGCATCGACACCACGTTTGCCGTACCGTGCGCGAGCCTGAAGGCGCCGAGAACTGTCTCCTCGATGCGCGCAGGCGCCTCGAGCCCATCGTCGCTCCTCGCCAGCAACCGGAGCAGCGCATCGACGTGTCCCGACGTGGTCAACGTCTCGGCGCAGGCTTCACACGACTCGGCGTGGTCGCGCGCCTCCTGGCCGGGGGACTCGCCGCGCCCCAGGGCCTGAAGTCTGCTGATGAATTCCTCGCAAGTCATACGACATACCTCGAATCGCCCGCACGCGACACGGACGGAGCGGATTCCCGAACGAACTGGAGGCGCTCGGCCAACATAGCCCGCGCCCGATGCAGGCGCGATCGAATCGTCCCGATGGCGCAGTCGAGCACAGCGGCCGCGTCCTCGTAGCTGACTTCCTCGAGGTCGCAAAGCACGACGACCTCCCGATAGTTCACGGGGAGCGACTGGACTGCCCGCCGCACGAGATCGACTGTCTGCGCGCGGGCCAGATCACCGTGCTGATCCGCCGCTGCCTCGAATGATCCCGCCGCCGCACCGCAATCCCGCTCTTCGTCGATCGAGACCAGGTTCGCCCGCTTGTCGAGTCGACGAAGGACCTGATTTCGCGTCACTCCGAACAGGTAGGACTGCAAAGACCCCTTTGCCGGATCGAACCGGCTGCCGCCCCTCGCAAGCGCGAGGAACACCTCCTGCGTGACGTCCTCCGCAATCGTCCGCGAGCCGCTCATCTGCATTGCAAATCGGAAGACCGGCCCCTGCGTTCTCCGGTAAAGAAGCAGAAATGCCGCCTCGTCACCATTGTTGGATCGAGCGAGCAATTCGGCATCGGACTGTTCGGAGGAACGGATCATTCGGATGCCTTGATCGCTTCGCCGGCTCACACTCGTATTGCGACCTTGTCCGGCAAAGGTTCCACGAGTTGCCGAAAAAACTCGGGGCGACCGGCGGTCATCGCGCAAACGGGCTTGCCCCTTGGCAAGCCCGTTCCTTCAACTATCTGAATTTCCAGCCTGTTACCGGCGATTTCCGAACAACCGCAGCAGGAACAGGAACATGTTGATGAAGTCGAGATAGAGCGTCAGTGCCCCGTAGATCGAAAGCTTGCGCGCGGCCTCGGTGCCCGAAACCACGATGCCCGACGAGACCATCTCCTTCAGCTTCTGCGTGTCCCACGCCGTCAGACCGGCGAATATCACGACTCCGACGACAGATATCGCCCACGTAAGCGCCGGGCTGCCGAGGAAGAGGTTCACGACGGAAGCGATGATCAATCCGATCACTCCCATGAAGAAGAAGCGTCCCATTGCGGACAGATCGCGTTTCGTGACGAACCCGAAGACCGACATCGACGCGAACATTCCACCCGCAATGAAAAACACGACCGCGATCGATGCTCCCGTGTAAAGGAGGAATATCGAAGCCAGTGACACGCCGTTCAGGGCGGCGTAGAGGAAGAACAGCCCGGTAGCCAGCGCAGGGCTCAGCTTCTCCTCCAGGAAGCTCATCAGCAGTACGACTCCGAGTGGAGCGAGGAACACCACCCAGCGCAGTGGACTGCCGAAGATGGCGAGCACCAGGGCGGGTGACGTCGAGACGAAGAAGGCGATGACGCCGGTCGTCGCAAGACCGAGAGTCATCCACAGGTAGACGCGTCGAAAGAAGTCGGCGACGACGTTCTCGAGAACGCCGGTTGAGCCGAATGACGTTCGCGGCATGGGGTTCATGTTCATGACGTGGATTGTAGCACCAGGCCGATACAATCCGATCCGTTGTCAGAGTGCGGCGAATGACGGACAAGAAGAGGTCCGTGTACGGCCGACGTGAGATTGCCGGGGGAGATTGCCGGGGACAGTCTTCCTTCGCGCCAACCGAAGCAGACTCAGCGACTTGGGGAATCTGCTGGCAGCAGCCCGGAACAAGCTTGCTATCGAGTCCGGCTCCCGATTTGGATCCTGGCTCGATAACTGAGGATGTCGTCAATACATCGGCTGTCGACTTCCGTTCGACGCCGATTCGACGCTTCATCGCCGAGCACCTCGAGCGACGTGCCCCGAGTGCCGGCTGTGGTCACTGCCGATCCGCGGATTGAATGCCAGTACGGTCTCTCGTCAGCCTTGCGCGCGCTTCGATCACTATCCGCGCCGCTTCTTCCGGCGACTCGGCCAGCGCGGTCAGGTGCCCCATCTTCCGCCCGGGCTTCGGATGCATTTTTCCATAGAGGTGAATCTTCACATCCGGCACCGCACACGCCGCCTCCCAGTCGGGCTCGCCGTGTTCCCAGAGGTCCCCAAGCAGATTCGCCATCGCTGCCGGACGCAATAGCCGGGTCGAACCGAGCGGCAGTCCGCAGACGGCCCGCAGTTGCTGTTCGAACTGACTCGTCACGCAGGCGTCGAATGTCAGGTGTCCCGAGTTGTGCGGCCTCGGCGCCAGTTCGTTCACCAGCAGCTTCCCTTCCCGCGTGCAGAAGAACTCCACACAGAGAACTCCCACCACGTCGAGCGACTCGAGCACTCCTCGTGCAATGCGGACCGCCTCCTCGGCAACGTCCGGGGGCACGCTCGCCGGCGCCACCGAAACGTCCAGGACGTGGCGTGAGTGCACGTTCTCGATCACGCCCCAATCCACGAACGCGCCATCCACACCGCGCGCCGCGACTACCGAAAGCTCGCACGCGAAGTCGATGAAGGCTTCGAGGACGAGTTCCTCTCGTACGCCGCCGGCCACGACGGCCGACACGTCGTCCGGCGTCCGCAACTTCGTCTGGCCTTTTCCGTCGTACCCGAATCCGGCCGTCTTCAGCACCGATGGCAGTCCTATCGATTCCACGGCCGAGGCAAGATCTTCAACCGAACGAACCGCGGCAAACGGCGCAACCGGAAAGCCATTGCCGGCGAGGAACGTCTTTTCTCGCAACCGGTTCTGCGCGATGTGCAACACGGCGCCACCGGGGCGGACCGGGACTAACTCGGCAGCAGCTTCGACGGACCCCGACGGCACGTTCTCGAACTCGAAGGTCAAGACCCGAACGTTCGACGCGAACTGTCTGACCGCATCCAGGTCGTCGTACTGTCCAATAATCTCGACGTCAGCCACCTGACCCGTCGGAGTATCTCCCTCGGGCGAGAACGTGTGAACGCGATATCCCATCCGGCGCGCCGCGATCGCGAACATCCGGCCGAGTTGACCGCTTCCAAGGACGCCGATCGCGGCGCCGGGCAGTACGATTGGGGAAGTGGCGATCTTCATCTACGTCCGGAACCGGTACGGAAAAAACGGAGCGCCTCCGTTCCGGGTTCGGCCGGGTGGCCGCATCGGGCGGGAGGCGACAGAGCGCCGGGATTATTCCCTATGAACCCGGCCGCGGCAAGCTATCGGTCCCGCACCCGTGGCGCGCGAGCAACACGCCGGCGAGCGTTGCGACCGTCAGATTCAGATCCGCCGAATAGCACGTCACGAGCGTGATCCCGGGCAGCGCGTAGGCCGCCATCAGTCCCAGCGCCTCGACATCCCTGCAGCGCCAGCAATACCCGGCGAGCATGATCCCGGCGGCCGCAAATGGCACGAGTCCGATCAGGCCGAGCTCGGCCCAGACGCTGAGCACGTTGTTGTGCGGGTAGCTCTCGGCCCCTTCGTCGCCGACAGTCTCGACTTCCACGTACCAGGCGTCGCCGAACTTCCCGACGAAATACTCGTGATAGTTCGTAAGTCCAACCCCTAGAATCGGACGGTCGCCGACGATGTCCGCTCCAGCGAGATACGTTGCGGCCCGGCTGAATCCGCTGGATGGATCGACGATCCGATCGCGAAAGACCGAAGTGCCCGAAACCGCGAGAATGGCTGGAAGGCTCGCAATTCCAACGAGAAGACCGACCAGCACCGCCCGGGCAATACTGCGAGCTCTGTGCTCGACGAGCCAAGGCACCATTGCCGCAAGACAAGTGCAGGCGATGACTGTCCTGAACAACGGAATGGCGGCCGTCAGCACGCATCCGGCAAGCGCCGCAGCCCACAATGCGGTCGCCGCACCCCGAACCTTCACACCCAACGCTCTTGGCGACCAGAGGACGAACAGCGCCATCGTGGCGCCAATCATCGCGTAAGAGTTGTCGGTGACGAACGGTCCGTTCGGCCGGACGATCCCGGTCCGGAATATCGACGCCCCCTGGTATGCAAAGAGGTCCGAGCCGGTCGCGAATTCCCACAGTCCCGGAAGCGGCAGCACAAGCCCGAGGGCAACGGAAGCCGCAACGATCGCCGTTCGCCCACGTGCGACGTCGAACCCGGTACGAACGCCGTACAGAAGCGCCACCGGGAGGACGAACGAGTCGAAGGCCGTGCGCAGCGCGTAGCCCTTCTCGATCGACGCGAGCGCGACACTGGCGAGCGCCACACACGCGAACACCGCGGCAGCGACTTCGCCGGGATGGATGCGCGGGAGTCTTCCGTCGCGGCGCACGCCCTTTGCGACCAACCCCAGCACTATGGCCGGTATGACGATGCGGTCGAAAGTCACTACCGACTGGAGTTCCGGATAGCGCAACGCAAACGAGAGCCAGGGCGAACTGGCAAGCCAGATCGCAAGGAGAGCCTCGGGAGAGCGCCGGGCGAGGACGATCGATCCGGCAGCGACTGCGGCCAGCGCAGCAACGATGCCGATGTCGAAGGCCGCTGCCGATACCGCGACGGCCAGCAGCGCGCCTAGTGCCCCGAGAACGAGCCAGCCGGAACCGAACCCTGCGAGAAACGGGAACCGTGGTCCGACTTCCCTGACGTCCATTGGATCAGCCGTGACCAAGCCGCGCCCTCGCCCGGCCGTGGCCCGGCGCTCCGGAAGATTCCAGCACTACGCCCGTGGACGGATCGCGAGTTGACCCTTCCTGGAAAAATTGATCGACTCGCCGAGGATTCGAGCGGCTTCAGCAGGCGCGTGGAATCCGGTCGAATTCTCTGCCTCCACGAAGTCGAGAAAGAACTGCGCCTTTCGCTGGAAGTCACGCGCTGCTGCAAGCTGCTCGTCCGTCTTCCCGGCGGCCTTTGCCGCCTTCAAGTCGTCGATGAGCTCGACCAAGGCGTCCATCGCAAGGTTCCTCAGCGCGAATGTCCTGGCCTGTATCGTCTCCGCACGCAACTTCAGCTCTTCCTCGCTCGCCTTGTGGCAGGTCTGACAGGCTCGATTGATGTTGAGCAACGGGCTCTGCACGTGGTGGTCGCTGACTTTCAACGCTCCCTCGCGCTGGTACGGCATGTGGCAATCGGCGCACGCCACGCCCGCTCGCGAGTGGATGCCCTGGTTCCACATCTCGAATTCGGGATGCTGGGCCTTGAGCGCGGGCGCCCCGGTATCGGCGTGCGTCCAGTCCTTGTGCTGAACTTCGTCGTAGTAGGCCAGGATAGACTCGACTTTCAACCCCTTCTGCCACGGGTACGTCAGCCGCTTCTCCGGCCCCTTGAAATAATACTCGACGTGGCATTGACCGCAGACGAAACTCCGCATTTCCTGCCGCGACGCCATCGTGTTTACGTCGTAATTCGCGATGCCCTCGGCCGCCTTCGCCGCCCGAATTCCCTCCATGAAGGCGGGACGGCTTATGCGCAGCGCCATCGTCGACGGATCGTGACAGTCAATGCACGCGACCGGATGCGAGACTTCCTTCCGGGCGTCGAAGTACGGCATCTGGTTGAGCGCCTCGAAGCCCTTGAAAATGTCACCACCGCCAAGCCGCTTATAGGCCGTATAGACAGACGCGTGACAGTGAATACACGTTCCCGGTTGCTTCGCTACGTCCTGACGCTCGGTGAACGTCTGGTCTTCGAGCATGAAGGCGTGCCCGCGCTCCTCGCGAAAGTCCTTGGCGAACGCATAGCCCGCCCACATGGTGACGAGGCGCGGATCCTCCTCGATTTTCGACTGAGCGACGATGCTGCGCGGATCGGCGGCCGTCGGCGTTCGTGGAACGGCTTCGCTGCCGCCGAAGCGCGTTCGCGACTGATCCACCGTCCGGCGATAGCCGTCGTACTGCAGCGGAAAGTTCTTTCCCCAAACGGCCGGATCGTCGGTATCGTCCGTCAGTTCGACGACTCGGTAGAACGTGCTGCGAGCTTCCTGCTTCTTCTGGAATATGTTGACCAGCATCGCAGTAGCGCCGACTCCCACCAGCAGGGCGCCGACAAGAGCCAGGATGAAAATCCGGCGACCGCGTTTCGTGGACTGCTGAGTCTCTGGAGTGGGTTCCGTCATTGCTCTTCCTCGCGCGGGTCCCGGCGGATCCCCGTATTGTTCAGTGCAGGTGGCCGACGTTCCGGTGGCAGCGAATGCACGACATCTTCTCGCCGCCGTCTTCGGCTGACAATTCGAGCGGTTCCACGAGATCGCCGTGACAGTTCCGGCACGCTTCCTCGGTTACCTCGAAGCTGCTTTCTCCTATCTGAATGGGCTCGTGAAAGGTTCCGGTCGTGAAATAGAACGAGTGCCAGAATCCGTGCGACGCCTTCGTCGTGTACTTGCCAACGAAGTCCTTCGGCGTATGACAGTCGTTGCACGTCGCGACGGCGTGATGGCTCGACTTCATCCACGCGTCGAACTGCTCGTTCATGATGTGGCAGTTCGCACAAGCTCCAGGATCGTCGCTCATATACGAGTAACCCTTTGCGTACACGAACGTGTATCCGACGATGCCGATGGCTGAGCCGAACGCCAACGCCAGAACCAGTCGGGCCACCCGTTCCTTCGTGAACTTGAAATCGGTACTTAGGCTCATCGATCCAGTTACGCCACCCCGCAGCACGAGCGGGTTCGGCGTCAGCATCAGAAACGGTAAGTCAAAGACGAATAGACGAAATCGCGCGAAGCGCCCGGCGTCGCAGCCTTCCAGAAACTGCCTGGGAACCAGTAGCCGTATCCAACACCAATCGTCGTGCCCGGCGCAACATTAATACCCGCCTGAATGTCGAGTTCTCGCGCCACGTGCTTGCTCACGGCGCCGGCGGGGATCCTGGCCACCAGGTTTCCAGCGGCGTCGTAGAGCCCGTCCCTGGCTTCATCGAGCCAGAAGTCGCTGTAGTCGAGATCGACTACTACCCGGCCGTGGGGCTTCCACGTCGCGCCGGCGCGGACCTTGCGAAGGTTCCGGTAGCCAACCTGGTCTATCAGCCCGTTCTTGTCGTGACCCGTCGGGAAGAGCTGATCGAACGTCCCCCGCCGGCCGTCAGCCGGATCCTCGTCGCCCGAGGCGAAGTTGAACTCGATGCGGGGCCGCAACAGTGCAGGATTCCGAAGCACGCCGACCGACAGACGGCCGTGAAATGCCGCGGCGCGTATGTCGCTGGTCGCGAAGGTGCCTGCCTGCCCCGTGGCTTCCAGGCCGTATTCGATTCGGCTGCCCGCCGAGCCGGCGAGACGCGCGCCGTACGTCCACGTATCCGCATCGCCGGGCTTCGAGAGCTCGTCGACGATGTGCGGATTGGTCTTCCAGAAGGTGTAAGCGTCGAGTTGCGCCTTGTGGACGGCCTTCGGAAACGTCGCGTGAATACCATAGAAATTCGCGCCGTCGACGTGCTTGTCGAACACGTTGTCGGAAATCGCGACGACCGACGATGCGAATGCGTCCACACTGACGTGCGAGTGCGTGTAGGTGAGCTTGGCGGCGTCGAAAGTCCTCGCGACATTCGACCAGTTGAGCGAGCCGACGAGCCGCTGGTCGCCGTAGGCAAGCTCCTGCCTGCCAATGCGGAGTGCCCAGCCGGTCTTCTCACGCTGTCGGATTTCGATCCACGCCTGTCGCAGGTCGAACGTGTTCTCGTGCGTCGGCGGATCCGGATTCGCGGCCATGCCGCCAGCCTGCGAGTCCTGCCCCTGAACGAACAACCGGACGTGATCGCCCAGCTTGAACAGCAGATCGAGCCGAAGCCTCGACAGCGCGTAACCGTCGCGCGTGTCCTCGACACCCTTCATTCCCGAAAATGACTCGAACCGGAATCGGTACTCGCCTCCGAAGCGCACCCAATCGGGCAACTCGTCGTTGACCTCCGCGGCCAGCCCCTTTGGCTTGGGAGCGGGCGCCGATGCGGAGCCCTGGCCTGGAGGCGTGCCTTGCGCCATTGCCGGGGCGCAGAGGCCGAATAGAACTACAGCGATAGCAGTTACAAGCCCGCACTTGTTCATGTTGTTCACCTCGGCTGGAGTCTAGGCGTCCGGGCGGCGTTGAAAATATGACCGATGTCACGGAATCCAGATGGATTGTGCGATCTACTTGCACGTCAGCGCTCTCTGGCGCGACGGGCGGACTGCGAAGTGCCCGTCAGCGCAGAATACGCCGCGTTGATTTCCTTCATCCGCTGTTCGGCCAGTTCCTGCAGCTCGGGCGCGAGCGACGCAACCTTGTCGGGATGATAGAGGCGCGCCAGTTCGCGGTAGGCTTCCGTGATCTCAGCCACCGAAGCAGCCGATGTAACGCCGAGTATTTCGTGCGATTCGAGCGGCTGTCCCCGCCGCCGCCGGTGTACCGCGGGCCGTCCGGCGCGCCTCTTCCGGTCGCCGGTCTCGTTGCCATTGCGATCGAGGAGCGCCACGCAGCGAACGGCCGAGCGACGGACTGCGCGGGATCCGTCCTTTCGAGCCGGCCCGAGGAACCCTTCATCTTCCAACGTTGCGAGCAGGCGTGCCGCCAGCGCGAACGCGATCGTGAAACGCGTCCCAACAGCATCGATGCTGCAGATGCCCCCGCCCACGGCGTAGCGCAGGACGGCACTTACGAGGTCACAGTCGATCTCGGCCTCTCCAGGTTCAGCGGCGCCCGGTCCGGACTCCTCCGCTTCTGCGTCGGCTTCATCGGATTCATCCTCGGCTGCGATGGCGTGGAGGGCCGCGGCGAAGGCCTCGAGCGCCCCTGGCGACGATCCGTGGAACAGGTCCGGGGTCCCGGCCTTCCCGGCGAGTTCGAGCGCGCCGTAAAGCACGATCGGGCACCGTCGATTCCCGTGCACGGCCGGATTTGGCAATCCGTCCGAAAGCGGGTGAAGCCAGGTTTCGCCGACGACACGTGCGTCAGACGGTACGTCCTCGTCTTCGACCACCAGCACTTCGAAAGTGCGTAGATTCACCCGATCGTATGGCAGCGGACGCACGCCGCGGGAATCGTAGACCAGAACCCTGTCCGGAAAGAAAAAGTAGCGCCTTGCCTCGCCGTACATCGTCGGAATCGCCAGGTTCGAGAAGGTGCGCGCCGGCGTGGAAAGTCCCGGTCTGATGCGATATCGGCGAAGGAAGCGCAACGCGCCGAATTCGTGCTGCGGTTCTATCAGCCTGCCCTCGGCCGGAACGTGCCAGACCCGGCTCGAGCTCGCGAGTTTCCGCGTGGCGGCCTGGAGCGCGGAGAAGCGCCGCCTGGTCGCCTCGTCGATGCGGTAGACGATCAACGACGAGCCTGCCTTCGCGTCCATACGTTTGACGGCACCGTAAGCCGCCCAGGTAACGGCTACGGCAGCCGCCACCGCCATCAGGACCCCGAAGGGGCCGCCGCCCGCGATAACGGCCGCAACAATCAGAATCCAGACGAGGAAAACGCCGCCAAGCGGGATCCACGGCGCGACATCGCGGTGCCTCGCAGCGCGATCCAGTTCGCGAACGACGGCCGCCGCGTCGCACGCAATGGCCCCGGCGACAGGCTCGTCAGTCCCCTGAGCCGGCTGCACTGCAGCACCGGCCGCTGCCGCCGGATCGATGCATCCGAGCCCGGCGGGATCCGGGTCAAGGATCCTGGCATACGCAATCGACCCGTCGCAGACATCGACACAGAACCCTACATTCGGTCTTCTAGAATGCATCCCTTTCAATGCGCGACCTCCGATGTCACGGTTCGCGCACCTGGACTCCGCGTGTGGCCGGTCTACGGATGGGTTTCGAGCGCAGCGCGCTCGACGTCTGTCAGTCCATCTGCTCCGGCAGTAACGAGGGGGCCAGAGAGTCCGCCTCTGCGGCGGCGCAGGTTGATGAGTGCGATCCCCGAAATGATACAGACCCCGCCGGCAACGAGGCGCCACGAGATCGCCTCGCCAAGAAAGACGATGCCGGCGGCGACGGCGATGAGAGGAGTCACGAGCGCAATGAGCATCGTTCTGGTCACATCCATGTGCCGGACGAGCCAGTAGTAGAGCAGGAACGCGACTGCTGATCCGACTACTGCGAGGTGGACGAGGCACGCAATCGCCGGCCAGGTCCAGTTGAAGCCAAATGGATTTCCCTCGAGGATCAACCCTCCGGCTACGAGCGGCACGAGGCCGAAAGCCATTTGACCGCCGGCAAGCACAGCCGGATGAACGTGGCCGCAATGCGCCTTTACGATCACATTGGCATACGCACAGGCGGCCGCGCCAACGACGATTGCCGCGCTGCCCCACAACGCGAGGATGCCGCTGACGGATAGCTGGTCAGAAAAGATGACGCCGACACCGGAGATTCCGAGGACGACGCCAGCTACCTTTCCCGGTGTCACCCGCTCGCCCGGCAGATGAAAATGCGCAATCAGAAACCCGAATGCCGGAATCGTCGCCTGAAGCACGGAAGCCAGCCCCGATGGGATGTGCTGTTCACCCCAGAAGAGCAGCCCGTAATTGACGGTGAACGCCAGAAATCCCGTCAGCCCGATCAGAGTCCAGTCCTTTCGGGATCTTGGAAGCGCGATGCCCAGACCGCGAACGACCCCGTAGATGAGAAGCACCGCAATCACGAAGCGAATGCCGGCAAATGAAAGCGGAGGCAGGTCGCGAAGGCCGACCTTGATGGCCAGCCACGTGGATCCCCATATGCCGCACAGGATCAGCCAGACGATTCGCGCACTCATTGGCCGGCAGTCTACAGGATCGTCACGAACGTGGCGGGCCGTGAGCGAGATCTCACGGCCCTGCTGCAGCCTCCTCTGGCCGCATCCATTCGTCCATCTCGCGAACGCTCGAAATTGCCGAGGCGGGCAAACCCGTAGGCAATTCCGCACTCGCCCCCGGCGTCTCCTTCCTACTCGATCACGAAGAAGCCCATGTCACTAGTTGCGAAACGATTCAGGTTTGGCAGCACCACCGGAAGATCGACCGGCGCCACGCCGTACCACTGCGCGATCGTCGCCGCGTACTGGTCGACCGCAGTGGTCGGAATCCAGCGTCCCTCCGAGCCCGAATCGTCCGGGCCGGCAAGCGTGAGGGTCGGCCAGAGCCCGTAGACGTCACCGCCTCTCACTGCCCCGCCCATCACCAACTGGTGCGAGCCCCACGCGTGATCGGTGCCGGCTCCGGCCGCCGGCTGCAACGTGCGGCCGAAATCCGACAGAGTAAAAGTAGTCACGCGCGACGCCACGCCAAGCTTGTCCGTGGCGTCGTAAAACGTCTTCATTGCCAGGCTGAGCTGCTGGAGCAGCGTCGCTTGTGTCGTTGCCTGTCCGTTGTGGGTGTCGAATCCGCCAAGTGAGCAGAAGAAGATCTGGCGCTTGAGCCCGAGAGTCTCACGGCGCTCGATCACTTTGGCGATTCGCAGCAACTGCCGGCTGATCGAAGCGCTCTGCTTGGCGAACATCTTCTCGATCGTCGACGTCGTCGAGTTTACGATCGGGTCGATGATCGTGCTGTAGTCGATCGCCTGATCGATCGTTCCGGCGGAGCGCGCAACGAGGGTCTTGTCGGCGTCCTGGGTCAGGATCGTCTGCATGGCGTTGTAACGAGCCATCTGCGCAGAAGATGATCCGAAGCCGCGCAATCCGAATGTGCCGGTCGAGGGCACATTGAGCATCTCGTGCGCACCGCTGGTCGCGAAAAGGTTGTTGCCCGCCACGGAAAGCGACATCGGGAAGTTCACGCCGCCGTTGAGCGGCCACGTGACGTCCGACATTCGGCCACCCCATCCCGTGCCTGGCAGTCCATCCGAAATCGAAGCCTGCCATTGCCCCTGCTGATCCGAATGAGAGAAGAGTGCCGCCGGCTTCAGCGCGGTGTTCGCCAGGTATTGCGCACGCGTCATCGGCTCGACCAGCGTGCCGACGTTGGAAACGATCGCCAGTTGGCCCCGATTCCAGAGACGGTGCAGATGCGTCATGCTCGGATGCAGCCCGAGCTGTTTGTTCAGACTTGGCGGTCGTATGGGAAGCAACGTGTCACGAGCGATGTTGATGCCGGACGCCGTCGTTCGAACGGCGGCATACGCGTCGTACTCGGCCTGTTCGTGCGGCACGATCATGTTGTTCGAGTCGTTGCCGCCGAACAGAAAGATGCAGACGAGAGCCTTGTAGTCGGCGGCACTCTGCGCCGACGCCGTCGTCGCGAAGTTGAGCATACCCAGGCTCCTGGCGAACGCGGTCATCGCCAGCGCGTCGCAGCCACGCTTCAGGAATCCCCTTCGGTTCAAAATGATCATGGCCTTTTACCTCTGCACCTGGAACTGGGGCGACGTGGCGACCAGATACGCCGCGCATCGCGCCCGGGCAAGCGTGTCTGTCGGACTCTGGGCATTGACGGCGGTGACGATCGCATCCTTCATGGCCTGAGACATCTGGCCGCTCATCATTACGTCGTTCAGCTTCTCGACCATTGCCGGTGGGTCGCCGGCCAGCGCCTGTAGATTCGCGAAGTTCAACGACGTTCCCGTCGCGCCAAGCACCGAAGAGTCCGGGGCGATCAGCGTCGTGTAGACGACCGTGTTGACGAAGTTGGAGCGGTTGATCGCCGTCGACGAATTCATGATCGCGAACTCCGGTCCGTAGAGCGGCGTCCCGGCGAGCTGGAAGTCGGGTGGGTAGTAGTTGAACACCGATGGCGGATGGAACAGGTTCTGAAGGAGCGACGCCGACTGCGACCTCGGGTAGACGCCGTCCGTCTGACCGTTGAGCGCGCGGACGACGTTGAGCATCAGCAGAACGGGCTCTTTCAGCTTTCCGGAAGTTGACGTGAGCTGAGAGGCGTCGCGCGCCTCCGCGTCGACCAGAATCGCCCGGACGACTGCGGCGAGATCGCCCTTCACTCCTGCTCCGTTGTCGTTGAACACGGTCGCAACACGGGCGACGTACCCGGGAGTCGGATTGCTGGTCACGAGGTTCTGGATCAGGCGGCGGCTGATGAAAGGCGCGACGTTCTGATGGCCGTGCACGTTGTCGAGCGCCGCGTTCAAGTCAGCTACCGCATCGTCGCGGGCCGGCAGGACGGCGCCGTTCAGCAGCAGCTTGGTTCCCGTTTCGTGATTTCCAGGAAAGGCCTCCATCGGGCCGCGGTAGTACGACGGGTTGTGGCGGATCGGCGTGGCGCCTGGAAGCGTCGGATAGGTCCAGCCCGTGAACACCTTTGCGAATCCCTTGACCTCGTCTTGCCCGTAAGTCGGGACCGTCGCGCCGTCCACGATGACTTTGGTGCCGTCCAGATTCAGCTGTTCGGTGCCGATGGAAAACAGCTGAAGCAACTCACGCGCGTAGTTTTCGTTCGGCCTGATGGTGCCGCTCGCGTTCCCCTTGTCGTTGTTGACCATATCGAGATAACGGCCCATGAGAGGATTGAGCGTCACCTCGCCGAGCAATGTGCGGTAGTTGCCGAATGCGTTCACCGTCAGCATCTGGTGCCAGTCGCCGTTCGCGTACGCCAGTGAAACCTCGTTGCCCGACACGACGATGATCTGTCCCAATGCGAACGCCACTCGCTGCCGCAGCTGGTCCTGGCCGCTCATCGCATTCTGGAAGAATCGCAATTGCACCTGGAAAAGCGAGTAATTGTCGCGAGGGCACTGCTGATTGGGATCTCCGGAAACCGTCACGCAATCCGGCGGCGCCGATGACGGGAAATACGGATAAACCGGGTAGCCACTGATCGGCGCGGCAAACTGTTCGTCGAGCCAGGCATACACTCCGACCTGCTGGACGTGATCGAGAAGAGTCTCGGTCGCGCCCCAGCTCGCCTGTGCGAGCAGGCGCCCGGCCTCGGCGCGCGTCGCGGGAAGCAGCGCCGACTGTGGAACCACTGTCTTCGTCATCGACGGATGCGACCACGACAACCGCACCACGGCAGGTCCGGTCTGGTCGAAGTACTCGATCTTGATGGCGTAGACCTTGCCCGACTCGAGCGCTATCGTTCCGGTGTTCTCCGTCGCCGTGTGGATGGTGTAGTTGTCGATGACGAGCACTCCATTGACCCACAGCCGCACTCCATCGTCGGAAAGTGTGTAGAACGTGTGAGTCGCTGTCGCAGTCGCCCGGATTGCGCCGGTCCAGCGGATCGAGAACGTGTCGCCCTGGATCGAAGGATCGGGCGTGCCGGCGCCGAAGTCGAAGTCCACCGACGGATCGACTCGTGTCACTCTCAGGTCGTTGAAGTTCTTCGTGTCGAAGTACTGCGCCTGCAGCCCGGTTCCGGCCGGCGGACTCTGTGCCAGCGCTGACGGGACGCCAGGTCCAAACGCAATCGGCTGCGCCACCACGACGATTCCGAGGATTGTCTTTAGCAGTCGTTCCATCATCTCGATTCCCTCTTGGGGCTGTTTCCGCCAATGCCGGCGGCGTTGTATCTACAGGCCATCCCAGTCACCGGCCAGCGGAGTTGCATTTCCAGCGCCGAACGTGAACACGATGTCGGCCGCACCGTTCGTATTCGTGTTGCGAAGGAAGAACGCACCCGTGGAAGGCGCATAGATTCCGATCGCGTCGGCGCCATTGCCATCCCAGTCACCCGCGACCGGCACGAATCCCTGGCCACCGGCTCCGAACGTGAATGCGAGATCGGCCGGACCGCCGGCATTGGCGTTTCGGAGAAAGAAGACTCCGCTGGAGGGCACGTAGAGGCCGATAGTGTCGGTTCCGTTTCCGTCCCAGTCGCCGTCGACAGGAACGAATCCCTGGCCGCCCGCACCGAACGTGAAAACGATGTCGGCGTTGCCGCTGGCGTTCGTGTCCTTCAGGAAGAATGCACCGGTCGCAGGCTGGTACAGACCGATCGTGTCGGTCCCGTTTCCGTCCCAGTCACCGGTAATTGCGACGAAGCCCGCGCCTCCGGCTCCGAACGTGAACACGAGGTCCGCCGCGCCGCCCGAGTTGGCGTTACGAAGGAAGAAGGCGCCAGTCGCCGGACTGTACAGGCCGGGCGTGTCCACGCCGTCGCCGTTCCAGTCACCGGTAAGAGGGACTAGACCCGAACCCGCAGCTCCGTAGGTGAACACGATATCGGCCGGGCCATTGGAGCTGGAGTTTCGGAGAAAGAAGGCGCCTGTCGAGGGCGCGTACAAACCGGGCCCGTCGGCGCCGGGACCGGATCCGGCGCCTCCACCTCCGGTCTGGCAGTTCTTCGCGATCGACACCAGATAGTCGCCGGCGGCCGTCGTCGCCGACGCCGACCCCGCCGATACGCGCACGAAGTACGTGCCCGATACGGTCACGCGGAGGACGATCGACTCTCCCGGCGATCGTGGCGCCGTCGCCGTGAGCGACGCGGCTCCGGAAGTGGTGTTCGAGCTCGAATTGCCGTCGTTGGCGCTCACCAGGACGGCGCCAGTGGAATCGAGCAGCTCGAGTCTTGCGTTCAGCGGCGTATTCGCGCGAGTCGGATCGCCGTCGAGACCTATGAAGAGCAAATCGCCGGCGGCCGCCGGTGTCTGAAATACGTCGACATCGGTCGAGGGCGAAGGTCCTGACAGTGCACCGGAGAAATAGTTGGACCCGGCGGAGTTAGCCTGGGCCGTGGAGCCGTTCGGCTCCGACTCGGCCGAAGCCAGCGCGCTCGGCGGCTGGATGACCGAGTAGACCCTGTACGGTTCGGCCTGCGTGCCCGGATTGACGTGGCTGACTCGCAGGAATGCCGATGCCGCCGTCAGTGTCGTGCCTGACACATTCGGCGCGAACGGTCCGAGGGGTGCATCGTTGTCGGCGTCATCGTACTCGAGCGTGTCCGTCGATGTAGTGACGCGAAGATCGAAGTCCGACGAGTTTCCAGCCACACCGTCGACCGTCGCGAAGACGCGCTGCCCGGCCGACGTCGCGCCCAGAGAATAGAAGTCCGCGTCGGCCGACGGCGAAAGAGCGCCCTCGATCCCGCACGACCGGGTGCTGGCCGTCCCGGACGTCCCGTTCGGCTCGGCTTCCAGCGTGCACGCGGTTACTTCGATCGTGAACGTCGTGCCGACCGTCATGGTGGCTTCGTCAACGAACACGAAGACCGGCACGCCTGCCGCAAGCGAGGCGCACATCGACTCCTCCGATGTTCCGCCGGGCGTTCGATTCGCCGCGTTCGCGCAACTGGTCACCGTTCCTGGCGATCCGGGCGACGACGCCGGGCATACCGTCGAAAGATACAGGACCGCGTTCGCTGCCGTGCTCACGTTCGTGATCCGGAACGAGTACGCCCCGGATACAGCCGGTGTGAAGCTGTAGACGACGTCGCGGCCAACGGACGACGAGACCGTCTGCCCGACTCCCGTAAAACAGGCGGCAGCCGGTGCGAGAACATAATCGTTGGCCGCGGAGAGCGTCGAGCCGGCAACGGGTTGTGAAAGTGTGAGCGGCGCGGCGCCCGAACATACGTCCGACGACGGTATCGGAGCCTGCGACACTTCGAGTTGCACCGCGGTGTTTCCGGCGGTCGGAGCCGGACTCCCGAATAGCCACACGACGACGTAGTACGTCGTCCCTCCAGCCAACTCCGTAATCAACTCGGCCTGGTTCTCCTCGCTGGCGCACGAGTCGTCGTCGCATCCGTTCGTGTTTGCCGTCGTCGGCACGGCGGTAAACGGGCCTGAACAGCCGCCGGTCGACGTGTATACGCCAATGACCGTGTCATCGACCGTCGTTGCCGTGCCGGCATCCGCGCACGTCGAAATCGTGTACACGGCGGTCGTGGTTGGCGTGAAGCTGTACCAGGTCGAACGCGAAACGCTGGTCTGACAGGCCGGCGCGGCCGGGTCGCCAGCGCTCGTTGCATCGGTGATGTCGGCGGTCACGGCCGATATGGCGGGAAACGGCCCCGATCCTGGAATGACAACGGCACCGGCGCACGTATCGTTCGGCGGCGGGGCGGCTGGCTCCCGAGGGGCAGCCGCCTTGGCTGCATGTTCTCGTTCCGCGAGCAGGCGCATCTTCTGATCGAGAATCGCGGTAGAGCGGCGCGCAGTTGCGAGTTGGTAGGCCTCGAGCAGCTTCGAGTCGTCCTCCGTCAGATCGACATGCTGCACGAACGCGCGCAGCAGGACGCGGGACCGGAGAACGGCCAGCTCCAGCCGATCCAGTTCGGCTCCCGATGCCCAGCGTCGCAGCAACTCGCTCTCTTCCAGGGCAAACGCGCCGCCGGCGCTGAGCTCGAGATAGAGCGCCGTCAGCCACCGGCTGTCTGGATCCTCGCCATCCTGACCGGAGACCGGGCTTGGCTCGACGATGCGTTTCGAAAGGCGCGGTCCCTGGCCAGCTAGTGCTACGACCGGTAGTCCGTAGGAGACGACGAGGAACAGCGCTCCCAGAGCGACAGAACGATTCGAAAATGGCATGCGGGTTGAACTCGACGAATGGGGCGTCGGAAACCGCCGCACTTAATGTGCGGTCGTGCGCGGAAGCGCGTAGCTGGAAGGGGCCGGCGAAAGCAGGGACTTGCTGTCGTTTTGGGGTTCGAAGATGTTACAGCCGGTTTCCGAACTTCGCCACAGTTATTTTTGCCGGGGTCGCACGGCGACCAGGTGGGTGGGGATCTTCCATTCGCGTTGCGCTCCCGAGCCATTCCGTCGCAGACTCCTCCTCGCTTTGCCGAAGACCTTCAAATGTCCGTCCTGTACCGCGCCGCTCGACGTTTCGTCGCCGTCCGACGAGACCGCGCGCTGCGGGTACTGCGGCTCGTCGGTCATGTTGCGCGACGTTGCGGCCGGACTGTTCGACTGGGACGTCAAAGGCGGCGAGCCCCCGACACTCGAGGAATTACAGCTTCTGAACCACGTCGCGGCCCTCGCGCGCCGAGGCGACAAGCTGCGGGCCATCAAGTTCTACCGCCGCGGCTTCGGCTCGAGCCTGACCGACGCGAAGGCAGCCGTCGAACGGCTCGAACGCGGCGAGAACCTTGTCTTCGACGAAACGCACCACGTCATCGACGCGGCGGATCTGCGCGATGCAATCGGCGATGCCGTCAAAGCCTTGGGGGAGTCGCTTCCTTCCGGCCGAACCGTTCGAGTCGCGGCAATCGTGACCGCGTGCGTCATTGGCCTCGTCGTGCTCGGCGTCGTTGCCGCGACCTTCTTCGCGCTGAGCTCGACCAGGTCGATACCGGGGGCGCCTCCCCCTCCACCGCATTCTCCGCCCCGAATCGACGCAGCCGGCGACTCGATTCGCAGCTCGAATCCGGCTGTCGCCGAAGTTGTGCTCGCATTCGGGTCCGATGGCATTGGGCCGGGGAATTTCAAGGACCTGCGCTCGGTTGCAGTGGACCGGTCGGGACGGATCTACGCAGCCGAGTATTCGGGCGGACGGGTTCAGATTTTCGATGCCAATGGCGCTTTCGTCAGCCAGTGGATGATGGATCCGAAAAAGATCGTGCACCGGCTTGCGACCGACGCGACCGGGATATCGGTGCTCGAAACTGGCCGGGTATTGCGATTCGAGCTCGGAACCGGCGCGCCGATGGCAAGTCGTCCCGGTCTTCCAGGTGGAGGATTCGAGGACCTGGCGATCGGTCTCGATGGCTCGCTCACCGCCATTCTCCAGAACGAGAACATCCACCGGTTCGGCGCCGATGGCTCCACTCTGCTCGAGGTGAAGGACGCCATTTCGTCGATATCCGATCGAAGCGACCCGGCTGTTCGAGTCGCAGTCGACGGTGCTGGCGACATCTACCTGCTCGGCCGGTTCAACGAGTCGGTGTTTCACTACTCGTCGACAGGGAGGTTCGTAAACCGGATCGGCAGCAGTGGAAACGAGCCGGGACAGCTGAGATCGACCCACGACGTCGCTGTCGACCACCAGGGTCGCGTTTACGTGGCCGACATCGGCGGAATCGTCGTTTATGCACCGGACGGACGTTACCTTCATACTTTCGGTCCGACGAAGGGGCTGGCATTTGGGCTCGCGTTCGACGACAAGGGAGATCTCTATGCGGCGTGCCGGACCTTTGTCGTGAAATTCCGCTTGAAGTAGCCTCCTGCCAGCCCCCTCGACCCACGGCCGACGACGGTGTACGCCTTCCGCGTTCGCGCCGGCGCACGACGGATGCTCAGGACCGGACCACCTGTATCGCCACGTCCCTGGCCGTACGATTGCCGAAGGCGTCCTCGGCGAATACCCGAAGCGTGTACGCCCCCGCTTCCAACGACGATGTGTCAAAGAACTCCTCGCGAGACTCTCCATCGCGAACGATGTTCGTCACCGGATAGATGAACACTGTCGGACCGCTGAACCAGGACCGGCTGCCTCTGGCGAAGGCGAGTTGGCCGCCCCGGGCGTCCATCGGCAACCGCTCGAACGAGATGGAGGCGCGGTCCGTGCCTTCGCCTGCGACCCTGTTGCCTGACGCGTCAAGGACTTCGTAACCCAATCGAAATACTCCGAGCCGTCGACGTTCGGCGTTCCCGTCGGTGCGGTCCCACGCCTGAACCAGTACCCGCACGCGGCCCGAGACGGCGAAGGGCGACGAAGCGGCGATCGGCGTTCCGGTCTCGGTCTCCAGCGAGACTGACTCCACGGCCGGTGCGATGGTGTCGACGAGCCCGGGAAGCCGGAGAACGAGGAGCGGGTTGATCTCGCCGCCGGGAGAGCCGAGGGTCAGGTGGACGTGTCCGAAGCGGTTCAGGGTTCCTATCGCCTGTCCGGCAGCGATCCGCTCCCCACGGCGTAGCCGTATTCGGCGCACCGATCCGTCATCGCCTGTCAGGATCTCGAATGGCGACCCCGGGAGGACGCGATCGGCCGAGTCGCGCCCTATGCGAACGTGCACATAGGCGAAAATCGACAGCCGGAGGTATTCGCTGCGATCGCCGGCTCCGGCGGCTGCAAGCGGCCGCCGGACACGTTCGTCGACAATTGCGCGAACGGTCTCGCCGGGTGGTCCTGGTACATCCAGCGCGTTGTGCATCCAGACGCCATCGGCCCAGTTCTCGGTACGCGCTTCGCCGAAGGTCGCGGCAATCTCGCGCGTCCGTTCGGGCGGCGAGTATGGCCAGCGCGACGGAAGCGCGGCGCGCATTTCATCGAGGTCGTAACGGGCCACCGTAACGTCGATCCTGCGCCCACCCTCGAACTCGGCCGGGACGATGGCTCGAACGGCGCCATTGACGCTGTCGGCAACTACGACGATGCCGTCAGGGGTGACGGCGACTCCCGTCGGCCTGTTGAATCGGGCGTTCGAGAGTTCGCCATCGGCGCGTCCGATATAGCCGTCGCCGGCAAACCGCTTCGGCCCGTCGGCGGAGAACGACCAGACGGTCGATTCGCCGGCGTCCGCGACGAGGATCGCACCGTCGGATCCGATCGCGAGGCCGGTCGGTTCGGCGAGGCCGTCGGGTCCGGCTACCGGGATCGCCGTGCCGTCGCGATCGATGCGGACGAGTCTTGCGTGACCGGTGTCGGCAACTACGATGGCGCCGTCCGGCGCGACTGCAACGCCGCACGGTGTGTCGAGTGTCCCGTCTCCGCCGGCGATCGTGGTAACGGCGCCGTCGGGCGCGATCTTCCGAATCCTGTCGTTGTAGGTGTCGGCAACGAAGATAGACCCGTCCGAACTCGCAGCCACGCCGATCGGCGCGTCGAATCGCGCCTCGGATGCGGTTCCGTTCGCGAATCCACGCTTTCCGGTTGCTCCGGCGGCTATCGTCACGGCGCCGGTTTCCGGGTTCACGCGGACTATCGTGTGGGCCCCGGTATTGGCGACGGCGAGATCGCCGCCGGGTAGCACAACGAGCGCGGATGGCATGTCGAGTCCTTCGGCAACGGTCGCAAAATCAGATTCCCCGCTGGCGATACGGAAAACTCGTCCGCCGTCGCCGTCCGTGACGTAGATCGCGCCGTCCGGCGAGGCTGCCACGCCGAATGGATCGGCGAGGCCGCTAGACGCAACGCGCGGTCCCTCGCCGGCGAGAGTGACAACCCTGGTGAGTCGAGAAGGTTCGGATGGCGTGGGACGCCGCCACAGTCGCCAGCCGGTGATGGCGAGACCGGCAACGAGGGCAACCCCGATCGACGTAGCGGCGAGCGGCGCCCAGAGGAAGCGCCTTCGCGGGCGATTGGAAGTAAGCGGGAGCTTGGGCACGTGCAGAGAATGATAACCGGCAATGCACGGAGTCTGCCTCTGCCGTGCGGTTCGTGAGCAGTACCAGCGGCTTCGGCGGGCTGAGGACGCTACGTAAACGGCATCGGCCGCAGAGCGATCGAATAGAACGTCGAGACGGCGCCGCGTTACGGTTCTACCGGCTCGATTCCACGGGGAGATCGATTCCATGGGGATTGGTTCCATCGCCCATTGTTCGGTATCTCGAAGGTGAATGGATTCAGTCGAAGCAACGCAAGACTGTCCCTGGCGGCCGCGGGTACGGACGGTCTCGGGAACGACGGCGTTCGTCTACGGCCAGAACCGCGTGACGACGGTGACGGACCAGACGGCGGGTTCGCGGTTGCT
>JAJTWZ010000030.1 GCA_021463145.1 Blastocatellia bacterium | reverse complement strand
AGGATGGTCCGCGACCGCTTCGCGGTCATGCCGATCCGGCGCTCGTAAAATGGTGCGAGCGAGAGCGATTGGTGCGCAAGCTCGCAGCACTTGGTGTCAACGTGACGATCGAGGAAAAGTCAGAATTCCCGGACGACGCCTGACACGCAAGACCGTGTTTCGTAACTGCCGGGAGGCACGGCTGTGAGCCACGCGAACCGACGTGACCCGCCCTACGCACCCAACCACGCCCCGACCGCGGGGCGGTCGCACTGTCTTCCGAGAGACGCAGGCGCCGCCGTCGTCATCCCGCAATTGACCCTGCAACCGCTCCGGGGCCGGCGACTCGCCCGCGCGCAGGCCATCGCATCTGCCTCGACCGCGCCACGTACGCCTTCCCAATCTCGAGCGAAGTGCATCGTCGGCCGCACGCCGAACGCCGTCCGGGAGGACGCTCGCAAAAATCCTGCTTGACGCGCCAGGAATCATCGGGCATTCTGCGCGTCGATCATGAACGCGCTCGCTTGCCAACTCGCAGCCAAAGGGACCAAACCCCAGGCGGACCTTCTGTCCGGCCCGTGGCCCGTGTCCTGAACGCGACAAAGATCATCAGGATTCAAAGCCGCCGTGCCGAACCAGGTACGGCGGCTTTTCTCGTTCCGGCACCATCCGGACGTTGACGACAGGACGATTCATGCAGCGAACATTTTCTGAGTTCTTCAAATCGGGAGCGAAACCGGCACCGGACACCAGTCTGGTTGGTCGCGCTTTGCCCTGAAGCGAAAGAATTCCGGGGCACAAGCGAACGGGCCCGCCGGACTTCCGGCGGGCCCGTTCTTTTTTTCGGGAGGCACCATGACAACGACAGCGTGTATCGAATGCGGCGGCGACGTCGCGATTGCAGTGGCTCCAATGGTCGGCGAGATCGCGCCTTGCCGCGATTGCGGCGTCGAACTTGAAGTACTCGGCATCGCACCACTCGAACTCGCACTCGCGCCCGAGATCGAAGAGGACTGGGGCGAGTGATGCGAATCGCACTTCTCTATCACCGCATCCGCATCGAAGAGCGCCTTCTGATCGAAGCGTTCGCACAGCGCGGCATAGCGTGCGATCTCGTCGACGCTCGGCGCATCGTCTTCGACATCCACGAGAACCGGCTTCCCCCCTACGACGCGATCCTCGACCGCTCGATCAGCCACACGCAGGGTCTGGCCGCCACCCACGTCCTCGAGCGATTCGGCATTCCCTGCATTAACGAGTCTCGCGTAATCGAGACCTGCGGCGACAAGCTGCGGACATCCCTTGCGCTCGCAAGCGCCGGAGTTCCGACCCCGCGCACTCTCGCGGCGTTCTCTCCCGAATCGGCGATCGAAGCGATCGAAACGATCGGCTACCCAGCCGTTCTCAAGCCGACCGTGGGCTCCTGGGGACGGCTCATCGCCCGGGTCAACGATCGTGACGCGGCCGAAGCCGTGCTCGAGCACAAGTCGACTCTTGGCTCGACATCGCACTCGACCTTCTACGTTCAGGAGCACGTTCGCAAGCCGGGTCGCGACATCCGAAGCTTCGTCGTCGGCGACGAGACGATCTGCGCGATAACGCGCACGTCGGAACACTGGGTCACGAACACCGCGCGCGGCGCACGCGCTGCGGGATGCACGGTCACCGGCGAGATCGACGAGGTATCGCGCGCCGCGGCTCGCGCCGTAGGTGGCGGAATCCTGGCCATCGACCTCCTCGAATCGCCGGACCGCGGCCTGCTCGTCAACGAGGTCAACCATACGATGGAGTTCCGCAACAGCATCGAGCCGACGGGCGTCGATATTCCCGGGCGCATCGTCGACTACGTCGCCGGCGTCGCTGGATCACGACGATGCGCCGAAGCCTGGGAGGCCGTCCCATGCTGAAGGTGAGCATCGCGGGTGGCAGCGGATACGCCGGCGGAGAGCTGATACGACTGCTGCTCTTCCACCCCGAGGTCGAGCTCGCCCAGGTGACCTCCGAACGCCGGGCGGGCTCGTTCGTCCACTCGGTACATCCGAATTTGAAGGGCGCGACCGGCCTTCGTTTCGTCCGATTCGACGACCTCGAGCCCTGCGACGTTCTCTTCCTTGCCCTTCCGCACGGGCGCAGCGCGACGGACATCGACCGGGCGGCTTCACTGTGCGACAGGCTCGTCGACCTGTCCGCCGACTTTCGCCTGCGCAACCCCGGCGTCTTCCGCCAATGGTACGAATCCGAACATCCCGCGCCGGAGTGGCTCGACCGCTTCGTCTACGGCCTTCCCGAACTGCACCGCGATGCCTTGCGCGAAGCCCGGTACGCAAGCGGCGTCGGATGCAATGCCACGGCCGTGATGCTCGCACTCCTTCCGCTTGCCCGCGCCGGGCTCATCGAGCGCGCAATCTGCGACCTGAAAGTGGGATCGTCCGAAGCCGGCAGCTCGGCGACATCGTCGTCGCACCATCCCGAGAGAAGCGGCGCCGTCAGATCCTTTGCTCCGGCGGGTCACCGGCACCACGCCGAAGTCGCACAGGAACTGGGCCCATTCGAACTTCATCTGTCCGCCACGGCGATAGAGATGGTCCGCGGGGTCGCGTGCACCGCGCACGTCTTCCTGCGCGAGGCCATCGACGAACGGGAAGCGTGGGCACTGTTCAGGAGCGCGTACGCCGGCGAACCCTTCGTGCGGATAGTTCGCGAGCGCTCCGGCATCCACAGACTGCCCGATCCAAAACTGCTGGCCGGATCGAACTTCTGCGACGTGGGGTTCGAGCGTGACCCCAGGTCCAACCGCCTCGTCGTGATCAGCGCGCTCGACAACCTGATGAAGGGCGCAGCTGGAACTGCCGTCCAGGTCATGAACCTGATGACCGGCGTGGATGAAACCGCCGGCCTTTCGTTTCCGGGACTCCACCCCGCGTAGTTCGAGGGAGGTCTATCGTGCTCGTAGTCAAAGTGGGTGGTGCGGAAGGAATCGATCTGGACGCAGTCTGCGACGACCTGGCCGCGATCGCCGGCAACGGCAGGCCGGTTGTGCTCGTGCACGGCGGCTCACACGAAACGAATCGCCTGGCAGAACAGCTCGGCCACGCTCCGCGGTTCATCACGTCTCCATCGGGATACACGAGCCGGAGGACCGATCGCCGGACGCTCGAGATCTTCGAAATGGTCTACTGCGGCCTCGTCAACAAGGGCGTTGTCGAACGGCTTCACAAGCGCGGAGTGCCAGCCATCGGACTGTCGGGACTCGACGGTCCGGTCTGGCAAGGTCCGCGCAAGACATCGATCCGATCGGTTGACGGCGGCCGAACCACCGTCATCCGCGACGACTACACCGGACGCGTCGAACGAGTGAACACGTCGCTGCTCGCCGAACTGGCGCGCTCGAACATTCTTCCCGTGCTGACTCCTCCCGCGCTCAGCTATTGCGGCTCTGCCATCAACGTCGACGGCGACCGCGCGGCGGCCGCAACCGCCTCGGCGCTATCCGCCTCGGAACTGGTGATCCTTTCGAACGTCGCAGGGCTTCTCGAGCGCTTTCCGGACCCGTCGTCCGTCGTTCGACGGGTGTCGCGCGACGAACTCGATGCGGCGGGGAAGTTCGCTCGCGGGCGCATGCGCACGAAGCTGCTCGCCGCGCGTGAGGCTCTCGAAGGCGGCGTGCCCCGCGTCGTGCTCGGTTCCGCAATCGGTCCAAATCCCATCAGCCGCGCCCTCGAAGGCGAAGGCACAGTCATTTCCTAAGACATGAACACGACAACAGGGACGCGTCTCGCCGCTTCGTCCACGGCAATCGAAGAGCGCCACGCGTGTGGCGCATACGCCAAGCGCGGCGTCGCCATCGTCAAGGGCAGCGGCGCGCGCGTCTGGGACGCCGGCGGCCGGCAGTACATCGACTGCTCGTCCGGTCACGGAGTCGCAACCCTCGGCCACGCCCATCCGGACCTGGTGGAAGCGATCTCGTCGCAGGCGCGGCTGTTGATCACGTGCCCCGAGACGTACTTCAACGACCGTCGCGCCGCACTGCTCGAACGTCTGGCCCGATTGATGCCGGATGGCGTGGACCGCTTCTTTCTCTGCAACTCGGGTGCCGAGGCGGTCGAGGCCGCGATAAAGTTCGCACGGCTTTCCACGGGGCGAACAGAGATCGTCGCGATGAGAAGGGGGTTTCACGGGCGCACGCTTGGCGCGCTCTCGGCGACCTGGAACCCGGCCTACCGCGAGCCCTTCGAACCGCTCGTTCCGGGATTCCGGCACGTTGCGTTCGGCGACGTCGACGCCGTTTCGGCCGCGGTCGACGGCCGTACGGCGGCGGTGATCGTGGAAATCGTCCAGGGAGAGGGCGGCGTGAGAACGCAGCCTACGCCCTATTTCAAGGCGGTCGCCGAGCTATGCGCCTCGCGCGGCGCGCTGCTGATCGTCGACGAGGTCCAGACCGGATTCGGACGGACCGGACGATGGTTCGCGTTCGAACACCACGCCCTGACGCCGGACCTCGTTTGCATGGGAAAGGCGATCGCAGGAGGAGTTCCAATGGGCGCCGTCGGAATCGGCCCTCGCGTCGGCCGAATACCCACTGGATCGCATGGATCGACCTTCGGCGGCAATCCCCTCGCCTGCGCCGCCGCGCTCGCCGCCATCGAAGCGTGCGAACGCGACGGACTGGTCTCGCGAGCGGCTGAGATCGGCGAACGCGCGCGAATGCGGCTGGAAGGCCTGCCTGCTCGTGTTGTGCGCGAGGTGCGCGTCTCCGGCGCAATGATCGGCATCGAGCTGCGAGTTCGCGCGACACCGTTGCTTGCCGCGCTGCTCGCGCGCGGCGTCCTCGCACTCCCGGCGGGAAACACGGTCTTGAGACTGCTGCCTCCGCTCGTCATCTCGGATGACGAACTCGACAGGGCCCTCGACCTGGTCGAGGCCGTCATTTGCGAAGCGGCATCGCTACTCGATACAGGTGTGGGAGGTGCATCGTGACGCCCGGCGAATCGGTCGACCTACTGGTTGATATGCTCGAGATAGAGAGTTTCTCGGGCCGCGAGGCGGCTCTTGCCCGCTTCCTTTCCGGCCGGATGGCGCGCGCCGGCCTCACGGCTACGGTCGACGCCGCCGGCAATGCCGTCGGCAGCCGCCAGGGCGACGGCAAGGCGCGCTACGACGTCGTGCTCCTGGGACACATGGATACCGTTCCCGGCTGGATACCGGTACGGCGCGAAGGCGACCTGCTGCACGGCCGAGGCGCCGTGGACGCGAAGGGCCCACTCGCGGCGTTCGTGGCGGCAACCGCAACTGCTGAATTACCCCCCGGCGTGCGGGTCACGGTCGTCGGCGCCGTCGAGGAGGAGTCGGCGTCGTCCCGCGGCGCACGGCACTTCGCCGAGTACATGCGTCCGGACGCCTGCATCATCGGCGAGCCCAGCGGATGGGATTCGATTACGCTCGGATACAAGGGCCGGCTGCTCGCCGACTATCGGGTCGAGCGCGCCTCGAGCCATTCGGCCGGTCCCGATGCGTCGGTCGCCGAGCACGCGGTCGAATGGTGGAACGGCGTGCGCGCCCACGCGGACGCGTTCAACGCCGGACGCGGCCGCGTCTTCGACCAACTGCAGTGCTCGCTTCGCGACGTCCGGACGTCGTCGGACGGCCGGACCGACCTCGCCCTCGCGACCGTCGGATTCCGGCTTCCTCCCGGCTTCGACATCGAGTCGCTCGAGAATGCCGTGAGCGAGCTTGCGCACGCGGGCTCTGTGCGATTCCGGGCTGCCGAGAGGGCAATTTCTTCAGATCGCACGACTCCACTGGCCCGGCCCTTTCTCGGAGCCATCAGGCGGGCGGGCGGCAATCCACGATTCAAGACCAAAACCGGCACCTCCGACATGAACGTCGTCGGGCCGCGCTGGCGCTGCCCGATCGTCGCCTACGGGCCCGGCGACAGCCGCCTCGATCACACGCCAGAGGAACACATCTCGATCGCCGAGTACCTGTCGGCCGTCGACGTATTGCGCGACGTGCTCGCGGCACTTCCGGCGCACGCAGCCGACGAGAGGACATCGCTATGACAATCGGACGCTACTCAATAGTCGACTCGACACTTCGCGAAGGAGAGCAGTTCGCAACCGCGTCCTTTTCACGTGACGAGAAGATCGGCATCGCCCGGCTTCTCGACCGGTTCGGAGTGGAGTACGTCGAACTGACGTCGCCGCTCGCATCCACGGCCAGCCTCGCCGACTGTGTCGAAATCGCGCGGCTCGGCCTTCGCGCCAAGGTGGTCACGCATACACGATGCCACATGGAAGACGCGGCCAGGGTCGTCGACACCGGCGTCGACTGCGCGAATATCGTGATTGGCACGTCTCCGCAACTTCGCGCAAACAGCCACGGAAAGTCCGTCGGCGCGATCGTAGATCTCGCGCTCGAAGTCATCGCCTACCTCGCATCGCAGGGGCTCGAGGTGCGGTTCAGCTGCGAGGACGCGCTTCGCACCGAGCCCGCCGAACTGTTCGCAATCTACGAAGCCGTGGACCGAGCCGGTGTCGACCGTGTCGGTATCGCGGATACCGTCGGAATTGGAACGCCCTCACAGGTCTTCTCTCTCGTGTCCGAACTCCGGTCAAGGATTGGCGCAGACATCGAGTTCCACGGTCACAACGACACGGGGTGCGCGGTGGCGAACGCCTACGCTGCGCTCGAGGCCGGAGCCACGCACATCGACACGACCGTACTCGGTATCGGCGAACGCAATGGCATTACGCCGCTCGGCGGTCTGGTCGCGCGGCTCTTCGTCATCGACAGCTCGCTCGTCGAGCGCTACGACCTCACGGCGCTGGTGGACCTCGATGCGTACGTCGCGCGCGTGCTCGGGCTGGAGATTCCCTTCAACAACTGCATCACCGGCTCGTCGGCGTTCTCGCACAAGGCGGGCATCCACACGAAGGCCGTCATCAACGATCCATCGACGTACGAAGTGCTTCGGCCCGAAGTCTTCGGACTGTCCCGCCAGATCCACGTTGCACACCGGCTGACCGGATGGAACGCAATACGAGAGCGCGCCCGTCAGCTCGGCTTCGATCTCGACGAGGCCCGCCTGCGCGCCGCAACTCGACTGATCAAGGATCGGGCCGACGCGGGAACGGTCACGATGGATGACGTAGACAGTCTATTGGCCGACCTTGCAGCAGAAGAGGAGAGCTTCCGTGCCACAAACCATCGCTGAGCAGATTCTGTCGAACGCCGCGGGACGCCGCGTCGAGGCCGGCGACCTTGTCGTCGTTTCTCCTGACCTGGTTATGACTCACGATTCACTGACGCCTTCCATCGTCCGGATCATGAAAGAAGACCTTGGCATCGCCCGCGTCTTCGATCCGTCGCGGGTTGCGGTCGTCATCGACCATGTCGCCCCCGCATCGACCGTCGGAACCGCAAACGCGCAGAACGAAGTGAGGCGCTTCGCGCGCGAGCAGGGCATCCGCCTGTTCGACGTCGGCCGCGGCATCTGCCATCAGGTGCTCGTCGAGGAGCACCTCGCCCGGCCCGGAATGCTCATACTCGGCTCAGACTCGCACTCGACGAGCTACGGTGCGGTCGGCGCGTTCGGCTCGGGAATGGGGTCGACCGACATCGCTCTTGCGCTTGGGACGGGAAAGACCTGGCTAAAGGTCCCCGAAACGATCCGCCTCGTTTTCGAGGGCCGGTTCCGCGCCGGTGTGGACGCGAAAGATCTTGCACTTCGAGTCGGCCGCGAGCTCACGATTGCGGGCGCAACTTACTGCGCGGTCGAGTATCACGGGCTCGACTGGCTTGACCTGCCGGGCCGGCAGACGCTCGCGAGCATGGCGGTCGAGATCGGCGCCAAGGCGGGAATAGTGCCTCCCACAGGAGCCGCTCTCGACGGCCTCGCGCCGCCATCGTGGCTCGCCTTCGATCCTTCGGCGCCGGTATCGCGAGAACATCGCATCGATCTCTCGTCGCTCGAGCCCCAGGTCGCGCTTCCGCACGCAGTCGACAACGTCGTCGATCTCGGTGAAGTGGCCGGCAAACCAGTGGACGTCGTTTTCGTCGGCACGTGCACGAATGGCCGGTACGCCGACCTGCGCATCGTCGCCGACCTGCTGAACGGAAGGAGGATTGCGCCTGGCGTCAGGCTGATGGTGAGCCCATCGTCGAGCCTCGTGTTCGAGCGCGCTGCCTCGGATGGAACGCTTGCCCGCCTCGTGGCCGCGGGCGCCACGGTGACGGCTCCAGGATGCGGGCCGTGCATGGGCCGTCATCAAGGGACGCTCGGGGACGAAGAGGTCTGCTTGTCGACCGGCAACAGGAACTTCAAGGGCCGCATGGGATCTCCGTCGGCTCAGATCTACCTTGCTTCGCCGCACGTGGCGGCGGCGACTGCGATTACGGGATCGATCACGCATCCCGCGGAGGTCATCTGATGGCTCGAGTCTGGCTGTTCGGAGACGACGTCGACACCGATCAAATCGTACCGGGACGCTACGCGCCGTACATGCGCCCTGGCGAGGACGTGGCCCAGTTCGCATTCATCGAAGCCCGTCCGGACTTCGCAAGCGATGCCCAACCCGGCGACGTCATCGTCGCCGGCGAGAACTTCGGCTGTGGCTCATCGCGCGAGTATGCTCCCGAGGCGCTGCGGCGTCGCGGCATTGGAGCCGTGATTGCCAGGAGCTTCGCGCGAATTTTCTACAGAAACGCCGTAAACCTCGGGATCCCGGTGTTCGTGTCCGCGACACTCGCCGAATCGCTGGCCGACGGCGAGCAGGTCACGCTCGATGCCGGAACGGGCCGCCTGACATCGCAGTCGGGATCTCACGAGCTTCCGGCGCCGCCTGCGTTCGTGCGCGAGATCCTCGACGCGGGAGGCATCGTCGCGTACGTCCGGTCAACCGGCCATTTCCCGGGCGAGCCGGGCGGCGGCGGACAAACGTGAATTGCGAGTGATTCAGATTTCCCCGGCATCGATCCACCGGTAGCGCGAAAGTAACGCCGTTGCCGGTCCGTCCGCCGCTATCTCGCCACCGGCCGGAAAACGAGCAAGTAGTCCACGCCGTCGCTCGCGACGAAGTCGTATGTCCCGGCAAGCTCGAATCCCGCGCGCCGGCACTCGTCGATGACGGTTTCGACCGGCACTCCGTGGTTCGTTCCCGTCCCCGTCTTGTCGATGATGCCGACCAGTCCCTTGCCGCGCAGCGCAATGCGCAGGTTGTGCATCATCGTTACCGGCTTCTCGAACTCGTGGTATGTCTTGAGGATCAGCGCGGCGTCGATGCCTGCGGGCGGAAGCTGCGGGTCGGCAGTCTTGCCGAGCACGGAAACGATCTGCGGAAGGCCTTCGTCAACCGCCCGTTTGGCGATGTGATCGACGGCGGCCTTGCTGATGTCGACGGCCCATACCCTGCCCTCCGGCCCGACTCGCTTTGCTGCCAGCACCGAGAACCATCCCGAACCCGCGCCGATGTCGGCGACCGTCGATCCTGGACCTATCCCGAGCAGGTCCATGACGCGATCGATCTGGAGGTTCCGTGCCCGATCCGCATCTTCGAAGACCGATAGATCGCCTTCATAAGGCGTGCTCGTCTTGCGGCCGGACTCGGCGGGTGGCGCCTGGCGCACTTCGGGAGTCACGGGCGCCGGAGACGGTGTCGCGACCTGTGCGTGCAGCGTCGAGAGCGTCAGCGTACCGAGCGCGAGGACGCCGAGCACTACCCCGATCGCGCGTGTCGGCAGCGTCGCCACGCGAGAATTATGAACCCGCAAGCAAGCGATTCCCGCACCCCGTAGGAAATCCGTTACAGAGTTTTACAGCAGCACTGGTGTGCACCGCGTCGAGGAGGCCGGGGAGCAACGCGGATCGAGCGTATCGGCCGGATCCTGGCCGTCGCTCCGATCCGTTCGATCCGTCCAGTGCGTCGCATCCGAGTTGCATTCTCGTCTCCTGTCATACGCCAACGCCCTCCGAACCGACAGAGCCGACGGTACGACACACAAGGAGATCCCCATGTCACGACTCGCGCTCTGCCTGCTCGTTCTCGCGTTCGTCTGTCCGTCCGCCCGTGCGTCGACGCCGCCACGGCTCGCCATACAGTGGCCCGGCGTGCACGTCGTCTGGTACGACGACCTCAACCTCAAATCCGTCATCGCCGAGTTCGAGACGTTTCTCGCCATCGTCGAAGTGCCGCACGACGATGCCACGGCCCGCGCACTGCTCGCGCTCCTGCGCGAGAAATTTCCAGACAAGCCCGTCCGCTTCGCGTTCCACACGCACCATCACAACCATTCCATCGGCGCGCTCGATCCGCTCGCCGCGGCCGGCATCACGATCGTTACCACCGCATGGAATCTCGATCAGATTCGCGGCCTGGCCGGCACGCCTTCCCAAATCGACAGGAGCGTGCTGAAGATCGGGTCGGTCTTCGAGCTCGCCGACGGCACTTACACGCTGCGCGCGCACGTCCTGAAGAAGGACCGCTACGAGATTCCGGCCGACGAATACATGGTCGTCGAACTGCCCGGCGCGAAGGCGCTCGTCAGCGGATGTCTCTTCAACAAGCCGCTCGACTACCACGAAGTCGTGAACACTCGGAAGACGTCGCTCGCAGCGTTCCTTGCCGACCGCAGACTCGACGTCGCCTGGATCGTGCCGACGAATTCGGCGAAGGGCTCGGGCTTCGAGGACGTGTGCAGCCTGTCGATGCTCACCGAGACGCTCGAGAAGGGCATTAAGCCCGCAGTAGAGGCGGACCGGTTTGCGTCGCGTTCCGTCGAGCAACTGCGCGCCGGCATGCCGGCGCTCGTGGCCGAGTACCGGAGCCGAACGCCGCGGTCCTACGACCTGCTCGTGTGCGGCAACTTCATCAAGACGAAGCGCAGCGATCCGGCACGCGCCGCCGTCATGTTCGAGGTCGCAACGCGCTTGTTTCCAGCGGACATGGACGCGTGGTGGTACCTCGGCGAATGCCGCGAGCTATCGAAGGACGCCGCCGGCGCGAAAGCCGCGTGGGCCGAAGCGCTAAAACTCGCCACGACCGACGAGGATCGCAAGGAGATCCAGGCGAAGCTCGACGGCGCACCGGCCGCCGGGAAGTAGCGGCACCGGATCGCGCCCGCGCTCCGGAACCCGACCCGTTGCGCCTCCCCACGTAGAAGCCAGATACTGCAGAATGACGTGTACGGCGGTGTCAAGACTTCAGGAACGAGGGGAGCAGTATGACGACCGAAGCGAAATGCCCTTTTCACTACGCCGCGGGCAGCGGCGCATCGAACCGCGACTGGTGGCCCGACCAGCTGCGAGTTGACCTCCTCAATCAGCACGGCGAACGGTCCGACCCGCTCGGCGGCGACTTCGACTACGCGGCGGCGTTCAACGCGCTGGACTACCACGCGCTGAAGTCCGACCTCCGCGCGATGATGACCGACAGCCAGGACTGGTGGCCCGCGGACTTCGGTCACTACGGGCCGCAGATGATACGCATGGCCTGGCATTCGGCCGGCACCTACCGCACGACGGACGGCCGCGGCGGCGGCGGGCGCGGACAGCAGCGGTTCGCTCCGCTCAACTCCTGGCCAGACAACGTCAACATCGACAAGTCGCGCCGCCTGCTCTGGCCGATCAAGCAGAAGTACGGACAGAAGATCTCGTGGGCCGACCTCATAATCCTTGCCGGCAACGTAGCGCTCGAGTCGATGGGATTCCGCACGTTCGGATTCGGGGGCGGACGCGAAGACGTCTGGGAACCGGACATGGACGTGAGCTGGGGCGCCGAGACGAATTGGCTCGGCGACGACAAACGGTTCGAGGGCGACCGTATGCTCGTCAACAGTCTCGGCGCGACGCACATGGGTCTGATCTACGTGAACCCGGAAGGGCCGAATCAGAGCGGCGACTATATGGCCGCCGCGAAGGACATCCGCGCCACGTTCGGCCGCATGTCCATGGACGACGAAGAGACCGTCGCGCTCATCGCCGGCGGACACACCTTCGGCAAGGCGCACGGTGCGGCGCCCGAGTCGCACAAGGGGCGCGAGCCCGAGGGCGCTCCGATCCAGGCAATGGGCATCGGCTGGACGAGCGACTTCGGCAGCGGCTTCGGCAAGGACACCATTTCGAGCGGGCTCGAAGTGACCTGGACGAAGACGCCCGCGCAGTGGGGCAACAATTTCTTCGAGAATCTGTTCGCGTACGAGTGGGAACTGACGCAGTCGCCCGCCGGCGCCAAGCAGTGGGTGGCGAAGGACGGGCCGGAGATCATTCCCGACGCGCACGTCCCGGGCCTGTTCCACAAGCCCACGATGCTCACGACGGACCTGACGCTGCGCTTCGATCCCGAATTCGGGAAGATCTCGAAGCGCTTCCTCGAAGATCCGCAGTCATTCGCCGATTCATTCGCGCGCGCATGGTTCAAACTCACACATCGCGACATGGGTCCGAAGTCGCGCTATCTCGGCCCCGAAGTGCCGAAGGAAGATCTGATCTGGCAGGATCCCCTGCCCGCCCCGAGTCATCGGCCGGGCGCAGCCGACATCGCGGACCTGAAGGCGGCGATCGCGGCTTCCGGGCTGTCGAACGGCGACCTTGCGTCGCTCGCGTGGGCTTCGGCGTCGACGTTCCGCGGCGGCGACAAGCGCGGCGGCGCGAACGGAGCGCGCATCCGGCTCGCACCGCAGAAGGACTGGGCGGTCAACCGCAACGTGACGCACACGCTTGCGAAGCTCGAAGGGATCCAACAAGCGAGCGGCAAGGCGTCACTCGCGGACGTCATCGTGCTCGCCGGATGCGTCGCGGTCGAACGCGCTGCGAAAGAGGCCGACGTGGCGGTGGACGTGCCGTTCGTCCCGGGTCGCGTCGACGCCACGCAGGACCAGACGGACGTCCAGTCGTTCTCGGCGATGGAACCGATGGCGGACGGCTTCCGCAACTTCAACACGGCGAAGGGGGCCGCCTCGACTGAGGCGCTGCTCGTCGACAAGGCGCAGTTGCTGACGCTCACCGCGCCCGAGATGACGGCGCTCGTAGGTGGATTGCGCGTGCTGGGCACGAATGCCGACGGTGGCACGGACGGCGTGTTCACGGATCGTGTGGGCGTACTCGGCAACGACTTCTTCGTGAACCTGCTCGACTCGCGCGTCGTGTGGTCGCCCGTCGATGACGACGCCGAGCGCTTCGAAGGTCGCGACCGTTCGACGGGCACCTTGAAGTTCACCGCAACCCGGAACGACCTGATCTTCGGCTCGAACTCGATTCTTCGCGCGTATGCGGAGGTGTATGCGAGTGCCGACGGGCACGCCCGATTCGTACGCGACTTCGTCGCGGCGTGGGTGAAGGTGATGAGCCTGGACCGGTTCGACTTGCCCGCCAGCTAGTCGCAGCGAACGTCGACGTCGCGGAAACGCTCGCTCTCGAGGCCTTTCGCCGGCTCGAGGCGGCGTGCGATAGCCGCGGCGTCGGCATGTCGATCACCGCCCTGGCAAACATCCACTGCGCCCGCGGCGGGCTCGTGGCTCCTCGTCGCGCCGAGGCCACCGGGTTTCGCCGACGGCGTGGCTGATCCCTTGCCTGCTGCCTGTTTCCTCGAGTGCTCAGTCGGGAGCGGCGCTCGAGGCGGAAGCGCGCCAATTGGTTCAACTGACGACATCTGACTTCATCGAGAACAGGCGGTGCGATCCGGCAGATCCTCCGCCCCGTCATTTCCAGCAGTGGGAGGGAATCTTCCGCATCGTGGAGCGGAAAATTCCGCAGCACCTGGCCCGAGCCCTCGAACCACAAGCGTAGGGCCGCGGTCGGGACGCAGCCAGGCGGGGGTGGACCCAGGCGATGGCCGAACTCGAGCCGAACCGGGCCGCGGCACGACACGTGCCTGAATTGGCGATGAAAGACCTGAGATAGGGGGAATCGCCATGTCGACCGAAATTGTCCGCGAGATACCGCGCGAAGACTGGGTCTCGTTCTTCAACAACTTCAGCCGTCGCCACGACAGGTGGCTCGTCACCGTCGAAGTGCTCGGCGCCAACCTCGGAGCGCAGGTGGAGGGCCGGTCCCTTCGATTCGAGGGAATCAACGCCGACCTGAAGGGCGGCGAGAATCGAATCACGATCGACCTCGGCCACGGGCTCGACGAGTCGATGACGCGTACCGTCTCGTCCCCGGCACACGTCTGGGTGGGACAGACCGGAACGACGACCGGTACTTTCGAGACGCTCGACATCGAAGCGGCCGACGGTACGACCACGCTCGTCCGGTTCCTGGCCGGGGTCGTCCCCGAAGATGTGTAGGCGGCGGAGGTGCCGGGCAAAATGCTGACAATCGAGATAAAGCACGACGGCCGTGAGGTCGCGGCCATCCCGGCCGCCGAATCGATGCTTCGCGAGCTCGCATTCGCGTCCGGCGCGTGCACGCGAACGTTCGGTGGCGACGAACACTCTGGCGCGGCGAAAGGATTTTCCGTTCGGCTGCACAGGGATCCGGGTTCGGACTGGGTGGCCGTCACCGTTCACTCGAATGACGAGTCGCTGGCAGAGATGCACGTTTCCAACGAAGGCCTTCGAGACCTGCTCGACGCCGGAAGCACCGCCTTCTTTGTGTCGTGCGGATACGACGAAATGGCGGCGGGTGGCCGGGGGCACGGCTACTCGGTCGCCTTTGCCCGCCCGAAACCGTGGCTGTCGGCGTGAAGTTCCCGATCCCGAACAAGTCAGTCAGCTGAGGTCTACGCGGTCCCTGTAGCCCGGAACGGTACACTGCCAGCCCAGCTGTTCCTTGATCCGAACTCTGAGCGCGTCGGCGGACGACGGCTCCCCGTGCGTTATGAAAGTGCGTCGCGGCGGACGGGCAAAGTGCCCGAGCCAATCGAGAATTTCCGCGGCGTCCGCGTGAGCCGACAGGTTCTCGAGCGCCGCCACCCGCGCCCTCACCGGAACGTATTCGCCGTGAATCTTGACCGACGATGCGCCACCGACAAGGGCCG
Organism: Blastocatellia bacterium; assembly: GCA_021463145.1. Classification (GTDB taxonomy): domain Bacteria; phylum Acidobacteriota; class Blastocatellia; order UBA7656; family JADIYM01; genus JADIYM01. The sequence goes on along the minus strand of JAJTWZ010000030.1, from coordinate 32,481 downwards.
CACCGCGGGTGCCTCCCGCCTGGTAGCCCGCAAACAGGATCGTGTTGTTCGGGTCGGGCGCGAACGTGGCCATGTGATGAAGCACCCGCCCCCCAGTCGCCATCCCGCTCGCCGAAACGACGACCATCGGGCCTCGCTTGCGGTCAAGCGCCTTCGACTCTTCGACGCTCGCGACGTAGTTCACCGCCCCGAAGATTCGCCTGCATTCGTCCGCCGGCAGCCTGTGATCGTCCCCGCATCGTTCGTAAAGACTCGTAGCGTTCACGGCCATCGGGCTGTCCAGGTAGACCGGAACATCCGGGATCCGGCCAGTCTCTCTGAGCCGCCCAATGTAATAGAGCAGCGTCTGTGTACGGCCTACAGCGAAGGCAGGTATGAGAACGACACCGCTACGCCGCACGGCATCGTTGATGATCGAGGCGAGTGAGTCGGCGGGATCCGACGGGTCGTGGATCCGGTCGCCGTACGTGGATTCCACAACAAGGTAGTCGGCCTTCGATACGGCGGCCGGGGGCAGCATTATGGGATCGCCCGGCCGCCCGAGATCACCAGAGAAGACCACGATCCGGCCTTCGAACTCGATCCGGACGATTGCCGCGCCAAGGATGTGGCCGGCTCGAATAAAACGCACGACGGGGCCTCCCTCGAGACGAAGATCACGGTCGAACTCGACGGCGTCGAGCCTTCCGAGCGCTGCGATCGCGTCTTCTCTCGTGTAGAGCGGAAGCGCCGGGCGGTGCCTCGAGTAGCCGCGCAGATTTGCAAACCGGGCCTCTTCCTCCTGCAAATGACCCGCGTCGGGAAGGAGGAGCTCGCACAACTCTTTTGTGCCGCGCGTGCAGTGCACCCGGCCGGAAAACCCCTGCTTCACGAGCGACGGAAGGTAGCCCGAATGATCGATGTGCGCGTGCGTGAGAATACAATCGTCGATTCGGCCCGCATCGATCGGCAACGGTTCCCAGTTGCGGAGCCGAAGCTGCTTGTAGCCCTGATAGAGCCCGCAGTCGACAAGGACGCTGCGAGAGCCCAGCCTGAGCAGATACTTTGAACCGGTGACGGTTCCGGTGGCGCCAAGGAACGTGATCTTCATATCGGTCTTCTCGCTGTCGATACCGCCGGTCGATCCACGGGATTCGAAGACAGGCCGGAAGGTCGAACCGATCGATGCCTATGGCCTGGAATACTCTCAGGCCTCCCTCTTTCGCTCCAACTGGAACGAAGTCGCCCCATTTGCCTCGAGCTTCTTGAGCTCGGCGGTGATGAGATCCGTCGACAGCTCCACCGGAATGTACGTCGTGTAGCGGATTCCCCCGTCGGAGCAGCTGCGCAGAATGAATTCGAGATCGTAGTGTTCGAGCACCGCTTCGATACGTGGCCGCAGACCGAAGGGATCGCCGGTCTCGATCTTCAACTCGTAGTGCAGCAGGGACCTCGGCGTGTGCGACTCGACGATCCAGAGCACGAGTAGCAGAAAAACTGTTGCCAGAATGGCCAGCAGGTAGAGACCGACGCCCGAGGCCAGTCCGATCCCGAGCGTGCAGAGCATTACACCAGCGTCCTTGGGGTCCCTGATCCTGGCGCGGTAACGGATCAATCCGGCCGCGCCAACGATACCGAAAGCCCTGGCCAGGCTTTCGCCGATGACCAGCATCACGAGCGCGCCGACGACCGCGAGGATGATCTGGGTGTGGATCACCTGGGAATCGTGCGGCGGGGTCCCGCGCCTGCGAGGACGGAAGGCGAGCACAGCTCCGAGGATTGCCGCCACCGGCAGACTTACCAGGGCCGTCGTCAGCGAAGGGAGCTGATCTCGAAGCAAATTGTAAAAGTCCGTCATCTGTTCCGCTCTCCGTAGTCCGCCTTACTCACACACGCAAGCAACTCGTGCTCCTGCGGCTTGTTCGCAGGTACGCCAGGCCCGGGAGAGCGCGAGCGAGCAGCTTTTCACGTGTTCGCGAATCAGTCGAGGGCAACCGGAGTTGGCCGGGCATGCGAGAACGGGGGAAACTACCCGCGAATGCGGAGAATTCCCCGGCCCGCGGGTTCCTGCAGCCGCGATTCTGCAGGCCATCGCCGGAAAGACGCAGGGCACGAGTCTTGCGTTCAAGCGATTTTGCCAACAGATCGACGGCCTGGTGCCTCCGCATCGGAAGTGAAGTCACCGCGCCGTCGGCCACAACCTGATTCGACGGAGATTGCCGAGATGAAAGTGCTGATTGGATACGACGGCTCGACGTGTTCCGATGACGCAATCAAGGACCTGCACCGGGCTGGCCTGCCAGCCCGCACCGACGCCCTCGTCGTCTCGGTCGGTGAGTACTGGATGCCTCCTCCATCGAGTTACGCAGTGTTCGACACGGATCTGGAGGGTGCTCACGGCGGAGAGTTGATGGAAGCGACCGAACTCGCCCGTATCGGACGCGATTCGGTCGCGGCGGCATTTCCCGATTGGAACGTTCAAGCCGAATCGCGTGCGGGAAGCCCAGCCAGGCAGATGCTCGAAATCGCCGACGAGTGGAGTCCCGATCTTCTTGTTGTCGGGTCACACGGCCGGAAGGGGCTGGCGAAGTTCTTCATGGGAAGTGTGTCGCAGAAGGTCGCGACGGAAGCGAGGTGCTCGGTCCGCATTGCCAGGGGAACAGCCGGGGAACTTCCTGAACCCGTCCGAATCGTCCTCGGCATCGATGGCTCGGAAGGCGGCAAAGCGGCGGCCCGAGCTGTCCTGGCCCGTTCCTGGCCGGAAGGCAGCCAGGTGAGAGTCGTTACCGGGATCGGTCCGCTATCGATCGACGGGAAAGATCTCGCCGGGGAGTTGGAGAAGGTCCGCACGCTGCACCAGCCGGTAGTCGAGCAACTGGAGGCCGCAGGCCTCGAGGTCGCTTCGCGAATACTCGAGGCCGACCCACGAGAGCTGCTGATCCGCGAGGCAGAGGAGTGGCGGGCCGATGCGATCTTCCTTGGAGCGACCGGACGGTTGACGCTCGACAGGTTTCTGTTCGGCACAGTCGTGGCAGCGGTCACGGCCCGAGCGCATTGTTCCGTCGAGATAGTCCGCGAACGGCTCTGACGGGTGGGGAGCACGGCCACTCACGTCGGTGACGCGGGCGAATGAAGGCTATACTCAATACTCGAATGCGCCTCGACCTCGAAGCGAGCCCGAATGCCGGCCCGAGCCGTCGCGATCTGCCATGGCACGGAGCCCGCCGGCGGGCTCGCACCTTTTCCGGAACCGGGTGCGAGCGACGATGAAAGAAAAGATCCTCATAGTCGACGACGAGCGGTTGATTCGGTGGACGCTGTCCGAAGCCTTGCGCGACTGGAACTACCTGCCCATCGAGGCCGAGTCGGTCAAGGAAGGGCTTCAGTCGTTCGAAGCCGAATTGCCAGCCGTGGTGCTGCTCGACATAAGCCTCCCGGACGGATCGGGTATCGACCTTCTCGGTAAGATCAAGCGTCACAAGGCCGAGGCCGTCGTCATCATGATTACGGCCAACGTTCTGGTCGACGACACCATTGCCGCGATGCGTGGAGGCGCTTACGACTTCATCGGAAAGCCAATCAACCTCGAGGAACTTCAAGTCACGATCCGCAATGGACTCGAAGCCCGGTCCCTTCGCAGGGAGGTGACGGAGATTCGCCGCGAGCGCACGCGCGAATTCAGCTTCGATCAGATTATCGGCAAATCGCCCGCAATGGCCGAAATGCTCTCGCTGGCGCGCAAAGTCGCTTCGAGCGACGTTTCGGCGGTGCTCCTTCAAGGCGAGTCTGGTACGGGCAAAGACCTGGTCGCCAAGGCAGTTCACTACGCATCGCTTCGCGCCAACTGTCCGTTCGTCGCCATCAACTGCGCTGCAATCCCGTCGAATCTGCTCGAAAGTGAGTTGTTCGGCTACGAGAAAGGCGCGTTTACCGACGCCAAGGCACGCAAGGAAGGACTGTTCGAGCAGGCCGAGGGTGGAACTCTCTTTCTGGACGAGATCGGCGAACTCGAACTTGGGCTCCAGGCGAAGCTCCTGAGAGTGCTGGAGGAAGGCACGTTCCGCCGGGTCGGCGGCTTGAAGGACGTACGCCTCGACGTTCGGGTCATTGCCGCGTCCAATCGCGATCTCAGGGCCGATGCCGAAGCGAACCGATTTCGCCTCGACCTCTACTATCGCCTCTCGGTCATCCAGATCGACATCGCTCCGCTTCGCGAGCGTGGCGACGATGTGCTGCTGCTTGCCGATCAGTTCATCGCAACTCTTGGCGGACCACGGACCAGGGTCCGTGAGCTCTCGCCCGAGGTTGCCGCCATCTTCAAGGCGTATCGATGGCCGGGTAACGTGCGGGAACTCAGGAATGCCATCGAACGCGCGCTCATCCTCGAGGACGGCGCCCGGATAACCACGAAGTATCTGCCGAGCGGAATTGGCGCGGACCCGCAGGCCGCCTTCTCGCGCGCCGCAGCCGCTGGCACGCCGGAGACGGACCGCTCCACATGCGACCGGGTGCCTCCGGTCGTCGCGCTTCCGGCTGGGGGAATCTCACTCGACGATGTCGAGACATCGCTCGTCCAACAGGCGATCGCGGCCAGCAACGGGAATCAGACCAGGGCCGCCGAGCTACTCGGCATTACTCGAGACCAGATCCGCTACCGGCTCAAGAAGATCGATGAGCAGAAAGGCCGGGCGAACTGATGGCGGACCCGGAAAGCGACAATCGCGACGTTCTGAAGCTCGAGCTCGAGCGGTCTCTCAAGGAGCTCGCCGACTACAAGTACGCACTCGACGCATCGGCCATAGTTGCCATCACGGACTCGCGCGGAGACATCACATACGCCAACGACAACTTCTGCCAGCTTTCGAGGTACTCGCGGGAGGAGTTGGTCGGCCAGAACCACCGAATCCTCAAGTCCGACTATCACCCGGAGTCGTTCTTTGCCGAAATGTGGGCGACGATCACGTCAGGCCGCATCTGGCGCGGCGATATCAGGAACCGGAACAAGGATGGCGCTCAATACTGGGTCGACACGACGATTGTCCCGCTGATGGGCGCTGACGGAGTTCCCGAACAGTACCTGGCGATCCGTTACGACATCACTGAACGCAAGCGACTCGAGGCCGAGCTGGTTCGCGCGGCGCAACTCTCTCTCGTCGGCGAATTGGCCGCCGGGCTTGCGCACGAAGTCAAGAACCCGCTCGCCGGCATCCAGGGTGCTGTCGATATTCTCCTGCGCCGGAAGGATCCAGCCGATCCGGAACGCCTTGCGCTCGAGGACGTGCGTAGTGAGGTCGCGCGAATCGATGCGACGGTTCGTTCCCTGCTGGCGCACGCGCGGCCGCGGCCGCTCACACGGGCTCCGTCCTCGTTGGTCGAAGCAGTGCGCCGAGCCGTCTCGCTCGCGAGCGACCACGCCAGCGCGATGGAACTCCCTGTTCAGATCGGCCTGGACACGGATCCGGCAGACCAGGTTCTTGTTATCGACGCTACGCAGATCGAGGACGCCGTTCTCAACCTCCTGCTCAACGCGCTGGATGCGATCGACGGGCACGGCCGGATCGCCGTCGCCGTGCGCCGGGAGATCGACCCGGATGACGGTGGAGCGGTGGCGGTAGTGACGGTAGAAGACAACGGGCACGGGATCGCTGACGACGACATCGAGCGTGTATTCAAACCGTTCTTCACCACGCGGTCGGGAGGGACCGGACTTGGTCTGCCCGCGGTCGGCAGGGTAGCGCGCGCGCACGGCGGCAGGGTCGAAGTGTCGTCGGAGAAGGGCAAGGGGTCGGTCTTCACAATACGTCTTCCTTACCAGGTGGAATGAGCGGTTGGCAGTCCGAACGGACTCGGGCTGACCCGGAGCCTCCTCAATCCGTCTTGCCAATTCGCACGACGTTGCGCCCGGCCCGCTTTGCCTCGTAGAGAGCGGCGTCCGCCGCCTCGACGAGCCGGTCTCCCCAACTTGCATCGGCCGGCACGCCCCCGGCAACGCCAAGGCTCACGGTCACGTTGATTTCGTTCCCGCCCCAGGGCACACGCTCGGCGGCAATGCGCGCTCGCGTGCGCTCGGCGAATTCGAATGCTTCCTCGACGGTCGTCTCGGGCAGCACGATGAGGAATTCCTCTCCGCCAAAGCGCCCAGTGATGTCCGGTCGTCGTTTCCCTTCCACGAGGGATCTGGCGATGGCGCGAAGCACATCGTCTCCCGCAAGGTGCCCGAACCTGTCGTTTATGTGCTTGAAGTGGTCGATGTCGACCATGACGACCGCAATGGGCCGGCGATACCGAACCGCTTCCGCCAGCGCCTGGTCAAGGAAGTCGAACAGGCGCTGGCGCGTGACGAGCCCGGTCAGGTGGTCTATGGAAGCGGCGCGGCGAAGCTGCTCGGCCTGAACTCCCAGACGGTATCCGAACGTGGTGAATGCAACCGACGTTGCAACTGTAAGGTAGAGATACAGGGTGGAATTTGCGGAAATGTCGTCCGCAAGCGCCGCCGGAGTCGAGTACCCGTTCAGCAGTGCGCTCAGAACCATCCAACCGGCGGGTGCACCAAGCGCCAGAACCATTCCAGCCGCCGAGTAACCTGCCCGCCCGCCGCTTGTGAGCCGTCCAATTTGAGCGAAGGCATGCAAGTCGATAACCTCAGCCGTCCTCCGTGCTCGATCGCCCAGTGTCCATAGACGTGGAATCGACCGCAACCGCCGGTCTGAGCGGTCGCGCGACGAGCACCGGACACGGGGCCTGCCGCAGGACCCGATCGGTATTCGACCCGAACAGCGAACGCGATCCGAAGTCGCGGCCTCTCGCCCCCATGCAGATGAGGTCTACATCATTCGTCTCAGCAAAGGAAAGTATCTCGCGGTAGGGATGGCCTATGACGATATGGGTGACGATGTCGACTCCGGCCGGAGTCTCTCGAGGAGCAACGCTCCGCAGTCTCCTTTCGACGATATGACGATTTGTGTCCTCGCCGCGGGCCTCCCATATCCTGCCGGACAGGTCATAGTCGGACGCCGGAACTGCGTGAAGAAGAAAAAGCGTGGAGCCGTGCTCGGCGGCGATGGCGACCGCCCGCTGTAGCGCGATTTCCGAGTCGTCCCAGAAGTCATAGGCGACCAGAATACGATCGAAGCTCGAGCTATCAGGGCGGCGGGCTTTCGTTCCGGCTCCGTCGGGATGGGTAACCAGCACGGAGCACGGCGCCGTCCTGCAAACGGCTTCGGCCGTCGAACCAAGAAGCGCCGCCGCCAAGGGCCGCCGTCTCGATCGCATGACGACGAGGTCCGCCCGGCGCTCCGCCGCTGCGGCGACTATGGCCTCAGCCGCTGTTGGACCGTCGACGACCAGGCCTTCCCAATCGAGTTGGCCGACGGCTCCGGGCCCCACGTTGAGGGCTATCGACTCCTCGAAGAGCCCCCGTGGACCGGGCCTGATGCCATCGACGAGAACGGGAGCGGGCGATTCCCCACCGGGCCAATAGACGACGAGCAGCTTCGCGTTTGCCGATGCGGCGAGCGACGCGGAGTATCCGATGGCCCCGTCGGCTTCGGGCGAAAGATCGGTTGGGCAGAGTATGGTCTTCTTCTGTGTCATACGTTCGTCACACCGGCAGTCCGGCGCCCTCCGATGTGCTTCGGGTGCAATGAGCGTGCCGGAAGGCGGCCGGTGCCGAACGGTCCGCGATACAAGGACGTACACGGAAAACAAGTCTCGGGCTCGGCCGCGATCTGCGCAGTTCCGCCCATGAAATGCGTAAGAGTCCCCACCGGACGTGCTCACTCGAAGCATTGAATCGTCGCCGTGTGGCGGCACATCTGGTAGTCTCGGCTTGTTGGCAATTGCGCACGCCGCCGGTTCCGGAGGGTAACCGGCGTGGAGTGTGCGACCCGATTTCCCGTTCTGTCGCGGCGTATTGGCCTTTCGATCCGTCGGTTCCTCTGCAGGGTTTCATATCTGGAGGACTCACGATGATGTCGAGCTATTGCCGCCGGGTTTTGTTCCTGGCGTGGCTGGTGGTTTTCCTGCAGGCCGTTCCCTCGAGTGCTCAGTCGGGGGCAGCGCGCAAGGCGGAAGCGCGCCAACTGGTTCAACTGACGACGTCGGTGCTCTGCGAGCAGTATTGCCGGACATCCGATCCCGGCGTCGATGTTCTGCTTCTCGAGCTTCGGCTCCGGTTCACCGCTGTAGGAACGAAGCCGGTGATTCTTCACCGAAGGAGCTCGATCGTTCCGTGCGTGATGATCGCCAGACTCGCGAGCGACCTCGAGGAGCGGCGATTCGAGGCGCACTGGTGCTCCGACGTCGTGATCTCTCGAGTGGGCGGCCTGCCGCTGGGCCCGAAGCCCGACGACAGTTTCGTCGTCATTCCGCCTGGAGGGAGCCACGAGACGACGGCCGAGGTGTCGATGCTCGTGTCGCAGGGTGAACCTCTGACGGAGTCACCGAAGCCGCTCGGGCCAGGCGAGCACGTCGGATCGTACTCGATCTCGATAAACGTCGAGGCGCCTCCGCCGCCGGTGGGAAGCGATTCGACATTCGTCGGTCGAGCGAGCCAGCCACCGGATCGGACCGAGCCACGTGAACTGCCAAAGGTCGTGCAGGACGAAATGAGCAAGGGGAGCGCCGTCGCCACGGAGGTCGCCAGGGGGGAGCACTACCTGAGGATCTTCGTTCTGACATGGGAGGCGGCGGAGAACCCCGTGAAGTTTCGTGAAGCCTGGCAGTCCACTGGCGACCTCTGGCCGTACGGCCTCGACTCGCAACCCATGCGATTCACCGTTGCGGGCGCCGGCAGGTCCCGCGACTGCCCGTGACGCCACCATCAAAGTCCTCGGTACCGTGGGTCATGCGCCATCCGGGGCCGGTACGTCGCCGGCACTCCGGGTACGACTCGCTCCAGCGGTCCTGAGCTGTCACGCTGCGGCGTGATCGCGGCCGCCTGACGGAGTGTGGGCCGGCTCCCGGCAGTCGTACCCGGAGCGACGGGCCGGCCGCAACAACAGCGCGCCTAGTTCGTATTGTCTCCGCGCAATACCACTGGCAGCGTCCTGAGCAGGATCCCGATGTCGAGCCACAACGACCAGTTCTCGATGTAGTAGATGTCGAGCTGGACCATTTCCTGGAACGGCAGCCGGTTCCGTCCCGAGACCTGCCAGAGCCCCGTAATGCCGGGCTTCACGTGGAAGCGGCTGCGGTGCCAGTCGGCATACATCTCGACCTCGTACGAAATCGGCGGACGCGGGCCAACCAGCGACATGTCCCCACGCAGGACGTTCAGCATCTGCGGAAGCTCGTCGATCGAGTACCTTCGCATGAAATTGCCAACGCGCGTGACCCGCGGATCGTTCTCGACCTTTCCGTGCAGCTTGCCGTCGGTGACGTCTCCAGTGATGTTGCGGCGCATGGCCTCCTGGTGAGCCACGATGTTCTCGGGAGAGTCAGCATCCTGTCGCATCGATCGGAACTTGAACATCGGAAAGACCTTCCCATCCATTCCGACCCGTTCCTGCGAGTGAAACACCGGCCCTGGTGACTCGCGCTTGATGAGCCAGGCCAGCACCGCCCACACTGGCGACGTCACCGCGATGATCGCAACAGAGCCCGCTATGTCGATCGACCGCTTCAACAATCGCGACGGTCCCGCAAGTGGCTCGCCAAAGAGCCGGATCATCGGCAACGAGCCGATCTGATCCGCTTCGGTCTTTCGCGGCAGGCAGTTGAACATGTTGGGCACGACCCTGAAGTTCACCCGATGCGTGCGGCCGCTCCTCATGATCGCTTCGAACAACGCCTGCGGCTCGAGCGCGGTATCGGTTATCAGCACTTCCTCGATGCCGTGCTGCCGGATGAGCGCCGGCAGACTATCGAACGCCCCAAGAACCGGCAGTCCTTCCACGCACGCAGCATCCGCGCCATCGCGTGCCGTGACGACGCCGACGAGGTGATACCCGAGTCGAGCGTTCTCCGATATCTCCTGCACGGAAAGCTTCGCGAGCTCGCCATCCCCGACTATGAGGGTGCGGATCAGGTTCCGGTCGCGACGGCGCGAAACGATCTGCGCCCCGCGCACGGCCACTCGCACAGCAGCCAGGCTCGCCAGCACCATCGCCCAGTCGAGCACGAACACGAATCGCGAATACGAATAGTCGCGGTATACGAAACCTCCGCGATACAGGAATGCGAAAAGCACGATGACCAGAGTGCCGACCGAAACGGACTTCAGGATCGCCATCGCGTCCGTCAACAGAGCGAACTCCCCGCGAAGCTTGTAGAGCCCGTAATGCTTCGAACAGAGAAACCGCACGAACGGCAATACAAGCAGGATCGACAGGTATGGCCGGAACCCGTTCGTCACGTCCGACGGCAACCACTGGCCGTCGGGCCAGACCAGGACAGGGGATCCACCCGATCGCAACGAGTACGCAAGCGGAAACGCCACAACGGCGATCGCGGCGTCCAGCACAACGAGCGCCACCGTGGCGAACGCCGTCCAGTAGAGCGTCTTGCGAACGTGATCGCCGACCAGGCCGGCGCTCCGCGGCGACACCGGAACCGCGCCCGGACCGAGCGCGGCGGGTGTCAGCCCCGTCGTCACCACATTCGGTGACCCCTGCGCCTTCGGCTTTTCCTTCAACACGCTGTCCGTCCGCCAATCACAAACTTGCCGTCTCCCGCTCGCTGGCGATGTGCCTTGCGAGCCCGTAGGCCATCCAGGCCTGCGACCACCGAATGTAGGATATCCGATTCGTCCATCTCTCGTGCTTCTGAAAGTGAAACACGCCGTCCGTTCCCAGCATGTGGCCGATGGTCCATCGAGCGACGCGCCGGCCGCGCCCCAGCGCATCCGGATCCCGGCCCGTGAAGCGTGCAAAAGTCACGAGAGCCTGCGCCGCGCTGTGAACGTCGATGGGATACGTACGGTCCGGATAGTAGCAGGGCGTACCGTCTTCGAGGAAGAAACGGTCCCGGTAGAAGGCATAGCCCTTGTCGAGGGCTGAATTCCAGGACTGTTCCCCGCAGGAGCCGATGACCTCGGCAAGCGAAACCAGCACGAACCCCGTGTGAAAACTGTCGATCCACGTCTGATTGCCGGCGTCGCCGTAGGGCCAGGAGCCGTCATCGGCCTGCCGCTCGATCGTGTACCGCGCCGCAGCGAGCGCCACCTCGGCAAGTTCCGCCTCGCCGGCAATACGAGCAACACGAGCGAGCAATTCGGCGCCAAGCATGCTCGCGTTGTGTACGCGGCTCCGATCGACCGGAGTGTAGGAGAAACAGAAGCTTTCGGCCGCTCCGGGAGAGCGATGGAGGTCGTGCAGGACGAACTGGCAGGCTTCCCGGCTGCGATCCAGCCAGGCCTGCTCCCCAAAGGCCTCGTACGCGTCGAGGTAAGCGTGAGCAACGAACGTCGTGCAGACGATGGATGGGGTGCCCCTAGGCACGAAGAACGCCCGCGACTGCCAATCGAAGTTGTAGCCCCAACCGGAGCCGCTGACGCCGGGGCTACGGAGGTGGTCGAGCCGCGCGAGCAAACCGGCGACCTCAACGCGCCGGTCTGCGCCGCGGGCGTGCCCGTCGGCGACCAGGCCTCTCACGGCCAGCGCGAGGCCCTTCGGGTTGACCCCCTTCGATACTCCAAGGACCGGACGCAAATTCACCGGAGAGCGCTTCACGAGCTGGATCCACGCGATCCGGGGCCACTTCGAGCCGAACGAAAGCAGGCGAAGTAGAGGGCTGCGGAGCGCGTCGTACGGATCGTAGCCCGCCCAACCGTCTTCCCCGCAACGCTCGACCAGCCGATCGAAGACCGCCTCTGCCCGCGCAATCCGATCCTCTTCATCGCCGCTGGCGGCTGTCGATGCAGTCTGCGGAGGTCTCTTCAAGGCACTTCCGCTCCGTCGAGATCGCCATAGGCAGGGGTTCGCCGCAGGGAGACCCACGCCACCGTCACTCTGGAATTCGGCAGGATCTCCAGCCTGAGTCCATCGGCGAGTGAAGCAAATCCACTGATTGGGGAGCACGCCGTCGTTTCACGTCCCGCTCGCACCACGAACTTCTGCCCCGCCATTCGTCCGGAGGCCGAGAAGTTTGCCGATCCGCGTTCTACCGACATCCGCGCAAATCCCACGCCCGAGGCGAAATCCGCCGTAAGTTTGGGAACCAGTGTGAGCGTCGCTCCATCCGGGCCGGTCTCCAGCACGGCAGCGCCGTCCGGCGTGGTCTCGAACAGCGCAAGGGATCGATCGACGCTCCAGCCGTCCGGCGTTGCGTCACCGTCGTCGTCCACCAGCTTCGTGCGCGCGAACAATTCCGGACCGGTCGCAATTTCGGGGTCTCCGGGATCGTAGCCCGCCGTTTCGTCGAACTGTTCGATCGAGCGCTCCGCCGTCACCCTTGCCTCGAAGCGATCGGCCTCGAATGACTTCCTGTTCAGGCCGACCACCAGCCTGCCGTCGATCGCCTGGAAGACGATTCGTCCGTGTGACGAGTCACGCCGGGCCGAGTACTCATCGGCAGCTCCGGGCGGAGCCTCGAACACGGCGTCGTCATCGCATTGAATTATGTTGCCGTCGACAACGGGCGCCGGAACCCCGCTCGTGCGCGTGAGCCAGGCTCCGCTCGCCACTCGCACCATCACGTTGCGAGGGTAAAGTCTCGGGTTCACTCGCGAACCGGAAAGCGATACGCCGCCAAGTCCGGTCGACTTGAAGCCGATCGACCTGGCGCGACCTTCGACGGCGGCACGATGCAGCTCGATAGCCGAAGCCGGCGTACCGTCGACCGTCCAGATACACTGGAAGTACGCATCGACGACGAACCATTTGCCAGTCTCCGGCGACCACACTTCGTCAACGCTATGGCCCTCGAAGGGCGAACCGAACCTGACGGTGAAGTCGACGCGCCGAAGCGTCAGTCCGGCGATCGTACCGACTTCCCGAAAGATACTGGCGAACGACAGGCAGTTCGACCTTGCCCCTTCCTCGATGCTCTTCAGGATCTCGCAGGCATTCTCCGACTCGATCGGGGCTTGGCCTTCGCGCGGCCGCGAAGTCTGAGGACTCGCGGCGATAACGTGCGGGTTGAGTCCGTCGCTCGACGAAAGGGCGCGCGACGATGCGGCTTCCCCGCCCGCAGAACTGCCGGCGCCAGGCCTGTCCAGGTGGAAGCTGTCGATACGGCGGACGATCCAGCCGTTCACCGCCGCTGCCCGATCGAGCGCCGATCCCGTGTCGGGAATCGGATCCGAGCCGTCGCCTCGAAGTGCTGCTGCGTCGGCGTCCGACATCTTGGCGGCGATCGCGGGCAGAACAGGTTCCTTGTCGATTCCGTCCGTTACCGAACGTCCGTCGGAAACGACCGACACCCGCTCCGTCCAACCATCGTGGACGTCGCGTACCTCGACCGTGGTGGTACCCGGATATAGCGCGACTCCAAACTGACTCGTCGACAGCTTCATCCAGGGCCCAAAGTCCGTCTCCGCCAGACATCCGGACGAAACCGACGCTCCCACGAGTAGACTCGCGACGGTCAAAGATGATGCGGCTCTCGAGAAAAGCTCCCGGAACCCCGTTCTCGATTGAACTCCAAAAAGCACGCGGAAGAATGGTCGCCCCTGGTGCGTCCGAAGTCTACTCGATCGAGAACACCTGCGAGAATCCCTGGACACGGCCATCCGACGTGCTCGTGATACGCACGATGGCGGCCTTCGTCTTCGGCCCGGTGCTCTTCCACTTCCAACGTCCCGATGTCACCGACACACCGTCGGCGATCGTTTCGAACGTCGAGCCGCCATTGCGCGACAACTCGATGAGGACCGTACCCGTGATCGCCGCATCGGCCGCGAACCTGATCTTGAGCTTCTTGCCGAGCTTCAACACCGCGCCAGCAGCCGGAGACGTAAGGTTGATGTGCGGAAGCGTGCCTGGCACCACCGTGACGACCACATCGTCCTGGCTCGTGCCGCCCCGGCCGTCCGTCGTCGTCAGGGTGAAGGCGAGTTCCGTGTCCGAAGCAACTGACGGCGCGACGAAGGTCGGCGTAGACGTGGTGGAACCCGACAGGCTGACGGCCTGCCCGCCAGTCTGGGCCCACCGGTACTCGAGGACGTCGCCGTCCGCATCCGTGCTTCCAGCGCCGAGCAAAGTCACCGTGGCGCCCTGACCCGCGAAGAGGTCCGGACCGGCGGCCGTAACCGGCTCGCGATTGTTTCGAAGGCACGCCGAACGCGTCGACAGGTGATCCTCGATCTGAGTTCGCGAGAACTTGCAGAACGTGAACCCGGTGCCCACGAAACTCTGCATGATCGTGTTGTCGCACTCGGTACGCGGCGGATCGTTCTGATCGGGGTGACGTGCTCCGAAATTGTGGCCGATCTCGTGAGCCGTCAGAATGAACTTTCCAGGCTCGCCCTGAAAGTACGACGACAGCCCATAACTCGCAGATGCCGACGCGCATATCACCGAAACGTAAGCCACGCCGAGCGTGTTGCCGTCGATAGCCGCGCCCGTCCAGAAATGCGTGAGATCGCGCCTCACGGATTGCTGCGTGGAGTTCCAATAGGTTCGGAACTCGCCCAACCGCTCGCCAGCGTCGGTCTCGTCGTACGGATCGTCGCGGGTCTCCCACACGTTCTGGAACACGATCTCGAACGAAACGCCGAGCTGCTTACGGTAGACGCCGTCCACCTGGTTAACGATCGAGGCGATCTCGTTGGTAACGGCCCGCGCGCTTCCCTGTATGACGAAGTAGTCGTAGTCGGCTTCCGTTGCAAGCTCGACCCGTGGCGGAAGCGGCGGCAGGCCGCCTTGAGCCTTGCCCGTCCTGTCCAGCCGCGCGACCTCGGCCTGCACAAAGTGCGCCTGGGTAGTCCCGCATTGTCCGAAAGCTGCAGGCACCACGTCGCTGTTGGAATAGACGACGTGCGGGCCTCGACCCCCTGTCTTGGAGAGGCTGCCGGCCTCGGGTTCCACGAACCACCAGGCATCGTCGGTCAGAATGAGTCCCCTGACGCCGTTCTCGTCGATGGTGAACCGCGCTTCCGCGCCAGGCATGCCATCGACCGATCCCCTGAAGGTCGCGACCGGCCCAGGGTCGATCCGCTCGACTACGCCGTTGCCACGTGAGACCTGGACGATGCAATCGGCCGAACGAATGTTGTTCGGCACGAGACGAACGTCGAAAGCGAGTGTCGGCGTCGCAATGAGAACAGGCTCGCCCGCGCGCACCTTTCGAATGGCATCGCGCGCGTCGAGGTCAATGCGTTCGAACGCCCGCAACTGATCCGTGACTCGCGTCGCATCGCGAGAAACACGCGCCGGTGGGGCGGCGTGCGCCGAAGCGCCTCCAGCGAGAAAGATCAGGGCGAAAAGCGCCACGGCTGCGCAGGTCTTCCGTATGGGCGTGGTCATTGTAGAACTCCGAAACTACGAACTTCCGAGGGGACAAAAATGATACGTCCAACGTGCGGACGGCGTCCACACACAGGTGAACGGCCGGGACTGACGGGACTCCGAGTGGATTGGCAGGACCATCCCTCGAGCATTGAACGGGCGGGTTGCGAGCACGCGGCAAGATCCAATGGCGACGCGGATGGCCCAGGGCCTTTCCGTAAATCCCCGTCCAAATCCTGGCGACTCCGTCTACTCCCTACATCTCGGTCCGGTTCTGCAACGATTTGTGCATCGTGACCTCATCCGCATACTCGAGGTCAGAACCGACAGGGACGCCCATCCCGATACGGGTCACCTTCACACCAAGCGGCCTGACGAGGCGGGAGACGTAATTCGCGGTCGCTTCGCCCTCCGTGTTCGGGTTCGTTGCGAGGATCACCTCCTTCACTTCATCCGAACGCAACCGCTCGAGCAGCCCACGGATCCGGATGTCGTCCGGACCGACGCCGCGCAGCGGCGAAAGCGCTCCGTGCAGGACGTGATAGAGGCCCCGGTACTCGCGCGTCTTTTCGACGGTGACGAGGTTGTGCGGCTCCTCGACGACGAGTATCACCGACCGGTCGCGAGCGGCGCTGGTGCAATACCTGCACGGATCGACATCCGTGATGTTGTTGCAGATCGAGCACAGCACGATCTTGTCGCGCACCTCCTGGATCGCTCCGACGAGGCGCTCGATCTGGGCCGGCTCGGTCCGCAACAGATGGAAAGCTATCCTCTGCGCCGACTTTCCGCCGACGCCGGGCAGCCGCTTCAACTCATCGATGAGTTTGACGATCGGTTCTGCGTACTCGAGCATCCGCCTAGAATCCCATTCCCGGCGGCAGCATCGAGCCGAGTTGCCCCTTGAGCTTCTCGTCGACCTTTCGCCCGGCTTCGTTGACGGCGGCCACGAGCAAGTCCTGGAGCATTTCCACGTCGGCCGATTTCAGCGTCTCGGGATCGATTTTCACCGCGAGCAATTCCTTGGTGCCGGACATCTGCACCGTCACCATGCCTCCACCGACGGTCGCATCCACGCGGATCTGGTCCATTTCACGCTGCATCTTTTCCTGCATTTCCTGCGCCTGTCGCATCATCTCGGCAAAATCGAGTCCGCCGGGAAATCCTGGAATATTCATGTGTTTCGCTCTTCCTTTCCCTGGCAAAGACCAAGGGTTGAAATGTCTATCGATCGGCGCCAGGTCACGACTCGGTTTCTCCTTCGGGCGGGTCCACTCGAACGAGTTGGCCCTTGAAGACTTCGATCAGTCCCTGTACTGCCGGGTCCTGGAGCGCGGCCGCAGTTGCCGCAGATGGCTGTTCGCTCTCCACGGATTGCTCCGAAGCAACTGTGGCGATCGATACCCTGATACTTCGGCCCGTCACCTCGCTCGCGACGGACTCGAGAGCAGATTTCGAAATCTCGACCGTTCGGGCGTGGGTGGCCGAACGCGCCCCGAACGTCAAACTCAGCTGATTGCCATCCAACGTCATCGACTCCGCAACCTGAAGCGCGCTCAGCAACATGATTCTGTTCTGCGCATCCAGACGCGCACGGATCTCGCCTATGGCTTCGGTGCCGTCGAGCGCCTCTCCCGATGCGGCCGGAATCGAAGCTCCGGGCGGTTCCGGCCTCGGGGCCGAAGAAGCGCGCGGCGCCGCGGCGGACCGCTTCGGCGCCGGGGGTTCGAACTCTACGGGAGGCTCGTCGTCGAAGAACGGCGGTGGCTCCGGAGGGCCGCTGCCGGCTGCCGACCGTGGCGGCAGAGCGTCCGTAACGGGCGCAAGGGCCGGCTTTGGCTTTGCGGGCGCAGCCGCCCGGGAAGCGGTCGCCGGCGGTCGCGCCGGCGCGGCGGGCCGTGCCGGCGCGGTAGCTGGCGACTCGTTCGACTCCAGGCCGAAGCGCGCCTCTAGTCTCGTCAACCTCTCGATCAATTCGTCGAGCGGTCGCAGGCGAGGGAGCTCCGCCATCCGAACGAGGCCGATCTCGAGTTGAAAACGCGGATCCGCAGAATGACGAATGTCCTGCTCGAGCGCCGTGAGCATCGAGAAAAGGCGGATCAGCTCAGCTTCCGTAAATCGGCTCGCAAGGTCGACGACGCGTTCCGCATCCGCCTCCGCCGCGTCGACAAGCTCGGGGTCGTACCCTATCGCGCGTGAGACGAGCAGGTTGCGAACGGTTCGCATGAGCGACCGGGTGAACGCGCGAAGGTCGTGGCCAGCCTCGGCCAGTTTCGAGGCCTGGCGCAAGGCAGACGGGGCATCCGCCGTCGAAATGGCGTCGATGGCGTCATAGAGCGTTTCGTCGCCGACGATACCGAGCGCCGTAGCGACGTCGGGCAGGTCGATGCGCTCGCCAGAGAATGCAATCACCTGGTCGAGCGCCGACTGCGCATCGCGCATCGAGCCTTCGCCGGCGCGAGCGACGGCAGCCAATGCAGCCGCCGTGATGCCGACACCCATCGAAGACGCGATCTCGCCAAGCTTGGCCTGTATCTTCGAAAGGGGAATCGTCTTGAACTCGAAGAGCTGACACCGCGACGCGATCGTGTCGGGCACCTTGTGGAGCTCGGTAGTCGCAAGGATGAAGACCACACGTGACGGCGGCTCCTCCAGCGTCTTGAGCAGCGCATTGAACGCTGCGCCGGAGAGCTGGTGAACCTCGTCGACGATGAACACCTTGTACCGGTCGCGCGCCGGGGCGATGCCAACGGAATTGATGACGACGTCGCGGATGTTGTCGACGCCAGTGTGCGACGCGGCATCGATCTCGATGACGTCGAGCGATCCGCCCGCGGCAATCTCGGCGCAAGAAGGGCACGAGCCGCACGGCGCCACCGTCACCCCGGTCAGACAGTTGAGTGCCTTCGCGAGTATTCGCGCCGTCGTCGTCTTCCCTACGCCCCGGGCGCCAGTGAAGAGATACGCGTGATGAAGGCGCTCCTGTTCGACGGCATTACGGAGGGTGCGAGTGATCGCTTCCTGTCCGACGAGCTCGTCGAAGATTTGCGGGCGCCACTTTCGGGCGATGACTTCGTACGCCATCTGGGTATTTCAGCACAAAAGCCACGGACCGTCATCGAAGACGATCCGTGGCTCGATCTGGCCGGGTCCGGAGGGGCCGCGGCACACGCCAGTACTCACTACCGTTGCTGCCTCTCGGCCCTGGCGGAATTCGCAAGCTGACGTTGCACGGCGTCCGAACCCGATAACTCGGAACGGAGGAGGTGGGATTCGAACCCACGGTACAGTTGCCCGTACACGACGTTTCCAACGTCGCTCCTTCGGCCACTCGGACACTCCTCCGCAAGGAACTTGTGGCGGAGAGGGGGGGACTCGAACCCCCAAGCGCTTTCGCGCGCCGGTTTTCGAAACCGGTGCCTTACCAATTAGACTACCCCTCCGCATCGGACCGCGAACGCACGCGGCGCTCACGAAAAAAGGCCTGCATCAGCTCGCGCGAATCGTCCTCCAGGACGCCCGCCCTGACCTCGAGCCGATGGTTCAGCGTGTCCGACGTGCAAATCTCAAAGACCGATCTCACGGCTCCGGCGCGAACGTCCGGAGCTGCGTATACGAGCCTGGAAATCCGTGACCAGACGAGGGCGCCCGCGCACATTGCGCACGGCTCCACCGTGGCGTACATCGTCGCGCCAGTCAGCCGGTAGTTGCCGGCCGCTGCCGCAGCCATCCGGATCGCGACGATCTCGGCGTGGGCTGTGGGGTCGCAATCCCGGATGGTCCGGTTGCGACCGCGCGCGATGACTGTAGAGTTCAAAACGACGACCGCTCCGATGGGCACTTCCCCGTCCGCGGCGGCCGCCGCAGCCTCGTCGAGCGCCTCCCGCATCCACGCCGCATCGGCGTCGTGCTCGAGGTTCAGCGATGAGGAGTCGTCCATAGACGCAAACGCGGAGTATAGCCACGGCTGCCGGGGCTGTCGAGCGGTTTGTTCGGGCTGCGGACGCCGGTGGCCGCTCGCGCGGCCCGCGCTCCGATCGATTGACCTCGGACCCGCGACGGCCCGGCGCCATCAACCGGCCGCCCTACAACAAAAATCCCCGCGCGGCACGGACCGCGCGGGGCGCTGGAGAAGAAAGGAAACTCACCCAATCCGACTCTATCCACGTGAGTCGCAGCGAACGGCCGGCATTTGATCGAGACCGGGGCGCAACCGATTCTCGTCCGGCGACCGCTCGCCGCTTCTCGTTTTCACCCACGCCGGCTCAAACGGCGCCTTCTCCGGCGCGTTCCATTCTTTGCCGCGAATCCCTCGAGCCACTTCACGGCATCCGCCATTCGCGGGTGACGCGCCTCGGCACGCCTGAAGCGCGCGGAGTGATGCAGATGCCGCCCGTCGCGTACCTCCGCCGGCATCGCCACGTGAAGCATCTCGTGGAAAAGCACGAACTCGACGACGAACTCGGGAGTCTCGGGCACGTCGAGCGATCGGCTGATGGCGATCGTACCGTGCGCCGGATCGTAGTGCCCGTGCGTCCGCCAGGAGTCGCGCAACGTCCATCCCAGCCGCGGGCGCTCCACAGTCGACCCGAAGTACTCCGCGTTGATCCGGTCGAACATCGCTTCGAGGTCGTAGACGCGCCCTGACGGGCCGGCGAGTCGCTTTCGCCCCCGCGCGCGGCGCGCGGCCTCCGACGCGCTCACCACGTCATCGCGAACCGCGAACCGCCGGTAGGCAGCGTTCCACTCCGAGCGGACTCGCCGCCGCAGCAACTTCGCGAAAAGTATGCGAAGCAATGCCTCAACCGTCTCGTCCGGCGCCGAAACGAACAGATCCGAAAGGCGAACGTATATGCGCCCGTCGCGCAACCGCACCGTGCTTCGCAGACCCGCATACGCGAAGTACTGCACGTCGACCGGAGGCACGCCCGTATCGTCACGGCCAAGCCTTGCGACGTCGCGATATGCGTCAGTCGCAAGTCGGCGCAGGTCTCGGCTATTTGCGGGGGTTGTCGTTTGGCTCAATGTAGGTTTCGCGGTGCTGGATGACGTAGTTCTTCTCCTCTTCCTTCTCGCCGTAGATGCCGTCGCCATCGATGTCGATCTTCACCTCGATCTTGCGGGTCTTGCCGGCGCGGCGCTGGTTGCTCGGCGTGTAGCCAAGGCTGTACTGGTTGCGCATCAGGTTCGTGATCGATTCGATGGTCGAAGGCAGTTCGCTCGAGAACGTCACAGGAAAATACCGGCCACCCGAAATCCGTGAAAACGTTCTCAACGCGAGGAATGCCTGCTGCCACGAAAGTCTCTGCTCCGCTCCCAGGCGGTGTTCGTTCGACTTGTAGAAGAGATTCCCCACGCCGATCGTGTATATCGGCACGCCCGTTGCACCTATCACCTGACGGATCTGGTCGTAGTTGAGCTTCGAGAACGTGTCGTATCCGAGAGACACGAGGATTACAGCGCTTCGCCCTTCCACCACCTTCAGCCCGGCGTACTCCGCGCCTCGCGAGGTCTCGCCATTGCGCAAGTCGATGCCATCGCTCTTGCCGCCCTGAAGCACGAAGTTCAGCGCGTCGTAGATATTGCTCTCGCTGAATGCCGGATTGTTTCGCAACAGGAACTCGACGCTGCGGTTGAGCAGCTTCACGTCGCCGGTGAAGTCCTGCACGACGAACGGACGCGTGTCGAACGCGACGATCGCGACGTTGTCGTCGGGCTTCACGAACCGGCTGCCGAGGACGTAAAGCGGCTCGACCACTTCCTCCTTCGTGATCCAGCCGTTTTCGATCCGGCGGGAGTACTCGAGCAGGACGACGATCGTCATCGGCCCCTGCGACGGGGCGAAGTTCGTGATCTCCTGCTTCACGCCGTCTTCGTAGATCTCGAAGTTCCCCTGTTTCATCCCCTGCAGGATTCCGCCCGACTTCTTTTCGTAGACGACGGTCTCGACGTTGACGACATTGGTCGAGAGCGTCACGGCATCGGCTAGTTCCTCCTTCGTCAGCGGTTTCGGCGGAGGGCCGGCCGGGGCCTGTGTCTCGGGTGGATCTCCCGGCTTCGGCCGCTCGCCATCAGGCCGTTCCTTGCGGGCCTTCTCGGGCGGCTTCCGGCCCGACTGCGCCTCGGCCGGCAGCAGGTTCCCACAGAAAATCGCCGCCAGGGCCGCGGTAAGCGCGACCCCACGAATCGTCGATCCTGCCAAACGCATCCTTCTGACCTCCATCGTGAGTCTATCAGCCGAGGTGAAGCGAGGGGACAACAAGACCGGGATCAGCGGAGGATTCAAGGGATATCGTCAATTCCGTCATCCTTTTCCGCTCGCGACGATGTAATTCCGGATCTGCGCCGGCACTGCCGGATCGCGGGCGAGCAGTCTGAGCTCGTCGCGCGTCATAGTCGACACGAGCTGCAACGCGCGACCGGTCGGAGTATGACGGTTTCGCACGATCGCGATCCGGATGTCGCGTCGCACGTTCCAGCGAGAGTTGCGCGCAACGAGGTCGACAGTGTGTGGCGGAGCCATCGGATCGCGGATCGCCCGCGCAACCGTGGCCTCCGTGACCCGCGAGTTGGCAAGCGCCGCTTCGACGACCCGCGCTTCGTGATCGACGAGCAGCCGTATGAGTATTGCTTCCGAGCCGGTCCGGCGCGCCAGCGAAACTCGAGCGCCGAGGGGCACCTGCTTCACCTGCGCAAGCACCGCAGCTTCCGCGGCGGTCTTCACCTCGCGCGGTATAGCCGGAATCAAGGCGACGGCGACGAGGTCGAACAGATGCAGCTGTGGGACGAATCGGAGCGTCGCCGATGCCGGCGCCGCCGGGTTGCGCAACAGCGCCAGCCTGACTCTGTACGAGCCCGACCGCTTCACGTCCGTAGCCACTTGCCTGAGCAGGTCGACGGGCAGATCACGCCTCGCGAGCAGCAACAGCAGATCGTCCTCGTCCAGAGCCGGGTTTGCCGCGAGCGCTCGCAGGACGTCTTCCGATCCGTCGTGTACGAGCTCTCGCAGTGCCTCGCCCGACCCACGGGCCGCCGTGAGCATCCGCCGCTCGAGATCCTCGCGCGCTCCGGCGACAATCCGGTCGCTTCCCTCGGTAGTCATTTCTCTACCGGGTCGCCGATTGCGTTGAAGAGCAGCGGCATCGTGGCGAGGCTCTGCCCTCGATACTGGGGCCGGAAGGCGAACAGCACCACGCGTCCCTGGCCGCGGGGCACTTCGACGATTGCCGGTCTGCCCGCAAGACTCTCCGGGCCCAGCAGCCACCCCGAGACGAGCAACCTGCCGGACTCGGCAAACCGCGCAACCACACGGGCACCCGAGTCGGCAGGCACCTCCAGGCCTGGGCCATCCTCGAACCAGGCGATCGTGCGCGGCGCGATTCCCGCGACAATCGGATGCTCGGGTAACGAGACGTCAAGACCGAGAATCGCCCCCGGACAATAGAAAGTCGTTCGTGGAACCGAAGCGAGCGCATTTCGAACCGCAAGCCCGAGGGCGTCGATGGCCCAACTGGACGAACCGTTCAGGCAAATGAGATTCCCGCCCTCCTCGACGAAATGCGAAAGCTGAAGCGCGCCCTCCGCGCCCAGGCCGCCGGTGAGTTCCACGGGCGCGGACTTCGCCGCGCGTCCTTCGGAAATCTCGGCCGGCGACAAGTCCGCAATGACGATCGTGTCGAAGTCCTTGCGGAGCCCGCCCGCGCGGGCTCGGGCGTCGTCGAGGCGCTTCCAGTTGACGCCGAAGCGCGCGAAGCACCACCTGGTCCAGCCTTCGTCCATCGGTGCCGTCGCGCCGCAGTAGAGGCCAACTCGAGATGAAGACTCAACCGTGGGCGGGCGCAGGCTTGCGGCCGGCGATAGCTTCCAGACCGTGCTCGACGGCATCGCAAAGTCCGCGTCGATGCGAACTGCCTCGAATCCGCTGAGCAGCGAAAGCGTGTGGGCGGTCACGTCGTACGGCGGTACCGGCGCGCCCTCGCCGCCCGGCCGTAGATCGGGGTAGGTCTGCTTCTCGAGAAGCGCCTTCGCAAATCCACCGTACGGCTGGTCGTAGTCGACGATCGCCGTACCCGCCGGGTACGTAACGCCACCGATCGAGAAGGCCGACGAAGCAATCCGAACTTCGACGCCCGCACGAGTCAGCACGTCGAGAAGCGTTGCGCCGGCTTCGGAAAGCACGCGCGTTGACGCCTTGGACCCCGCAGCAGAGGGAAGCAGCGCCGGCTCGACCGGAATCAGGAACGCATTCGGCTCTCCCTCGCGATGTGTGACGGCTTCTCGTCCGATGCGCGCGAAGCCTTCGACTAGCACGTCGCGCTGCCGCGCTGCCGTGAGCAGGATCGCGTAGGTGGACGCCGTCATGTACTGGACGACGTCGCGCAGCCTCCACTCTCCTCCGGGCCAGGGCGCCGGGAAATTTCCGCTTGCGCGGCGCGCATCGAATCCGCGGCTGCCCCGCAGCTGGTCGGGAGCAACCACGATCGGCGAAGCAATCCGCGCCGACGCCGTCTCCGTGAGGATCCTGATCCCGCCGTGGTAGTGCGAGTAGGCACGGGCGGGCGTCCACGCGTCGAAGAGCGCGTCGGTAACGACGCCGCGCAGTCCCGCATTTGTCAGGTGCTGCGCCACCGATTGCCCGAGCATGTTGCCGCCGGCGACGAGCTCGGGCGGCACATTCGGTTCGATCGGATCGAGGTACGGAGGTACGAAGAGCCTTGCGCCCGAGCTCCCCATCTGGTGGACGTCGTTTACGACGTGCGGCCGCCAGACGTTGTGAACCCGGTCGACCACGGCGCGCGTTTCGGCCTGCGTGAACGCGTACCAGTCACGGTTGTTGTCGTGGCCGATGAAGTGCTGATACAGCTCGGCGGGCCCTTCTCCTTCCCAGTCCGTGCCGATCGACGCGTCGTACCACTTCTTGACGATATCGACCCCGTCGGGATTCAGCGACGGCACGATGAGCACCACGGCTCGATCGAGGATTTCCCGTGTCGATGCGCTTTCGTCGGTCGCGAGCCGGTACGCCATCACCGTCGATGCAAGGGTCGATCCGACTTCGGTCGAATGGATGCCGTATGTGACGAGAACTACGGCCACGGCCTCGGCCTGGAGCGCCCGGGCTTCGGCGTCGCTCTCGATCGATCTTGGATCGGCCAGCTTCCGCTGTACCTCGCGAATGCGATCGAGGCGCGCCAGATTGGCCGGCGACGATATCGTCGCAAGCAGCATCGGGCGGCCGAGCGTCGTTTCGCCAATCGTTTCCAGCCGGACGCGGTTGCTCGTCGCGGCAAGGCGTTCGAAATAGCGAGAGATCGACTGCCAGTCGGCAAGCTTCCTGTCGTCGCCCGGAATGAAGCCGAGAACGTCGGCCGGCGCCGGCGCCGCGCCCTTCCCTGCCGTCTGAGCTCCGGTTGAAGCGGCGAACGACCCGATGACGATGGCCACCGCAATGACGAACGACCCGGCCCTGCCGGCGCCAATTCGTGACATCCGCATTCCTGGTCCAGACATTTCGGTCCTACCCATCGATCGGTTCTCCAATCACGCAATGCGCAACGCATCGAGAGCTCTCGACGCATCGCCGCGCCAGCTGGTTTCGAATTCGCGGATCAGCCGGTCGGCTGGGCATTCGCCGTCATCGATCACTCGCTCGACGAGCGGATCGAGATACCCGGCCTCGCGGGGCGCCAGCCTCCGTAATCCATCCACTGCCAAGCGCACGACGTCACGAGCAATGCCGAGCACGTTCACGCCGTCGGTTTGAGCCTCGAGCCCGCGACGCGCGACGTCGCGCTGCAGCCGGACGAATCCGGCGCGGTCGAGATCGGGCGCAAGCTGAACCGCGGCGTCGAGCGATTCGCCGTCGTAAGCAAGTCCCTTCCAAAGCGCCTCGCACGCCAGAACTTCGGCCGGACCTCCCGCATCGGCGCTACGCATTTCGACGTGTTGCTTGAGCCTCGCCTCCGTAAACAGCGTCGTAAGGTGGTCCGCGTAATCCGCGAGTCGCGCGTGTTCACCTCCCGCGCCGTCTGCAAGAAAACGCGAGAACGGAGTTCCGGCCACGTCGACGTATCGGCCGTCGCGGCGGACGAAGATCATGGGCACTTCGATCGCGTGGTCCACGAACCTCTCGACCGAAAAGGCCCCGATCGCGGCCGGCGAGACGCCCGAGCGGTCGGAATCCGTCTCGAGCCAGGCCGCCACGCGTCGCGATTTGTACCCGCTCAGCCTGCCCTCCTCGAACGGCGAGTTCGCGAAAATCGCGGCGACGACAGGACCAAGGCGATTGCCCACGACGAATTTTGCCGCGAGGTCCGCTTCGGAACCATAGTCCAGATTCACCTGGATGGCGGCCGTCCTGCACATCATGTCCCATCCGCGGCGGCCGTCGATCGACAGATACGGCCTCATCACCGCGTATCGCCGCTTCGTGACCCAATGCTGTTCGCTCGAAGCCCGCAGCGGATCGAAGCCGCACGCGATGAACGCCAGTCCGCGATCTTCCGCGACACTTCGGAGATGAGCGAGAAACCTCGCGATGTCGGCCTCGGTTTCTTCTAGACTTGCGCGGCGCGCGCCGGAGAACTCGATCTGGCCACCCGGCTCGATCGTGATCCAGCCCCAATCCATCACGGCCTCGATGCGGCGGCCGTCCTCGATCGTAAGCGTGGCTCCGAGAGACTCGAAAGAGGCGACGACGGCGTCTACCGTATCCGGGCCAATGCGTTCGCGGCTCGCACGGTGAAATCCGATCAACTCGACTTCGGGGCCGACCGCCCAGTTCGACGGCGGCTTACTGCCGGCGCGGGCGTGCGCGACGAAGAGGTCGCGGTCGGCGGGACCGACCAGACGGTCGGGCGGCAATGGCGCACCGGTAGACGGTCGCATGGGACAATCAACTCCGAACCACGAGCAGGTTGCTCGAGAATCGCTCGCGTGAATCTGTCCACGTCCGCGATCTCTCGAAACCCGTCGCGGCGGCAAGCCTGTCGATGGACGTGAGGTCGTACTTTCGCGAGTCTTCGGTGTGAATCGTCTCGCCCCGGGAGAAATGGATTTCGAGATCCAAAGCGTCGATGCGCACGAACTGGTCCGCTGAGCTGGCCAGATGCATTCGGATGCACCCTTCGCCGGCGTCCCACGACGCGACGTGCGAAAATGACCGCAGGTCGAAGTTTCCGCCGAGTTCCCGATTGATCCGCCCGAGAAGGTTGAGGTTGAAAGCGGCGGTGACGCCGAGCGGGTCGTCGTATGCGTCGACGAGCGTCGCCTCATCCTTGCGCAGGTCCGCCCCGAGCAGCAGTGCGTCGCCGGGTTCGAGCGTTGCGCGCACGCCAGAAAGGAATCCGCAGGCCGCCGCCTCGTCCAGATTCCCGATGTTCGATCCGAGAAACAGCGCGAGACGGCGGATTCCCGTCCGGTCCAGGCTTCGCATCGCTGCAATTGCCCCGTCGTAGTCGCTGACGAAACCGCTGATCCTCAAGGCCGGATAGACGTCCAGGATGGCATCGGCGCTCGCGCGCAGGGCTGACTCCGAGATGTCGACGGGAAGGTATCGAAGAGACGTCTGCCGATCGAGTGCCGCGTCGAAGAGCAGCCTGGTCTTCTCGCCACTTCCGCTGCCGAACTCCACGATCTCGAGTGGCGATCCGACGAGGCCGATGATGTCTGCGGCGTGACGCTCAAGGATTTCGCGTTCGGCGCGGGTCAGGTAGTACTCGGACAGCAGGCAGATCGCCTCGAACAGCGTGGAGCCGAGCGCGTCGTAGAAATACCTCGGAGGGAGCGCCTTGGGCGTGCGCGAAAGTCCGGCTCGGACGTCTTCGGCGAAGGTCGCCTGCGCCAGTTCGGAGGCGACCGTCCGGATCTCCAGCCTGTTGTCGGTTTCCACGAATCCCCCGTGTCGGATCTGCTGCCGGCAGATCATAGTGGAAGGCAAGTATCCAGAGCCACGTATGAACTGATTCGAACGATGTGTACGGATCCAGCGCGCGCCGCGGATCCGCAACCACGGACACGTTGAGCGCGGCCGGCGATCTGTTTAGTCTCCCGGGCCGGATGGTATGCTCCGGCCGCGCCGTTCACCGACGAACCTGGAGGTCCCGATGGCTCTCGAAGTCCGCGCGTCCTCGATGGCGCAAATGATGGAACGGACGCGTGCCGAGACGATGCGGCTGTTCCACATCGTCGTCGACGAATCCGTTCTGCGGAGGCCTCCGTCGCCTGGATTTCGGCCGATACTCTGGCATCGCGGCCACATTGGAGCCTACGAGGCATACTGGCTGCTCCAGCAATCGAAAGGCGATGCGCCGACGTCACCCGAGTTCCAGCGCATCTTCGACCCAATCAACACCCCGGCGGATGACGCTCGCAACCTGCCGCCGCTCGACGAGATCGACGCCTACCTCGCGGAAGTGCGTCGCGACTCGCTTGCCTGGCTCGCGCAGCCGGGCGGCCTGGCGGACGCGGCGACCTTCGATCTCGTACTCGAGCACGAGTTGCAACATCAGGAGACCCTCCTTTACCTGCTCCATCTGCTTGACCCGGCGCAAAAGCGCCGGCCGGAAGAGACCGTCGAGCGGGATCGCCCGGACCTCGCGGCGACGGACGGAAGAGTTCTCGTTCCCGAAGGCGAGTTCGAGATGGGAAATTGCGGTCCGGAATTCAGCTACGACAACGAGCGTCCGGCACATTGCGTTAGTGTTCCGGAATTTCGCATCGATCGCACACCCGTGACGAATTCGCGTTTCATGGGATTCGTCGACGGCGGCGGTTATTCCAATCGCGAACTCTGGGATCCGAAAGGCTGGGCCTGGCGCGAGTCCGAGGCCGTCGAACACCCGCACGCGTGGCTTCCCGGCAGGAAATGGCGCGTGCGTGGGCTGTTTGGCGAGAGAGAGATGGACGGTAGCGAGCCGGTCTGGGGCGTGAGTTGGTACGAGGCGGACGCGTTCGCCAGGTGGGCGGGGCGCCGGTTGCCCTCCGAGACCGAATGGGAGTTTGCCGCCCGCGGCTCGAGCGGCCGTAAGTATCCGTGGGGATCTGCCGAGCCTCGACCTGAACTGGGCAATTTCGATTCACCGCTCGGCGGGCCGACGCCCGTTGGGGGCTACCCAGCGGGTGTGAGTCCCCACGGTTTGCTGGACGTGGCGGGAAACGTGTGGGAATGGACCGGTACGGAATTCGGGCCATATCCTGGCTTTCGCGTCGACCCCTACCCTGAATACTCGGAACTCTGGTTCGACGGCGACCATCGCGTGGCACGAGGAGGTTCGTGGGCGACTCGGCCACCGGTGTTGCGGTCGACATTCCGGAATTTCTTCCGCCGTGCCTTCCGTATCGGCTTCATCGGCTTCCGGCTGGCGGGCTGAGTCCGGGCTACCTGCGGCACAGCGGAGTCGTGCCCGGAGCGCGAGCGGCGGGCCGGCCGTGCGCACCGGGCGGGCTCCTTTTGGACGCATTGCAGCCGAGAGGTCTACGGATGGCAGCGGCCGTCGATCGCCGAGGTTCAAGAGCCATTGCGCCGATCTTGCGAAGCTGCGATTCAGCGCCGAACTTGCGGAACTACTCACGAACCAGTCACCGAATCCCACGATCGATTGGGCGATTGCCAGTTGACATCATGATGCTTGCTCAATAGCATCATGATGTGCGTACGACAATTACAATCGACGACGATGTTGCGCCCAGGATCGACGCGGAGATGCAACGATCCGGGCGATCGTTCAAGGAGACGGTCAATCATCTCCTTCGGCTCGGACTTTCGACGCGGCGAGACCTCGATCGGACCAGGCCGTTCGTCGTTCGTGCGCGTCCGCTCGAGGCGCGCTCCGGACTCGATTTCGACAACATCGGCGAGACGCTCGAACAGATCGAGGGCCCGAGTCATCGATGATCCTTCTCGACGCCAACCTTCTCATTTATGCGTACGACGGATCCTCGCCCCTTCACGACCGAGCCCGTCCGTGGTTGGAAGCACTTTTTTCCGGGTCGGACATCGTGCTGTTGCCGTGGGCCACGATCCTCGCGTTCCTTCGCATCACGACGAACCCTCGGGCGTTCGCTGCTCCGCTCACGGTCGTGGAAGCAACCGGGATCGTTGCGTCCTGGCTTGAGCAACCCGTCGTTCGACAGGCCAGTCCGGGAGAGCGGCACTTCGCGATTCTCGAGCGGTTCCTCGTCGACGGACAGGCGCGCGGACCTCTCGTCAGCGACGCGTATCTCGCCGCGCTCGCCGTCGAGCACGGCGCTGTCCTCTACACGTCCGATCGCGACTTTGCCCGCTTCCCCGGACTACGTCACGTGAACCCGTTGCGCGAATAGCACATTGCGGGTGCTGTAGCGAAGTTCGGCACCAGTCGCCAGTGAGCGCTGACCGGGCGCCCGAATGCTACGAGGGTCCGCCGTCAGTGACGGGCCAGCCGTCCATCGCATGCGACGTTTACCGAACGGCCGGCCCGTCGTGCTCCGGGTACGACTCAGGCGCGCGGTCCGTGACCACAGCCGTACGGCGTCGTCCGACCCACAAGGTCGTAGCTGCTCAGGCGTGTGACCGAATCCGCAAGCGCCTCGCTGCAGGACGTCGCGCGCCTGAAGACACCAAAGGGCCGGCCTGACGAACATACCCACACGCATCGAGTCATCGTTCAGCCGAGTCGATCCGTGAAGCGCAGGACCTCCTCGGCTGCGCGACCAGAGGCATCGCTACCCGACTCGCCGAGAAGGCCGCGGACGCGGCCAAGTTCCGCGCGCATCGCCGAGAGCCGCTCCGGCGCCTCCAGGAATGAAAGGGCTTCCGCCGCCACGCGCTCCGGCGTGCAATCGTCCTGAAACAGTTCCGGCGCGATCCGCATGCCGGCGATCAGGTTGACCATCCCGAACGTGTCAACCTTGATGAGCGGCATGAAGATCCGATAGTTCACGGCCGAGACCTTGTAGACGACGATCTGCGGCGTCCCGAGCAGCGCGGTCTCGAGCGTCGCCGTCCCGCTTGCGACGATCGCAAGATCAGCGTGCCCGACCGCCGAATAGGTGTCGCGTTCCACGATCCGGACGTCGCCCGCCACCGCTTCCATCAGCGGTTCCACATGTTCGCGAGATGCGGTCGATGCGAGCGGCAGCACGAACTGCAAACCGGGACGACTGCGCTTCAGGATCTCGACGACGCCCGACAAGACCGGGAGGATGAGAGAGATCTCCTTGCGGCGGCTGCCTGGAAGCAGCGCGACGAGTTCCTGACCAGGCTTCAGTCCGTGCGCGCGAAAGAACTCTTCCCTCGTCGCGGCGGGCGCAACGTCACCAACGAGAGGATGCCCGACGAACACCGCGTCGACCCCGTGCTTCCTGTAGAACTCCTCCTCGAACGGAAAGATCACCAGCATACGGTCGACGTCACGGCGGATCTGGTTGACGCGGTACTCGCGCCAGGCCCAGACCTGCGGGCTCACGTAATAGACGATGCGGTGCCCCTCGCGCTTGAGCTTCCTGGCCAGCCGCAGGTTGAACTCGGGCCAGTCGACCAGGACGACGACGCTGGGCCGGCGTTCGGTCGCCGCCTTACGTAACGTCTGGAATGCCTTCCAGAGCCGCCCGAATCCGCGGATAACCTCGGGCACGCCCATGATTGCGACGTCGCGGGCGTGCACGAGGACGTCCGCGCCGCGCGCTGCGAGCTCATCGCCACCCGAGCCGAAAACCTCCAGATCCGCAACGCGCTCCCGCAATGCATCGACGAGACGCGCGGCGTGACGGTCGCCCGACGCTTCGCCCGCGACGATCATGACGCGAAGCGAAGTCCGCGACTCGCCGCCGGATGACACGATCGCCCCTGCCTCAGTCGTTCGTGCCCGCCGACCGATCGGTAGCCGCCGGCGAGAACTGCATTGCCTTTTCGAGCGCCTGCTCGGGAGTATCGTCTTTCTTGAAGAGAACCCCGTTCTTGTCGATGAAGCTGAGCCTCGGACGGCTGATGGCCTCGTAAACCTTGCCCATTATGCCGTCCTCGGGCCCGAGCGGCTTCGGACGCTCGGCCTCCGCGGCCGGAGCCGGCACCTCCGCGTCGAGTCGCTTCAGGTAGCCGACGGTGTCATTGAAGAACTCGCTGTCGGGATAGAACTGCGCCAGGCGCTGGAAATACTTGACGGCTTCCTCGGTGTCTTCCTGTTCGAAAAGCGATACACCGAGCAGGAACAGGGCCTCGTCGCTCGCGGAAAACTGCGGGTACTTCTCGACGATTTCCTTCGCGCGCGACGCCGCGGCTTTGTAGGCCTGACGCTGCTTGTAATAGAAGCGCGCGACCTTGAGCTCGTGCATTCCGAGGACTTCGCGGATCTCCCAGAGCTGCTGCTCGATACGAGGTTTGAGATCCGTATTCGGATATTGTTCGAGGAGCCGCATGAGTTGCCGTTCGGCGAGCTTTGCGTGCGACGTGTCACGGTCCGGCGCCTGCACCTGACGCATGTGGACCTCGGCGATCTTCATCATCACGTCGTCGGCGAGCTCGTGTTTCGGGAAGAATGTCAGCCAGTCGCGGTATTCGATCTCAGACTGGTTCATCGACGAGGTGCTGCCCTCGCGGTAATAGCTGTCGGCGAGGGCGAGCTTGCAGACGGGCAGGAACTTGCTGTCCGGGTAGGTGTTCACGAGCGTGTTGAGCAGCAGCCGCGACTGGGTGTGACGGCCGTCCTGGAGCTGGCGGATGCCCTCCTGCAGCAATTCGCGATCTCGGCCTTCGCGCGCCTCTTCAGACGCGACCTTGGATTCCTTGTCGCCGCACGCGGCGGTCAGACCGACGGACGTGGCGATCAGCAAGGCGATCGCAAATCGGAGTGCACGGCTCATTGATACTTCCCTCGAATTCCGGGTTCCTGCGTTCGAACGGCCAATTTCAACACAACGCACAAGCCCCCGACAACATGCACGTTCGCGGTTCGAGCTTCCGCGCGCGCCGATGCCAGCGGAATTGGCGCCGCAGAGAAGGGACGCCGAAGCGGACTTTGGATCATCGAGTTGCCTTCGGATCCTCGACTCCGGGTGCTCGAAGCGGTGTCGAATCGATCTAGACGCGAAATGGAGCGGTTTCGGCGGCCTGTGCGACCGCTCCGCGGTCGGGATCGGG
>JAJTWZ010000003.1 GCA_021463145.1 Blastocatellia bacterium | reverse complement strand
GCCGTGCGCTGACGCCCGCACTCCGCCCGTTTCATTCCAGGGGGGACGCCGCAGGCGTGTGGGGAACTATTACATCGACCGCTCCGCGGTCGCAGAGGATGACCGAGTGTACGGGTGCAGCCTGTGCGGCCGAGACGGTCGTCTCTCGAAAAACTCCCCTCTAAGCTCTTGATTCCAGGTCCTGCGGATTCCGAGCTTCAGCCCGCACTGTCAGTGCGAAGCAATGAGATGAACTCTCAAGAAACTCACCCGTAAGTTGTTGATTCCACTTTCGACGGATGCCGAGTTTCAGTCTGCCCTGTCAGTGCGAAGCAATGAGATGAACTCCGCTGGATCGCGTCGGACGGGCGCGAGCGGGGCTCGGCGTCGGCAGGGGAAGTGGGCGGTCGGATAAGGCAGAGGTTTCTATCCGACGTCTGGCGAGCAGCGCCCCGGCCGAAGCGGAACAGTCTGGAACTCGCTCGCACGTTGGATAGAAATTCCTGAAGGTCTGTGGAACGACGATGTATGTCACGGCGGTATCATCGCTGTCAGTCCGCGCACGCTTCCGTGGGGAAACCTAAGCTCCCTTTCGGAGCGCCACCGACGGGCCGTCCGTCCGGACTGCTTTAACTCCGCGCAAGCAGACACGCGGCGAGGCCGTCTCCGATTACCAGCCTAGTCGCGATGTACCTTGAAGCGCCGGGCCTCCATAAGGGTCCGGGTGCGTTCGGCATCGGGTTCGCCGACGTAAAAGAACGCTCCGACCCGCCGCGTTCTGAACAGCAATCCGCCCAGGTAGCTGTCCGTCTCGACGGCGTATGGAATTCCTGCCTCCGTCAGTACCTTCTCGAGTTTCAAGGCTCCACGCAACGACCCGGCTATATGCACCAAAGCGACCTCGACATCGTCGAAGAACTCCGTCGGCCGTCGCATACTAGACGACGCATCGCCGCCTGATTCGGGAAACTCGGAGTCCATTGCAGCGCACTATACATCCCGCCGATCCCGCCGATACCCGGTTTGACCCATCGCGCACCGCTCTGCGAAGATGCGACGCATGAGCGAACGTTCAGGGAATCCGCTCGTCGAAGCCGGCCCGCTCGGCGGTGACGAGCACGATTTCGAACTCAGTCTCCGGCCGAAACGGCTGCGCGAATACATCGGCCAGCACAAGGTCACCGACAATCTGGACATCTTCATTCGAGCCGCACTCCGCCGCTCGGAATCGCTCGACCACGTCCTTCTGCACGGCCCTCCCGGACTCGGCAAGACTACGCTTGCGGCTATCGTCGCAAACGAAATGGGCGCCGATCTCAAGTCGACGTCGGGACCAGTCATAGAAAAGTCGGGCGATCTCGCCGCAATCCTTACAAATCTGAAGGAAAACGACGTCCTGTTCATCGACGAGATCCATCGTCTGAACCCGGCTATCGAGGAAGTGCTCTACCCGGCAATGGAGGACTTCCAGCTCGATATCATCATTGGCCAGGGACCGGCGGCCCGTTCGATCAAGCTCGAGCTGCCGCGCTTCACTCTGGTCGGAGCGACGACGCGAGCCGGGCTCATCACGGCGCCCCTTCGCGGCCGGTTCGGCATCCAGATGCATCTCGACTTCTATCCGCCAAACGAACTACAGACGATCGTCTCGCGATCGGCTGGCATACTGGGAGTCGAGGTGGACGATGCAGGCTCGGCCGAACTTGCGCGCCGATCGCGCGGTACACCCCGAATCGCGAATCGCCTGCTGCGAAGGGTCAGGGACATTGCCGAAGTCGTCTACGACGGCCGAATTACCTCGAGTGTCGCCCGGGACGCGCTCGACAGGCTGGAGATAGACACTTTCGGGCTCGACGAGTCGGACGTGAAACTGCTGCGCACCCTGATCGAGAAGTTCGAAGGCGGTCCGGTCGGTCTCGGAACGCTATCGGCCGCTATCAACGAAGAGAAAGACTCGATCGAGGAGATGATCGAACCGTACCTCATCCAGATCGGTTTTCTGAACCGGACACCACGCGGGCGCGTTGCAACCCGTGCCGCTTTCGAGCATTTCGGCATTACGACGTTCACTCCCCAGGGTGGACTGTTCGAGCGCGGCTAGGCGACTGGAGAACGGGCGGCTCTATGGTGGATGCGAATGTATCGTTGCGGCGAGCGCTGGGTGCTGGACTGATTGCCTGCATCGTGGTGCCGTCGTCGTGGGCTGCGCAAACTCAAGTCGCCGGGCCAGCCGATGTGCAGGAGAAACAGGCACCCGCCGTTCTGCCGGCCCCGCCGCCGAAGAAGTCGCCCGCGCCTCGTCATCGGTCTCAGGAAAGGCGGCCACCCCTGCGCGAGTTGACCGCCGAACAAGTCGACGCGCTGGCGGTTCTCGACGCTCTTATCGTTCAGGCCAGATCGATCGACGATGAAGCCACGCGCATTCGCGTCGAATCGCGAATCGCGGAGGTGCTTTTCGAACGCGATCCGGAACGAGCCCGCAAGCTATACCGGAGACTGTTCGACGACATAGAGGGACTCAACGAATCCGCGGTTGACGACTCGGTCGCTCCCGTTGGTGCGCGACTCACCCTCCGAGTCGAGCTTCTAGCAACGCTCTACGGAGTGGATCCGGTTCTGGCTGCCCAGCTCTCTTCCACGCTCGATGAAGATCCCGAGAACTACGACGGTGGGGGAATGCCGTTCGAGAATCAGTCGGACATGTCGGCGACGATGCTTCGAGTCGCCCAGTCATTGGTTTCGACCGATCCAGAGCTTGCGGCCAGTCTTGCCCGACAGGGAATAAAGGACGGGGTGCCGGTTGAGTTCGCCATCCTGCTTCCAGCGCTTGGTAACGTGAACCGGCCGGCGGCGGATCAACTCGCGACGGACGCCGTGCGAATTGCCGGTGCGGGCGGCAGCAGTCTTGTCGATGTTGCCGGGGCGCTTCCGTACGTGTTTCCGGAGCTCGAATCGAACGAGCCTCGGCCGTTGGGCGCGTCCACGCGCTCCAACGATTTGCGGAGCGCGTTGCTCATTGCCGCGCTCAACGTCGCCGGCCGATACGCGAACGGGCTGAACGCACGCCTCGGCGGCGGAAGCCAGGACGCCGTCGAGCCCTGGTCGATCTACGGCGGTGAGGGGCTTGCAGTCAATTATCAGCTTGCCGAGCAGATGGCTCCGCTTTTCGACTCGGTCGAGCCCGACCGTTCGGGCGCATTTCGCGGTCTGACGGCGCAGATTGCGAACGCGATGCCGGTAGAGGTTCGATCGTCGATGGGCACAAGCGTTCCGAAGTCGAGTGTCGAGTCTGCGGAATCCGTGGCGGCAAAGGCCGAGACGATCACTAACGTCCAGATTCGTGACGAGTTCTACGGACGCGCGGCGACGCTCGCGGCGGATCGCGGTGATGTGGATCTGGCGAAATCGTATGCGGCAAGGATCGCAGATGCCGGACGGATGTCTTCGGTCCGCACGACGATTGCATTGCAGGCGATTCGAAAGGCATTGGCCGAGCGTCGATACGACGACGCTCGCAAACTCTCGAGAGAGATCGCCGACGTTCGGGAAAGGGCATCGGCGTACACGCAGGTTGCGTTCGAAATGGCTGCGATCGGCAAGCGGGCAATGGCGGCGGATTGCCTGGAGGAGGCCCAGGTCGCGATCGTCAAGGAAGAAGCCGTAATGACGCGCGACAAGGCCGAGGCGCTGGTCCGGGTTGCGAACGCTTGCGCTGCGCTGGATCCGGCGAGAGCGTTCGAGATGATGAGAACGGCGGTCGACGCGGTGAATACGGGGCTTCGGCGATTCGAATCGCAGGGGGCAGCACCCCAGGCGGCTTCGCAGCTGCAAATGCGCCAGAATCCCGGAAGGGTCTTCCAGATTGCCGCCCTCGACCCATCGTCGGGCCTCGAGTTGCTCGCTCGCGTCGACTACTTTCGTGCCATGGGTCTCGCGCAGAGATTCGAGGCCAAAGCGCTTGCCGTGCTCGCGCAACTCGGTGTGGTGAGGGGAGTGCTTCGAGTGCGATCGCGCGGACAGTCGGACGCGCCTGCACCCGGCGCTTCTCCCGAACCGGCAGCGAAGCCCACTGTTAAGCCTGCCGCCACCGTGCCAGCGGAAACGGGTCCGCCCAAGCCGGAGACCGCCCCCTGAAGCGGCCTTTCAATTCTCCGTACTGCGTCTCGGTGCTCGAGCCTTCGGCCGATGGGGCGCGCCTGGCCATTGCGGAGATCGAAGCGCAAGGCGCATTTGCCGAGCTCCGAATTGACGCGCTTGAGCCGGATATCCGGCGCGACGCTGCATCGATTGCATCTCTTGTGGAGGGCCACGCCGCGCTTCTCACCTGGAGGCGACCGGCCGACGGAGGCCTGTCGGGGTCGGACGAGGAAACGCGGATACGCGTCCTTTCGGATGCGGCCCGCTCCGCGCGGGTCTGGTGCGACATCGAGCTGGATGCGGCGTCGGCGATCGACCGTTTCGGCCTCGATCGCGAACGGGTCGTGGTGTCGCATCACGATATGCAGGCGACGCCGGACGGATTCTCGACGATAGTCGATGAACTGTTCGCTGCCCGGACCGGCATCGCGAAGATTGCAACCATAGCCAACCGCACGAGCGATCTGATCTCACACGTGGAGGCCGCCGAGCGCGCTCGACTCGAGGGCCGCTCACTGGTCGCGGTAGCAATGGGCGAGAAGGGGGTCGCGTCGCGAGTAATGGGACCGTCGATGGGCGCGCCCTTCACCTTCTGCGCGCGGCCGGATGGACGGTCCAGCGCGGCTGGCCAGGTGCCCCTCGATGTCATGACCGGGCGTTACCGCGCCGGCGCTATCACGGGAGCCACCTTCGTGGTTGGATTGATTGCCGGCCGCGCGTCCTATTCCAGGTCGCCCGCAATGCACAATTCGGCGCTTGCGCAACTGGGGATCGACGGTGTGTATCTGCCCTTCGCCGTCGACGATCTCGACGAGTTTCTCGCGGCTACAGTCCGGTCTCCGACGCGGCGGGTCCCGTGGTCCGTACGCGGTTTCAGCGTGACGAATCCCCACAAGACCACGGCTTTGCGGTTCGTCGACCGGTTGGATCCGGTGGCTTCGAGCGTAGGCGCCGTCAACACCATCGTTGTCGAGGCGGACGGATCGCTCAAGGGGTACAACACCGATGTCGAGGGTGCGTTGCAGCCGCTCGAGGCCGAGTACGGCGTGCTGCGGGACGCTCGAGTCGGCATCCTGGGCGCCGGCGGCGCCGCGCGCGCCGTCGTCGCCGGTCTTGCGTCACGCGGAGCACACGTCACGGTTTTTGCCCGCAATCGGGCCAAGGCGGCCCTCGTCGCGTCGGATTTCGATGCCGAAGCAGGATCGCTCGAGGACGTGAACGGTGCTCGTCTCGACGTCGTCGTCAACGCGACCCCGGTTGGCACGCTGGGCGACTCGGAAGGCAAGTCGCCGGTGCCGGGACACGCGCTCGACGGGGTGCGCCTCGTCTTCGATCTCGTGTATGCGCCCGAGCATACGCAGTTGCTCGAAGATGCGCTGACTCGCGGTTGTAGAATCCTCGGTGGCCGGCTGATGCTCGCCACGCAGGCGGCTATGCAGTTCGAGCTCTGGACTGGACGAAAAGTCAGTGCCGAGCGGATGTCCGCCGGTTTTTGAGGCTGCAGTGCGAACCCGGCCGGGCTCGCCAAGGCCGGAAGTACTCAATCGCAGTCGAAGGATCTGCGTCTCGAGTCAGGCGCGATCTCCACAACTACTACTTCCAGACCGCCCCGTCCCATGACCGGACTCGAACGTTGCCGGCGCTCGTCACTACGACTGCCTTGGTCCCAGCCGAATTCGTCAGAAACACAGCGTAAACCTTGCCCGGGTCCACATCGGGCAAGCCCTTTCCAGTGAAAGCCGCGGCGCGTAGCCCGGTGTCGGCATCCACCGTCGGAAAGGTAACCGGCAGTTCCATCTGTATCGCAGGGTCTGGCGCGACGGTGACGCCGCCCGCGTCGAACCGTACGCCTCCAGGCAGGTCCACGAGAGTCGACCCTTCGATCCCAAGCCGGCTGCCTTCGACGTCGAACAGCAACTCGCGACGCCTGGTCTTGGAGACGGCCTGCATTTTCGCCGTCTGCAGGCTGTCGGCGACCTGTTGGGCAGCGATCCCGAGCCGGTATTGCGCTACCCAATGGGAAATGAGGGGAATGCTGATCGCCGCGAGGATGACGATGACCGCAATGACGATCAGGATCTCGAGCGTAGTGAACCCCGACACCGGTCTTCGGCGCACCACGCCGCGCACGCTCACAGCCGCACTCACAGGTCCGATCGGTTGGCCCCAGGCGCCGAGACACGCTCGCCAAGCTCGGAAGTCCGGTAGTAGCGGCGATGATCCTCGCTGACCGACGTCATCACCCGTCCGGCGGCATAGAAGCCGTCGAGAAGATTCAATCCCTCGAGCCGGTCCAGGATTGGCGTAACCGACGCCGTGTCAGCTCCAAGACCCACTTCCTCGGCGATCGTGACCGTAGACTTCGAGTGCAAACGCGTGACACGAAGGATCTCGAGCTCGCAATCGGTCAGATCATAGCGGGACGGGCGTTCCTTCGATTCGGTCAGAACGCGCGGTGATTCGAGAGACGCCATCACGGCCTCGGACTACTGGAGTAGCGAATCGGGAGCTGCAGGGACAATGCCCCGCCATTGCATTGTCGCCGCACCTTCGCGCGGCCGTCAAGCGCATGTCCGGAGGGAATCCGACGCCCGGCCGGTCCGCCTTTCGTGTATACTCGCGCCGTTGCCGGCGAGGGATGCGCCGGCGCCTGGGAACCAACAATTCATGGGAAATCGCACTACGCCGGTCCAGTTCAAATCTGACAGGATTTCCGAACTGACGATCAATCGCTTGTCGGTGTACCTCCGGTGTCTGAACGAGTTGGCCGACGAAGGGCTGCAGACGGTTTCGTCGCAGACGATGGCCGAGCGCTTCAGTCTCAACTCCGCCCAGATCCGGAAGGATCTCGCCTACTTCGGTGAGTTCGGTGTCAGGGGTGTCGGTTATTTCGTGGAGGAACTGCGCCAACAGATCCGATCGATACTCGGCCTCGATGTTCAGCACCGTCTCGTCGTCGTCGGCGCCGGCAACCTCGGGCTCGCGCTCGCAAACTACGACGGGTTTCCGGGTGACGCGTTTCAGATGGTCGCGATGTTCGATACCGATGCGGAGAAGCTCGGGACGAGGACGAAGACTGGCGTTCCAATCTATCCGGTATCCCGGCTGACCGAGATTGTCGCTGCCGAGGCCATCGACATGGCCGCCCTGGCAGTGCCGGCCCACGCGGCTCAGGCGGCTCTCGACGATATCGCTGCCGCTGGTATCCGTGCGGTGCTCAATTTCGCGCCCGTGCAGCTCATCGGTCCGCCTGAACTCAAAATCAAGACCGTCGATCTGGCAATTTCCCTGGAAAGCCTGTCGTATTCGCTTGCTCGTCCGTCGTTCAATGGGGAATTGAGCCCTGACGACACCCATCGGACGACGGAAAGCATTCACGAGCACGAAACGGTCTAGTTTCGGACTGCCGATTTCTCCCCAATGTTCAACGACACCACAGAGAAGGGATTGCGGACGGTCATCTGCGAAATTGGCCGGATGCTCTACGATCGCGGCTTTGTCGCCGGTGGCGACGGCAACATATCGGCGCGGCTACCGGACGGGACGCTTCTCGCTACGCCCACGATGGTTTGCAAGGGCCGCATGACCCCGTCGATGATCGTACACACGGATTCTGCAGGACGGGCGCTACCGGGTGAGGGCCGGCCCAGTTCCGAACTGGCGATGCACCTCGAGATCTACCGGCTCAGATCCGACATCCAGGCCATCGTCCACGCCCACCCGCCGAATGCGACCGGATTCGCAGTTGCCGGGCTTGCTCTCGACAAGGCGTTGCTCTCCGAGGTCGTGCTCACGCTCGGATGCATCCCGCTCACGAAATACGGCACGCCGTCGACGAACGAACTCGTCGATGCGCTTACGGAGTTCATTCCGGCGCACGATGCGCTGCTGCTCGCAAATCACGGTGCGGTCGCATACGGTCCGACGATGGAGGCCGCGCTGTCGAACATGGAGACCATCGAACACTTCGCGAAGATCAGCCTGGTGGCGCATCTGCTCGGAGGCGCGCGGCTGCTACCGGCGGAGGCCGTCGCGAAGCTCATCGATGTGCGTGACAAGGCCGGTTACATGGGAGCGACACCGCGCCTTGGCCAGGCATGTTCGTTCTCGCCGCGCGAGACGCCGGCAGTTCAGGCCTATACGAATGGCGACGAAACGATTACGCTGACGCGCTCCGAGCTCATCAGGCTCATAGAGGAATCGACGGCCCGCGCGATCGGCCGATAACGCGACTCGCGAATGCGAGGAAGGAGTATCTGGAATGGAAGCCCTTGGGATGATCGAGACACGCGGATTGGTGGCGATGGTCGAGGCTTCGGACGCCATGGTCAAGGCGGCAAATGTGACGCTGGTGGGATACGAGAAGATTGGAGCCGGCTTCGTTACGGCTATCGTGCGCGGCGACGTGGCGGCCGTGAAGGCGGCGACTGACGCCGGCGCGGCAGCGGCGCGGCGTGTCGGCGAACTCATCAGCGTTCACGTAATCCCGCGCCCTCACGGCACAGTCGACGACGTTCTGCCGGTCGGGCTTCCGCGGTAGCGCATAGGGCGTGTTGCTGGGTCACATTGTCGGTACGGTAGTCGCGACGCGAAAGGATCCCCGGCTGGAGGGTCGCAAGTTGCTCGTCGTGGCGCCATTTGACGCCGCTGACCCATCGGGAAAAAAGGGATCGGCGGTCATCGCGGTCGATACCGTGGGCGCGGGCGTCCGCGAGACCGTGCTCGTAGTCCAGGGCTCGTCGGCCAGGATGGCTCAGGGGTGCAACGAGTGCCCCGTGGACGCCGCAATCGTCGGCATAGTGGATACCGTCGACATCGACGGGGCCGGCGGCTGATCAGGGCGTCGCGTCGATAGCGACGAAGCGCGCACCGACCCAGCCTGCGTCGGGTTGTTCGTCGGGGACGGAACCTCCCAGCTGAACGACCTCGACGTGCAGCCACTGACCGTCTGGACCGCTCTCGAGAATCCGCACTCGCGTACCATACGGCAGCCGTCCGATGTCGTTCGAAGACATCGACGGGCCGTCGCGAAGCGTCAATTGCTGCGCCGTGACAGAGCCGGTCTTCAGGCCGCGGCTCGCGACGCTGCGATAAACCTCGAAGAACACGGCGGCCACCGCACCCATCAGCACGAGGGTGAGAATCAGGATGGCGAACCACTTCTTCCAGCCCGACCAGAACAGATCCTTGAAGTCCTCGCGATACGAGTAGGCCTCGACACCAGCTTCGGAGCGAGCAACGACGTGTGCCGCCGGACGAATGAGCGGGGCCGGTCCGCGCGGTCCGCCAGCCGAAGGTCCGGGACTGGACGCGACCGCAACCGGCACGGGTGATTTCGCTGTACCGATGTCTACGACGATTCGTGGCGACGGCGCGGCCAGGACTCCCGCTTGTGAGGTCGGGACCGTCGCGGGCGAGACTCCCGGAACAACCCGCCCCGGATTGCCCCCACCGCTCGCTGCCGTTGCCAGGGTAGGCGAGAATTCCGGCCTTCCGGCAGGTACCAGAGGCCCGGTCGACCCCGCAACGGGATCGCGGGGACGCACACGCGTCTGTTCGTCCTCCTCGGTCGCGAGCGACTCGAGTGCGACGAGCTCGTCGTAAAAGGCCTCCACCGACGGGTAGCGATCCGCAACCGGCGAGGCCGTTGCGCGCTTCAGGATTTCCAGCAGACGGGGCCCCCACGGCTTGCCAGCCAGTTCCGGGGGCAGCTCGGCAATGGGCATTCGAGCGAACTGGCGCGGCGCACGCCCTGTCATCGCGGCATAGATCGTCTTCGCCAGCGAGTAAACGTCCGCCGAGCACGTGAGCCGCTCCCGCGTGGAGGCGTCGTCGGCGTTCGGGTTGTGCTCAGGCGGCGCGTACAGGTCAGTGCCGACACGGGTGTGCTCGGCGTGGGGATCCGCGTGCCCGACCTTCGCCACGCCGAAGTCCGTGACCTTGATCGTGGTGCCGTCCGCACTCAGCAGCAGATTCTGCGGCTTGATGTCGCGATGTATGACACCTCGCTCGTGCGCCAGCGCCAGCGCCTCGCAAAGCTGGCGGGTGTAGTAAAGCATTTCCTCGAGCGACAGAGGCCGCTGCCGGCAGAGCGCCATCAGGTCGCCGCCGGGCATGAACTCCAGAACGATGTAGTGAAACGGCGTGCCTGCGAGGTCCGCGGCTGTACCGTGTCCGAGCCTTCGCACCACGTTTGGGTGCCCGACCGTATCGAGCGCAATCGCCTCATTCTGGAAGTTCTCGACGAGGGTGCGCTCCAGGTCTTCTTCCGGAGTGCCCTGCAGCGATGTGTTCAAGGCCTTGACGATCACCGCTCGTCTCTGTCGCGTCAGATCGTACGCTTCATAGATCTCGGCGTAGCTGCCGTGGCTGAGCCGCCGTCGCACTTCGTAGCGATCGTCGACGATGCTGTGTTCGAGTTGCAGAGAGGGCATGGTGAAGGAAAGTGCGGCTCAGCGCGTTCGGGAAGCGGACGAGTGCGGCCGTGCGCTCCCGGCCGGCGCAGGTTCCGCTGACGGCGACGCGACTTGGACGTATCTTCGCAGCGAATCGGATGCCTCGCGCGATCGGCCGTCGGCCTCGTACGCGACCGAGAGAAAGAGCAGGGCGTCGTGAAGAGACGGATCGAGCTTCACGGCTTCCTCGAGATGAATAGCCGCTTCACGCGGCTCGCCCGTCTCGAGCAGGGAACGGCCGAGCCAGAAGTGGTAGTCGGCCCTTTTCGGCTCGTCCAGTAGAAGCGTCGCAAAGCCGGCCCGCGCGACCGGGAAATCGCCCCTATCGAAGGCGTCGCGCGCCGACGAAGCGGGTGGAGGCGTCGTGCCTGCCGGAGCGATCCATCGCGTCGAAA
The DNA here is from genome assembly GCA_021463145.1 of Blastocatellia bacterium. Lineage (GTDB taxonomy): Bacteria > Acidobacteriota > Blastocatellia > UBA7656 > JADIYM01 > JADIYM01. Next base: position 176,354 of record JAJTWZ010000003.1, on the reverse strand, counting down.
TTCGTCCGATGGCGAACCAGCCTGCGCTAAGGACGACCGCAGCCGCGATCACTGTCACCGGGCCGATCGGACTGCGGCGCAATGTAACGGACTTTGGAATGGCAGACGGCGCGATCGAAGGAGCAGACCCGGCCGTGGCCTCGGCCGGAGATGGGACATCGCGAACGAGCGACCCGGACGCGCCGCCGGCGCGGGCTGCAATCGGGCGCGTAGTCCGCCGCTTCGCGGGCGCCGTCACGCGGGCCTCGGCCGTCGTCACGACAATTGCGGTTAGGTTGTCCTCCGCTCCGCGGGCATAACAACGGCGCTTGATTTCGGCGACCGTATCGGCGGGGCTCAGTTCGTCCTGCATCAACTCCTCGAGTTCGTCGTCCGCCATGTGCCGGTTGACGCCGTCGGAGCAGAGCAGAAACGAGGCGCCTTCGGAGAGCGGAATGGTCTTGAACTCGGCCTGTACCTCCGCCTCGATCCCGAGCGCCCGGTTGATCGTGTTCTGCTTTCCTCTGAGGAAGGCCTGCTCGTGCGAGAGCCGGCCCGATCTGAGCAGGTCCTCGACATCCGTGTGGTCGTATGTCTCGCGGTGAAGACTGTTGCCGTCGAACCGGTAGACGCGGCTGTCGCCGGCGTGTCCAATGACGGCTCGCCGATTCACTACGTCGGCGTGGAGCAGGGCCACGGTTGTGCCCATTCCGAAAAACTCTTCAGTTGCAAGCGACGCTTCGAATATGTCGCGGTTGGCGTATTGGACGGCATTCTCGAGGAGTGCCTCCATGTCCCGGCCGTCCGCCTGCCCGAGTGCTTCCTCGATAGTATCCACTGCAAGCTGGCTCGCCACCTCGCCGCTCGAGTGGCCTCCAATTCCGTCGCAAACCACGAATAGTCCACGGTCGAGGAGAACGAGCGCTCGATCTTCGTTGATGGACCGTTTCGGGCTGAGGCCTCGGTCGCAGACGAGTGCGGCGTCGAGCTTCATGACGGGGATGATACCAAACGAAGCGCGCCGACAGGCCCGCGTCTTCTACCGGGCCGGTGGCGCCAGTTCGCGCGCCAGCAGATGGACGAACAGCCCGACATCGGTGACGATGCCGACCGCCTGTGCCGATCCGCGGTCCGACAGCTTCGTCACGACGGCCGGGTTGATGTCCACGCATATTGTGCGGACCCACGCCGGCAACATGTTTCCGACCCCTATCGAATGAAGCATCGACGACAACATGATGACAAGGTCAGCGCCGGCGAGATGCTTCGCGTACTCGGCCTGCGCCTCGACGAGGTCCATGAGCGTGTCCGGCAACGGCCCGTCGTCGCGGATCGAGCCCGCAAGCACGAACGGCACGCCGCAGCGCACGCAGTCGGCCATTACGCCCTTCGTGACGACGCCCCGACGCACCGCTTCGGCAATGGAGCCGGCACGATTTACGGCGTTGATGGCGCGCATGTGGTTCTTGTGTCCTTCCTCGACCGGGATGCCGGTCTCGTAGGAAACCCCCAGCGAAGTTCCATACAGGGCCTGTTCTATGTCGTGAACGGCCAGCGCGTTACCTGACAGCAGCGCGTCGACGAACCCCGCGCGAACAAGGGCCGAGAAGTCCGGCCCCGCGCCGGTGTGAACGATGACCGGGCCGGCGACGACGACGATCCGTCCGCCGCGCTCCTTCACCTCACGAACGAGCGTAGCCGTCTTCCTGACGGCGGTCTCGACCCTTCGTTCGGAGCTGACTTCGTTCGCCATGAACGCGAACGCCTTTCTGTCGCGGTCCTTGAACACGGGTACGACGCGTACTCCCACCGTTCCGCAGACCACCGGCTCGCCTGCGCGGACGTCTCGAAGCTTCCGGCACGCGGCGCGGCCGTCCTGTATGACGATGACCGCATCCATCCGCTGGTCGGCGACCTCGAGCCAGCTACCGCCAAACCGGACGAGCGTCTTCATATTCGTCGTCGAGTAAAAATGGTCGGGCACGACGCGATCGGCTTCCGCCGGCTCGAGGCAGACGTCGTGCTCGGTGTGCGGGTGGCATCCAAGATGCACGAGGTCATCGACGAGCTCGGCCAGCAACTCTGGCGTCGACGCCGAGATTCGAAGCCTGAGACGCGAGACTTCTTCGTTGGTGCGCCCGATCCGGAACTCTTCGACTTCGTACTGTGCGCCCGATTCGATCACACGATCGAAGACTTGCGGCAGTATGTTCGAGTCGATCAGGTGGCCCTCGGCTTCGACAAGTTGGTGGTGCTCGAATGCTTTCATGGCGACAGGTTGATCCGGTTCAGTAAAGGCTCTTGATGATTCCGCCGTCGATCGCGAGCGCAACGCCCGTGACGTAACTCGCGCGCTCCGAAGCGAGAAACGCGACGACGTCCGCGAACTCGGCCGGGTCGGCGATGCGTTTTGCCGGAATGTCCCTTCGCCACTGCTCGTAGACGGCTTCCATTTCGATTCCGTTGCGCCCGGCTTCGGCCTCGGCCAGTTCCGAGAGCCGTTCGGTCAGCGTAAAGCCGGGACATACCGAGTTCACCGTGATGCCTTCGCGTGCAAGCTCGGTCGCGAGCACCTTCGTGAACGCGAGCACCCCCGCACGCGCGATCGACGACAGCAGAAGCGAAGTTGACGGCTGTTTGGCACTAAGCGAAGTCACGGCGACCACGCGCCCCCAGCCGTTGCGCCGCATGTGGGGAACTGCCGCCTGTGTGAGCGACACGGTCGAAAGCAGGTTCAGTTCCAGCGCTTTTCGATACGGCTCGAGTCCATCGGCGAACTGTGCGAATCCACCAGACGGCGGGCCGCCAGCATTGGTGATCAGAATGTCCAACCGGCCGAAGCGCTCGGCAGTCTCATCGATGGCGCGACGCACGTCGGCCTCGTGCGTCACGTCGCACGTAACTACCGACACCGTGGCGCCGGTTGACGCGCGAATCTCCTCGGCGGCGGCCTCGAGTGTCTGCCTGGAGCGCGCGCATATGGCCAACGTCGCCCCTTCGGCCGCGAGCCGGCCGGCGACGGCGCGTCCAAGTCCGGTGCTCGCTGCCGCAACGAAGGCAACACGGTTCTTTAGTCCAAGATCCATCACAATCCCCCTTCGAAATGCATAACGCCTTCGGCAACGACGTGAACGCCGCCACCGACGTGGACTTCGTCGATCGATCCGCCGTCGGATTTCGTGACGACGACCTTCAACAGGCTCGGCCGGCCCATTTCGTAGCCCTGCTCGCTCGTGATCTCGCCGGATGCAATCAATCCGTGCTTGAGCAGGTATGCGCCGAGCGGCCCATTCGCCGATCCAGTCGCCGGATCTTCGTGGATTCCGGCGCCCGGCGCGTAGACGCGGCAGTGCACCGTGGAATCGGGGTGAACTGTCTCGGTCGTGAACGCCATAATGGTCTTTACGCCGTTCGATTCCGCGATCTGCCGCATCGCGTGCTGGTTGGGGTTGAGAGCCCGAACGGACTGGAGGCAGTCGAGCGGCACGATCATCAATGGCAGCCCATTGTCGACGATCGCGATCGGGGACGAATCAAGCGAGAGTTGATCGGATGACACGCCTAGCGCCGCCGCGACGTGAGCAGATTCGTTCTCGTCGCTGATCTCGCGCAGGAACCTGGGCACGGGCTGGCGCATCACGGCCCGCCCGGCGAAGTTCGACTCGATCTCGACCGACACGTCGATCAGTCCGACACCGGTCTCGAACCGCACTACCGACGGTGCGCAAGGTACGAGCTCTTTCAGGACGGCGACGAAACCCGATCCGACCAGCGGATGTCCGGCGAAAGGCAATTCCGTATGAGGAGTGAAGATACGCAGCCTCAGGTCCCCATCGGGCGTCTCGGGAGGAATCACGAACGTCGTTTCGGAGAAGTTCATCTCGCACGCGGCGCTCTGCATCTGTCCGTCGGAGAGCCCCCGCGCATCGGTGAACACGGCGAGTTGATTGCCCGCAAAGGGCGTCTCGGCGAAAACGTCGGCAATTACGAAGGATGTTCGTTTCATTTTCCGTTCATAGCGGCGGCTGTCCGCGCTGCGTTCAGGATTTCCCAAGGCTGATCAGGTTCGCGAAGATCCGGTATCCACCAGGCACGAAGCCGCGAAGTTGCCTGTACCAGACGATGCTCGTGTAGACGAACGTACCCTTCCCGTAACGCGCAACCAGAAGGCCGCCTCGCAGGTCCTTTTCGCCAGGGTCGTGAGTTTCGAGGAGCGGGACGTACTCAGGAGCCCACTCGCTTGGAAAGTAGAGGCCGCGCTCCTGCACCCATCCATCGAAGTCACGCGCTTCGATGCGGTTTGGCGTCGAGAAGACAGGGTGCGACGGCTCGAGAATGGTCACCGGCGCAAGCTCGTCCGTGACTCGTCCGTTGCCGATCTTGATCGCATAGGGCGCGAGGCCTTCCGGATATTCCCGCAGCCGATGGTACGAAACTATGAGCGTGCCCCCGTTACGCACGAATTCGAGGAGGCGGGCGTTCGACCGCGCCAGTTCCGGGTATTTGACGTATGCACGGTTGTCGATGACGATCGTGTCGTAGCGCGACAGGTCAGCGTCGCGAACGTCATCCATCGAGAGTTCGCGATTCGTGACACCCAATCGATCCAGCGCCGCCGGCAGGGTGAACTCGAAGGACCTGACGAAACCGACCCTGAGGCCGGGCGCCACCGCCACCGGAACATCTAGGCCGCGTAATGCGATGGAGGCGAGAGCGTGAAGGCCGGACCTGGTACCGGCGGCTCGTCCGACGATGGATTGGCGCCCACTGGACGGAGGGCCAACGTCGAAAACCGTCTCGGCTCCCGGTTCCAGTATTCGCCGCTCGGCACTCAGCGGCGAACTGCTGACCTCGAGCGACTTTGGCGAGACGTTTGCGACACTTACCGACCATCGATCGTTCGTTCCCCGCAGCGGTGAAGCCCGCAGGGCGATCGGCGGTTCGATGGTGAGAAACGCAGCGACGGGGACGGGCAGGGCCAGCCCGCCGGACTGGATCGAGACCGTTCCCGAGACGCGTTCGATCGAGTCGTCTTCGCCTCCCCGGGCCGTGGCACTGTAGGCATCGAAGGTGGCCGGCCTTGGGCCGAGCGCCTTCGTATCGCCGTCGAGGAGCGAATCCGTCGAAAGTTCGGAATCGAGATCGATTCGCACGCCGGGTGCAACCGCGCCTTCCTTGCCGATCGAACCCTTTTCTACCGCCGCGACGTTGATGGACGAGAGAAAGATCTGCGTCACGTTCACCGGCGCCTCTCCGGCGTTCGAGACCGTGACGCGGGCCGATGTTGGCTGTCCGGCGATGACCGCAGGCTTCGAGAATCCAAGCCCGACTTCGATCCCGTCCAGGGCGAGCAATCCCGCCACGAGCCGCGGGCGATGGGCATCCGAAACGACGTCGCCCGAAAGCGCCTTGGCGAGCAGTGCGCGCAAGTCCCCCGGCGGCGCTTCGAGGGCGCCCGGACCCACGACGAATGCGCCACGCGGCACCTCGAGACCCTGAGTGAGCGGCGATCCAATGCGTTCAGAGGTTGCCTTTGGCCTGGTCAGCGGCGCGTAGATCGTCGTCGCCGGATAGCCGTCGAAAGTCCAGGGCCCCTGGGTTGCGTGCCGAAGCAGGGCCTGGAAGGCGATCTCGCGGTAAGTCATACCGCGCACCGAATCGAAGCCGGATCCGTCGAGCGTGATGGTCTTGTCACTCGTCTCGCGCGATCTGACGAGAACCGACTGCGGCTGCCAAGCGCTCCCCGCGTCGCGGAACCGGGCGGCGTCTGCCGCGGCGTCGAGCGCTTCGATCAGAAGGCGGCCCGTCGCCTGATGCTGGCCGTGCCCGGTGGATGTGTCGTGATTCGTGATGATCACGTCGGGCCGCAGGTCGCGAATGGCGGCGACGAAAAGCCGGAGCAGCGATTCGTGACCACCTGCGGCCTTCTCCCAGACGGTCATCGCTTCGTCACCCGATTTCGAAAAACCGAAGTCGGGAAGGCGAAGGAAGTACGGCTTCGAGCCCTGGATCTCGGACGCTTCCACGGTCTCGCGCTCCCGTATGCGGCCGAGCTCGTCGTAGAGTTCCGGGCCGACCGCATTCTGTCCGCCCTCTCCGCTCGTCGAAAAAAGCGTCACAGTTCGCGCGCCGAACTTGCGCCGTTCCAGGGTCAGCGTCAATCCGTCTTCGTCATCGGGATGGCACGCGACGCACATGATCGTGAACGGGTTCGTGAGATCGCGTACCGCCTGTTTACGCGCAACGAGTCCCCGATCGGTCAGGCCGGTATCGACAGCGGCCAACACTACTCCCGGGTTGCACCGAAGCGGGGCGGTCGCCGCGAGGACGAGCGCAAATCCGGCCGCCACAAGCGTTCTGACCAGTGACGCCGTGGGGCGCACGGTGTTAGGCACACGCATCGATTCGTCTCCTTTACCGCAGTCCGGTCGAACCGAAGCCGCCGCCACGATCGCAGCCTGACAGCACTTCGACATCGAGGAGTTCGGGTTCGGCGATCCGCTCGAACACGATCTGCGCAATGCGATCACCGGCGCGGATCTCGAATGGCGTGGAACCGAAATTGAAGAGCACGACCCGGACTTCGTCTCGATAATCGGCGTCGATCACACCGGCGCCGACATCGATGCCGCGTTTGACCGCAAGGCCCGATCGCGGCGCAACCCGGCCGTAAAGGCCTGCGGGAATCGCGATGGCGAGGCCGGTCGGGACGAGCCCGCGGCCGATCTCGACCCGTCCCTGAGAGTCGACTGCCGAACCCGGCACCACGGAGTCTTCGCTTGCGCAGAGATCGAAGCCGGCCGACAGCGGCGACCCTCGCTGAGGCAGCCGAGCGGTTGGCGACAGACGTTTCACTTCAACTGTTTCAAACGTGGCCATAGTGCGCGCGAAACCTACCGTGAATGGCCGAAAGCGTCAAACGGAGCCGCATCGGCCGCCCGAGTTGACGGCGAAACTGGCTAACGGCTAGTCTTGCCCGTTTCCACGAATCGCCTTTCAGGAGCCATTCTGCAATGACACGAATCCAGAGCGTCCTGGCCCGCGAGATTCTTGACTCGCGAGGCAATCCCACGGTCGAGGCCGAAGTCGAGCTTGTCAGCGGTGCGCGTGGCCGCGCAGCCGTCCCGTCGGGTGCATCGACCGGAGAACACGAGGCTGCGGAACTGCGCGATGGCGATCGGAAGCGCTACGCCGGCAAAGGCGTCCGTAAGGCGGTCGACAATGCGAACAAGCTTATCGCCAAGGCCGTCACTGGAATGGACGCGCTGCGGCAGGCCGAACTCGACGCTGCGATGATCTCGCTCGACGGAACGCCGAACAAGAGTAGGCTCGGGGCAAATGCGATCCTCGCCGTCTCGATGGCAACCGCCAGGGCCGCGGCCGATCATCTGGACCTGCCGCTTTATCGGTATCTTGGGGGCCCCGGTGCTCGAACGTTGCCGGTGCCGATGATGAACATCCTCAACGGCGGTGCTCACGCTGACAACAACGTGGACTTTCAGGAGTTCATGGTAATGCCGGTCGGCGCATCGACATTCAGCGAAGGTCTGCGCTGGGGAACCGAGGTGTTCCACACTCTCAAGGACGTTCTCAAGAAGCGCGGCCATTCGACCGGCGTTGGCGACGAAGGCGGCTTTGCGCCGAGCCTGAAATCGAACGTCGAGGCCATCGAGCTCGTCCTCGAGGCCATTCAGAAGGCCGGCTACAAGCCGGGACGCCAGGTGGCGGTCGCGCTCGATCCTGCTTCGAGCGAGCTTTACCGAAATGGCAAGTATGTATTCCACAAGTCGGACAACACCACTCTGACCAGCGACGAGATGGCCGCCTACTGGACCGACTGGGTACGCCAGTTCCCGATCGTGTCGATCGAGGATGGCATGGCCGAGAACGACTGGGAGGGCTGGAAGGCGCTTACCGACTCGATCGGCGGCCGCTGCCAGGTCGTGGGCGACGATCTCTTCGTGACGAACTCGGCTTTCCTCAGGAAGGGAATCGAGCGCGGCGTCGCGAACTCGATCCTGGTGAAGGTGAATCAGATCGGTACTTTGACCGAGACTCTGGAAGCGATCGAACTCGCACGGACGCATCGTTACACGACGATCATCTCGCACCGTTCGGGCGAGACCGAGGACACCTTCATCGCCGACCTTGCCGTTGCCACCAACTCGGGCCAGATCAAGACCGGCTCGGCTTCGCGGACGGATAGAACCGCCAAGTACAACCAGTTGCTGCGCATCGAGCAGCATCTTGGAAGCGCTGCCCGGTACCCCGGCCGCAGCGCGTTCTTCAATGCCGGCGTGCCGGCGGCCGGTGCGGCTTCGAAGAAGACCAGGAAGAAGTAGCGTCCCGGCCCGCGATCCGGTGAACGACTGACGAATGCCGAAACTTCCACACACTCCGGTCGCGCTGGTTATCCTCGACGGTTGGGGGCACGGCGACTCTGCCGAGTCGAATGCCATCGAGCTTGCGAACACGCCGAACTGGGATCATTGGACGGCGTCGTATCCAAACACCCTTATCGACGCGAGTGGACACAGCGTCGGGCTGCCGAACGGCCAGATGGGCAACAGCGAAGTCGGCCACCTCAATATCGGCGCCGGACGCATCGTCAGGATGGACATTTCGCGAATCGACAACGCTATCGAGTCAGGGGAGTTCTTCGAGAACCCCGTGCTCGTCGCGGCGGTCGAGCACGCGAAGCGCCACGGGACGGCGCTGCACCTGATGGGACTGGTGTCGCACGGCGGCGTCCACTCCTGGCACGAGCACCTGTACGCGCTTCTGCGGCTGGCGAAGCGACTGGAGTTGAATCGCGTATTCGTGCACGCATTTCTGGACGGCCGCGACACGCCGCCACGGTCGGCCGCCGAGTTCGTTGCAGAGCTGGAAGCTGTAATGGCCGAGCTCGGCGTCGGGCGTGTGGCGACGATAGTGGGTCGTTACTTCGCGATGGATCGCGACAAACGCTGGGATCGCGTGGAACGGGCCTGGCGGTTGCTCGTTCGCGGGGAAGGTACTGTCGCCACGGATGCCGTTGCGGCGATCCGGGCATCGTACGACGCGGGGGTGGGCGACGAGTTCGTGGAGCCGATATCGGTCCGCCGGACCCTGGAGGCGCCGCCTGACGTCATTGCCGGGAACGACGCTGTGATCTTCTTCAACTTCCGGGCTGACAGGGCGCGCGAGATTACCAGATCGCTCACGGATGCGGCTTTCGCCGAGTTCGCCCGCGGCGCCGATGTTCCGCTTGTTCACTTCGTCTGTATGTCGCAGTACGACGCGACGTTCGCGCTTCCGGCCGCATACCCGCCTCAAACGCACGTTGGAATACTCGCCGACGTGATGGCCGAACACGGACTGCGGAACGTGCGAATAGCCGAGACCGAGAAGTACGCGCACGTCACGTTCTTCTTCAATGGCGGCGTCGAGACGGAGTATCCGGGCGAGCGTCGGGTGCTAGTGCCATCGCCGAAAGTCGCGACCTACGATCTGCAGCCGGAGATGAGCGCAAGGACGGTCGCCGACCGGGCGCTCGAGTCTGTCGAATCGGGCGACGTCGACGTTCTCATCGTCAATTTCGCCAATGCGGACATGGTCGGACATACTGGAATGCTGGAACCGGCCATACGCGCGGTCGAAACGATCGATGAATGTCTCGGACGCATCGTCGGCTCGATACTCGCGCGGGACGGTGCCGTCCTGATCACCGCCGATCACGGCAATGCCGAGCGAATGGTAGATCCGGAAACCGGCGCGCCCCACACGGCGCACACGACGAACCTGGTGCCGTTCATTGTGATCACGAATGACTGGCGCGGCGAGTTGCGGCGTGGCGGATCGCTGGAGGACATCGCGCCGACACTGCTGGGCCTGCTTGGCCTGCCGCCATCGCGGCAAATGACGGGATCGGATCTACGGCTCTGATCGAACAGCCGGCTGCTTCACAGGTTGGCCGTCAACAGGTCGCGGGGATCGAGCCAGGCCGCAGGATCTGGTGTAACGCTTAACGAACCCAATGCAACTCGATCGATACTCAAGCCGCAGTTACGTGGGTTACATCGACCCGCGATTCGACTGCGAGGACCTGCGTCTCCTGATCGAGCACGCCAGGGACGTCGAGACGTTCGAAGGTGCCGAGCGGGTGCCAGCCAGGCCAGGCCGAATCGTGCACCGGCTCGAGATTTCGACGGCTCGCGGGCCTGCATATGTGTACACGCATCTGCTTCGGAACGACAGTTTCGTTGAGACGTTCAGGCGGCCGCAGGCCTTTACGGTGCTCAGAACCGGTCGCCGAATGCTCGCTTGCGGTCTGCCGACAGCACGCGTTCTTGCCGCCGTTCGACCGGCGTGGGTTCTCGTAAACAGGACGAGCTTCGTCGTTACACTGGCAATCCGCGATGCCGTACCTCTTTCTTCGCTCGAAGAGTCGGACTTCAGCGGAGGCATCGGAAGATTCAAGAAGTTGAACCTCATCCGCCAGATCGCCACTCAGACGGCCTGGATGCACGCACACGGTTTTTTCCACAAGGATCTCATTGCCCCGAACATCCTCGTCGCGAGCCGCCGGTCCACGCCTATGGTCTGGTTCGTCGGACTGGGTCGCGCCGGATCCGCACGCTGGATGCCGCCCTATTGGCGCCACCGGCGATGGGCCCTCGATCTGCTCGCGCTGATGCGAAGCGACATTGCGGCGATCTCCGAGCGCGACCAGGCGGTATTTCTCGAAACCTACCTCCGTGCACTTGGCCCTGCCCGCGGGGCACGGCTCGTGCGGGCGTTGCTGTTGCAGATGATGTCGAAGACGAAGGACGGAAGAGACGCATGAAAGTCGGAATCGTCGGTTTTGCCGGATCTGGAAAGACTACTGTATTCAATACTCTGACGGGGCTGCAGGCCGAAGTCGGATATGGCAGCAAGGACAAGGCCAATCTCGGCATCATCAAGGTCCCGGATGGGCGCATCGACAGGCTCGGCGAGCTCTACGAGCCTAAGAAGCTCGTATTCGCCGAGATCTCGTTCATCGACATAGCTGGGCCGGAAGGGGAACGCGCTGGCTCGGAACAGGGCCTCGACGCGCGGATCGTGCAGCACATGCGCGAGGCCGATGCTCTCGTCCACGTCTTGCGCGCGTTCGAAAGCCCGTTGCTGTCGTCGCCGGCCGACCCGGTCCGTGACCTGGCCGGCTTCGAGGAGGAGCTAATCCTCACTGACCTGGTGCAGATCGAGAAGCGGATCGAGCGGCTGAAGAAGGAGCGCGACAGCCAGCGCGAGCGCGATCTGATGGATCGGTGCCACGCCCATCTGACGTCCGAGTTGCCGCTTCGAACTCTCGAGTTCACCGTGGAGGAGCGGACCACTGTCGCGGGTTTCCGGTTCCTCAGCCTGAAGCCGCTCCTGCTGTTGCTCAACGTCGACGAAGACGGGATCGCACGCGGCGTCCCCGCGGCGACGTCAGAGCTCGCGGCGGCGCGATCGCTCGACATCCTCGCGATGTGCGGACGAGCCGAGATGGACATCTCGCAGCTGACGCCCGATGAACAGGCCGAGTTTCTTTCGGACCTCGGCATCTCCGAGCCGGCGCGCGATCGTTTCGTGCAGGCGGCTTACCGCCTGTTGAATCTGATCAGCTTCCTCACGGCCGGGCCGGACGAGTGCCGTGCCTGGCCGATCCCGGCCGGAACGACGGCCCATCGCGCTGCGGGAACCATCCATACCGATATCGAGAAGCGGTTCATCAAGGCCAACGTCGTCCGGTTCGAGGATCTTGTCGAGCTCGGGAGCATCCCGAAGGCAAAGGAAGCCGGAAAGCTTCGCATCGAAGGCAAGGAGTACGTCGTACAGGACGGCGACGTTATCGAATTCCAGCACAACGCCTGAAATCCCCAGATGCGGGACCGAACCTGAGATGTCGAATACGCTGATACTCGCACTCGCCCCACTCGCCGAATCGGCGATGCTGCTCGAGCCACTCGCGGCGAGAAGATCGGCGCATCCCGGTGAGCGCATCACGCTGGCTGGATGTCCGTCGCTCTGCGAGATTGCGCGATCGCTAGGGCTTGTCACCGAGGCGTGGGAGGTGGCTCCGGCCGCCGAGTCGTCGCGCGGAACGACGAGTGTTCTTGGCGCGGTGTCGTTGTTGAACCGGGCCCGGCGGGGAGCTTTCGATCTCGTGATCGATGTTTTTCCGAAGCTTGCGTCTGGGTTGGCCTCGATCGTTGCGGGGGGGCCGGGATCGTCGAAGGGTAACCCGCTCGACGGACTGTTTAGAAGCAGGGCGCGCGCATCGGGCATCGTTGATCCCGTTTCGCGTATGACGCAGCAGCTTGGCGTGGTCGGTATCGATGCGCCACTGCCGGTTCTCTCCAATCCGGAGGCCGACGAGTGGATCGAACGTGCGCTGCGGGCAATCGGGTATGGGGGTGGTGGCTCGGTGGTCGTCCTTCATACGTCTGGTGCGTGGCCCGCGGAACACCTGGCCGAGGTCGGCGAGAAGACGCGGTCCGCGTTTGGTGCATGGCTCGTGGCCCTGGATGCGCCGAAGGGGGATCGAAGGGCGAAGGCGCTGGCTTCCCGGCTGGGGGGCAGCGTGCTTGGCGTCGGGGCGCCGACCGGGGCGCGCTTCCTTGCGGCGATCGCGCGCGCGAGTCTGGTCGTGACCGACGACGCCGGAGTCGCTCACGTTGCCGGACTTTCGCACGTGCCGGCCGTGCTCGTGTCCGAAGCGACGACCGAGTCGCCGACGACGCGTCCGGATCGTGCCGTCGTGTCGGCCGCGACGGCCGAGCGAGTAGACCCGTCGGCGGTCTTCGACGCCGTCGCGTACCAGCTCGGACGCTCGCGCACCGGTTCGCTCTTCGCGCGGTAGGGGGGGCCAGCGGACGAGGCGCTTGGCGAAACGGTTGAGGGGTTGACTCGAGCGTACCGGGGGTTACGGCGGATCGCTTCGCTCACCGCCGTGACCCCCGGCTATCGTCTGTGACCGCTTTGCGGTCATGCCGACTGCGGAGCGGTCGATTAAAAAGCCGTGGGTCGCGCGCAGGCGAGCGCGGCACCGCGGTGCGGTCGGTGGAATAGCCGTGGGTCGCGCGCACGCGAGTCCGCGACCGCGGAGCGGTCGATAGAATAGCCGTGGGTCGCGCGCAGGCGAGTGCAACGAGCCGCGGCGCGCGACCCGCGGAAACGCCAGTCCATTCGCGCCGACCGCGGAGCGGTCGCACCGGCGCCATCGCGACTAGCACGGCGGACGTTACATCCTTCAAGAATCAGTGCGACCGCTCCGCGGTCGAGATCCTGATTGGGGTGCGTACCGGGGGTGACGGCGGATCGCTTCGCTCACCGCCGTGACCCCCGGCTATCGTCTGTGACCGCTTCGCGGTCCCATCGACCCAGACGAGCGGACCGACCGCGGAGCGGTCGATTAAAAAGCCGTGGGTCGCGCGCAGGCGAGTCCGCGATTGCGGAGCGGTCGATGAAATAGCCGTGGGTCGCGCGCAGGCGAGCCCGCGACCGCGGAGCGGTCGATGAAATAGCCGTGGTTGATCCGAATCAACGACACGGGTCGACACGCGGTCACCGCCGCGCGCCGCTACGAGGTCCCCGGCGCGCCGTCTCCCATCCTCCAATTACTCATTTCTTGCCGCATATTGACGGCCGGGTGTAGAGTTTCCTCCGGCCAAGCACAAGACAAGCAAGGAGAACCGGACGATGGTCGAGCCGTCATCAGCGCGGGATCATCTGGCTTCCAAGATCAGCTCGCTTTCGGATCTCGAAGTCGCTGAGCTTCTCGAATACATCAAGATCATGGAGTCGATGCGGGACCAACTCGCTTCGCCAGGTCTTTTCGAGGACGAGGTCGCCTCGCTGCTCGCATCAGGCGCCGGCGCCCGTGCCGCCGAGATGGCGGCTTCACTGGGCCGCGCCCGCCGTCGCTCGGTGCGCGGGTCCTTCTCTTCGGCGCCTACTACCTCGTATCTCGCGTGAGGTTCGCCGGTCTCGCCTGGTGTTCGGCCGCTGTAGCCGCGGTCACGCTGATCCCGATCGATTTGCCGGCACAGGGAATCCCGGAAGTTGCGGCATCGCGCGCCGAACTGGTTGCCGGGCTTCGTTCGCCCGATGCAGAAGTCCGGCGCGACTCTGCGATGCGCCTCGTCGCCCGCCGTGATCCGGATGCCGTCGCGCTGGTGACTCCACTCCTCGACGACCGGATCGAAGTCGTTCGCGCTACGGCAGCTGGCGAACTGGGACATCTCGGCGATCACGCGGCCGTGCCGGCCCTGTTGAAGGCCGCGACGAAGGACAAGAAGAAGTTCGTACGGCGGACCGCTGCAGCGGCCATCGGAGAGATCGGCAGTCCGGGCCCCGCGTCCGCGCTTGCCGAGCGACTTGGCAGTGAAAAGGAGGCCGAGGTTCGTGCCGCGATCCTGACCGCCCTCGGTGCGCTTGGCGATCCTTCAGTCGCCGCACAGGTCCTGACTTGTCTTCGCGACAAGAGATCGTTCGTGCGTCGCGAAGCGGTTCGCGCGCTTGGCCGATTGGGCGCAAATGCCGTCGTCCGTGTCCTCGTCGAGAGACTCGAGGACAGGGACGCCGATGTCAGGCGAAGTGCAGCCGAAGCGCTCGGACGCATCGGCGATCGCGCTGCGGAACAGGCGCTTGCGAGGGCCGTCCACGACCCGGACCCTTATGTTGCAAGAGAGGCCATTGCCGCGCTCCGGCTTCTGGCCAGGGAGCCCCAGCCGTGACCGATACTGTATCCATCGAAGTCGTCTGTCCGTGCTGCGAAGCCCGAATCCTCGTCGACCGCGCTACCGGTTCGATCATCCGGCACGACCCGAAGCCGGACGCGAAGGGAAGCGGCTCGATCGCCGACATCCTGCAGGGACTCGCGTCGAAGAAGGCTTCGTCGGAGCAACTCTTCAAGCGTGAGATGGACTCGGTCAAGGACCGCGATCGTCTGCTGGAGGAGAAGTTGCAGGAGGCGGTCAAGCGGGCGAAGGACATGAAGGATGAGAAGCCGATCAGACCAATAGACCTGGAGTGAGCATGACGACGGACGCGTATTCACGAATCCAACTTGCTACTTCCGTGCTTCGAGAGCATCTCGACGGCCGCGATCCGCGCACCGCGTTCGTGCTTGGCACCGCGCTCGGCCCCTTCGCGGATGCCGTGACCGATGCGGTGTCCGTGCCATTCGACGAGGTTCCGCATCTACGTTCTCCGACCGCGGAAGGACACGCCGGCCGCTTCGTCGCCGGCACGGTTCGAGGACTGCCGGTGCTGGTTATGTCCGGACGCCTGCATCCGTACGAAGGGTGGGATCTCGCGGAAGTCACGTTTCCGATTCGCGTCATGGCTGCGTTCGGGATCGAATTGGTCGTTCTTACCAATGCGGCGGGGGGCGTGGATCCAATGCTCGCCGCCGGCGACCTGATGCTGATCGAGGACCACCTGAATCTCACGGGCTCCAACGCGCTCATCGGACCGAACGACGACCGGCTGGGCCCGCGATTTCCGGACATGACGAACGCCTGGGACCAGGCCTCGCGTGACACATTCAACCTCGCCGCGGCAAAGCTGGGCCTGTCGATTCGGAGCGGAGTCTACGCTGGAGTATCCGGCCCGAATTACGAGACGCCCGCCGAAGTTCGTATGCTCCGGGCACTCGGTGCGCATGCCGTCGGAATGTCGACTGTCCACGAAGCTATCGTCGCCCGACATAGCGGGCTGCGATTGGCAGGCATTTCGTGTATAACGAACGCAGCAGCTGGCGAGGCCAGCAGCCCCCTCTCGCACACTGAAGTCATTGATACCGCGTTGCGCTCCGCAGGGGCCTTTCAAGCGCTTCTTGAAGGGTTCTGTGAAAAGCTCGCGACCTGATGAGGTGGAAAACTCCTTCAAGAGGTATGCCATGCAGTCAAGCATTCGTGCTTTTGCGCTGGTAGCACTTGGTTGTTTTGCGGTGGGCGCGTTCGGGCCAGCCTCGGCAGCCGGACAGCGGGGCGACATTCCGACGATGACGAACTCATCGCTCGATCAGCCGCTCACGCCGCTTCCCGACGGATGGCCGTTCAATGCCCGTGACATCCAACTCCGAGGCTCGGTATGCGACATGGGGTACGGAAAGGCGGGCGGCCGGAAGTTCGCGGTCGCCGGTGACGACGTGCTTCCGGTACTCGGGTCTGCAGAAGTGGCGGGACTCGATCTGTCCTACATCGCCGTGCGTCGCGTGCCGTTCATCAACCGCGGGGATGTGCTCGTCGCAACGTTCCAGACAGCGGCTGACGGAGCCAGCACGTACATCGTCCAGTTGAAGCTGTCTCCGGACGGCGTAACCAAGGCCGATGCCCACATTTCGGGTGATTCGGAAGGCTGCGTGGCATTGGTGTCGGGTGGCAAAGTGCTCTGGGCCGGCAGCCTGGACCCGACCAACGAGGAGGGAGTTTTGACGATCGGCGGATCGTTCTCGCTCTCGCAGGCGCTGGCAATCGTCGATCTCTTCGACCGGCGCCGATAGTCGCGGTCAGACGCGGGAAGCTTCGCGGTGCGCGACCCTGGGGTGCGGCGTGAAACGTCGCACTCCAGGGCGCTTCGCGCGGGATTCGCCTAGGTTCCGGTCTCCCAACTCGTCATGTACTCGATCATTTCGGGCGTCAGCGTGTCGATGCCGACCCCCATCGCCGCTAGCTTGAGATTCGCGATCTCGGTGTCGACCTCTTCCGGGAGCACGTGCACGCCGTTCGAAAGCGAGCCCTTGTTCTTCACGAGGAACTCGGCCGAGAGCGCCTGATTCGCGAAGCTCATGTCCATCACCGACGCCGGATGGCCTTCGGCCGCGGCGAGGTTGATGAGACGGCCTTCGCCGAGAACGATGACGCGGTTGCCGTTGCTCTTGAGCTTGTACTCCTCGACGAACGGACGGAGCGTCGAGACCGGCTCCGACATCTCGGCGAGCGAGACGAGGTTGAGCTCGAGGTCGAAGTGGCCCGAGTTGCAGACGATCGCGCCGTCGCGCATCGACGCGAAGTGACTCGCATCGATGACGTGCCGGTTGCCCGTAACCGTGACGAACACGTCGCCGATCTTTGCCGCTTCGGTCATCGTCATCACGCGGAACCCGTCCATCGTCGCCTCGAGCGCCCGGATGGGATTAACTTCCGTCACGACGACGTTCGCACCGAGGCCGCGGCCACGCATCGCGACACCCTTGCCGCACCAGCCGTAGCCGACCACGACGAGCGTGCGGCCCGCGAGCAGCACGTTCGTGGCGCGGATGACGCCGTCGAGCGTCGACTGGCCGGTGCCGTAGCGGTTGTCGAAGAAGTGCTTCGTCTGGGCGTCGTTGACCGCCATCGCCGGCCAGTCGAGCTTGCCGCTGCGCTCGAGCGCGCGGAGCCGAACGATGCCCGTCGTCGTCTCTTCGGTGGAGCCGATGAAGCCGTCAAGCAGGTGGCCGTACTCCTTCACCATCGTTGCGACGACGTCGGCGCCGTCGTCGATGATGAGGTTCGGCGACGAATCGAGCGCGAGTCGGACGTGCTGCATGTAGGTGTCCGTGTCTTCGCCCTTCTTCGCGTAGACCGGGATGCCGTACTCGACTACGAGCGCGGCGGCCACGTCGTCCTGGGTCGAGAGCGGGTTCGAGGCGATGAGGATCGCGTCAGCGCCGCCGGCCTTGAACGCCCGGGCGAGGTTCGCAGTCTCGGTCGTTACGTGGCAGCAGGCCACCATCTTGACGCCCTCGAGAGGCCGTTCCTTCTCGAAGCGCTCCCGGATCATTCGCAGGACCGGCATCTCGCGCTCGGCCCACTCGATCCGCTTCTTGCCTGCCGGGGCCAGGCCAAGGTCGGTAACATCACATTCTGGAATCTGTCGGCTCGTGCTCATATCGCTCCTTGAAATACGTGAAGCGCCGGACCGGCGAGGCGATCGGAATCCCGTTCACCTCGCCGGAAGATCGGCGCCGGATTGGCTCTAGAGTCCCGCGTCGGCGCGGAGCTGGTCGGCCTTGTCGGTGCGCTCCCAAGAGAACTCGGCACGGCCGAAGTGTCCGTAGGCAGCGGTCGCCTTGTACACCGGCCTGCGCAGCTCGAGCGTCTCGATGATGTCGCGCGGCGTAAGCTTGAAGTTCTGACGCACGATGTCCGACAGCTGGAAGTCGTCGATCTTGCCCGTACCCTTGGTGTCGACGAAGACCGAGACCGGATCGGCGACGCCGATGGCGTACGCGAGCTGGATCTCCGCGCGGTCCGCGATACCCGCCGCGACGATGTTCTTCGCGATGTAGCGGGCCATGTACGACGCCGAGCGGTCCACCTTCGTGGGATCCTTGCCCGAGAACGCGCCGCCGCCGTGGGCGCCCATGCCGCCGTACGTGTCGACGATGATCTTGCGCCCCGTCAGGCCCGTGTCGCCCTGCGGACCGCCGGTCACGAACCGGCCCGTCGGGTTGATGTGGTACTTCACGCCGTCCGTCGTGAGGCCCTCGGGCAGCGTCGGCTTGATGACGTGCTCGACGATGTCGTGACGGATCTGGTCGTTCGAGACGTCCTCACCGTGCTGCGTCGAGATGACGACCGTCGGAATACGCACGGGATTGCGGTGCTCGTCGTACTCCACCGTCACCTGCGACTTGCCATCGGGACGGAGGTAGTCGACCGTGCCTTCCTTCCGGACCTCCGCGAGCCGGCGGGAAAGGCGATGCGCCAGGTCGATCGGCATCGGCATGAGGCTCGGCGTCTCGTTGCACGCATAGCCGAACATGAGTCCCTGGTCGCCGGCGCCGCCGACGTCCACGCCCATCGCGATGTCGCCCGACTGGGCGTCGATGGACGAAACGACCGCGCACGTATCGCAGTCGAAGCCGTACTTCGCGCGGGTGTATCCGATCTCACGAACCGTCTCGCGCGCGACGCGCGGAAAGTCGACATACGTATTCGTCGTGATTTCGCCGGCGACAAAAATAAGTCCGGTCGTAACGAGCGTCTCGCACGCGACACGCCCTTCGGGGTCGTCCGAGAGAACTGCGTCAAGAATCGCGTCGGAAATCTGATCCGCGATCTTGTCCGGATGCCCCTCCGTGACCGACTCCGAGGTGAAAAGGAATCTACGGTTGCTCACTTCCTGATGGCCTCCATTCGTGCTGGATATCCCTATGCGCAGAGGCTTCCTGTCGCGACAGGAAACTTTCCTGGTTCCAAAAAAGCCGGGCAGCGTAGCACACGGTCCATGGAGCGTCAAGGAAGCCATCCGGCGCCCTGCTTGCGCCCGAATTGTCGCGTCGGTATTGTCTGCCGGGTGGACCCCGATCGTCCCAATCCGTCCGATTTCACAATGTCCGCGGGCGACGCCGTGGAGCTCGAACTCCTGGTCCGGCGCAGTGACGAGGACGTGGCTCTATTCGACTCCACGCGGATCGTCGAGACGCTGGTTCGCGAGGCACACCTGGATCGGGAACGCGCGCAGCAGTTGAGCGTCGAGATACGCGGCTTTATCGAGAGGGTCGGCCTGCGTACGCTCAGTTCGTCCGTCATTCGCGGCCTGGTCGACGCAAAGTTGCTCGAGTACGGTATGGAAGACGCGCATCGCGCGCACGCCCGTCTCGGAGTTCCGCTGTACGACGTCGACCGGCTGATGCACGGATCCCGGCGTGACGACGTCGGCCGGCCTCACGGTCCGGAGGGCACCAGTCTCCACCTGGCCGAAGCCATCAAGCGCGAGTTCGGAATCGTTGCCGTCCTCTCCGAGCAGTCGGCAAACGCCCACCTCGTCGGCGACATTCACATCCTCCATCTTGGCTCGATCGACCGTCCTTACTCACTCACGTGCTCGCTCGACCACGTGAAAAGGCACGGCGTCGTGCTGCCGAAGGGCTTCGCGAATGCCGCGCCGGCACGGCGGCCCGAGGTTCTCGTCTCGCACATCGTGAAGTTCACGGCCGCATTGCAGGGATACGCCTCCGGCCCGATCGTATGGGACAGTCTTAACTTCGGTCTCGCGCCGTTCATCGAGAACCATTCGCACCGCGATCTGTGCCAACTTGCGGAGATGTTGTTGCACGACTTGTCGTCTCCGGCTGTCGCTCGCGGAGGCCAGGCTATTTCTTGCGACATACATCTCGACTGGCGTGCTCCCGAGGACATGGCGAGCCGGCCGGCAGTCGGTCCGGGTGGCGCGCAGCTGGTTCGCACCTACAGCGAGTACACGGAGGCGGCGCATCGATTCCTGCGCGCGTTCTTCGAAGTCTGTCTCACCGGAGACGCGCGACAACGTCCGTTCGTGTCCCCGCGGGCAATACTTCATATCAACTCCAGGTTCACCGAGCGGGCGGGATACAGGGTGGTTCTCGATCTCGCAAGCCGCGTGGCAACCGAGCGTGGCGGCCTCACTATCGCATTCGACCGGGATGGAGAGTCGGCATTCTTCGAGCGCTTCGGCGTCTCCGATCCATCCGCCATCGCGAAGACCGAAACCGAGAACTGGCGCTCCGCTGCTCTTGCTGCCGTTGCGATAAATCTGCCGCGCGTCGGATATCTCGCCGGTGGCGATCAGGTCCGCGTGTTCGAGGAACTGACTCGGGTCGTGGAAGCGGCTGCTCAGGCGCACCTCGAGAAGCGCATCTTCCTCGAGAAGCTGCTTGCGCGCGGCGAGTTCGGACCGCTGTCGCTGCTTGCGATGGCAGTCGCAGGGAAACCGTTTCTGCGGCTTGCGTGGACATCGCACCCGATCGCGCCAGTTGGATTGAACGAACTGGCCAGGAGCGTCACCGGTAAGGAACTTCACGCGGACCCGGCGGCGCTGGAGTTCGGGCGGCGTGTCATGGGGCATCTGAGTCGCGAGATCGGGCGCCTGTCGGACAAGCATCGCGTGCGGTTCCTGCTAAGCGAGTCCTCGGACGGGTCGACCGCTCGCCGGCTGGCGCGTCTCGATCTCAGATTTTTCGGAAGCGCGGCGGCCGAAGTCATGGGAGCTGACGGCGCTGGCGCGACCTACACGACCGGGTGCAGGCTCGCCGCTACGGCGCCGCTTGCGCCGCTGGATCGGCTGAAGGCCGAGGGTGAGCTTCACGTTCCCGGGCTGCTCAACGCTCGCTCTGAGATCTGGTTCAACGCGCCGCCCCCGAGCGCGGAGCAGGCCGCGCTTCTGATATCGCAGGGTTTCTACCAATCGGGGGTCGGCGCCCTGGTTTTCGCTCCTGAATTCACGTTCTGCAATGCGTGTGACGCGCCGGCGACGGGTGTCCACGGCGAATGCCCGAAGTGCGGATCGGAAAGCGTGGATGCGTATGCGCTGTCCGGCGATCGGTACAACCTGATCCCGGCGTCGGAAGAATCGAGGAGAGTGGAACTCGCGCATCGATTCCGGACGGAGTTCTGATTCGAAGGCGTGTTGTGATCCCGGGGGCGTAGCCTCGTCTGCGGAGCGGTTCGTTGCGCCTGGGCCCCGCCATCTCGCGGTGATAGGGCGCGCGCGCGCCAAGGTCGTACCTGGCGGTCATTCGCCAACTCCGCAGTCGCACAGCCGGAGTGGGGAGGCCGCGACGGGCTCTAAACGGGCCTACTTCGCTTCCATCCAGTTGGCGCCCGAGCCGGAATCGACGACGAGCGGCACCGACAGGTTGTAGACGTTCTCCATCGCGGACTTCACGAGCGCCTTCGTGGCTTCGACGTCATCGCGCGCGGCCTCGATCAGGAGTTCGTCGTGCACCTGCATGACCACTCGCGCCTTCAGGTCCGACGAGGCCAGCGCCTCCCGCGAGGCGATCATCGCGAGCTTCATGATGTCGGCGGCCGTGCCCTGGATTGGCATGTTGATGGCCTCGCGTTCGGCACGGGCGCGCAGGCCAGGGTTCTTGTTGTCTATGTCCGGAATCTGACGAAGCCGGCCGAAGATCGTTCGGACGTCGCCGGTCTTCCTGGCGCGCTCCGGGGTCTCGTCCATGTAGGTTCGCACCCCCGTGAACGACGCGAAGTAGCGGTCGATCGCCTCGCGTGCCTGCTTGCGAGATAGCCCGGTACGTTGGGCGAGACCGAAGGCGCCGACGCTGTACGCGATGGCGAAGTTCACGATCTTCGCGAGGCGGCGCTTCTCCTTCTCCTCGGCGATGGTTGTAGCGCCGAACACTTCGCGAGCCGTCGCCGCGTGGATGTCTTCGCCCCGCTGGAAGGCTTCACGCATCCGTTCGTCGTTGGCAATGTGCGCGAGAACGCGAAGCTCGATCTGCGAGTAATCGACTGACACGAATTCGCATCCTTCGGGGGCAACGAAGGCGCGACGGATGGAGCGCCCCGCCTCGGTGCGTACCGGAATATTCTGGAGGTTCGGATTCGATGACGAAAGCCGGCCGGTAGCGGCGCCGGCCTGGTTGAGGCTGGTGTGAACGCGGCCGGTCTCGCGATCGATTGAAAGGGGAAGAGCGTCCACGTAAGTCCCCTTCAACTTCGCCAGCTCACGATACTCGATGACCTGTCGCGGCAACTCGAACTCCGCCGCCAGCTCCTCGAGAATGTCCTTGCTGGTTGAAATTTTGCCGGTCGAGGTGCGGCGCTTCATCGGAAAGTTCAGCCGCTCCAGAATGTCTCCGAGCTGAGACGGGCTGTTGATATTGAACGTCTGCCCGGCAAGTTCGTAAATTCGCGCGGCGAGGCGCGCCATCTCGGAATCCATCTCCTTGCCGGTTTCCTCGAGCGCAGCGGGGTCGAGCCGAAGTCCGATTCGTTCGATCTCGTACAGCAACTCGACGAGCGGCAGTTCGAGCAGTTCGTAGACTTCGACCAGCCCCTTCGATTCGATGAGGGCGCGCTGGCTGGTTGCCAATTGGAGCGTCGCATCGGCGTCGTTGATGGCCACCAGGGCCTCGGCGCCAACTCCTTCCACGCGGGTGAGCGGCTCGAATTGCAACGTGTCGCGTGAGATATCGGCCAGCGCATACTTTCCCCTGTTCGGATCGAGAAGGTAGGCCATGAGCAGCGTGTCATCCTTGATCGGCGCGATTCGCACCCCGCCACCCCAGGGATACCTGCTTCCGCAGGACGCGATTGCCGCGAGCACGGTGCGCTTCCGGTCTTCGTGCCGCGACTCGAACAGCCTGTTCAGCCCGTGCAGAACCGTCTTCGCATCGTGAACGGCCTTCTCCACCTTCGAGTCCGCCAGCAGCTCCA
This sequence comes from Blastocatellia bacterium, assembly GCA_021463145.1. Classification (GTDB taxonomy): domain Bacteria; phylum Acidobacteriota; class Blastocatellia; order UBA7656; family JADIYM01; genus JADIYM01. Next base: position 153,219 of record JAJTWZ010000003.1, on the reverse strand, counting down.
CGATTCTCTGGAGCGAAGCCTCTGGCTCGTCCGAGTTCCGAACGTCGATGAAAATACCGGCGCCATCGGCGTGACTGATAGCGACGCCGGAGACGTCACCGTTGATTGAAGTGGCCAACGCGATGGCGCACCGGCCCGCATCGGTCGCTTTCGCAACGGCAGCCGCGGCTGCTGCGGCGGTTACCGCAGTGGCGTAATCGCGAATCGAGCCCGCTTTCGGGGCCGCAGCGGTGGGCGCCTGGGAGCTTGCTCCGGCGAGCTTCTCGAACTCCCTGGCAAGAGAGTTGATCTCGAGTTCGGCGAAGAGCTCGTGAGCTGCGGCTGCATCAGGTTCGCAGACTTCCAGGTCCTGGAGGTCCAGATCGACAGGGCAGTCTGTTTTGATCGTCGCGAGTTCGCGCGAGAGCCTGATGATGTCCGCATTGTCACGCAGAGACTCGCGGTACGACTTTCGCGAAACGCCTTCCCAGCCTGCGAGAGCGGCTTCAATAGATCCGAACTGCTCGAGAATCTGCAGCGCGCCTTTTTCGCCGATCCCGGGAGCCCCGGGAATGTTGTCGGATGTGTCTCCCTGAAGGCCGAGCAGATCGACGACCTGTTCGGGTGGAACGCCCATCCGTTTGACGACACCGCCGCGATCTACGCGAGTCACTGAACGATCACGTTCCTCGCGCAGGATAGAGATGCGATCGGTGACGAGCTGGCAGAGATCCTTGTCCTGGGAAACGATGACCGTGCGAATTCCGGCATCCTGAGCCTTGTGAGCCAGAGTGCCGATGAGGTCGTCCGCCTCGAGCCCGGGAACCCGCACCACAGGCAGACGGAACACCTCGCAGACCTTGAGAATGTACGGAATCTGCGCCGCAAGATCGTCCGGCATCTGACCGCGCGTTGCCTTGTACTCCGGGTAGGCTTCGTGTCGGAACGTAGGCTCCGCACTGTCGAGCACGATGCCTAGGTATTTCGGCTTCTCCTGCGAGATGAGCTTTCGAACCATCATCGTGAAGCCGTATACCGCGTTCGTGGAGAGCCCGGCCGCGTTCGACAGGCCGCGGATCGCGTAATAGGCCCGGAAAATGTGCGACATCCCGTCGACAAGGTAGAGCGCATCGGTTGTGTCAGGCATGGCGCGTTATTGTACACTCCCGAGGCCGGCGATTCTCGAACTGCAATCGCAGGCGACACGCCGCTCAAAGACGCAAATGATCTGTCCCCAATGCAGCGAAAACCGGGTGCATCGCTCGCGACGAAAGGGCTTCGTCGAACAGTTCGTGCTCAGCGCAGCCGGTGTCTATCCATATCGGTGCAGCAGTTGCAAGAACCGCTTCATGAAGCGACGGGATCCGTCGCAGTCGGCCAGGCGCAGCCTCTGGTCGGATCCGCCGCCGTGGCTCTCGGCGTTGCTATGGGGGATCGTCGCAGTCGCGATTGCATTGGTGATTGTCGGAGTCGTCGCTCAGCGCGCGTCGTTGAAATAGTCGCGTGAAAAGCCGGCGTGTCGCGGACTCAGCTTGTGGTAAGCCGGCGTACAACCGCTCCACCGCGCTTCGTGACGTGAAGAGCAGGCTTTCGAATCCGAACCGATGTCACAGAAGTGTTGCGTGGCCGCCTCAATGGTGTTGCGTGAATGCGACGATCCGGCGACTGCACAATTGCCAGTCTTGGACTTTTCTCGGGAGTTGGTGGTCAGTGAACCGAGGCATGCGAATTGCTCCTGTTCATGTCAGTTCGTAGGCTCGATAGGCGTACAGGAGGCATTTTATTCTCTCATCCCGGCAAACGACGTTGGACACTACGGCCGAAGTAGCGGGAGTCGGTCTTCACACAGGAACTCACGTTTCGGTTCGATTGACACCGGCGCCGGCATTTACCGGCTACGTCTTTCGCCGGACCGATCTGGGAGAATTCGACGTTCCCGCCGCGCCACACTCCGTTGCCAGGGTCAGTTACGCGACTACGCTGATGCGGCAGGGCGTGATGGTGTCGACTGTCGAACACCTGCTCGCCGCGCTCGTTGGATGCCGCGTCGACAACTGCATCGTCGAGATCGACGGCATGGAGGTTCCGATCCTCGATGGCAGTGCAGAGGGATGGGTGGATCTGATCGAAGATGCCGGCGTGCGCGAATTGGAGGCGGCGCGCCAGTTCCTTCGGATTTGCCGCCCGGTGGAGATCGTCGAGGCTCATCGCTCGATTCGCATAGAGCCGGCCGAAGAGTATCGGATCACCTGTCGGATCGAATTCGATCACCCGGTTGTTGGAAATCAGCGCCGGTCAGTGTCCATAACGGACGGCGAGTTCGTCTCTGAGCTCGCGGCCGCGCGAACGTTCGGCTTCGTGCACGAGATCGAAGCGCTTCGTCAGGCGGGTCTCGTTCAGGGAGGCTCGACCGAGAACGCCATCGTGCTGACTCCGCAGGGTGGAATGCTGAACGAGGTCCCATTGCGCTGGCCCGACGAATTCGTGCGCCACAAGATGATCGACATCGTGGGCGACCTTGCGCTCTTCGGCATGCCGGTGCTTGGACACGTCATCGCCGACCGCGCAGGTCACGCGCTGCACACTCAACTGGTCGCAAAGGTCGCGCGAGACGAATCCGCCTGGATGATCGTCTCGTCGCAGATCCCCGACGCTGCCGGCGCCCTTTCATAGCCGAAGCGCTTCGCGTCCAATCCTGATGCGACCTCTCGCCAGTGCCGAAAGCCAGATGACGCCGGGCGCAGCCATCAGGATGCCCGCGATCGCCGGCACTAGTCCTGGCTCCAGAACCGTAAAAAGCCCGCCGGCCGCCAGAGCCGAAACGCCCACGATCGCGAGTTCGATCGACCTGTCGATCGTGTAGACCTTGCCTCGCAGCCCATCGGGTATTGCGATCATGAGCACAGTGTCCTGGATCGCGTATTCCGCGCTGAGAATCATCCGATTTACGGCGAACACGACGGCCATTACCCAGATGTTCGGCGCCAGCGCCGCAAGCGCGAATACCAGGCCGGAGCCAATGAGCATCCAGCCAATGAAAGCGCCGACGATCCTGCGAGCGGCAACCCACGCACCCACACGGTTCGAGATGACCATTCCCAGCATCAATCCGATTCCGGCGCCCGCGTTCAGAATTGCGACGCCGCGGTCGCCATTCTGGCCGGCCTCCGCAAAGACGATGCCGCCGAATCGGTCGTTGATGACTTGCGCCATTCCGCCGCCAAGCGCCCATCCAAAATTGATTGCCGTAATTGCAAACACCAGCGGCGTCCGCCATATGAACACGACCGCCTCTCTCAGGTCCGCAGTCAGGGACGCCACCGAAGCGGCAGGCATTTCCGCCTGTCCCCGATTGTCCGGCTCGAGGGCATTGGTTGCTATTCGCCCGACGAAATACGCCGACACGCAGAATGAGGCCGCGTTCATGCCGAAAGCGGCGTTGTAGCCGAACCACTCGGTCACCAATCCGGCAACGACGGCGCCGACCGACATCTGGAGGAATCGCATCGCGTGGATCAATGCGTTCGCCGGAAGTAACTGCTCTCCCTTGGCGAGATTCGGCATCGATGCATTCTTTGCCGCGTCGAAGAATGCGTTGAGAGAGGAGAGCCCCGCAGCGCAGAAGTAGGCGATCCAAAGCCGGTCCGGGCTGGTTGCGAGCAGGAACCCCAGCGCGAAAAGCGCGCGGCCGAGGTCGGCTGCGACCATCAGCATTCGGCGCGGCAGCCGGTCCGCCAGGGCGCCTGCAACCGGTCCTGCGAGGCAGTAGGGAAGGAAGTGCGCGGCAACGATCAGGCTCGCCGAGACAGCGGTGCCCGAAAGTGAGCGAACGAGGCCCAGCTCGGCGATGAACGCGAACCAGGTGCCGAGCTCGCTTACCAGTTGGCCAAGCCAGAGCCTTCTGAACTCGACGTTCTCCTTCAGGAGTCTGCGGTAGGTCATCGTCGTCACGACGGTCACGACATCCTCGATCCTCTGAAGCGCCGCCGAGTGTGGGACGGGGCGGCGCCTCAATCGTTAACCTGACGCGGCGCGTCCGGAGGAGGCAGGTTCCTCATCGGAGGCGTCGCGGACAGCAGGCCAGACTGCAGCTTTCAGACCCGGCTACGCCAATCTCCAGACCGAGCCCGTCACGAGCCGGTGAATCTCGGCGAACGTTTTTCGAGGAACGCCGCGATGCCTTCGGTGAAGTCGTTCGACCTGCCGCTCTCCATCTGCATCTCGCGCTCGAGCCTCAACTGCGACTTGAGGTCGGCCGTGAGGCTATGAGCAAGCAGCTGTTTCACCCTGCCAATTGCCGACGTCGGCGCAGCGGCGAGTTGCCGGGCCATGACGTCGACCGTTTCGTCGAAATCCGTTTCATCGACCACGGTCGTCACGAGCCCAAGCCGAAGTGCCTCTTCCGACGAGACCGTCCGCGCAGTGAGGATGAGTTCCATGGCGCGTGCCCATCCTACAATCCTGGGCAGATGGTACGTGCCCCCGCCGTCGGGAATCAGGCCGATGCGAAGGAATGCCTGGGTGAATTCGGCGCCCCGGGCCGCGATTCGAATGTCGCAGGCCAACGCAAGATTGAAGCCGAGTCCAGCCGCAATTCCGTTCACCGCCGCGATGACCGGTTTCGGCATTTCGGTCAGGGCGACTACTACTCGATTCAGCGTCGCCAGCAACTCTTCGAAAAACGATTCGGGAAGCTCGCCCGCCTGTCCCATCTCCTTGATGTCGCCACCGGCAGAGAATGCGCGGCCGGCGCCGGTGAGGACGACCACCCGAACACTGGCGTCCGTCCTGAGCGATTCCAGAGCGTCGAGCAGTTCCTCTCCGGTCGCCTTGTCCAATGCATTGAGCGCCTCGGGCCGCGTCAGCGTCAGCCGGGCTATCGAGTCGGCTCGATCAACCGAGATGTTGGAATAAACCATGTCCGCGCACGCTCCCCGGTTCCTCGCAGCCGTATGTGATCCGGCCGAACCCGGACGTTACCGCCGTGGCCGCATGGCTGTCAAACGGGCCAAATTCACCGGTTTCGGGTTCGTGGACAATGCCGGATTCGTTCGCTAAACTCGTCGGCTTGGAATTGCGGCGATGGCGGGATTGAGGAGGCCAGAATGGACTTCACGACGAAGGAACTGCTGAAGCGCTACGGGAAGCTCGCAATGGGCAAGCCGTTTGCGCCGGTAGTTCTGAACATTCTCTGCACGTCGGTGTGTGACATGCGCTGCGTCCACTGCTTCTTTACCGAGGAGCTCGACGACGCGCCCCGAAAAAAGCTGCAGATGAAGACGCACGAGCTCGAGCGCATCAGCGAGACACTCGGGGGCAATCTGAGCGTCCTTATCATCGCCGGCGGCGAGCCGTTCACGCGTCGCGACCTGCCACAGATCGTCAAGGCATTCTACGAGAACAACCGGCTCGAGTCGGTTTATCTGATGTCGAATGGCCAGATTCAGAAGCGCATACTTCCGGACGTCGAAAAGATCCTGCAGGAATGTCCCAATCTGAACGTCGCTGTCGCTCTCGGGATCGACGGACTCAAGGAGGATCACGACAAGATCCGGCAGAAACCGGGGTCCTGGGATATCGCAATCGACACCGCTCGAAAGCTGCAGGAGCTCAAGAAGACCTATCCGCAACTGGATGTACAGACCTGCACGTGTCTGATGAACAGTAACCAGGACCGAATTTTCGAGTGGTACGATTTTCTCAAGTACGAGCTCAGGCCCGACAAGGTCAACGTGAATTACATCCGTCCTCCGTCCGCGGATCCAAGGGAGCTCGATATCGACATCGAGCGCTATCACAGGCTCGGACGGCTGATCGACGACGACTCGCGCACTGCGGCGATCAAGAACAACTACGCGGGTGACGCAGGCTTTTTCAAGGCTGCGATCGACATCCACATGCACGAGTTGATTGCCCGTACCGAGAAGGAGAAGAAAGCGCAGCTCACCTGTTACGCAGGAACCGCGGGGGCCGTGATTTACGACGAGGGCACGCTCTCGAGCTGCGAGAACCTTGACGCGATCGGCAACCTGCGCGACGTGGAATGGGACTTCCAGAAATTGTGGCTCTCGTCTGCGATGCAGGAGCGGCGCAAGCACGCGGCGAACGGATGCTTCTGCACCCACGAGTCAAATTGCTATTACCCGTCGCTCGCCTTCAATCCCAAGCATCTTGTTGAGATCAAGAAGCTCGAGCGGCAGATGAAATCCGCGCGTCGCGAGCTTGAAGCCGCGGCCGCTTCGATGCCGGAGCCCGCGACGATCGGTTCATGACCGACTGGGCACTAAGGCACCGGCACCTTGAACTGGCGCGGCAGGAACTGGGGTCGTTGATGGATTCGATGGATTCCATGGGCGACCTTGGCCGTTTCCTGCCGGACCTGCGCAGAGTGGCCGATCGGATGGATTCCGAAATCGACCGTTTGAGCGCCCAACTCGACGAATGCCGCCATCGCGCCGCCGTTACTCCAACGGACCCCTGAGTCCGGCGCAGGGTGGTCTCTGTTTCACGAATAGTTACAAAGACAGGAGATTATCGATGATCAATCGAATGCGATCCATACTCGTGACGGGGATGGTCCTGACACTCGCAATCGCCGCCGGGGCGTGCAAGAGCGGACCTGACGATGCGGCTTTGACGCAGTCCGTCAAGGCGAAGATCCAGTCCGCGGCGAACCTTGCCGGCGCCAAGATCGAGGTTGCCGTGAAGGACGGAGCTGTCACCTTGACCGGCACGGCCGACAACGATGCAGCCAAGGCGGCGGCAGAGGGCATCGCGAAAGCAGTGGAAGGCGTGAAGTCCGTCAAGAACGACATCACTGTCAAACCGCCTGCCGCAGCCGCAGCGCCGGCCGACGCGGGCAACGATGCCGCGATCAAGAAAGCGGTCACGGACAGTCTGACCAAGGCCGGAATCACAGGCGTTACGGTTGACGTGGCTGCTGGAGTCGTGACGCTCAAGGGTGAAGTTGCCAAGGGCTCCAAGATCAAGGCGATGCAGGCTGCAAACGAAGCGAATCCGAAGCCCGCCAAAGTGGTTGCGGCAGAACTGACCGAGAAGTAACCGGAAGGAGGGAACATGGCACTTACAGACAAGTATCAGTCGTTGATAGACATGGCCCGAGCCCACGGGAACATCTCCATTGAAGATCGTGGCGACGTCCTGGCCGTATCGGGCACGGTGAATGGCGAGGCCGCAAAGCAGTCGATATGGGAGGAATACGCGCGACTCGATCCCGACATGGGTTCTGGCGACCTCCTGCTCGATCTGCAGGTCGTCGAGGGTGGCGGCGACGAGGTCTACGAAGTGAAGCCGGGAGATTCGCTCAGCAAGATTGCGACTCACTACGAGGGAGTCTCGTGGCGCGAGATTTTTGAGGCGAATCGCGACCAACTGGACGATCCCGACAAGATCTTCCCGGGCCAGAAGCTCCGGATTCCAAAGGGCTAGGCGCCGGTCAGGCGCAGTCGACGGGCGTCCGTGGCGGAAGCGACTCGATTCGGGCCGGTTCCGCCACGGACGTCTGAACCACACAATTGACCACCAGGATTGGCCGCTGCTAGACTCGCCGATTCCCGGCTCACGGAGGAACCGACATCATGCCGATTACCGACAACAAGACATTCGGGTGGAACATCTCCTTCAAGCAGGTTCTTGCGCTCATCGGCATCGCGGTGCTCGTGGGCGCTACGGTATACAGCGGCAACCTCTCCGTGGGCTACATAGCTATGACTCTTGTTCTTACGGCGTTTTTCGTGGTCGTGGCGTTTGACATCGGCATCCCGTCGGGACGGAACGGGCGGGACGCCTGATCGGCCGGAAGGTCTTCGATGGCGTCGCGGCCGAGTCGGGACGAGTCGAGTGACGCCGCCAGGCCGCGGAACGGATGGTTCAGGGACCTGAGGGGACGAGCGGGCCTCTGGATCCTCAGGGAGGCCTCTTCGCCGCAGGGAGCGGTTGGAATCGTAGGCCTTGCGTTCGCGGCTTCGGCTTTCGTGCCGATTGCTCTGGAGCCCTTCCTGATCGTTCTCGTTACCAACCTGCCGGCGCTGTGGCGCCGGTTTGCAATCTGTTTTGCAACGGGTTCCGTTCTGGGCGGAGTATTCACCTACATCGTCGGATATCTGTTCTTCCCGACGATCGGACTTCCGATTATTCAGTTCTGGGGCGAGGAAGAGTCCTGGGCTCGCGTGCTCGAGTTGGCGCAGGGGAGGTGGTGGATTCTTCCGGTTGCCTTCGTCGCCGTCGGACCGGGCTCGATGAAGCTGGTGTCGATGGCGGCCGGCGCTGCTCACGTCCCGTTCTGGGGGTTCCTGCTCGTATTCGTCTGCGGCCGTATCGTGCGGTTCTTCTCCATTGCTTACGCGGCGCGCGCGTTCGGCCACCGGTTGCACTTGTGGTACACGGGCGGCAAGCGGAAGTACGTCTTCGTCTCGCTCGCTATCGCGGCGATCGTTATCGCGGGGGCTTACTTCGGGCTGCGTAACCTGCTGTTCTGACGGGTTCGCGATTGCTGTCCTGGCTGGCCGCTCGAGGAATTCCCGCACGCGGGAGGAGTCACGTCGCGGGCGCGAGTTCGCCGCTCACGTCCCGCCGATATCCCGGCCCGGACTCATTTCCTCCGCAGGATCTGGCCCTCACCCGCGGCCCAGACATCGGCGGCCGACAACGCAAGCACTGTCCGGAACGCCCGAGCCGTAGGCGCACCTGGTCTCTTTGGAGGCCGCTGCCGGTTCGGAACATCCGTGACGACGAATTTCGATTGCTGCTTCCACGTGGCTCCGCCGTCCGTTGTCGCGTAAACCGATGCCCGATCGCCCACGGCCCAGCCACGGTTCGAGTCGACGAACGTCACGTCGAAAAAACTGCGCTCCGCAACGAGGGCGACCTTCCACGTGGCTCCGCCGTCCGTCGTAGCGAGGATCTTTGACGGCCCCGGAAGCTCCGTGACCGAGTCGATCGTCATTCCTACCGCGAAACCTCGCGTCTGGGAGACGAAATGAACAGCACGAAGGTACTGGCCGCCAACTGCGGGCTGCCGCGCCCACGTCGAGCCGCCGTCCGTCGTGTGGAAGAGCATGTCTTCCTCGCCATTCTCCAGGTTCCCCGCAGCGGCCCATCCTTCGTTCCGGCTCACGAAATGAACGTCATTTACCGCAACCGGAATGACAGGCGCCCCATCGGGTTGTTTCAGTTCGGTCCAGGACGCTCCGCCATCCTTCGTTCCAAGAACGATGCCGCGCACGTCGACGCTTTCTCCCGTCGGGACGTCTCCAGCCGCCCATCCCGTCCTCGAGTCGATGAAGAACACCGACGCGATGCTCTCGCTCGTGATCATCGGCGGTCCAGATCCGTCGCCGGTCTTCGGCCTGACCGTTACCGGTTCCGTGACACGCTGAGCCTTCCAGACCGTCGCGGGCGATTCCTCGGTCCACGATTTTCCACCGTCCGCCGTCGCGTAGATAAGGCCTTCGGCTCCGACGGCCCAACCTTTCTCCTCGTCGACGAAATCCACGTCGAGCAGCGACTCTCCTACGATCTCGAGCACAGCCACCCAGGTCGCGCCGCCGTTCACGGTCCGGCAGATCACGCTTACGTTGTTCTCCCCATCGTTGCCGACGAGAAACCCGGTTGCATTCGACACGAAATCCACGGCCACGAGGTCGTACGGCAGCGTTCCCGTCGCATCCACGTGCGCTGTTGCGCCCTCGACACCGGTCGAATTCGAGTTCGCCGGAGCGGCATTGCCATTCCCGGATGGAGCCGACACACCACAGCCGGCAGAAACCAGGAGCGTCGATGAAAACATTACCGCAAGGATTCGACGCAACGACCTTCTCGTGTGCTTCCTCATGTACCTTCCGCTCGATCGCATCATCATTTATATAAGCCGCAAAGCACTGACTGTACAGCTGTTACGTCGCCTGCTCGCGAGCTGGAGACCCCTGCGGGCGCCGCATTCTCCGTTCCGGCCCGTCCGATGTCAACGTGACGAGTCGATCCAGAGTTTCTCGTATGCGACGTAGGGCAGGGCGAGCGAGACTTCCAGGCCCCGGACCTCGGGACGGACGTACCTGTAGCTGCGCGAATGAACGAGCGGCAGCAACAGCGCTCGCCGTGCGACGACGGCCTCGATTTCGCGATACAGGTCGTGGCGCAGTTCGGGATCGATTGCGGTGCGGCTCCGGTCGATAAGCCTGTCGATATCGGGAGCGCCGCAGAGCTTTCCAATCCAGCCGCGCCCGGACCGGAGGAGTCCGTGGATGAAGGAATCGGCGTCCGGATAGTCGGCAAGCCAGCCGAACAGGAACATGTCGTCAACGGCTGCGGCGCGAGCGGCTTCCCAGTCGTCGCCCTGCGGGCAGTTGATGCGCACTCGAACTCCAATTTCCGCGAGGGCATCGAACAGCGATTCGCGAAGCGACTTTTCAGCGCCTTCGGTGTAGAGCGGCCGCATCAGGCAGCTCAGCTCGAGGTCGCGCCCGAGGGGTGCGGGCCTGATCGAAGTGCCCGTAGTCGTGAAATTGCCGCAGCCGTGCCCGAGGAGCCCGGGCGGAACAATGCTGTTGGCTACGGTCGCATACGGTCCGGCCGCACGTCGCACTATCGAGTCCACATCCAGCGATCCGACGATGTGCTGACGGATGGCTTCGTCCGCAAGCGGGCCGGAATGGCAGTTGAACGCGAGCATGACCGTATGCAGTCCGGGCGATTCGGTATAGCTGGCGGCGACGGCCGGATCGGTCCGCAGGAGCGCTTCGTCCTCCGGCAGCAGGTTCCATGCGATCGAGGCGCGGCCGGCACGGAAGGACTCGGCGGTCGAATGGGGCGTGCTGCCGAACAGGAACGTTACGCCGTCAGCCTTGGGCAGGCCGTCTCTCCAGTAGGTCGGGTTGGCGTCAAGCTCCAGTCGCTTCCCTGGTTCGAATCGCACGACGTGGAATGGTCCCGTGCCTACGGCGGCTTCCTTCAACACGCCAGACTGTGGCGACGAGGTTTCCGGAACGATCGCCACGGCTGGATCGGTCAGCAGGGAAACGAAGAACGCAACCGGATTGTCGAGCTCGATGGTGAACTCGAGGCGCGAGACGATTCGGAATCCTTCCAGTTCGCTCGCCGTCCCATTGAGGAGTGCGGTCGCGCCGCGGATGGGCGCCAGATGCCAGCGGAACTGGCTCTCCGGGTTTCGCATCAGGCGTTCGAGCGTGAAGCGCACGTCGCGAGCCGTCAGCGATCGCCCGTTGTGAAATGTGACATCGTCCCGCAAGACGAACCGAAATCTGCGTCCTCCATCCTCGATGGCGAAGGACCGCGCAAGCCACGGGACCACCCGCGCACCGTCAGGATTACGGACGAGCGGCTCGAATACGGTGCCGAGCACTTCGGACTCGATGTCCATTCGAATCAACGATGGATCGAGCGACTGAAGGTCGCAGCCAACCGGCACCGGAACGTGAATCCGTCCGCCACCGCGTACACGCTGCTCCGCGACCGACCTGGCCGGAGTTTTTCCCACGGCCTCGAAATTCAGGTACGGCGCGTCACTCTTGAGCGCTAGCCGGCGAACGCGTTGGGAAACGAGCCTGTGATCGTTCTCGTGGAACAACGGCAGGACGAAGTTGCCGGCCTGTAGCCTGTCCTCGATGTCGCGGTACAGCAACTCGCGCCGCTCCGCCGTTTGCTCGGCGCGCGCGGCCTCGAGGCTCTCGTCTAGTTCCGTTCCTTCGACGAACCGTCGCAGTTCGCCATCACGCGAGTGGAAGAGCGCGTAGGTGAATGCGTCCGGATCCGAGTAATCGCCGGCCCATCCGCTGAACGCTACGTCGACGGTGTCGGCGAGGGACTCCAGATGACAGGGATTGGCATCGGGCGCGTCCAGGGTTTCGACGTCGATTCCATAGTCCGACCAGAGCCCTACTATCGCGTCGATCAACCTCCGGTGACGATGGCAGAATCCGTAGTCCACGTGCGCTGTCAGCTTGCGCGGCGACGGGCTCGAAGCGAGCCAGACATCGATCTGGTCGTGGGTAACCGGATGACGGCGGCGGTTCGGATCGTGTCCAAGCGTCCGCGGCGGGATGACGCCTTCCGCCGGGATCGCGAATCTGCCAATGTGCGTCTTGACGACGTCGTGCACCTGCAGGATTGCGCACATGGCCGCGCGCAGTTCCGGACCGACGGCCGATTCGCGCCGGCGGTTGAAGAGCAGGAACCAGATGTTGGAGCCAGGGGCTTCGATCAGCCGATATCGCCGGCGGCGATCCTGGAGCAACTCTTCGATCTCGAGCCCCGGCACGCCGCGGACGATGTCGGACTCGCCCGATGCGGCGCGTGCGGCAAGCTCCTGCCCGTTCAACCTCCCGACGACCTCGATTGCCGCCACGTTTGCCGGCGATCCGCGCCAGGGCTGGGCGTTTCGCGCGAGCGCAACCCTGTCGTCGCCGATTGTACGAATCATGAACGGCCCTGTGCCGGCCACTTCGTCGGATCCGTCGCCGAGTGGCACGGCGATGGCAGCGCGAATGTCCGTTAGCAGAGAGGGGAAGATCGGAAGCGGCCGGTCCAACTCGACGGTCAGCGTCTGACCGTCCGCCGCGAGCGCATCCAGCGTTGGACTCTTCCCATTGCGGAACGATGCGACGTCCTGCAGCAACGAGAAAGCAGGCGGCAGGTCGCGTCCTGGCTCGCACACGCGAATTGCGTGCGCGATTGCAGATCGAACTACATCGGCAGTGACCGGGCTTCCGTCGTGTGAACTAATGCCGGTTCGCAAGTGCAGCCGGAATCGTCGTCCGTCTTCCTGGCATTCCCACCTGTCGACGAGGTTGGGAATGAGAACGCCGTTCGAGTCCGTCACCAGAAGAGTCTCGAAAGAGGCCGCAAGTGTCTCGATGTCGCCTCTTGTTCTGCAATTGACAGGATGGCGGGCCTGAATCGCGGGCGGAACGGCCAGGCGCAGGGTCGCTCCACGATCGAGCTCGATTTGCCGGTCCTCCTTGGAATCGAACAGATTGTCGCGTTCGGTCAACAGGCGAGAAGCAAGCTCGAACTCGCCCCGCAGGTTCGCGCCAGTTGCGCCAAGTTTGAGAATCCGGCCGAAACTGGCGCGATCTTCATCGAGCGTCTCACCGTCACCGTCCCCAGGACGCAGCACTTTGCGCCCTAGTTCCAGACCGCGTTCGACGAGGGCGGCAGTGGCGACTGCGTATCGGCCTGCCCACGCCGACTCAGCTGCGGCCGCGATGGTAGCCAACTCGGCGCTGGCGTCGCCGGCGTTCCGGAATCCGGCTATGGCTAGTTGGAACTCGTCGAGCGCCGGCTGCCGGATGCCGGCCATCCAGAGCGCTCGAGCCCGTATGCCCCGAACCTCAGCTTCGGCCGACGGGTCTTCGAGTGCCGTCCGGCTTGCAAATTCCAGCACCGCATCGGCCGCCCGCCGCGCTTCGAGCGGACTGTAAGCGCCAAGGTATCGTTTAGCGAGTGCAGTTCCAAACTTGACGACCTTTTCGGGTACGTCCCCCTGGACGAAATGGTGCAGCAGATCGGGGAGGACGAGCTCGATCCGTGCTGCGCTGCGTTGCTCCAGCCGTTGAGCGAACGTCCGATGAAGCGACCGGCGCCGGCGGCGGGCGAGTCCGGCGTAGAGCACGTCGCGCACGATGCCGCTCGAAAACGTCAAGCGGTCGCCGCGCGATTCACGCTCCTCGACGAAATAACCGGCGTCGACCAGCCCGTCGACTGTGCGTTCAAGTACGGGCAGGTCGTCCCCGAGCATTTCGAGATCGCGAAATGCGAAAGTGCGACCAAGCACTGCGGCCACGGACATCAGGTTGCGCTGTGCGTCGGTTAGCCGCCTGATCCGATGCTCCACGGCTCGCTGAATCGTGTCGGGCAGGGATTCCGGGGTGATGCCGTCCGAGCTCGTGATGTGCCAATCGCCAGTTGCCGACGAAGTAATGTCGCCCGCATCGCGGAGCGACTTGACGAGTTCGGTCGTGAAAAACGGGTTGCCCTCGGTGATCTCGTAAAGGCGCTCGACAAGAGATTCATCAATGGAGTCGGAGCCGATGCTGGACGCGACGAGTTGCCGGTGTGACTCGGCGCCTAGCGGGGCTACCCGCAGCGCCTCGAATCGCCGGTCGCCATGCATGGACTCGAGAAGGGTCCCGATGGGATCGGATGGCGACGCGTCTTCGTCGCGAAACGTAGCGACGAGAAGCGTCGGCGTTGCGGAACAGCGGCGGAACACGTACTGGAGCGCCTCGACTGAACCGTCGCTGGCGTGTAGATCCTCGAACAGAAGGACGAGGAGCCGGCCAGCCCCGATGCGCGCGATCGTCTTGGCGAGCAGATCGAACACTTCGGAGCGCTCGACGAAAATCCTGGAAGCGTTGGCTCCAGACGTCAGATTCTCGACCGGACCGGAGGTGGTCGTCCTGGCCGGCGAGAGTTCGCCAAGCGAAGGAAATAGATTGATGAGTTCAGGGAGCAGGTCGGCGAGCTCGGCCGGAGCGCTGGCTGCGGTCAACGCTTCGGACAGGAAATACTCCTGGAAGGCGTCGCAGAACCCCTGGAAGGGAAACGTCTGGTCTCTGTCCAGGAACCTTCCGTGCAGTACTCGCGCGCCCCGGCCGCGGGCTACCCTATCCACTTCGTCGACGAGGCGAGACTTGCCGATTCCGGCCGCTCCGCCCACGAGCACGAGTTGCGCCTCTCCGGCCTCGGCTCGGGTCAGTCGGTCGACGAGCGACGCCAGCTCCCGCTCGCGGCCGACGAACGCGGCCTGTCCGGCAGCTAAGCTCCCGATGCGCTGTCCGGGAACTGACGAAGAAGAAGGAAGAGCAATCGAGTCCGACGAGCCCGGTTGCAGCGAGCGCAGCGAGACGGCGAGTTGTCGCGCCGTCTGCGGCCGGGCGGCCGGTGACTTGTCGAGACACTTGAGGACGAGCTCGTCGAGCTCGGCCGGGACGTCCGGGTTGAACGATCGAAGGGACTTGGGAGCAGTGAATGCAATGCGGTAGTAAAGCGAAGCTCCGCTTCCCGAGAACGGCAATGCGCCCGCGAGCGACTCGTATAGCAGCACGCCGAGCGAGAATATGTCGGAGCGGGCATCGACGATGCCTTCCGACACCTGCTCGGGGCTCAGATACGAGCCCGTGCCGACGATGACGCCTGACTTCGTCACACGCTCCTCGAATTCGGCGGCGGCAACCCCGAAGTCCGCGACCCGAACTCGAAGCGAGTCGTCGCCGTCGCGGTCGACCATGACGTTTTCCGGCTTGATGTCCCGGTGGATGACTCCGAGCCCGTGACTGTGCTCCAGCGCTTCGGCAACGCGGATGCCGATCTCTATGACGTCGCGAACCGAAACGGAACGATCTGTCAGGAGCTTGCGGAGCGGCGCCCCGTGCACGAACGGCATGACGAGGAAGACGGAGTCGCCGTGTTTCGCGATGTCGTGCAGGGGAACGATTCCCGGATGGTCCATTCGACCGGCGACGCGCGCTTCGCGACGGAAGCGCTCTTCGGCTTCCGGGCCTAGCATCGCCGGCGGAAGCAGCTTCACAGCAACCTCGCGCTCCAGTACTGTGTCACGCGCGAGATAGACGATTCCCATGCCGCCGCGGCCGAGCTCGCGCACGATTTCGTACCGGTTGGCGAGAAGCGTCCCGATCATAGTTGCCGTCCGTGCTGTTCCATTCCGGCCGCACTTATCGACATGAAAATGAAAAAAGTTTACGTAAGCCTCGCCGTCGTCGTGGTTTTGCTGGGATTTGTCTGCAGTGCACTGGCGGGCGCGCGACGTCCCGTGAAGGCCAGGAAGGCTAGAGGAGTGCTGCTCGAGAACCTGACGTGGGTCGAAGCGGAGAAGCGACTTACGCCAGACACCGTCGTCGTCATACCGCTCGGCGCGGCGTCGAAGGAGCACGGGCCTCACTTGAAGCTAAAGAACGACCTGCTGATTGCCGAATATCTGAAGGTCAAAGTTCTGTTGCAGGCAGATGTCGTGATTGCACCAACCGTGAACTATCACTTTTATCCGGCATTCGTTGAGTATCCCGGCTCGACGGGACTGCGGCTCGAGACCGCCAGGGACCTCGTCGTCGACATCTGCCGGAGTCTCTCCCGTTTTGGCCCCAAGCGCTTTTACGTGCTCAATACCGGTGTTTCGACGAATCGGGCGCTCGCGCCGGCCGTCGAGGCGCTTGCCGCCGACGGCATCAAGATGGCCTACACGGACCTTTTGACTACTCTCGGGCCGGTGGAGAAAGAGGTTGGGAAGCAGGAGGGCGGCACTCACGCCGACGAGATCGAGACGTCGATGATGCTTGTGATTGCGCCGCGGACAGTTGACATGCGAAAGGCGGTCAAGGACTACCATCCCGGTCAGGGCCGGCTCACAAGGTCACCGGGCGGTTCGGGCACGTACTCCGCGTCCGGGGTATACGGCGATGCGACTCTTGCCACTAGAGCGAAGGGCGTGCGCGTGCTCGAGGTCCTTGTCCGATCGATCCTGAACGACATAGAGAGGTTGCGACAGGCGCAATAGATGTGCATTATGCCCATTCTAGACAGTGTTGGTTGGGCAGGGATTTTTGCTTGAAAGAGGGAAGGCCGATGATTGCCATCGACGGGGATTCTTGAACGCCCCGGACCGGGCCGATTCCTTCATCTCCTTTTTCGGATACGCTTTGACGCTTGCGTGGTAGCATCGGGCAAAGTACGTCGTGGGGTATCACCATGATCACAGTCGCTGATAAAGCAAATCTCGGGTTCCTTGAAGACGCATTGGCAGCGCTAGATTCCGGCCGATACGCAGAGGCAATCGTCACTTTCGAGGTCGAAGGCTCGCCGGTATCGGGGTTGATGGGACAGTTCTGGAGGGCCGAGGTAGCGCTCTATCTGGACCGGCTGGAGGCCGCCGCCGACCATCTCGCGGAGCTTGGAACCGATCTGGACGAATTTGTCGCCGACGAGGGCAGCCTTGGAACGTTGTCCAGGCGGAAGCTGCTGGTCCGGGCAGAGATCGCTCACTTTCGAGGTGAGTTCGTTTTCGCGCGAGATCTGGCGGCGAAGGCCGCCAAAGCGGCTCTGCTTGCCGACGACGCTTCGAATCAGATTCGCGCTTTTATCGATCTCGGCCGCATAGCCAGGAATCAAGGCGACTACACATCGGCAGTTGGTTACCTGTCGACGGTCCACGATCTCGCTAAGAATCAGGGGACGCCGTTTCAACTCGGACTCGTCAAGTACTTTGAGGGGACCACTCTTCTCCACACTGGCCGTATTGAAGAGGCGAGGGATCTGCTGCAGGGAGCACTCGATGTCTTGGTTGCTTCCGAGAATTTACGATACGCGGGGATGGCTTACGGCGTGCTGGGCTCGTCCTTGTGCGACCTGAACAGGGCCGACGAAGGGGTCGCCATGCTTGAAGCCGCGGAGAAGATAGCGGCCGATCTCGGCATCGCTCGAGACATGATGCCAGTCGCCAACAACATAGGAAGGGCGATGCTGGTGCTTGGGCGTCCGGCGGAGGCAGAGCGACGCCTCGCGGATCTAATTGGGTGGGAGCGGCTTACGGCCGACTCGGTAACCGAGCTCGATACCTTGGTGATGCTGACTGTTTCACAGATCGAACAGCGCAAGTTCTCCGAGGCGAGAGCGAGTGCGGAAGAGCTTGCACGACTTGGCGCCACGCTGGGTTTGCCCGCGGCCCAGCTTGATGGCGAAATGCAACTCGCCCGGATCTCGTCGAAGGTTCACGATGTCGACGCGGTTGAAAGGCTTCGTGCCGCGGTTCGAAGTGCCGACTCGTCGGGAACGGAGTTCCAGCGGCTCGAGTCTCGAGTCTACCTGGCGGAATCGCTCGTAGTTGGCTCCACAGTTGAAGCTAAGGCGTTGACAGCTGAAGTATTGGCCTCTCCGATTTTTGGGTCCGTCGGATGGCTGAAGCCGATCGTCGATCGAATAAGCTCCGATCTGGAGCGAGTGCCGATCAGGATCGACGGAGACTCGCTCATCATTGATTCGCGATTGGGCTTCCCGAATCTCAAGGATGCACGGGAAGCTGTCGAACGCTTTCTGTTCGACCGTTCAATGCGAGAAACAGGTGGGAATGCTTCAGCGGCAGGTCGATTGATCGGAGCAAGCCCATTTCAAATGCACTGTCTTGGTCGAGCGCTTCAGGGCTTACCAACACGTCCGGGTCGAAATCCCGACCCGGACGCGCCAGTAGCGAGGCGCCGGCCTCGAAAGCTACACTGGAAGAAATAGCCGGATGATCTGAACTGCGTCGAGGAAAGAGTCGAGTACGGAATCATCCTGGTGCACGGCCTTTTGGCTTCTTCCGGGAGTACTGTGCCCGGGGCTGTCGTCTTCCGCGTGAGCGACCTTCACGTTGGCCGCACCGAACATGATCGCGAGCGCCGCGGCGCCGCATAGGAAAACTCGTCCCGTCTTCGTTGTCTTCTTCATCTTAGTTCCCCCAAGGAAAAGAGCGAGTCGGCTGCTCAGCGAAACAAGAGGCTATTTGCATTGTTGCTTAAGCAAGACTGAGTCGAATGGATCGCCGAGACCTGGGCAGATTGTCGGCAAAGCCCGGCCTCGTATTGCGGTCGCTCCTGTTGTTCCGAGACGATGCTTAGGCTAGCATGAACTGCTTGAGATGAAGAAAGAAAAAGTACCCATAGTCAGGTGCTGTTTCGCGATTTGGACTGTTTAGCTTTGCTGGTCCTGGTTAGGCGTGCGACTTGGCGGCGAAAGTGACTATTGTATATGCAACTTTCTTGGAGTACTCTTGCGCTTGGCCAGACGAACAGCGTCTCAGTATTCACAGTAAGGGTGCAAAAATGAAAACATTAGATTCAGCAATAAACCGTCGAATCGAGGAGCCTTGTCCCTGGCATCGAGACGTTTCCCGGAAGGCAATTGAAATCGTCCGGCCCGGGGACCGGCCGGATCGTGGCAACCCGAATCGCGTCGCGGCGCGGGTTGGCCATTCTGCCGAGGCTACGTACAGAAAGGCGGCGTGAGCGGCGTGGTTACCTCGCAGAAGGTGATTCTTGCCTGTCCGCGTGTTCCGGAAGCAGTTGCCCTTGCCTCTGGCCGCCTGGGATCGACTCTTGCAAGCGACGTGGCCTCGCACGTTTCCGGCTGCCGTGCCTGCCTGACGACCTTGCGGCTATGCGAGGAAGCGTTGCGACTCGGGCGCCTTCCTGCCGCCTACGACCAGCGCGGGAGCTACGCTCGAGAGAGCGCCACCTCGAGCGCTCGAGCGGCGTCTCCGTCGAACTGCGCGTGTGCGAGTCCCTTGATCTCCGCTACGGCCTCCGCTCGGGACTTGGCCCGGCGGTAATGGCGGTTGACTGTCGTCATCGCCTCGAAGGCGTCCGCAACGGCAATGGTAGCGCCCATCAGCGAACTATCCCGCCGGCCAGTAGGATATCCCGAGCCGTCAGGCGCCTCGTGATGCTCCACGACGATCGCACCGATTTCCGGCAGGCCGACCTGCTCGAGAATGTACCGTCCATTTTCCGAGTGCTTTCTCAGAATCGACCGTTCGCCCTCGTTTAGAGGGATGAGCTTGTTGAGCAGGCTCCAGGGAACGAAGAGTTTGCCGATGTCGTGAAGGGCCGCGGCAAGTCCCAGCGAATGCATCTCGACCTCGCGGCGGGCCCGCTCGCCGGCAGGTCCGGTGTCGGAAACGAGTACTCGCGCCGTTCGGACCGATAACGTTTGCACTGCCTTGGAATGATTCAGACCCGTGTACAGATCCTTTCTTTCCAGGAAATCCACGAGCCGGTCGACGAAATCGGATGCCTCGTTCATGAGACGCTCCGCCTTTCGCTCGCGAGTATCCGATCCATCTATCAATACGCTCGAAGTGACCTTCATCGCGGCGACGAAGGTATCGACGACCTTTCTCTCCTGGAGACGGTCCGCGACGGCCAGGCTGGACTCGAGCGCCCGGTAACAGTCGGTGAGTGCCCCCCGATGATCGCCCTGGGCTACCCGTGACTCGGCGGTGAACCTGTAGATCTCGGGGAGTTGCAACATCAAGTCGCGGTCGGCCGCGCATTGGCTGGCGAGTTGGCGAAGTTCGCGCTCGGCCTCATCGGGCCGTCCTCTCAGGATGAGCGAGTGAGCGAAGTTCGTGCGTGCCTGCAGGTGCTCGTTGGGCGATAGTGGCGCGGCGATGGCCCGAGACAGGAAGTGTTCCGCAATTGTGAGGTGCGGACACGACTCCGCACCGTGGCCCGAATCGCTGCGGGCCCACTCGGTCCGATTTGCGCCCAGGTTGTTGCAGAGCATTCCCCTCATCCGGTCGGACTCGAACGCGGAATTGCCAGAGAATACGTCCGCCGGAATCTCGTCGACCTGCTTTAGAACGCTTTCGTAGACACATTCCGCTTCGTCGAACCTTCTCTGGTCGTGAAGCACGTTGCCCCAGTTCAGCCGTATGATCGTCGAACGAACCAGACCGTGCTCGTCGTCCGTGAGCCTCTCCAGCGCCTGCTCGAACGATTCGATCGCCGATTCGTACTGCCCGAGATTGTAGAAACTGATGCCAGCCAGGTTGTACGCGAGTGAAGACAGGCGGCCGAGGCCACGCGTATCCGCAAAGCACGCGGTCCGCAGGAAGATCTCGGTTGCCGTGACGTCGTCACCGGAACGACGAAGCGTCAAGGCGATCACCACCAGCTGATCGATGCAATCCTCTGGAGAGTCGTCCGCGGCGGGAGGGGCGGCCAGGTCTTCGGTCAGGTAGAGCAGTTCGAGACAGAGCCGCCCGAATTCACCGAAGTCTTCGGCGGGCAGGAGGGCGATCGAGCCCATCGCGTCGAACTCCCCCTTGAGTTCGCGCAGCCTCTTCATGATCGAAGACATGTGGCTCATCTATCGGCAATCCTACTCCCGTACATTAGCGGGCTTACCAGCGATGCGCCTCGCAGGCCGTATGCCCTCATTGTCGGTCCCCGCCGATGTCGATCAGCAGTCTTGTGAGCATAGCGGCTCGGCGGGAGAGGTCGGCGATCACTATGTGCTCGTGATCCGCGTGTGCTCCCGCACCGTCCGGTCCCAGGCCGTCGAGCGTCGGAATTCCCAGCGCCGCCGTGAAGTTGCCGTCACTGACGCCACCGACGTGACCGCGACCAAGTTCGAATCCGGATTCGCGCGCTGCGGCCGCGGCACGAGCAAACAGTTCGAGGCTTTCCGGTGTCGCTTCGAACGGAGGTCGATCGATCCCTCCCGCTACTGTCACGAGCGCCCCTCCACGAGCCCCCGCGAGTCCCGAGATGGCGTCAACGATACGGATTGCCTGGTCGCTAGTCCTGAAACGAACGTCGACATCCATGCGTGCTTCCGCTGCGACGACGTTTGCGCGAGTGCCTCCCTCGATGATTCCCGCGTTGACCGAAAGACCGGACGACAGGTCGTTCATTGCGTGAAGCTCGACGACTATCCGGGCGGCCTCGAGGATCGCGCTCACGCCTTTTTCGGGATCCACACCTGCGTGTGAGGCCCGCCCGCGAACGTGGATTCGATATGCCGCTATTCCAGAGCGCGAGGTCTTCGCCGCGCCGCCTGTTATTGCGGGCTCGAAAACGAGGGCAGCGCGAGCATTTTGCGCCTGCTCAGCGACGAGAGATCGCGTCGATTCGCTCCCGATCTCCTCGTCACAGTTGAAAACGACTGTCACTGGAACTGCAATGTCGTGCCGGCGGAGACCGTTGAGTGCTTCCGCTACGATTACCAGGCCCGACTTCATGTCGAGAACACCTGGCCCGTAGGCGCGACCGTCTTCGATCCGCCAGGGCATCGATGCGAGCGTGCCTCGCTTCCAGACCGTGTCCAGGTGGCCGAGAATCAGGACCGGGCGCTCGCCCTTGCCGAATTTCGCAACTATGTTCGGTCCGTTCGCATGTTCTTCGACGATATCGACCGACGCGCCCGAGGCAGCAAGCATCTTCGACACCGCCAGGGCCACGGGCCGGATAGCTTCCGGATCGCGCGAAGGCGATTCGAGCTCCACTAGCGACCTCAAGTCGCCGATCATCAGGCTGGCGCGCTCTTCGAACTCGGCATTCCAGTCGATTGCAGCTGCCTCGCTTCTCGTCATGGCATCCTCTCGCCGCAGATGAATCCCAAGGCCGGCCCGTCCGGAGCCGCTCCGATGCCCGACGTTGCGCCGACCTCGAATCGGCGATAACCTGCGGTGTCTTTCATCCCTGATATCGGATTGCGTGCGACATGAAATTCGTCTTCTTCGGTTCCAAGCTGACGCGGACCTCCTCGGACCATCGGACCCGCATACTCTACACTCTGCTCGAAGGTATCGCCGACCGGGGACATCAGATCGTATTCGTGCAGCCGGAAGGTGACGACGCCGTCGTGCTTCCGTTCGCGACGGATTCGAGGTATGGCGTGTGGACGGCCGCCCGCGAGTCGGTCGAACGAGAGTTGGCGGACGCGAGCGCATACGTCGTGCTTTCCGGCTTCGGCGCCGGCGTCGAAGCCGTCGAGTGGCTATTCGATCAGCCGGTCCCCGCGCGGGTCTTTTACGACCTGGATCCGTGGATCACGCTTCAAGGTCTCGACGCTACCGGCGCCGCGCCGTGGTTGCGGAAGGATCAGATCCCGGCATTCGACCTCGTATTCTCGATTGCAGGCGGGCCCGCGATCCAGCCGTACGCCGAGCGTTATGGTGCGCAGGAAGCCGTGACGCTCTACGAGTCGATCGACACCGCGATTTTTCACCCCCGGTCGCCCGAGGACGACCTTTCGTGCGATCTGGCACTCGTGGCCGACAGATACGCGGCATCCGAGGCGGTTCTCGAGAACTACCTTCTCGTCGCGGCGCGCGCGCTGCCGTCGCACCGGTTCATCGTGTTCGGCGATGGATGGGATGGGATCGAGAGTTGGCCCGGCAACGTGGATCTCATGCTTGCCGGTAGCGCCCAGTTGCGAGCGGACATCTACTCTTCTGCGCGCATCGTTCTGGTGCCGCCCGGACAACACGCCATCGATTACGCCCTGCCATACGAGGTCCTCGAACCGGCAGCGTGCGGAGCGGCGTGCGCCGTGATCGATTGTCCGGGACTGTCAGACGTTTTCGAGCCCGGCCGCGAGATCATCGTGCCCGAGCGTGGCGCCGATCTCGTTCCGTTCCTTTCACACATCGGAGACGATCATCTCCGCGGATTGGCGACGAACGCAGAGAAACGAGTCCTTGGCGACTACGTCAAGCTGCGTCAGTCCACCAAGTTCGAGCAGCGCGTGGCGCGGAAGTACTACGTTGGCTACCACGGATAAGGCCATCTACATTGTCACGTGGAAGCCCGCCTACGCGGCAATGCTCGGGATGCCGGAGGACTCGGTCGAACGGATCGTAGTCACCTTGGCTCAGGGCGGATTCGCCCAGGGTGTCGCCGATTTCCAGCGTCAGGTGAAAGAGCGCTTTCTCGACTCGGAATTCGACTACCAGGGATTCGAACTGGATCGAACGGCAGAGGTGTTCGACCGTTATTTCACGCTGGACGAGCCGGATCAGGTCATCGATCTGGACGAATGAGCGCGCATCGGACGCCTGGGACAACGCGAACCCGCGCTGCCCATAGCGGCTAAGACTTTTTGTACTGCGTGAGCTTTTGTTTCAGTTCACCGACGATGGCCGTGATGAGCTGAGTCATCCGGCCGATGCTTTCCTCGCCCTTGAGGATGTAGTCGTCGATGTCGATCATCACGCGCTTCGTCGCGAAGACCGAATTCATCTGGTGGTCCAGCTTCACGTCGCCCAGCATCGGCATCTTGAAAATGTTGGCGAGGTCGGTGCGATACATCGCCACCAGGTCGTCCGGGTCGGACAGGTAGTTCTTGACCTCGGCCTGCACCTGGATCGTGGCCTTCGACCCGATTACGGCCTGCTGGATCATCGAACCCCCGGTCTTGCGATCGACGATGATCACGATCGAGTGGAGGATCGGATCGCCAAGCGGTTTGAACCTGACCATCTGGGCGCCGGAATTCGCCACGAACCCGATTGCCGGGCTCTTCAGCCGCGCCATTGCCCGCACGAGCTCGCCGACGAGGATCTCGTCCTTGCTCTCGCGCATCTCCTGACCGTGTTTGAACTGATTCAGAAACGACAGCATTGGAATCCTCCGGTCAGGCGCCCAGACGGCCGCGCAGGTACTTCGAAAGCGAATGGACCGTTGCGCCGATGTGCTGTTGGAGCAGCGGGTAGTTCACCTCGTAGCCGGCCGAGAAGTAGGTGTCGAGGTCGATGATCAGAGGTACCTGCACGTAGATGTATCCGCTTGCAAGATCTGCGTCGCACGTGATCACCCCAGGCTCGGCCGCATCCAGGAATCCACTCTTGAATTCCGACTTGAGCGCCTGCCAGATCGCTCCCGGGTTCTGGACCATCTGTCCATACCCGATCACGACGCGAGCCTGCCGGCCGATCACTTTCGCCGTTACCAGGTCTTCGCTCTGGTTCGTGAGCTGAAAGATGAGGCGAGTCTTCGAAGGCAGATGCTCGAACCGGAGGAAATGGTTCACACCGTCGGAATTCAAGTCGATGAGCGAATAGCCCTGCTCGACGGTGGACGCGATCACCGACCCGAGCAGCAGCTCATCCATGTGGGTGTTCTGCTGGCGCTCGTTGTACTTCTTCCAGCTGGCGTCAACGAGCGAGACGAATACTTTCTCGAGTTCCTCGGCAGACATAGGGGTCTCCTGATGTTTCGAAGTGCCGGCGAGCGCGTTTCAGGCGAGTGCGCGCTCTATACGTGCAAGCGCTCCGTCGAGCAAGGCGTCTTCTCGCGCGATGCAGAGGCGCATCCACTGGTTCCACGCAGGATCGTCGGCAAACGCGCTTCCCGGGACTCCAGCCACTCCCTCTCGCTCGAGGAGTTGCGCATTGAGCTGCATCGCGTCACTGAAGCCAGGCGGGATGCGAACCCACAGGTAGAACGAAGAGGCCGAAGGGTAGATCTGGAAACCCAGACGCTCCAGCGTCGCCGTGGCGCGCTCGCGCTTGGAGCGGAATTCGAGCCGCTGGGCGTCGTAGTACGCCGGCTCGGCCATCAGCACCTGGGAAAGCGCGAACTGCAGAGGAGTCGGCGCGCACACATAGAAGACGTTTCCAGGTCCGTGCAGCCGGCTGACCAGAGGGCCGTACCCGAACGCATAACCGAGCCGCCAACCCGAGATGCGCCACGACTTCGAAAAGGAGTTGCACGTGACGGTCCGTTCGAACATCCCCGGAAGGGTGGCGATCGAGATGTGATCTTCCGGATTGACCACGAAATGTTCGTAGACCTCGTCGCTGATGCAGATCAGGTCGAGTTCCTGACAGACGCTCGCGACGAGCTCCAGCTCTGCTGCGGTCATCGACTTGCCGGTAGGGTTCGACGGCGAGCAGACGACGATGGCCTTGAGCGGATGATCTACGCGTCGCGCGGCTACCCGGCACCGGGTGCGGAACTCGTCCGGATCGATCTCGAGCCGGTCGCCGCGGAGCGGGAAAATTTCGGCTCGGGCGCCCGCAGACTCGAGAATGCGCTGGTGATATGGGTAATAGGGCTCGAACAACAACGCGGACTGACCCTTGAGGAATGCGTTTGCGGCCGAAACCAGTGCGCCCGTCGCGCCAGGCGTGATCATCACCTCGACCGGCGAGGCCGTCGCGTCAACCGTGATCCCGTTGTGCGCCAGCACCTTCTCAGCGAGAACCGTCCGAAGCTGCGGTACGCCTTCGAAGAACGTGTAGTGGTTCTGTCCGCCGGAAATAGCCTCGGCCGCGGCGCGAGCCAGCGCCGGTGGAAGCGGCAACTCGGATTGACCCTGCACGAGATTGCCCTCGGGGGCAACAAGTCGGGCGATCATTCGGATATCGGGCTTGGCTGGCGCGGTCATGAAAGAGTCCTCCACGGGTCGAAATCGCGCAGGGTGCCGAGTCTATCAGACGGTTTCGGAACCGCGCGAGCGTGTCGCGGAAAGCTCTTTGTTCACAGCAGGTTCAAGCCGAGTAAGCGCTTCATCGTGCGGGCTGGCGGCGCCCGGAGCGCGATACAATCGCCTTCGGAGCGCCGCAGTCCGCTCGCCTCGCTATTGGAACGGCGGTCTAGGCGCCATTCCAGTTGCCGCGAATTGGCAGGACACCAGATCCAGGCCCGAATGAAAAGGCGTTGTCGGCGGCCCCGCTCGAGAGAGCGTTTCGGAGGAAGAAAGTTCCCGACGTCCCCAGGTATATGCCGACGGAATCCACCGCGTCCGCATTCCAATCGCCGGCGATCGGTGTCCATCCAGCGCCACCCGGACCGAATGTGAACACGACATCGGCGTTACCGGGTGTGGTCGAGTTGCGAAGGAAGAACGCACCGGTCGCCGAAATGTAAATGCCAACCGAGTCTTCGCCGTCTCCATCCCAGTCGCCGGCGAGAGGGAAGGCGCCCGCCGGCCCGTAGCCGAAAACGACGTCGGCGCCGCCTGGCAGGTTCAGATTGCGAAGGAAGAAAGTTCCGGTCGCAGGTTGATAGATACCGATCGTATCGCGCCCGTCGTTGTCCCAGTCGCCGGCAACCGGAATGTACCCGGCATTCCCGGCGCCGAACGAAAACACGATGTCGGCCGGTCCAGGAGCAGAGGTGTTTTTCAGAAAGAACGTGCCCGTTGACGGGACGTAGAAGCCTGGAGTGTCGTAACCGTCTCCATTCCAGTCGCCGGACAGTGGAGTCCAGCCGGAGTTGGCGGGACCGAATCCGAAGGCAAGATCCGCGCCGCCCCCTGCGTGAGAATTGCGAAGGAAAAACGCCGACGAAGAGGGTGAGAACACGCCCACCGTGTCGCCGACCGTGCCGCCGGCCGAATTGTCGCGCCACCATCGAACAAGATCCCGGAACGCCTGAGGGGGATTCGTCGGCGCCGGCTGATTGAGAACAGTGTCGGTCGAATTGATGCCGTGGCAGTTCGAGCAGGATCGGATTTCGCCGGCTGCAAACGTCAGCCAGTAGCGTTCCCGAATGACAGGAACACCAGCGGGCGTGGTGAGCTGCCACGATAACGCCCGCCTTGCCGGCACGATTGCCGCCATGCTTCCGTCGAGGCCGAGTTGTGTGCTGCCCGCCGGCGCATTGGTCAGGGCCGGGTTTCGCCCTTCGTGCATCACCTGACCGATTGGCCGGCGACCACCTTCATTGATCACCGTGTAGCCGCGAACCAGGTCTCCCTGGAAGAACTGGGCATAGAGCAGGTCGGTGACCGACGATCCTGGAAGCGCGGTCTGAGTACCGCCCCCCGCTATCCTGAGGTTGAACGGCTGCTGCCGGTCGGCGCGGCGTGTGACGTTTCGCGACGTGATCAGCGCGACACGATGCGCTGTAAGCCATGACCGGAGCCTGTCGGCGCCGATCTGACCACCAAGTTCGTCCAGCAGGATCTGGTTCTCGATCGAAGGAAGCGGGTTCTGGTGCACCGCCGGTCTGGTCCTGGAGCGCACTTCCACCGGATCGAGTTCCCAGAGCGGTCCGCTGTAAGAAAGCTGCGAGTACGTGTAGTTGTCCCAGTAGCTGATCGTCTTGGTTATCGGCGCGGCGAGAAGCTTCGTCCCGGGTGTGTAATACGGCGCGCCTGGAGTCAGTCGAACCAGATGGAAGTCGTAGATCGACGACAGCGGCGATCCAAGCTGGTTGTCGTCGTAGGCGGCTGTCGTTCGGATGGCAATCAGGGTTCCGTCCGTGAGCGGTGTCGGGTTTCGGAAGTGCCCGGCGTAATTCGCCGGCGGCGTCTGGCCGTCGGGAATCGGATTCGCCGTATTCGGATCCGTGATGTAGTCGAACTGCATGTTGTCGGGATTGACGGACTCGCCGCCGTTGATGGCCACGATCTGGCCCGCCGCGTGAGTACCGAATTCGGGCGCTCGGGTCGCGTAGTAGCGGCCCGGAACGAGCGGATCCTCCTTGAAGTGGAACGTGTTGGTCGCGGTGCGCCGATTCTCGGGAGCGATGAACTCGGGCAGGTCGTCATTGGCCGAGTCGAAATAGCTGAGCAATTCGTGCCGGCCTACGTGATTGAGCGTCTCCAGCGCCGATCCGTCCTCGTTCACCTGCCAGGGGAAGAACTGGTTGATCGTGTGTCCGTGCTCGTATGCCGAACTCGGCATTGTGCGCAGTTCGGGATAGATCTCGGCAGTACTGCCGGTGTTCAGAGTCGAGGACTCGGAAGCGTAGTTGAACGCGCCATAGTCGTTCGTGCCTTCGTCGTTCTGCTGGTCGCGCTGCAGATGGTCCCACCGCGTAAAGATGATGCGGCCGTCGCTTGCGACGATCGGAGTGAACGCGCCCGAGATCGCGTGATCGAGGAGCCGCAGGTCGGTGCCGTCCGGGTTCATCGACCAGATTCCGGTGTTCGTCGGTTGCGACTCGTACTCGTCCAGTTGCGGATAGCTCGAGCGCTTGCCGTTCCTTGGCCGATCCGATGTGAACAGGATTCGGTCGTTCGTACCGTAGATCGGCGAAACGTTGTTGTAATTGGCAGGCTGAGCGATCTTGCGGAAGGACACGGTCTGTCCCTGGCCGATGCCGGTAACCTCGTATATCTGCCAGTAGACCGGCGCGTAATCATCCTTCGTCGTACCGCCGATGACGATCGAAACGAGCGCTTTGGTACCATCCCAGTGAACCGAAGGCTCGCGGACGGCGATATCCTGAAGTGGAGCCGTCCCGAGACCCGCCTGCTGGGTCAGGTTGCGCAACGTCCCGTCCGCATATCGAATCCAGAGATCCCCGCCGCGGGGTGTCGAGCCTGTGTTGGCCTCGTGGTTTCCGAACGTGGCGTTCGTGCTCGTGAAGTCGGCGCCGAAAGGCGCCTGCGTGCAGAACAGGATCGCAGGGACGACCATCGTCTCGGCCGAGCCCCTGACCGGTGGCAGTGCGACGATCACGAATGAAGCGATCAGGGTGGCGAAGAGGAGCTTCGCGACAAAAGGCCGAGGTGCACGTCGGGGCGACGGGTGAGTGAGCATGTGCGTCTCCAATCCGGGGGCGGACGGAAAGGTTGTGGGGTGCTTACGCCTGGAAAGTGGGGACCAACCGGGGAATTGTCAGCGATCGGGCCTGGATCGTCAACGTGGCTGGGGGCCGCGCTTGAGCTTCAGCGTAACGGCCCGTAGAATTGCCGGCATACCAATCAGTTCATCGGAACTTCGGGGGACTTCAATGATCAGAGTTTGCCGCTCCATTCTGACGGTCACGGCGCTGTGCGCCTTGCTTGCGCCTATGACTTTCGCTGTTCCGGCTCCCGTCCGGAAGCGGACCGAACGTGTTGATACTCTGGCGGTCGTGACGATCGACAGGATCGGATTCGACCGTTGGAATGCAATCACGTCGAGCCTGGCCGTGTCCTGGTGGGTCGAGGTGGACAAGCACATGCTCGTTGCCGGCGAACGATCTGCTCTCGCGACATTGCTCGACGGCAGATTCGAGTACCGGCTCCTCGACGGCGTCCCTTCGCCGGAAGAGCTTTTCTTCACCAACCGTATACCGGCGAATGCGATCGAGACCGTCGGCTCCAGGATTCTCGTGACGGACGGAAGCATCAGTGTGATTCGGGCGACACCGGCACAGGCCGCTGCGCTCGAGGATCTTCACTCCGGCGATGAGGAGGAGGGATGCCGCGGCCACGCGTCGATCCGCCCCTTCCAGGCGAACATCCAGCTTTCGCACCAGGCGGCCAACAGCAGGGCAGTCGAGTCCGCGCAGTTCAATGCGGCAATTCAGGGGATGGTAGACGCCGTGAACGGTCCGAGGTGGTATGCGGACAACCAGACACTCACTGGCTTCAACCGCTGGACCCGTGGTTCCGGAATACTCAATGCCCGCGACTGGCTGGTATCGCAGTTCCAGGCAATGCCGGGGCTGACGGTGACGACGCAGCCGTTTACGGTGCCGGCGAGCGCTCCTAACCCGCAAGTAACGGCCTACAACGTCATCGCCACGATTCAGGGGACGACGAGGCCCGACGACTGGTACATCATTGGCGCGCATTACGACTCTATTTCTAATGACAACGGGCACGCCACTGCCCCGGGCGCCGAGGACAATGGCTCGGGCACAGCGGGTGTGCTCGAACTCGCCCGGATTTTCACGGCCAATCCACCCGACGCGACGATCATGTTCATCTGTTATGCCGGGGAAGAGCAGGGACTCTATGGCTCGAAGGCACACGCTCAGTCGATCGTCAATTCCGGTAACACCGCCAAGGTCAAGGGCATGTTCAACATAGACATGATCGGCTACACGGGCGATGCCGAACTGGACTGTCGGCTCGAGACCCGCGCGATAGGCCAGTCGTTGATGGACGCCTGCATCGCGGCTGCGGCCCAGTACACGTCGCTGGTCCTCGTTACCTCGCTCAGTCCGTGCTGTTCCGATCACGCGCCGTATCTGGACCGCTCGATGCCCGCGATTCTTGCGATCGAAAATGACTACGGCACCTACCCGGGATATCACCAGTCGACGGACGTCTCGACGAATCTCACGATCGAAATGGCCGTGCAGATCATGAAGATGTACGTGGCTACGATCTCGCAGCTGGTCGGAACGGCTCCGGCCGGACTCGGTCTCGAATCCGCCGGGGTCTATTCGCAGGCTACCGGAACGTTCTTCCTTCGCAACTCGAATTCGCCTGGCAGCGCCGACACGGCGTTCCAGTTCGGCGCCGGAGGCGGCGGATTCGTCCCGCTCTCGGGAGACTGGAACGGAGACGGGGTCGATACGATCGGCATCTACGATCCGGCTACGTCGACGTTCTTCCTTCGCAATGCGAACAGTCCGGGCGGAGCGGACGTGTTTTTCTCGTTCGGCGCCAGCGGCGCGGGGTACGTGCCACTGGTTGGCGACTGGGACGGGAACGGCACCGACACCGCCGGACTGTATCAGCCGTCGAGCGGTGCATTCTTCCTGCGGAATTCGAATACGCCGGGACCTGCTGACTTCCTGTTCACTTTCGGTCCTCCGAACGCGACACCGGTGGTTGGCGACTGGGACGGAAGCGGCACGTCGACGATCGGAATCTTCGTCAGTTCGACGTCGGTGTGGTTCCTGCGCAATTCGAACACCCCTGGCGCTGCCGATATCACTTTCGGTTACGGACCCGCGGGAGTTGGCTGGAAGCCGATCGTCGGCGACTGGAACAACGACAATGCGCAGACGGTCGGACTGTACGATCCTGCCACCGGCAACTGGTTCCTGCGTAACTCGAACAGCTCCGGAGTGGGAACAATCGTCTTCGGATACGGGCCTTCCGGCCTGACTCCGGTGCGTGGCGACTGGAACGGGCTCTAGTCGATGACAGGGAGGGCGTTCTTCCCGGCGATTCTGGCGGTGGCCGGCGCCCTCCATTTCGCAGCTTGCTCGGCAAGGGTAGATCCGGCGTCGCGTGCAGAGCGATACGAACTGACCGGCAGAGTCGTCGCCATCGACGAAGCAAGCGGCCGCGTCACCGTCGCGCACAAGGCCGTTCCGGGCTACATGGACGCGATGACGATGGAGTTCGCGGTCGAACCGCGATCAGACGTCTCGACGCTCGCAATGGGTGACCGACTGCGGGCCACGCTAGTCGTCGCCGGCGATCGCTCGTGGATCGAGAACCTGGAGCGCCTCGACGGCGAAGCCGCCGGATTCGAAGTCGAGGGAGGACGTGAGCCCGAAATCGGCGCTGTCCTTCCGGATTTCGAGCTGGTTGATTCGAATGGTGACTCCTTCGGTCCGCAGCGATTTGCAGGCCGTCCCACGCTCTTGACCTTTATCTACACGCGGTGTCCGTTGCCCGACTATTGCGAGCGTATGACGTCGAACTTCGAATCGGTCGCACTCGAGTTGAAGGCGGCTGGGGACAATGCACCGGCGCTGCTGGTCATCTCGATCGATCCGGATTACGACAGTCCGGAGGTGCTTCGGGAGTATGCCCGCAAGCGCGTTTCGCAGCAGTCTCCCGTCGATCGCTGGAC
Organism: Blastocatellia bacterium; assembly: GCA_021463145.1. Taxonomy (GTDB): domain Bacteria; phylum Acidobacteriota; class Blastocatellia; order UBA7656; family JADIYM01; genus JADIYM01. The sequence goes on along the minus strand of JAJTWZ010000003.1, from coordinate 121,229 downwards.
ATTCGCAACCGGCAGTACCAAGTCCATTCGCGACATCGCGTCCTTTTGCGGACTGAGTTACGAGACGCGCTCGGGGCAGATCGTCCATTCGCTCCGAACGATCGTCGTATCGCCCGACGGGCGTGTCGCGGCAATCCTGAGGGGAAACTCCTGGACCGCTGAGGAAGCCGTCGCCGAACTGAGGAAAGCTGGCGGAATGCGTTGAGCCGGCGGATCGGATTCAGAAAGGCTCCGAGTCGACACTCGCCTAGCGCGCGAAAAGAAACTCCGGCGACGCCGCACCATCCGGATTCAGAACCTGAATCCGCACTGTGACACCGGCGGGAATTGCGGAAGCCCAAGCCGACTTCGAGAGCGCCTTTCTCCGCGACTTCACGCGCGTGTCGCGCACCAGCTCGCCGTCGACCGTGATCAGACTTCCCGGACGGATGTCGGCGCCCTCGACGACTAGCTTCGATCCCTGGACGCGTACTTCCGAGAGGATCGGCGCAGACGGCTCGCGATGTTCGGCATCGATCGTGAGGCCGAGGAATCCGATGCACATTTCGTCAGTTGTCTTCTCGCCCCAGGACACGTCGACGGGAGGGATCGACGGCTGATTGTGGTTCAGTTCGCTGTTGTCGTACCGGGCGGTCAATTCGAATACCGTCGCTCCCGGAATCGCGAGGGGCTCGACATATCTGTAGGAGCCTTGCCAGTGAGAGTCCCAGTCGTCGATGTAGATCAGGCACTTACGTTCGCCGGTAACCAGATTTCGTGCCGTGATCTGCATCTCGCGCCCGAGCAGATGCATGTGTGGCGCAACGTATTCGATCTTCACGTCCACCAGCGGTGGCAATGTGAACGACGCAGTCACCGGAAAGTCACGTGCGTTCGCGGGAATAGTGAAGTCCTGGTTGATGATCGGGAGGATGATGACGTCCTGGTAAACCGGTGACCGGGCAAACTTGAGGGCAATGGACGTCGTGTCAACCTCATCCTGGCCATTAGGTTTGTAATGCACCTGGGCGACGATCCGGGCGCCCTTTGGAACCAGATAGCCCGTTCCGTCGCGAAGCACCTGCGGCGGCGCGCCTGGCGCCCACCCGCCAAGCGTTCCGACGGTAGCAAAGCCGGGACCTCCGAAACTGGTGTAGCCTGGGCCCGGGTCCTGCTGGTCAAGCGAAACGGATACGCCAGTCGTGTCAATGTAGAGGATTACGTGATGAACGATTTTCCGGTTGCTCGGGGCCACCTCGACTGCCGTAATGAACCGGTCGGCGTCGAAATTGGTCGGAATAGTGAAGCAACGATAGATATCCGACGTGGCACTGGCGGGAACGCGATACCCGGTCTGGACCGTTCGCAGCTCGACGTCCGGAACGCCGAGCTTCCAGCCGTCGTCGAAGACGAGGGGTTCGGGCAGATCCGCCGGATTGCCCTCCAGTGCCCCGGTCGCTACCCATTCTCCAATCGTCGCGATCTCTTCGTCCGTAAGTCCACGCGTGTTCGCGAACTCGCCGCAGCCACCGACGGGCTTCCAGGGCGGCATGGTTCGCGATGCCGTTTTCGACCTGATGGAATCGGCCCAGGGAGCAGCTTCCTCATAGGTCATCAAGGAGAACGGCGCGATATCGCCCGGATGGTGGCAAGTCTGGCAGTTCCGTTGAAAAATCCGCACCACCTGGTCAGAGAACGTCACCGGGTCCGCAGGAGCGGAAGCGCGGGTCATCGACAAGTCGATAACGGAATAGCCGCCGCCCGCGAGCGCAATACCCAACGCAATCAGAACGATACGCAGTTTCATGCCGGGATCTCTCGAGGGGTCTGATCTGGCCGCACACCAACCGGGCAAAACTATACTTCGGTCGCGGCCGTAGACTCAACGCCCGGGAACCGGAAGATCCGATCCGCGAGTCCCACGCGTAGTCCGGAATTACTTGGAGACTCGAGATATCGGCAAGGAGCTTTGACCCGTAATGCATATCGACTTCGCAGGACTGCCCCGTGCGATTGCGATCGCGCTCGTCGCGCTGTCTTTCTCCAGTGGGTATTCAATCGCTGCGCGTGCGCAGACTGAAAGAATCGTTTCTGGCCACGTGGAAACAGCCAACGGAGAGGTCGTCAATGGTGCGACCGTGAGAGTTACGGCCGGTGGGCAGACGTCCGAGGCGACAACTGACTCGGATGGCGGCTTCTCGTCGACAGCGGGTGCGGACGGAGAGATCACGATCGAAGTATCCGGTGCCGACCTCGCTGGCTTCAAGAGGACACTCAGGCCCGGCGAGCCGCTCGGGGATCTTCGTCTCGTGGTCGCGTACCTGGTTCCTCCGGTTCAGGAGAGCGTCACGATCGTCGATACGACGCTGGATCCTGGCATCGACCGGCGCAACGAGCGCGTTTACCGCGACACGCTGTTCTCGCGCGACGATCAGATCTTTCACACCCTCGACGCGGGAATCAACGCGGGGCAGCACGAAGGCGGGGGGAAGTCGCTCGAGATCCGGCGTTACGGGTTCAACCTCGACCACGGTGGCGTGGGCGGAGGATTGAAGGTTCTCGTGGACAACTTCCAGCAGAACCAGGGAACGCAGGGCCACGGCCAGGGCTATCTCGGTCAGCTAAAGAGCCTGACTCCCGAGCTCGTCGAGGACGTCGACATCCTCAATGGACCATTCAGCGCGCAGTACGGGGATTTCTCGGGCCTCGGCGTGGTTCACATCAGACAGCGTGAATCTCTGCCTGACGTTCTCACGGTTCGCCTGGCGGGCGGAACCTTCAACACGTTCCGGTCATTCATTGCGTACAGCCCGGATCTCGGGCGTTCCAAAGCATTCATCGCCTACGAGGGCAGCCGAACGGACGGGCCGTTCCTCAATCCTCTCGACTACAAGCGCGACAACGTTACGGGCAACCTGACCATTCCGCTTGGCGAGAAGCAGGCGCTCTCCTTCCGGCTGAACTATGGCCGTAACGACTACACCTCTTCCGGTCAGATTCCGCTCGACGAAGTAGCAGCGAACCGTCTCGACCGGTTTGGCTTCATCGATCCCACGAACGGCGGCCTTGTCGATACATTCGTCTTTTCCGCTGCCTATCGCCGTGAGCTCGAGTCCGGTGCGGTGGTCAAAGCCGATGGATTCATCGGCCGGTCGCTCTTCGACATCTATTCGAACTTCACCTTCTTCCTCAAGGACCAGGTGAACGGCGACGGTATCCAGCAGCACGATTCGCGGCTCCAGGAAGGCGCGAACGTCCAGGTCGTAGTGCCTTACGATCTGTTCGGCGGAAAAGCGCTGCTGACGGGCGGCGGAAATTTCCACGACAATCAGATCAACGTCGGCCTTTACAGCGCGCGCAATCGCGATCCCTTCGCAACAGTTACGAGCGCCCGGGCCCACGTGACGAACGGCGCGGGCTACGTGCAGCAGGCGTTGAACTTCTTCGATGGACATCTGCACGTCGAGGGCGGATTGCGCTTCGACGTGTTCCGCTTCGACGTCGATGACAAAGTGGACCCGGCTTCCTCCGGAACAGAAACGTCCTCGCGCTTCCAGCCAAAGGCCAGCATTGCGTGGACGCCGACCCACCGCGTACCGGTCACGATCTACGGCAATTACGGCCGAGGGATCTCGAGCCAGGACGCGAGGGGTGTGGTCAGCGACACGTCCGGACCGCCAATCGCCACGACCGACTTCTACCAGATTGGCCAGTCGACCAGTTTCAGGAACTTCTCTCTTGCCACGACAATGTTCCTGATCGACAGGTCGAACGAACAGGTATACATCGCGGACGATGCGAGCATCGAGTTCGCCGGACCCTCGAGAAGCTACGGTTGGGAGGCGAAGTTCTCGGCGCGGCTCAATCGATACCTGACAGCGAACGGAGGCCTCACGCAGGTCACCAACGCGTTCTTCAGGGGTACCGATCCAATTCAGTACGTCGACAGCGCTCCGCATTCGGTGGCGAACGCCGGCCTGACGCTCTCCGACTGGCATGGTTTTTCGGGATCCCTGCGATATCGCCATACCGGCAACTACCGGCTCGACGGTGAGGATGCGACAATTCGGGCCGCCGGCCTGGATGTTGTCGATCTCAGCTTCACGAAGCGCCTTACGGGCAACGTGGACCTGAACCTATCCGTCGACAACCTGACCAACAAGCGATATTTCGAAACGCAGAACTACTTCGAGTCGAGGCTGCGGCCGGGCGATCCGGTCGTTTCGCGAATTCACGCCACGCCCGGGTATCCGTTCACCATCACTGCCGGTGTGACCATTCGTCTTTTCGGAAAGAACTGACGGCGGCTATACTCCAGCCGCTTCAACAGTTTTCTGTCGAAAGAAGCTCGTATGTCTGGTCCGGCGCGCGCCATCGCTCACTAGCGGTGGCGCGCGCCGGTCCTTGGAAATCCTTCAGTATCCCGCCGAGGCCCGCATGCAGCAGGAACAGCCGTCAGGTCATTCCAGCAAGGTGCCCGTGGCACTTCGTAACGAAATCCGGGCAAAACTCGCGTCGCTGAATATCAAACTCGCGCTGGCGGCCGAGGAACTGAAGAAGGAGACGAACCCGGACAGGATCAAGGAACTCCGCGATCACCTGTTCGAATTGAAGGCGGAAGCGCAAGACGCAGTCGAGAAATACCGCTGGGCGGAAAAGCTCTACATTTCGGAGGGCGCTGGAACCGCGGCCGATACGCCCCCCGAGGGCGCGGACGAAGCGTTCGACGGACTGCTGGTTTTCGGGGACCTCGACCTGACATCGCCACCGCCCGCGGAACTGCAGTCTGCTGCTTCCGGAAAACTGGTCGCTCCGGTTGGTGTGGCGATGCCGGGCTTCGATGACGACGTGGAGGTCGTTTTCGATGTCGACGTAGTCGAATCTCCCGCAAGCCAGACCTCTTCGGCGCTCGACGCATACGATGCTGCCGACGGTGTCTTCGGCCAACTGACATACTCGGTCGAGTTGGACACGCCCGGTGCCGCGGCGGGTCCGTCGCTGTCGCCTGCTCGAGGCGGCAGAATCGGTCAGGCGCTGGCTTTCGCCGTTGCGGCTTCGCAGTCGGCCGGCGTGCCGCTGGCGGCGCCTCTCGCAGCGACGGTGCTAGCGATCGAAGGTGGCGCGGACGAGAACGCGACGATCGCCGCGGCGCTTCACGATGTTTGTGAAGGTACGGGCGGCGGAGAACGCCAGCAGGAAGTGATCGACGAGTTCGGTCCGGAGGTCGCGGGCCTTCTCGAATGGTGTGGGTGGATGAAGCAGATCGATCCGTGGGACCAGCGCGATCGGGCGTGGTTCAATCAACTGCAGACCGCGCCGCCTGATGCGTTTCTCGTCTCGATCTGCTACCGGATCGCCAACCTCGCGACCATCCAGCGCGCCTGGCGAGCACTGGGCGCCGAGGCGCTCGGAGATTCGGACAAGCATCGTGAGCGGTTCTTCTGGTGCCAGCGGGCGATGCTCAAGGCCTACAAGTCCAAAGCGCGCGGGCCACTCGTCGACGAATGGCAGCGCCTGGTCGACGAACTGGAGTCGGGAGCGGCGGGAAAAGCGGCCGGTTGATCGCCGGGGTGGATTTTCGCTTTCGCCAAGCGGCCAGAGTTGAAATATGCTCCGGCGCCGTGACTCTCATTCCATCGTTCCGCAACGCGCTCACAGTAGTCTGCCTCGCCCTTGCGCTTGCCAACTGCCAGACGGTTTTCGGCGCCGACGATCCCTGGCAGACGACGGCCGAGCGAACGGGCTACCACAAGACCTCGACGTACGACGAGACGATCGCATACTGCAAGAAGCTTGCGGCCGCGTCGCCGTGGGTCTCGTACTCGACATTCGGAACCTCTCCGCAGGGCCGGCCTCTCCCGCTGCTCGTGGTCTCGCGCGATCGGGCATTCACGCCAGAGGCGGCGCGGCGCTCTGGGAAGCCGATAGTCCTGATTCAGAACGGTATTCACTCCGGTGAGATAGACGGTAAGGAAGCCTCGCTGGCGCTCGTCCGGGACATTGCCGTGAAGAAGCAGCTCGCCAGCCTGGTCGAGCACGCAACAGTACTCGTGGTTCCGATCTTCAACGTCGACGGGCACGAGCGATCGGGCCCATACAATCGGATCAATCAGGATGGTCCGGACGAGATGGGATGGCGCTCGACGGCTCAGGGATTGAACCTGAACCGCGATTACATGAAGGCCGACTCGCCGGAAATGCGGGCGATGTTGGCCCTGTTCGGCGCCTGGTCCCCGGACCTCTACATCGACACCCACGTGACGGACGGTGCGGACTTTCAGTACGACGTTCTGTTTACGGTCGAGTCGAGCGGATACGTGGCCAGGCCGGTTGCCGAATACGTCACGGGTGTTCTGCAGCCGATGGTGAGACCCGCGGTCGAAAAGAAGGGACATATCGTCGAGTCGTACTTCAACCTGCGAGACTCGGCGGATCTTTCTAAGGGCGTCGAACGGCAGGTATTTACGCCTCGGTTCTCGAATGGTTACGGAGCACTCCGGAACCGGCCGGTCGTTCTGGTCGAGACTCACATGCTCAAGTCATTCGGCGTCCGGGTGCGCGCGACATACGACCTGCTCACCGAACTGCTCGTGGCGGTGAACGCGAAGCCCGAGGCGCTGAGAAACGCCGTCGCGACTGCCGACGCCGGGACGACGGCGGACGGGCGCAGCTACGATCCGGCTCGCCGTGAAACGCTTCGTCTGGAACTCACCGACAGTAGCCGGAAGATCACGTTCCGCGGGACCGATTTCACCATCGCGCAGAGCGACGTGAGTGGATCGAGCTGGATTTCTTACGGCTCGACGCCCCGGGACGTCGAAATTCCACTATTCGACGACGTCCGGCCAACCGTGACCGTCGCGCCGCCACTCGCTTACGCGGTGCCGCCGGAGTGGAAGACGGTCATCGAGAGGCTTGCGCTTCACGGCCTTCGGACACGGGTGCTCTCGCGGCCGGTCACTGCGGAGTTCGAAACGTACAGGCTCACGAAGCCCGTGTGGCAGGCCCCGTCGTACGAAGGCCGTCATCCGCTCCGGTACTCCGTAGAGCCGGTGACCGAGAAACGCACGCTGCCGGCTGGCTCGGTCATCGTGCCGCTCGATCAGCCGAATGCCCGCATCGCGATCCACCTGCTCGAGCCGGGCGCTCCGGATGCACTGGCGGCTTGGGGGTTCTTCGACCCGATTTTCGAGCAGAAGGAGTACGCCGAGGGTTACGTCCTCGAGAAGCTCGCCCGCAAGATGCTCGCCGCCGATCCCGCGTTGAAGGCGGAGTTCGAGAAGAGGCTCGAGACCGACGCGGCGTTTCGTGAGAATTCGCGTGCGCGGCTGTGGTTCTTCTATGAAAGATCGCCCTATCGCGACCCGACGCTCGGCGCCTACCCGGTCGTCCGGATCACGCAGGCGTTGCCGGCGAACTGACCGGCCCGGCCGAGAAGGGAACCCGCTGGCGGTTCGCCCGGCAATCTCGCCAGACGAACCGCAGACGCGGGATGCAGCTACATCACGATGACACTGCCGGGCTGCGAGTAGGCAGGCCCGGGGTTCACGATCCGAACTTCGACCCGGGATCCCGGAGCGATGTACTGGCGTCCGATACGCACCTTGAACGTCTTCTTGTTCGTGCGGTCGATCGACATAACCGGTACGCTCATGTCCGGCACCTCCGCCAGTCGCACGTCGACCGATGCGCCGTCCAGAGCGTTCTTGCCCTTGACCGTCAACGTGATCACGTCTGTAGTCAAGGAAGTGACCTTCTTCACGATTGGACCTATCAGCAGTACGGATACGATCGCAACCGAAGGGTCGCTGCCGGGGTTACGCGCCTGGACGACCAGACTGCCCGGCGTGTTCCTGATGTCGGGCGCTTCGTCGAGCGAAACCCGGAGTGTTCGCATGTCGACGAACTCGGTCGGCACGTCGACGTCGTTGACGACAGCGGTGGAACCGACGGTGAAGAGACGTTCCGTATCGGGAGACGTGTTGTTGAGTGTGAGGACGATTCCCGACTCGCCGGCGTAGATCTTCTTGCGATCGGGAAAGACCGTCACCGAACTGAGAATCGGTGCATTCTGCGTTCCCCGGCCGGTGCGCTGGGAGAAGATCCGTCCAGAGATGATGTATGACTCGCCGCACGCATCGAGCCGGTTGCCGGCGCCGTCGCCACCCATCGCATTCGGGACGAGGTCGATGAACCCGTCTCCGTCGATGTCGCCAGTTGTGAGCGAGTAGGTGAACATATCGCCGGCATCGGGCGCTACGACCTGGAATATTGGCACCGACGCAGGATTGTTCGCCGTATCGACTACTGCCGGCATCGGCGCTTCGGTCCCGTAGATGATCTTGAGGTCGCCGGCGGCCTCTCGACCCGAGGCGGCATTGATCGGACTTCCGAAGAGAATGTCCTCGAATCCGTCGCCGTCGATATCTGCGAGGCGGATCGAGTCGGCGCCGATGTCGCCCGCATTTTCTCCGTAGATCGTCAAAACCCGCGCGCCCGAAGCGCTTCGAATGTCGATACGATCGCCACGGTCGAATCCGTCACCCCAGACGACGTAGCCGATTCCGGCGCCATTCCGGCCTCCAGGTGCGTCCGCCACGAGCGCTCCGACGACGAGCTCGTCCAGGCCGTCACCGTCGAAATCGCCTGCGTTGACGTCTTCGCCGAAGTAGCCGCCCGCCTGATCGCCGTAGACGATGGTCGCATCGCCTGGAGGGCTGGAAAGCTGGATCGTCGACGGCCACGAGGCACGACCGTAGAGCACCGTGACTTCGCCGGCATTCTGGCGATCGTCGTTCGGCCCGTCGCCTCCTCCCTGGCCGATGCCGTTGTTGACCTGTCCGTAGCCGGTATACGCGGCACCGGCTCGCGAGACGCCCGCGGAGCAGGCAATGTCGCCGAATCCATCGCCGTCGAAATCGCCAACGGCAATACAGGAACCGAAATGATCAAGGTCGTCCTTGCCGTAAATGGCCGTGATGTGAAGATTGCCGAGCACGGAGCCCTGGCTAAGATCGATCTTTGCCGGAAAGCTCTGGCCACCCGGAATCATGTAGAGGACGCCGCGGGCAGATCCCGTCCCCGAGCTGCTGCCCGCAAGATCCGCGGAAACGAGGATGTCGTCGATGTCGTCGCCGGTCACGTCGCCGGCGTGAACCCAGAAGCCAAGTCTGTCGCCGGCCTTGGCGCCGAGAATCTGGATGACGCCGGGGCCGGGATTTACCAGATCGATCACGGCCGGATACTCGGCCTGCCCGAGGACGATGTATGCGAGCCCTGCCTGCGAGCGGTTCGAATCGTTGTCGAAACCGTCGCCGTTCTGTGCTCCGGCGATAATGTCGGCGAAACCGTCGCCATTCACGTCACCCATTGCGATCTCGTTGCCGAGAAAGTCGTCCGCGCGCGCGCCGTAGACCCGGCAGGATCCCTGGTCGGCCTTCGAGAAATCCACGGTCGTGCCCTTCAGGGCATCCGCGGAGCCGAAGGCAATGTTCACCTGACCGGCGGCCCTGCGTCCGCCCGACGGCCCTGAAGGACCATAGAACGCCGCGAGGCTGACATCGTCGAAGCCGTCGCCGTTGACGTCGCCGGCCGCAACGGGCATTCCGAGCAGTGAACCCTCGGCAAGGCCATTGTAGACGGTCATTTGTCCCATCTGCGCGATATCGCGTGTATCCCAGACGAGAGTGTAATTCGCTGAAACCCGCATAGCCGGGAAACAGGCGAGCAGGATCGCATTCAGGATCAGGATCGTAGTCGTTCGTTTATTCACTGGAAGAATGCTCCGTTCGATGGAAGATGATCGAGATCATATCAGCAGACCAAATGATGGACTGAAGTTCGGCTCATGTTCGAAGTGCCCGAGGCCGGTGCCTCAGCCCGGAAGTCGCCCGCGCGAATCGGGCTCACGGGGCATCGTGCGGCGCTGGTTGGTTTGGTTGACAAAGTCCGGATTGGCCGTATACTTCTCGCTTTTTGGCAGTCAGATGGAAATCGATCTTCTTCACCTTGAGCCTGAAGGCCAGCGACTTCGGGTGTCTTTCGAAGCGCTAGAACCTGGTGCGCTGCGGAAGCCAGAGCAGATTCGGCCTCTACGGGTCGAATTGACGGCGTGGGTGCGGCCTGAGGGTGGTGTGGTTCGCGTTTCTGGCGAGGTCGACTCAACAGTTGCTGCCGAATGCGATCGATGTTTGAAACCGCTCGAACTTGTACTGGCAGGGTCCTTTGACCAGCGTTACGTCTTCGAGGCTGCCGCCAGCGGCATCGATGTCGACGAGACGGAGGTGGAAGCCTCCGAGTTGGACCTGGAAGAGTTGGCGTCCGGCGTGCTCGATATGCGGGAAGTAGCGCGAGAGCAGGCCGTCTTGCTGGCGCCAATGCACGTGCTCTGTTCCGACACCTGCGCGGGTCTATGTCCTTCATGCGGTGTCGATCTGAACGCCACGTCTTGCAACTGCACGACCGACCAGATCGATCCACGCTGGGAAGCGCTCCAGCGGTTGAAAAATTCCTGAGAATCCCGAGATTTCGACGAGAGGTTGACTCACAATGCCGAATCCGAAACGACGACATTCCAAGTCGCGACGCAACATGCGCCGCGCCCACGACGCCATCGACGCGCCGCAGACTATCGTTTGCAAGACCTGCGGTCAGCCTGCGATGCCTCACCGCATGTGCCCGAGCTGCGGGCATTACGACGGCCGGCAGATCAAGAAGATCGAAGACGAGGCTTAGCCTCGATTTCCGTCAGCTCCCGCGCCTGATGATCAGAATTGCCGTCGACGCGATGGGGGGCGACCACGCCCCGGGTCCCGAGGTCGAAGGGTCCATCCAGGCCGCCAACGAACTCGGCGTTGAAGTCGTGCTCGTCGGTGCGGCTACGCGACTTCGGGAAGAGCTGCGGCGCAAGGGTTGGCACGGATCCAGGGGAATAGACATCCTCGACGCTTCTGAAGTCATTACCATGAGCGATCCCGTCGCGCAGGCAATTCGCCGAAAGCGCAACAGTTCACTGCACATCGCGGCACAGGAAGTCGCGGATGGGCGGGCCGACGGCCTCGTTTCCGCTGGAAACACAGGCGCCGTGATGGGCGTGGCGATGATCAAGCTCGGTACGCTCCAGACGGTAGACAGGCCGGCGCTGGCGACGGTGCTGCCTACGGTGTCAGGGCGGGGTGCGCTTCTTCTTGACGTCGGAGCCAACGCGGAGTGCAAGCCCGAGCAGTTGATGCAGTTCGGCGTCATGGGATCGATATACGCACGTGCGATCTTCCACATCGACGATCCCAAAGTTGCGATCCTGTCGATTGGCGAAGAAGAGATGAAGGGAAACGATCTCACCAAGGAAGCTCACAAGCTGCTCAAGACGGCTCCCATCCGTTTCGTTGGAAACGTCGAGGGGCGGGCGATTTTCAGTGGCGACTTCGACGTCATCGTCTGCGACGGGTTCACTGGCAACGTTACGCTCAAGGTGAGCGAAGGCATCATCGAAACCGTTATTCGAATGCTCCGCGAGGAGTTGCAGCGGTCGTTCCAGGGCATGGCCGGAGCATTTCTCTCCAGACCGGCATTCCAGGCTTTCAAGAAACGGCTGGACTACGCGGAGTACGGCGGTGCGCCCTTGCTCGGCGTCACTCGGCCGACAGTTATCTGCCACGGACGCTCGAACAGCCGAGCCATCCGCAACGCAATTCGCGTTGCGAAAGAATTCAGCGAGAGCGGGCTCAACCACCGAATAGACACGGACCTCGCGCGGACCAAGGAGCACGCGAGCGCCTGATCCGGGCGCGACTTCTTCTCATGGCCACGGCATATATTTTCCCCGGGCAGGGTTCCCAGTCGACCGGAATGGGGCGCGAGCTTGCGGATACTTGCGCGGCGGCGCGCGCGGTGTTCGACGAGGCCGATTCGGCGCTTGGCGAGTCAATTTCGCGGCTCTGTTTCGAAGGCCCCGACGAGCAACTCAAGCTGACGGCGAACACTCAGCCGGCAATTCTGACGGTTTCGGTCGCGGCGTACATGGCTTTTCGCGAGGCCGGCGCCCCCGAGCCCGAGTTTGCGGCGGGCCATTCTCTTGGCGAGTATTCGGCGCTCGTGGCGGCCGATGTGCTCGACCTCGCGGACGCGGTTCGCCTGGTGAGGGCAAGGGGCACGTTCATGCAGGAGGCCGTACCCGTAGGCGACGGCGCAATGGCGGCTGTGCTCGGCCTCGACTCCGGGGAGATCGATGCCGCGTGTCGCGAATCGGCGGAAGGCGACATCTGTGCCCCGGCCAACTTCAACAGCCCTGGCCAGGTCGTCATCGCCGGCGCGGCGGCAGCGGTAGCCAGAGCGAGTGAAGCTGCCAGGCGGCGCGGCGCCAAGCGCGTAGTTCCGCTGGACGTGAGCGCGCCGTTTCACACAGCGCTCATGCAACCGGCAGCCGATTGGCTCAAGCCGATGCTCGAAGCCGTGACCTTCCGCGATCCGCGGTTTCCCGTGATGGCCAACGCCACGGCTGAACTCGTTACCCGCGGTGTCGAGGCGCGCGCACTATTGCTCCAACAGATTGCGGCGCCGGTTTTGTGGGAACAGTCGGTGATGAAACTGGCCGGTCTGGGCGTCACTCGCTGGGTTGAGATCGGTCCGGGCAAGGTGCTTGCCGGGCTGGTTCGAAAGATTGTAAAGGGAGCCGCGTGCCAATCGGTTGAGCGTCCCGAAGATTTCGCGGCCGCGATTGCGGCCTCTGCTGGCGGCGATACGCCGTCGAGCGTGTAGGTTATTACAAACGTTCCGAGGAGGATCCCATGGCGGATATCAGTGTTGAGGAGAAGGTTAAGCAGATCATCGTCGAAGAACTTGGAGTCGACGAACCGGAAGTGACGGCCAACGCACGGTTCATCGAGGATCTTGGCGCCGATTCGCTGGATACGGTCGAGCTCGTAATGCGCTTCGAGGAGGAGTTCGATATCGAGATCCCGGACGAAGACGCCGAGAAGATCCAGAGCGTTCGCGACGCCGTCTCGTACATCGAGCAGTACAAGAAGGACAAGTAGTCGTCGGCGCCGTCCGGCCGCGTGGCCGGAAACGATGGGCTGCTGGTCATATCCAGAAGGAGTGTGGTCGTGAATCGACGTGTCGTCGTGACGGGGATTGGCCTCGTCAGCTGCGTCGGCCTGACGGCCGAGGAGACGTGGTCTTCACTCGTTGCGGGAAGCGGGGGTATCGGTCCCATCACGCGTTTCGACGCGTCCGCTTTTCGGTGCCGCTTCGCCGGCGAGGTCAAGGGTTTCGACCCTGAGCAGTACGTACCCAGGAAGGAGGTCAAGAAATTCGACACCTTCATCCACTATGCGGTGGCAGCTGCCAAGGAAGCCCTCGACGCATCTGGCCTCGAAGTGACCGAATCCAACGCCGAGCGGTGCGGAACCTATATCGGCTCTGGCATCGGCGGGTTTGCGATCATCGAGCGCGAGCACGAGGAATTCCTGAAAGGAGGACCGAGCCGGATTTCTCCATTTTTCATTCCGGCGGCCATCATCAACCTGGCGAGCGGCTGCGTCTCCATCAAGTTCGGGCTCAAAGGGCCGAACTCGGCGACGGCGACTGCCTGTTCGTCGGGAGCGCACGCGGTGGGCGACAGCTTCAAGATCGTCCAGCGTGGCGATGCCGACGTAATGGTCTGCGGAGGCGCCGAAGCTGCAATTACCCCGATGGGCGTGGGCGGGTTTGCGGCGATGCGGGCGCTTTCGTTCCGCAACGACGAGCCGGCGCTCGCAAGCCGGCCGTTCGACAAGGACCGGGACGGATTCGTAATTGGCGAAGGGGCCGGCGTGCTCGTCCTCGAGGAACTCGAGCACGCGAAAGCCCGAGGTGCAAAGATCATCGCCGAGGTCGTGGGCTACGGGATGACGGGCGACGCCTTCCACATCACTCAGCCTTCCGAGAACGCCGACGGGGCGCGGCGCGTGATGGAGGCGGCGATCCGGGATGCCGGAATCGAGCCGCAGGACGTCGATTACATCAATGCGCACGGCACTTCGACGCCGTACAACGACAAGCTCGAGACCCTCGCAATCAAGCGTGTGTTTGGAGAGCACGCGAATAGCATTCCGGTCAGTTCGACCAAGTCGATGACCGGACATCTGCTCGGAGCCGCGGGCGGCCTCGAGGCCGGAATACTCGCCCTTGCCATTGAGCGAGGTGTCTTGCCGCCAACGATAAACTATGTGACGCCGGATGAGGACTGTGACTTAGATTACGTCCCGAACGAGGCGCGGCATAAGACAATCAGGTACGGCCTCTCGAACAGCTTCGGGTTCGGCGGAACGAATGCCGCGCTGCTCATGAAGCGATTCGAGGAATAGCCGGACGCCATACCTGGAGACAAGGCGTCGCCGGTTCGTTGCCGGACGCCTTGCTCCGTTCTTTCCTTACGGAGTCGATGAAGGAGTGAAGCAGTGAAGATCGTCGTCTGTATCAAGCAGGTGCCCCGCCGGGACGACCTGCTCCGAATAAACGCGGACAAGTCGTGGATCGACGAGTCCAGCCTCAGCTTCGAGGCCAACGAGTCTGACGCGTATGCGCTGGAAGAGGCTCTCCGCTTGAAGGAGAAGCACGGTGGCGAGGTGATCGTTGCGACACTCGGCCCATCCGATGCGAGCAAGACCATCAAAGAGGGTCTCGCCAAGGGCGCGGACCGGGCAATCCACCTGTGCGACTCCACTTTCGAGAAACTCGACGCCGTGGCAACCGCGAAGTCCCTGGCGGCCGCGATCGGGCCCGAGGCTCCGGATGTGATCTTCACCGGGCTGCAATCGGACGACCTCGGCTATGGACAGACCGGGGTGCTGATGGCTGAAATGCTCGACCTGCCGCACGCGTCGATCGTTATCGCACTGGAGACGAGCGAGGACGGAAAGACGCTCCGGGTAAAGCGCGAGCTCGAGAATGGCTGGTTCCAGTGGATTTCGATGGCGACTCCGGCGCTCGTGACGATCCAATCCGGCATCAACAAGCCGCGCTATGCGAGCCTCAAGGGAATCATGGGCGCAAAGAAGAAGCCCGTGGACGTGAGGACGGCATCGGACCTGGGTCTGAATGCCGATGCTCTTACGCCACGCGAAGCGATCGGCAGTCTTTATCTCCCCGTACGTGAGAAACAGACGGAGATGCTGGAAGGCGATGCCGAGACGGTGGCCGCCGCGCTGGTCGCGCGCCTGCGAGGAAATGGAGTTATCTAGCGTGCGTTGATCGCGCCTGGCGCGATCCGCGGGAGGCACTATGGCGAACGGAGTTCTTGTCTACGTAGAGATTCGCGGCGGCGAGCTGACGAACTCATCGTGGGAGTCGGTAGCTGCGGGGCAGGCACTCGCGGCCGGTCTCGGAACGACGGCACGAGCCGTCCTGATTGGCGACGGCGCCGGATCCAACGCGGCGAAGGTCGCAGCGAAGGATCTAGCCGAAGTGATCACCATCGAAGACGCAAAGCTGGCGACCTACACGCCGGACGGCTTCGCTGCCGCGATGGTCGCGGCAATCCGGGATTGCGACCCCGCCTGGGTCGTCTTCAGCCATTCGTACCAGGTTCGCGACTTTGCGCCCAGGGTGGCGGCGCGTCTGGATCGCGCGTTGGTCGGCGACGTCATCAAGCTGAAGGTCGAGGGCGGGAACGTGACCCTCGTCCGGCAGATCTTCCAGGGCAAGATCAATGCGGACGTCACTTGTCGTACAGATGCGCCTGGAATGATCAGCCTGCAGTCTGGCGCTTACCGGACGGATGCGGCCAGGGACGGTTCGGCGCCGACGCGCGCGCTTTCGGTCGACCTCGGATCTGTGAGGATCCGTTGGACCGTCGAGGAGCGGTTCAAGGACGTTAAAGGGGCGGTGGATCTGTCTGCTGCGACGCGAATCGTTTCTGTCGGTCGTGGAATCAAGAGTGACGAGAATCTCGGACTCGTGAACGAACTGGCGGCGGCGCTCGAAGCCGAAGTCGCCGCTTCGCGACCAATCTGCGACAGCGGATGGCTGCCCATGGATCGCCAGATAGGAAGCTCCGGGCAGACCGTGACTCCGCAGTTATACGTTGCCGTGGGAATCTCAGGCGCCATCCAGCATGTTGTCGGGATGAAGAATTCCGGCACTATCGTCGCGATCAACAAAGACAAGGAAGCTCCTATTTTCGACCTGGCAGACTTTGGAGTCGTTGGCGACCTGTTCGAGGTGGTGCCCGCCCTGATCAAGAAGCTCAAGGAGTAGCGCTCGAAGATCGTCGCGTCCAAACGTGGGCAGCCGATCTCCGATGGAGGGAGGTTGCTCACGAAAGGGGCGACAGGGTTGCGGCCACTGTCGAATTTGAGAGAGAAACGTCGCATGCGTTTCGTTCTCGTTCGTCCCCGTGATCCGAACAACATCGGAGCAGCCGCAAGGGCGATGGCCAACTTCGGTTTCGACGACCTCGTGGTGGTCGAGCCCTGGGAACCCTCGTGGCGCGAGGCAAAGGCGGCCGTCGGAGCTTCACACGTGCTCGACAACGCCCGTTCGGTTTCGACCCTCGACGAGGCGATTGCCGAATCTACTTTGGTCGCGGCGACAACGGCGGCAACGCGTCGGCGGATCGGACGCTCGATCGGCCCCCGCGAGTTCGCCAGTCGTGTGGCGGGCGAGGGAATCGAACTTAGCAGCGTTGCCGTGCTCTTCGGCAACGAGAAGCGCGGGCTTACGTCGGCGGAGATCGATCGAGCACATTCTGTCGTCGTAATTCCGACGCGATCCCAGCAGCCGTCGATGAACCTCTCGCACGCCGTTGCGATCGTTGCGTGGGAGATGGCTCGCATGCCAGTTCCCGGCGATGGGCCGCTCCAATACTCGCGCTTGCGAGGTGAGGCGCGCGCGACTGTCGCCGAAGTCGAACGCCTGGTTGCGTCTGCGACCGAGCCCGAAGATGGCTCGTCGCGGCTGCAACGTCCCACGGCCGCCGCTGACCGCCTGCGCCAGTTGCTGCTGCGCTCGAACCCAAGCACCGCCGACATTCAGTTGCTGTTCACGCTCCTGAAGCGGGCGTCTGATAATCTATCTACAAAATAACTCGATTTGCCGGATCTCATACGGCGTCCTGCGAGACTCCCCGGCACGTCCTGAGCATTTCGAAAGCCCAGCTTGACAACTCCACGACCGCACAGGGATGCTGACCGGTCCGCAGCGGCGGCAATCCACCCGGAGCGACTCGACACTTATGCCACCACTTGAGCGCGAAGAACTTCCGTTCGACGTCGTTTTCGTCGGCGCGGGTCCGGCAAGCCTGGCAGGCGCACTCCACCTTGCGAACCTCGTCAAGCTGCACAACTCGTCCGGAGGGAACCTCGGCGAGATCGAGATTGCGGTGATCGAAAAGGGCGCCGAAGTCGGAGCTCACGGACTCTCCGGTGCCGTCATGGATCCGAAAGGACTCGCCGAGTTGATGCCCGACTTCCTCGAGCGTGGATGCCCGGTCGAGGCGCCTGTGGGCAAAGATGCGGTCATGTATCTGACCGGGTCGGCGAAATTCACTCTGCCGATCACCCCGCCGCCGCTCGACAATCACGGATACTACGTAGTCAGTCTTTCGAAACTTCTCCGATGGATGGCGCCGATCTGCGAGGAGGCCGGGGTCAACATATTTCCGGAGTTTCCCGGCCAATCGCTCCTGTATGACGGCGATCAGGTAGTCGGCGTGCGTACCGGCGACAAGGGAATCGACAAGCACGGACAGCCGAAGGAAAACTTCGAGCCCGGCGTCGACCTTCTCGCCAAGGTGGTCGTTCTCGGAGAAGGGCCTCGCGGAACGCTTACCAAGGAACTGACCGCCAGAATGAACCTGGACCGCCGAAGCGATCCGCAGGTTTATGCGCTTGGAGTGAAGGAGATCTGGGAGCTTCCAGACGATCGTCTGGAGGCGGGTACCGTCTTCCACACGCTCGGCTTCCCTCATTCCGGCGAGGTTTTCGGTGGCGGCTTTCTATACATGATGAAGGATCGGCTGCTCGACATCGGTCTCGTCACCGGTCTCGACTGCCTGGATCCCCAGATCGACCCGCACCACGAGTTCCAGCGGTTCAAGACTCATCCCTGGATTGCCGGCCTGCTCGACGGCGGCAAGATGATCTCGTATGGCGCGAAGGCGATTCCCGAGGGCGGCTACTACAGCATCCCGAGACTCCACAGCGGCGGCGTGCTGATCGTCGGCGACTCAGGCAGTCTTCTCAATGGCCAGCGTCTCAAGGGACTTCACACGGCTATGAAGTCGGGAATGTTGGCGGCTGAAGCCATCTTCGACGCACTGGTCGCCGACGACTACTCGTCGGACGCGATGCTTAGATATTCGCAGAAGGTTAAGGCCAGTTGGATCGACAAGGAACTTTACGAGGTGAGGAACTTCCATCAGGCCTTCGAGAAGGGCAGGATGGCCGGCCTGGTGACGAACGGTATCTCATTCATGACGAAAGGGATATTCCCGAAGCGGCTGCCGATTCACGCCGGACACACGCGAATGCGAACCCTGAAGGAGTACTACGGCAAGACGGACGTCCAGAAGTACGACCTGAAGTTCGACGGCAAGCTCACATTCGACAAGGTTACAGACGTCTATCATTCCGGGGCCGCGCACGACGAGGACCAGCCCTGTCACCTCAAGGTCGTCGACACGAGCATCTGCGTCGATCGTTGTACGGAAGAATTCGGGAATCCGTGCGAGCGGTTCTGTCCGGCAGCCGTCTACGAGATGGTCGGGTCCGGCGGCGACAGAAGGCTGCAGATCAACTTCTCGAATTGCGTTCACTGCAAGACCTGCGACATCATGGATCCGTACCAGATAATCAACTGGACGCCGCCGGAGGGTGGCGGGGGACCGAACTACAAGCGAATGTAGGGCTTCCGGCCGCGGCCGGTTGAGTGTAGCCGGAATGTTCGGACTCGAACGCGCCGATGCCAGGTCGGTCTCCAGGGTTGAAGACTTCCTGCGCGAACAGACGGGAGAAGCAGTCGTCCTGGATCCGGTGCACCTTGCGACCGGCCTGCTCGGCAACGCCGTCGCGGCGTTGGCCAGAGCCCGCGCGATCACCCTCGGGCCCCTCATATGCGTCAGGCGCTCCGAACACGAACCTCAGAAATCACCTGAAGTTCGCGTTGCACTTGAACGATTCGGAAGCCTGTTCGTCCACGAATGCGTGCACGTCTGGCAATATCGACGGGATGGTGCCATGACTTTCCTAAGACATTACATGAAAGCCTATTTCTCAGGTATTTGGATCGCCGGGTCGATTCGGCGAGCGGGCCGGCAGAGCGCCTATTTGGCGATTCCTGCCGAAATTGAGGCGTTTCGCCTGGAGCAGGTCTGGCAGCAGGGGGCTGAGGTGATCGCAAGGCGAGAAGCGGCACGCGGAGTTGAGCCAGAAGTAAGGACGTGAGCGTCGCCCTTCGGCCCCGGCAGTACGCCGCGGGCGCGCTACTTCTGCGGAAGTCGTGCCGCCGGAGCCATTTCCAGCTCACAAGGTGCACAGTTAGCTGACATTGCAACGGGATTGTCAGGAGCAGGAACGCCGTTGGTTGCCGTGCCGGGATGCGCCAGGACCTTGCCCCTGCGAGGGCTCGCCCGCGAGTCCTGTGCACGTTCATAGCCACACAAGCCTTCCGCCTCAACCTGCAGCCGTGCCCGACGGTATTCGAAGGAACCGATAAACCCATATTTTCGATCATCTAGATATTTATGACAATGCGTCCGACTCGGGCCAGCGGTCGGCCCGCTTCGTTGCGAACCGCGCGTCAGGAAAGGGGCGCCGCGGCCCGGCCACTCGCAGCTAATTCCCATGGATTTTCTCGTGTTTCGGTGCATGACCTGCGGTCAGTCGGCGCGCCGACGTTTGGCTGACTTGCGGTCAGGGGCGCGCGTGTTTCCTGGCCCCGCGAACTGGCATTTGCGGCTGGACGAGTTCGGGTTGCGAACCGATGGCAAGTCAGAGAGTCTTCCGGCCAGTGAGACCCGTCGTGCCTCGAGGGAGGCAACGGTAGTCGGCGATCAGGTTGCGTCCGAGGTGGCGTGCTAGCGAGGCAGATGTGTTGCGCATCGGCGGCGATGAGGGACGCGGAGTTCGCGAGTTGTATTGGTGAGGGTTCTTGGATCGGAAGATAGTAGAATGCATAACGTTCATTATCAGACGCATTCTCTATGGTGTTCTCTGTCCTTTGATTGGTCGAGTACGCGTGCGCCCACAAGCGGAGCGCGTCACCGGCGTCCACCTCTCGCCGTGCGAAGCGCTGCATTGGTAGCTGAAGAATCGAACCCGATGCGCGACCTCGAAGCCCGACTTCTCCCCACTCATTCAAAGCGGCGCTTCACGCCGCACTCCAAGGCGCTTCGCGCGGTAACCGGCCGCGAACGATGCCCATTCTCTTTGCCGGCGATTTCCCGGACCGAACGTCGTCCTATATGCTGGATCGTCAATACCACGAGTTTGTCTGTCAACTCTCCGCCCGGCGGCGCGTGCAGTCCGTTTCCCTGCCGCCAACAGATCCACCTATCGACTCTGGAGGAACCAACAATGCATCGAGCCCTGCTTTCCATTCCGCTCATCCTGATCTTCTCGCTGCAAGCCGGCGCCCAATCCCCCGCAAAGCCAACTCAGGAGAGCCGGCCGGCCGACCCAAGACCGGCCGTCACTGAATTGAACCTGAACGTGAACCCGGACACCCAGTTCTACAAGCTCGCGACCGGTGCCCGAATGGAGAACAACGCGACCACCAGCTGGACCATCGACACGCTCGGTTTCCGCGAAATTCGCCTCGTCGTTTCGATGGGCGCCGATTCCAAGAAGGAGAACCGCGCCACCGGATCTTCCTTGATGGTCAACGCGTTTGTGAACGAGGGCGAACAGGAAGTAGAGATCGGCGAAATGGAAGTTCCGATATCGGCCGGCAAGTCGAGTGGACGTGCCTTCGTCTGGAACGTGTTCAACAGCAGGACCGTCATCCGAGTGACCGCAAGGAATATATCCGGCTCCGCTACCGTGACCGCTTACGCGGTCAAGTAGTCCTCCGGACTCCGGGCTGGCACCCCCGCACCAGGTCAAGGTCGGCGGATTCCAGCCCGGTTACGCCGCTCGCACTGAGCCGGAACTCGACGCGGCCACCACACGGGACCGCGTCCGCCTCACATCTCTCATGCTTGCCGCAGACTATTGAATACAGTAGAGTTGCGGACCTGATGAGGTTCGCCGACGTACATCCCGAACCCGTTCCGGCCGAGCTGCTGAATCGACTGCGGGCCCGTCCGGACCGAGACGATATCGAGCGCGAGATCCCAGCGCTTGGAATCCCTGAAAGCGTGGGAGGCCGTTGCCGAACTGGTTGCGCAACAGCACTGTTCGTCCTGGGTGACGACACTTTCATCTCGAGTTTCTGGTGCCCCGACTCGCCGCCGGTTGCCACGACGCTGCGCCTTGGCCTTCTCAAATTGGGCAAATCGGAAGTTCCGGCAGCAGCCGGTTTCGAAGCGCTACACGCTGCCGTCGCATTCCTGTTCCGCACCACGGCTGCCTGGCGCGTGGAGAGGCTGGTGCGGGCGGATGACGCGGCGGCTATTCGGGCGTGCCTCCGGGCTGGATTGACCGACGAAGGAAGACGCCGGCTCGCGCTGCTAGTCAATGGACGGCCCGCCGATGCCCGGGCATTCTCAACCACTCGATCCACGTTCGTCAGTGGCGCCGCTCCCGAAATTCGTCGCATTGCAATCGTCACCGGTGGCGGCGACGCGCCGGGCCTGAACGCGGTGATCCGTGCCATCGTCAAGACCTCGAACATCGACCGCAACTGGGAAGTACTGGGAGTCGAAGGCGGTTTCGACGGACTTCTTGGCGAGACGCGCACGCGCCTCCTTACCACGAACGACGTCGGTGGGCTGCTGCCCCGTGGCGGTACGATTCTCGGAACGTCGAACCGTGGAAAGTTCAACCGCACGCACCTGCCTGACGGCACGGCCATCGTGCCCGCCAAACCCGTCGAAGAGGCCGTAGCCGCGCTCGAACGGCTCGGAGCCGATGCCCTGATCGTGATCGGAGGTGACGGTTCTCAGGCAATCGCCGATGCGTTCGCGCGGCGCGGAGTGCGCGTCGTCGGCGTTCCGAAAACGATTGACAACGATCTTGGCGGCACCGACGGAACCTTCGGATTCAGTTCGGCCGTGGCAGTCGCCACCGACGCCATCGACCGGCTGCACACGACGGCGGAAAGTCACGGTCGCGTTATGGTCCTCGAAGTCATGGGAAGGACGGCCGGGTGGATCGCCGTCCACGCCGCGATCGCGGGCGGCGCAGACGCCTGCCTGATTCCAGAGATTCCCTTTGACCTGTCTAGGGTAGCCGCGGCTGTTGGCCGGCGTGAGCGCCTCGGCCACAACTTCTCGATCGTTGTGGTTGCCGAGGGAGCCTCGCCTATCGGGGGCTCGCCTTCCTACCAAGGTGGCGAGATCGAGGGCCGGCGGCGCCGGCTAGGTGGAATCGGCGAGCTTGTAGCCGAGGAATTGGAGGCTTCCACCGGAAAGGAATGCCGCACCGTGGTCCTCGGACACCTTCAGCGCGGTGGCACGCCTTCCGCGTTCGACAGGTTGCTCGCAACGGCGTTCGGTACTGCCGCTGTGGCGGCGCTGGCCGAAGGACGGTCAGCCTGCGTCGTGGCATTGAGCGGCAGCGACGTCGTAACCGTTCCGATATCTGAAGTAGCCGGGCGCGTCAGGCGCGTATCGCTGGACGCTCCTCTGCTTGCGCTCGCCCGCGCCCTCGGTATCGAGCTTGGAAGCTGACGGCCGCAGCCCGGTTCATAAGGCACGGCCCGACTACTGCCGGACCGTGCCAGACGATCTATTCCCGTAATGGATCAGAAGCGAACACGCTCGACCGTTACACCTTCGTGCCAGGTCGGGCAGGCCTCGGGCTTCTCGTACTTCGTAGCCTCGAATTCAACGAGACTGTAGACCGGCAACGTGTCCGGCAGGTCGAGTTTAGCTGTCGACAACCGGACCAATACGGCAACGGCGAGCACATCGCCACCCGCGCTCGCGATCAGGTCGTGGACCTTACGGACGGCATCTCCCGAACGGGCGATGTCGTCGACGATCACGCATTTCTGTCCCGGCTTGATCTCGTTGTACTGCCGGAATCGGTACTCGCCGCCTTCGCGCTCGGACCAGAATGTCTGTTCGGCCCTGAGGGCCTGACGAACTTCGAACGCAACGGGCACTCCGCCTGGACCCGGGGCAACGATCGAGACGCTCGGAAGCGCGGACACGAGCTCACGAGACCGGCGGAGGACTCGGCTCAAGCTGACGCCAAGACGTCGCGCATTGTCCGCGTAACGCAGCGCCAGCGGTATCTGAAAGTAGAAGGACGTGAAATAGCCAGCTGGATGCTCGAAAACGCCTTCGCGAAATGCACCCGTCTTCCTGAATACGTCCATTACCTGAGTGTCGTCGGGGATCAGAGACATCGTCCACCAGCCTCCAGAACGTGGGGTATTGATACCGAAGATTGGTGGTTATATCACAAGGCGCACACTGACAGTCAGCACGGCTTGCGGTATAAGGCTCGTCGATGGCCAGGAAGTCACCACGCACCCCTCGGACAGGCAGAAAGGCAGGCAGCGCGACCGATGAGGTCCCCGACGCGCTGGTAACCCCTGTCTCGCCTGCCATCATCACGAAAGCAGACCCGTCGCGATGGCAACCCACGATCTGGACGTGGCTCGCCCTGACAGTCACGATCGCGGCCACCGTCGTCCGCTGCTGGGATTTGGGCGGCAAGAGCCTCTGGTTCGACGAGGCCCTCTCCATTGCCGATTCAAATTCGTTGCAGCACGGGTTCGGTTCTGGCTATCACCCGCCAACGTTCTACTACCTTCTTCATGCATGGCTGCCGTTTGCCGAGGACTCGGATGCGCTCGTCAGGCTCGTATCGGCGATCCCCGGATCGCTGACCGTAGCCGCTGTGTTCGTGGCCGGCTGGCGTCTCTGTAACGAGCGCGCCGGCGTGGTCGCCGCGAGCGTTCTGGCCGTCGCGTCGCTGCACGTGGAGTACTCCCAGGAAGTACGGATGTACGCGCTCGCGACATTCTTCGTCACTGTCGCCACAGTGGCCCTTGCGGAACTCCTCCGACGCTGGCCAACGTCGACGAACAGGACGAAATGGCTGCTCGCGGCCGGATATACCGGAGCGGCGTATTTGGCCATCGGCACTCACTATCTTTCCCTGCTTCCGATCGCTGGACAGGCGATCGGCTTGCTCGTCTGCTTTCGCGAATGTCGCGAAATAGTCGTTCGTCTCGCCGTCCTTCAAGTTCCCGCAATCCTGGCCGGGACTGTCGCGATCTTCGGACTTGGCTATGGGCGAAAGGCCGGAGTTGCGGCCGATTTCCTCGTCAACCTTGGAGGCGTGAACCAGGCCATATTCTCAAATCCGGGCGACCGGCTGATTGCCCTTCCAAAGAGCCTGCTCGTCGACGTGTTGCCGGGAACGTCCCTGAAATGGCTCGTGGTCGCGTGGTATCGAATTCCGGCCATCCTTGCGTTCGACGTCGTCGCCCTGGCCGCGAGCTGGTTTATGTGGAAGAGCGACATTCGGCGCCCGATCATTCTCGTGGTGCTCTTCGCCGCACTGCTTCCAATGCCTATTCTGATTATGATGGTTGGACCCGAGCAGCTTAGGTTTTACTTGAGCCTTGCACCGATGATGGCGCTACTGCTGGCTCTAGGACTCGAGTCCGCGCCAGGCAACTGGATTCGTGTCATAGGGCTTGCCACCGTACTGATACCGAGCGTTTTGGCGGTCAGTTGGTACTTCTCACCGGGTATGGACAAACAGCCGTGGCGGCGAGTCGCTACGCTGATCTCGGATCAGAGCCGAAGCGGCGATGCGATCCTGATAAACGAACCGCACCAGTTGATCGCGTTCGAGCGGTACTTCACGCGGAAGCCGGGTGTGGACGTCGACGGCTATCCTGAAGTCGGTGGCGTTCGAATTACTCCCGACAACACCGACAGATGGCTGCTGCCGCTTGTGCGAGGCCGAGATCGCGTATGGTTCGTCAGAATGACGGCGACGGCTAGCATCTCCGATCCTCAAGGAATTGGACTAACCTGGCTCAACGAAAACATGAAGCTGCGGTCACGCGTCAAGGAGCCTGGCTACAACGGGGACGTCGAGGTGTTTCTCTTCGAACGCTGAGCATCGATAGTGGAATCCAGAACCTGAGCCCGCGGCCAGCGCTTGTAAGTCCGTCCTCTGCGGAGACATCCAGTCCGCCCGAACAAAAAAAAATGCCGCAGCCATACGTCAATTCCTGAGGAGTTCCCGGAGTGCGCGTGGCTGCGGCTTTCGCCCCTGTAAGTTCGCCAATCTATAGGCAACTCCGGTGCCACACAAACGCAATAAGGGGCATTTCACCCCAACTTCTCTATCTACATCGACTTGCCGCCTGCGACATCGCCTGGATACCAATGACCTTCCCGTCTACGAATCCCGGTGTGACCGGTAATTCTGGCCGCCTTCGGTCATTTTGACTCCTCGAATTCCCGAAGCTTTCGATACAGGGTCTTCGTGGCGATTCCGAGTGCGCGTGCAGTCCTTTCTCGATGCCCGTCGAAATATCCCAGCATCGCTTCGATATGCATGCGTTCGACCTCGGCAAGGGTCCGTATCGCAGTTGCGCTGAATGGGCCCGGTTCGGGCAACAGCCCGGGCCGGGACGGACCAGTCAGCACGCGTGCCGGCAAATCCCTTAGCCGCAGGATGTTACCGTCGCAGAGAATGACGGCGCTCTCGACTGCATTCCTCAGTTCGCGCACGTTGCCCGGCCAGTCGTACCGTGAAAGCGCATCCAGCGCAGCCGGCTCGATCGAACTCACACGACAGCCCGTGTCCAATGCCGCGCGCCGCATGAAGTGCTCCGAGAGGAGCGGCACGTCGTCGCGGCGTTCCCTCAGCGGCGCCACCTCCAGTGTGACGACGGCCAGGCGAAAAAAGAGATCCCGGCGAAATCCTCCGCCGTCGATGAGGGACTCGATCGAACGATTCGAAGCAGCGACGACGCGGACGCTTGCCGTTAACTGCGTGACGCCACCGAGACGCCTGAACCCGCCAGTTTCCAGAAATCGCAGTAGTTTGACTTGCGATGCCTGAGGCATTTCCGAAACCTCGTCGAGGAAGAGAGTGCCCCCGTCCGCGGCTTCGACCAATCCAGATTTTCGGCTGGCTGCGCCGGTGAACGCCCCCTTTTCGTGACCGAAGAACTCACTTTCGAACAGGGTCTCTGGCAAGGCGCCGCAATTCACGTCGACGAAGGCTTTGTCGGCGCGCCGACTGTGCCGGTGTACGAGTTGCGCCGCGAGCTCCTTTCCGGTGCCCGATTCGCCAATCAGAAGCACGTTCGCGTCCGTTGGCGCAATCCTCGCGATGCGCTGCTCGAGATCGTTCATCGTTCGGCTTCTGCCAATGAGCTCGACCTCACCTTCCTTGCGGCGAAGGATCGTTCGCAGCGCGGCATTCTCGCGCTGCAGCTCGCGGCGCTCCAGCGCTCGTTCGATCACGGCCCGCATTTCGGAGAGATCGCAGGGCTTTGTCAGATAGTCGTAAGCGCCCAGCTTCATAGCCTCGATCGCCGTGTCGATAGTGCCGTGGCCCGTGAGCATTACGACCTGCGGGCCGCCATCCGCGCTCGAGGCCAACCGCCTGAGCACATCGATTCCCGAGAGCCCAGGCAGCCTGATGTCGAGCAGTACTACCGCAGGCGACGTCGATTCGATTGCCGCGACTGCCGATTGACCGTCGCCGGCACCCTCGACCGGAAATCCGAAATCGCGCAGCTCAGCGACGAGGAATTGTCGGTAAGCGTCATCGTCCTCGACGACGAGCACTCTCCCGAGCTCGATTCGCTCAGCCGCCTTCGGCATCAGTTTGACTCCTCGCCGGGCCGGTTCCGGCGAAGCGTGACCGTAAAAGTCGAACCCCGTCCGGGCCTGCTCTTCGCTTCCAGCCGTCCACCAAGTCGAGACACTATGCTCATCGATATCGAGAGACCTAGACCTGTGCCGCGACCGGGCGGTTTTGTCGTGAAGAACGGTTCGAAAATCCTTTCTCTGTCTGCTGGGGAGATTCCGGAGCCCGTGTCTCGAACCGCCAAGCGCACCTCGCGAAGAAGGTGCCGGATTTCGACCGACAACCTGCCCTTCGGCTTCTCGGCGATCGCATCCAGACCGTTCGCCACGAGGTTGATCAGGACCTGTGCGACTCGCTCGGGATCGGTGAATACTGGCGCGGCGGTTCCCTTCTCGGTCACGGTGATCCGCTCCGTTCCGCGCTCGCGCGCAATTGTATTTATCGACGTTTCGACGACGGCGGCAATCGAACATTCCTGAAACTTGGGTCTCGTAGGAGCGGCGTAATCGAGCAGGTCTCGCGTGATCCTCTTGCACCGGAACGCCTGCTCGACGATCGCGTCGATTCGCTCGCGGATCGACTGCCAGCGTTCCGACTCCTGCAACTCGGCGATAGACGAAAGCTGCCGGTCCAATGACTGCGCCGATCCCGCGATCGTCGCAAGCGGCGTGTTGATCTCGTGCGCGACTCCCGCTGCCAGCCGCCCGATCGACGCGAGCCTGGTTGACTGAGCGAGGTTCTCCGAGATCGTCCGCTCGCGTGTGACGTCACGAATAGAAAGAATGAAGGCATCCTGATCCGACATCGGCAACCGAGACGCCGAAAGAGCGAACCACTTGCAGAGTGACGAATCCTCGACTTCGACCTGCACCGGCTTGCGGCCGGAGTCGACCAACCCGACGGCGTTCGCGATCGCGTCGGCCATCGTATCCGAGAAAAACCCAAGCAGCCGCTGTCCAATCATCGTCGACGGCTTCGCGCGGAGCTGGGACGCCAGCGCTCGGTTCGATCGGAGGACCGACATCGAGCGGTCGACGACGACGACGCCATCAGGAAGCGCATCGAATGCGCCCTCCCAGACCTTCTGAGCTTCGGTGACCGTGCTGAGCAGCGTCGAGGCTCCAACAGCGATTCCGACGTGAACCGCCACGGCATCGACGAGCGCTTGAACGTCAGTGCTGCCGATACTTCGCCGAAAGCGGATCGCAAGCAGGCCAAGCACACCGTCCCGCGCCGTGAACGGCGAGAACGCAATCGCCGGATCGTCGTCCGCGGCCTCGCCGTCAAGCACGCGGCGCGTCCTGTCTGCGAGCTCGCACACGGCTGGATCCACGCTACGAACGGCTCCATCGGGCGCAACGTCCCAACACCAGGTGCGATCGTGACTGAGCCGCGGATCGCGGCAACGAACGGACACCCCGTCGCACTCGGTTTGAGTCAACAGCAGTTCGGCGGCGCGCCGGAGCGCTTCGTCGAGCGACGGCGCCGCGTGAATCGCGACGGCGAAGCGGCCAACCATCGCGTCGCGTTCCGCCTGGAGGCGCAACCGTTCATGAATCTCCGAATGACCAATGGCAAGGCCTACTTGCGCCGCGACAGAGACGCCAAGCTCGATGTCCGCTTCGGTCCACGACCTCGTCTTGTCCGACTGGAGAATGGCAAGCACGCCACACGGTTCCCGCCTCACTGCGATCGGCACCACGATTGCGGACGCGGCCCCGGAGCGCCCGCGCATCCCCGAGTCGGACTGGAAGGCCGCTGCGTTCGAGAGCTCGACGACGACGGGCAGCAACGTTCGGACTGCCTCTGCCGTGGCGGGCAAAAGGTCGAACGCCGCAACCAGTCCCTGCGTGACTTCACGAGGAGAACGAAGGTACTCGTGCGCGATTCGCACGTCACCCAGCGAGTCGACGAACGCTATCTGGCAACAACACGCCCCGAGCAACCTGCCAGTTTCCTCGACGGCAGTGGCGAGCACGGTGTCGAGGTCCAGCGTCTGATGGAGCAGGCTCGTAGTCTGGTAGACGAGTCGCGACCGGCGAGCAGCTTCTTCGGCCTGCGCCGTCTGCTGCCGCAGTTCGGCCTCCGCTTGTCGCCGCAAAGTCGCGTCCGAAAGGCGCACGATCGCATCGCAGGTCGTGAAGGAACCGGCCAGCATCTCCGCTTCAATGAAATGGCGGCCTAGCTCGAACTCGAATGGAGCTCGGAACGGCGCGTCGATGATCGCCGACGTCCAGAGCTCGTATTGCCGGAGGACTTCTACGGGACCGGATCCGGCTGCGACGTCACGGAAGAAGTTCCGACCGGCCAGACCGCTCGGAAACAGCGTTTCGATCGGCCCGAATCCGTTATGAGCCAGAATCCGTCCGGTCGAGTCGATTTCGACGACGCCCAGTCCCAACGCGTCGAACAGGTCACGGCGCTCCGTGGCCGCGTGCGCAAGGCTTCGCGCCAGCAGGCGGACACGCGATACATCCTCGAGCACAATTAAAGACGCCGTACAGCCGTTCAGATCCAGGCGATGCGCCCGCACCAGCACCTCCGCTGAACTGCCGTCTTGCCGCTCGAAAAACAGTTCGACCGGCTCGTCGGATGTCTGCGCCCGCCAGATCGTGCCTTCGACGGCCCGTTCGGCGCCAAGCGTCAGTAGCGACTCGAGAGCGACACCGGCCAGTGGACCGCCGTAGAGCGCTTCAGCGTGTCCGTTGGCCAGCACTACGCGCCAGCTGACGTCGTCAGCGACGATGTATGGCAATGGAACGATGGAGACGAGCGCTTCCCCGATCGTTGCCAGTTCGGAAACACCAAGTGCGCTCATTTGATGTCAGGCTCGCGGATGGAACTTGCGGTACGCCTCGCGCAGCCGTTCGTTCGTTACGTGCGTATAGATCTGCGTCGTCGAAATGTCGCTGTGACCGAGCATCATCTGAACCGACCGTAGATCGGCACCGTGCTCCAGCAGGTGCGTGGCAAACGTGTGGCGCAACATGTGTGGAGTGACACGGCCAAGCTTGGCGCGTTCGCCATATTCGACGAGACGCTTCCAATAGATCTGCCGTGTCACCGGAGTGCCCCGAGACGTCACGAAGAGTTGCTCGACGTTGCGATCGCCAACGGTTCGACGCCTGGCCGGGAGGTATCGACGGATTGCCTCGATTGCCGCACTGCCTACCGGCACCCGGCGTTCCTTCGATCCCTTTCCAAGACACGTGACGAGTCCGGCGTCGATATCGACGTCGGAAAGCTTCAGGGACACCATCTCGGAGACTCGGAGCCCTGATGAATACAACAGCTCGGTCATCGCTCGGTCACGAAGTCCCACGTCCGTTGTTACATCCGGCTCCTCGAGCAAACGGTCGACCTCCTCCCGAGTCAGGAACTTCGGCAGTGTCTGCCAGCTTCGGGGTGTCTCGATATTCACCGTCGGATCGTGGTGAATGTGACCGTCCAGGATGAGAAACTTGTAGAGGTTACGAACGGTAACCATTGTGCGCGCACAGGATTGCGGCTCGAGGCCGCTTTCCCTGAGAGATCGGATGAAGTTAAGCAGGTCGGCCCGCTCAATAGTGAGAATTTCCCGCCCGCAGGAAGCTGCAAAGCTCATGAGCTTTAGAAGATCACGCTCATAAGCCTCCATTGTATTTGGAGAAAGTCCCTTCTCAACCCGAAGATAACGAAGGAAGTCCTTGCAGAGGTCGCGCGGCATCGGCTCTTGGGGCTCCTTGTAAGGTCCTGGAAACGGCTGTAGTCTTGCGGCGACTCGCGCCGGACCTCTGATCCGGCGCCAACCCATTGCGTTATCAGACGATATGTTCGTTTCGGGGAGACGTCAAGAATGAAATTGACTGAGCTGGCCAGGGTGTTGGGCCTCGAGGTTGGCGGTGTCGTCGCATCGGAAATCGAGATCACCGGTGTTGGCGGACTCGCGGACGCGCGAACTGGACAATTGACCTACACCGCCGAAGCCAAGCACGTGCAGGCACTTGCGACAACACAGGCTTCTGCCGCGATCTGCCGTCCTGAGCACGCAGGAGAGTCGCCGATTCCCTGCCTCATAAGTAAAAGCCCTGGAGCCGACTTCGCGCGCGCGACGCGCGTGTTCCATCCGCGCCGTCGGCTGCCAACTGGAATTCACGAAACGGCCGTGGTGGCGCCGTCGGCGATCGTGTCGAACGAGGCGCACGTGGGAGCCTTCGTGGTCGTCGGCGATCACGTTACGGTCGGCGATGGCTCGGAGATCCACGCGCGGACAGTTCTCTACGACTGTGTGGAGGTCGGCCGCGACACCGTGATTCAGGCTGGGTGCATCGTCCGGGAAGGAACGAAGATCGGAGACCGATGCGTGCTTCAGCCCGGCGTGGTGGTTGGAAGCGACGGCTTCGGCTTCGCGCGCGACGCCGACGGTCACTACGAGAAGATCGAACAGCTCGGGGTCGTAGTAATCGAAGACGACGTGGAAATCGGCGCAGGTTCGACCATCGATCGGGCTACTTTTGGCGAGACTCGCATACGCACTGGCGCCAAGATCGACAACCTCGTGCAGATCGGGCACAACGTCGTCGTCGGAGAGAACACGATTCTCTGCGCACAGGTTGGACTAGCCGGCTCTACAACCGTCGGGCGAGGCGTCACGCTTGCCGGCCAGGTGGGTGTTGCCGGGCACTGTGAGATCGGCGACGGCGTCGTTGCGACCGCACAAACCGGAATTCCGAGCTCGGTGAGTGCCGGGAAACTCGTCTCTGGCTATCCGGCAATCGACAATCGGTCGTGGCTCAAGTCCTCGGCGGTCTTCAACAGACTTCCCGAATTGCAGAAATCAGTCCGCCGTCTCGAGAGAGCAATGTCACTCGAGAAGTCCGCGATCGACGAACCCTGACAGGCGGCGGTGAAACCTGAGGTCGTCGCTTTCCCGTCAGTTGGACCTCGAGGATCGGCTTTACCGCAACACGACCGGCGCCGAAAATACGCCGGCGAGCTCAATGCGAACGGCAACCGGCTTCGTCTGAATAAGGAGCGAGAGCCGCGAATCCTTACCCACCAGGCGAGTGCTGGTCCCGTCGGACCCGACGAAGCGCGCGGGCGCTTTCACGCTCGCCAAGGCTGTCGAGCCAACAAGAATGCGCCCCCCCGTCGCCGGAAGCCCCATTCCGTCGACCGTGAGCTTCTTCCCTGTCGACGAAGGCCTGGCGGAAACGACCCTTGGAGCGTCTGGATCCAGAACTTCAACCGGCAGCGCACCGGATTCGATCGTCACCTCACGGCCTTCGCCGTCCGCGAAATCGACACGTACCGTTGCGCTCTCGAGAGTTGCACCGATCACGACAACGGGCGATGCCGACTGCTCCACTACAATTGCGATCTTCGGCCCCGTGATCCAGTCGCCGTCGCCATCGAGGTCGACTCGCACGACCGCCCCAATTGCGTCGCGGTCGGGTTCGGCGTCAGCGGCGTGTGCATCGGCATCGAGGTCCGTAAGCGGACGGACTCGAATCGATCCGGCTCCCGACCTGGGATTGGCCATAACACCAAGCCCATCGGAAGTCGTCAGGCTCAGTTCGACCGCCCCGCCACCGTCGTGATCGACCCAGGCGGCCGAGGTCACTTCTCCCGTGAAGCTGAATCGGCCGGAGACATCGTCGAAGCCGGAGACACCCCGGTTTCGCAGGACGTGCGGCGCACCGGCAACGTCGAAGACTAGTAAATCCACGTCGCCATCGGTGTCAAAATCCGCCGGCAACACCCGGCTCCCACCCGCAAGAGAAGCCAGCGAGAGCTCGGCCGTCGCATTCCGGTAGCGAAGCTCACCTTCGACTCCCGCGAAGACGGCATTCCCGGACGCGCCGGATGCCACGATGTCGAGCCAGCCGTCGCCCGTCAGATCGGCCCACGCAACGGCGCTTGCTCCAAAGGCGACCGGATCTCCCAGTGCGCCGGTCTCGTCCAGGAAACGCCCGCCATCGAAACCGATCACCTTCAAGCTCGAACCTGAAGCCAACAGAAGCTTCGGCCCCGCAGCGATGCCGGTCACCGGGCCGGCAGGCGCGTTCCAGGCCGATGTCGCATCCTCGAACCCGCCTTCGGTGTTGTGAAGCGCAAACAGGCCCGACTGCCCGCCCGCAACGACGTCGAGTCTTCCATCCCGGTCCACGTCGGTCCAGACGACCGCACGCGGATCAGCTTGTCTCGGAAACGATGTCGGCGCGCCGACACTGTCGAAGGTTCCGTCGCCATTGTTGCGCCAAAGGCTGGTTGCGTTCACGCCCAGTACTGCAAGGTCAGGATGGCCATCGCCGTCCGCGTCGCCCCAGGCGAGCGCGCGAATATCTCCCGGCATCGTAAGCCCAGCCTCATCAGTAGCTTCCGCAAAGGAGCCGTCGGCGTTCTGGACATACAGGAGTACACCTCCCGCATTGCGTCCAACGACGACATCCTGGCGTCCGTCACCATTGACGTCGGCCCACGCTTGACGAGTGAAATCGCCTCCAAGCGGCGCATCGGCGACGCCGGTAGCCGCGGTCAAGCCGAGCGGTCCTATCGAAATGTCGGTTCGGGACTGATCCGTTCGCTCGTTGCCTTCCGAGTCGACGACCACGACTCGAATGCGGGCATAGGGGGTGACCAGTGCCTCAGGAATCGTCCAGACAAATGAGCGAGCGGTCGAGGGTAGGTTGTCGGCCAGAACCGTCGGGTAGTTCTCGCCGCCGTCGGTCGAGAGCAGAACTCTGAAATGGTCCGGAACCGCTGTGTCGCCGTCGGTGGCACTCCAGCGCACCACGACGTGCTCGCCTGACCCCAGCCCGGTCGTGGCAGCCGGAGACTCGAGCTTGATGCGTACCAATCGCCTTAATCCATCAATAGTTACGTTAGTTGTATAAATGTAATCGTAGAAGTCCGTGTGATCCCCGTTTCCGGCGTTCCCGGCAGCATAGAAGGAGACAGGACCTAGATCGGTAGAAGGTGCCTTCCAGAAGAAGGACCAGGCCACCTCTCCACGCGAGCCTCCGTATGTTCCGTTTGCCGTGTGCTGCGCGTAGAAACGCCCGAGTCTCTGCGACGGACCAAGTGCAGCAATTGCGACGGTGTTGGATTGGAAGAATCCAGCCGCAGTTCCCTGATCGGTGATCGACGTGATCTGGAAGCCCCAGATGTTTGCGGCCGGATCAGACAATCGGACAGTAACCGGGTAAGTCTGACCGGGTGCGTACTGACTGGGAAGTCCTTCGATCGAAACCCGGCCGGGTCCGGAATCCAGTTGATATGTACGGTGACAGGCCGTGCAATTCTGCTCCTCGGGTGCAGCGGTGCGTTCCAGGAACGGGCCGGTCGAAAGCGCTTCTACTCGTTGCGAGAAAGAGACGGAAAGTAACGCCACAAACGCAAACAGGCCGAGAAGTAACAGCTTGACGTGTTTCATCATTGGCGCGAATCCTACCACGATGCGCAAAGTCCGGGGGTTCTGCCAAGGTCGATGTTTGACGCACTCCGCCGCTAGCCTGTACCCTTCGCCCCCTTATGGCGATCAGGATTGAGCATCAGGCATCGATCGAGGTCAAGGATCTCGAGAAACAGGTTCAGGCGGCTATCGAATGCCTGCCGGTCGAGCACCTCCGGGGTTTCAGCAAGATCCGGTTCGTTGATCGGATCGAGGATTCGAGGCTCCCCCAGGACCTGCTCAAGGGTCTGCCGGCTCTATACCGGCCGAAACAGCCCGGAGCGGCCTCGGCATTCGGCGACATCGCCTTGCTGGTGCTGCAGCCGCCCGACCTGAACTGGTTCAAGAAACTCGCGGCAAAGGCGCAACTGAAGGCGATGATTGCACAGTCGGTGATGTCGCTGATCGCGCAGCACTACCTCGTCACGGTCTCGAGCAAGAAGAAGAAGGGACCGGAAATCGAACGTGCGGTTCGGGAGTACGTAGAGCGCTACTTCAAGGTCTGGCGCGACAGGCAGTCCGGATGGCGCGCGAAGCTCTTCCGTCCACTCGTGCCGTATCTCGAGAAGTGGCAGAAGTCAGCTCGCAAGTACCAACTCGAACAGGCGCGAAAGAAAGCCGGCAAGTGACCGAATCGAGTTGCTTCCCAGCGTTCGCAAAAGAGTTCCTGGATTGAGGCGCGCGGATCTTGTTCCGCAAATTGGGCTGGCGGTTCGGGTCGCTCTCCGGCGTGCTCCCGGCATTGTCAGAAACTGCGACACGGTACAATTTGCTATCGGTCCGACCCGCTCCAATCAGACTCTACCGGGTGTCCCGTAGAATCAACAAACACACATTTGACTATCAAGTCCGTACTGTCAAAGCGAGGCAACGAGACGATGTCCGCTGTCAGAGCGGAAGGTACTTGGACCCTGAGCGCTGCAGGCGAAGAACCGTCTCCGTTCCGTCGGAATTCGTCACTCGAAGGAACCTCGTAACACCAGAAGGCCAGAATTGGCTGAGTTTTAGCCCGCCGATCCTCCCTTTCTGCGTGAGCTTTGCACCGGATGACGAGACCTTGGCGGGAGAGTCGAACGTCACCCAGGCACCGGTGTCGTCGGTGATTGCCACCAGTACCCCCGGTGTGAACTGCCGGGTCGCTCCGGAAACCACTCGCAGGCGGAGCCCCTCTTTGTTGACGATCTTGTCGCGATTGACATCGGCGCCAGGCAACGGAACTTCCCTGACGTCGGCCGCCATCAACACTCCGAAGTTCGGGCCGATCAGGTCCGGATTCGGTCGCCCGTGACCCGTCATCGTCCATCCCTTGATGTCGACAAGCTCACGCGGCGCGCGACGGTAGATCAACTTCGCCGAGATTGAAACGGGATCGAACGCTTCGGGCATTGAAAACGCATAATCGCTCCAGTCCGTAGCGCCTGCCGGAATCCGGTTGTCGGAAACGATTCGAGTGGCCTCGGTGAAGAACACCCCCGTTTCACCGTCGTTTCCAAAGATCTTCGCGAACGCTTTTCCGGGCAAGCCCGCGTAATAGCCCTGCGCCGGGTCCCCTGTGCCACCGATATCGGGGATCGTATCGCCGCCGGCGGCCTCGAAAGTCAAAGACGCGCCATCGGCGGAGGTTGCCGTCACCAGCAATAGCGCGTGGCGAATCGCCTGGCCTCCAGGCAGGTCGTGCCCAGTGCGGTCATTTGTCACCGCTACCGAAACACGCAGCGTTGAACCTTCACGTCGAGCAACTGCATGTAAAGTGGCGGCATTCTGGACGAATTCATCCGTCGTGCCTTCGAAGTCGTGGGAATACACCTGCGACGGATTGCGGGCAACCGGCTGGTACTGCTCGCACATGGCGCGGTCGCCTTTGGGCGCCATATGGCAGTCCATACAGGTTTTCATTCCAGGACCGGGGACAGCGAACGGACTGGCAAGCCATTCCGACCACGTTTCCTCGCTGACCACGCTTCCCTCGTCCAGGTAATCGAGGTCGAAGTCGTGGTCGTTGTTATCTTCGTGGCAGGAGGCGCAAAGGAGTCCGGTCGTGTGAATCTTGCTGTAGGAAGCACGCATCACCCCCGGAAAATTCGGAGCCGAGTCCGGCAGCGGACCGAAAACGGTCTCGCGCGAAGATCGAGCCATCACCATCCCCTGTACACCGGGCAGTTTGACGTTCGTCACGTCGTAGGTCTTGTGACAGACATCGCACGAGACTCCGAACTCGCGGGCAAATGGTGAGATTGTCCCAAGATCCGTGTTGTCACCCGGGTTCTTTGCCGAGTCCATCGGGGCGTGGCACTCCGCGCAGTCGCCCTTGAAGCCCGGGTGCAGGTCCTTGTATACGAATCCGTTACCACCGGTCCCGGGCGTTCCCTGCCCGTCGTACATGTCGCGAACCCACGTGTTCCTGGCCGCGTTTCGATGCGCCGAGTCCTGCCAATAGTCGAATAGAGTTCCGTGACAAAGCCTGCAGTCGAGCGGACTTGTGAACTCGTAACTCGTATCGTCCGAGAGCGCGGCGGCCGTGAGTGTCAGTTCGATCCCGGAATCGCCAACGAGAACCGATACTTTCGAGTTGTAAAAAGCAGCGTGTGCAGACTCGGGATCCAGTGAACCAGCCGCGATGGTAACGGGCTCCCCATTTGCCCGTGACGTTCGAAGCGTAAAAGTGCCGTCCGCGGCAGTAGTTGCCTGCTCCGTCAGACTTGCCTGGATGCGAACATCGGCGTTTGCGATCGGAGCTCCGGTGACAGTGTCGACGACCCGGCCGGTGATTGTCTGCTGTGGAGCGGCAAATTCGACCGTCCAGGGCCCGAACATCAGCCCAAACCAGAAGACGACGAATGCGATGAACGATGCTCTTTTCATGAAAGGGCCACTAAGGAGCGACTACGGTTGACGGGCCGGAATATGCCGGTCCCGGATTGGCGGCGCGAACGAGTAGAACAGTCCCGGCAGTCTGTGCGGCGATCGTCGCTCGAAGTTTAGTTGCGCTCTTTCGGACGACGGAGATGGTCGCGATCGGATCGCCGTTCGAGTTCGCCACTTCAACGGTCGCGCCAGGCAGGTAATTCGCACCCTTCAAGGTTAGTCTCAGGTTACCGCTCTTTTTCTTGGGCTTGACCGAATCGATCGTCGGGCCCACGAGGTTGATTGCCGAGACGCCGATAGATGCGTCGGACCCGGGATTCTTGACTCTCGCGGTCACCGGACCGGGTGTATTCAGAACCGACGGGGCATCGTCCAGATTCACTCGAAGCTGCTTGTTCGAAACGAATTCGGCGGCCACTTCGACGCCGTTGAGTATCGCCACCGCGCCCTCAACGTAGAGCCCGTCGGCCTGGTCAGTTTCGCATAGCAGAGTCAATTGAATCCCGGGCTGCCCCGCGTAATAGATCGACGCCACTGGCGACGCGTTCACCTTCGTCAGGCACGGCGTTCCGGCCGGACCGCGTCCGGCGCGAATGCTGAACTCCTTTCCGGAAAGGATGTACAACTCCCCGGCGTCGCGGCAGCAGTTTGCGAGACCGTCGCCGCCCATGCCGTTCGGCATCAGATCCGTGAATCCATCTGCGTCGAAGTCGCCAACCGTAAAAGAATAGGCGAACATGTCGCCAGGATCGGCCGCGATGATCTGGTAGACATCGACCGTGGCCGGCGGATTCGCGAAATCAACTACCGTCGGCAGACGATCAGGCTTTCCGAAAATCACCTTGACGTCTCCGGCCTGCGGCCGGGCCGAAGGGTCGTAAGTCGGACTCGCGAAAATCATCTCGGCTCGTCCATCGGCGTTCACATCGGCAAGCGCAATCGTGTCCGACCCGATGTCGCCCTCGGCTTCGCCATAGATTCTCGTCAACCTGAGGTCGGAAGTTCCGATGAGCTTCGTGTCGACTCTCTCTCCGCGTGTGATGAACGACCCCCAGAATATGTATCCAACCCCGGCATCGTTGCGAGGCGGAACTCCGGGCGAGCCTGACGGCGCGGACGCCGTCAACGCTCCCACCGCCAGTTCCAGGATCCCGTCCCCGTCGAAGTCGCCGACGCGCACGTCTTCCCCGAAATGATCGCCGGCGTTCTGACCGTAATAGATCGCAACATCGGAGGTCGGGCTCGAGAGTTCCATCGTAGCCGGCCAGTTCGCCCGGCCGTAGATGATGTATACCTCGCCGGCCTCGTTACGGTCGTTGTTCGGCCCTGATCCACCGCCAAGTCCGAGAGAACAGAAAACGCCTTCGGGTTCGTCGATCTTGGATGTCGGGAACGCTCCCGACCTGGCCAGTCCCGCTGAACAGACGATATCGTCGAAGCCGTCACGGTCGAAATCGCCGGAAGCGATACACGAACCGAAATGATCGCAGTCGTCAATGCCGTAGATGATTGTAATGTCGAGGTTTGCAAGCTGCGTCGAACTGGCGAGATCGATCTGTGCCGGAAGCGATGCGCTCCCGGGAATGATATAGATCTTGCCGCGAGCGGCGCCGGCGCCGCTCGAACTCTTGGCAAGGTCCGCAGAAACGATGATGTCGTTGATATCGTCGCCGTTGACGTCTCCGAAGGAGGGCCAGAAGCCGCAACGTTCGCTCGCCGCCGCGCCTAGAATCTCGGTCACCCCTGTCATAGGCGTGGTCGCGAGGTCGATGGTGGCTGGCCAGCTTGTTCGGCCGTTGATGACGTAGAGCTTGCCCGCGAGAGGCCGATCCGCGACCGTGCCAAAGCCGTCCGCGTTCTGAGCGCCCACCAGGATATCTTCGAGCCCGTCTCCGGTAACGTCGCCGGCTTCGACTTCGTTACCAAGGAAGTCGCCTGGACGGGCACCATAGATCGTCGTCAGCATCCCGGCCGCCGCAGTCTGATCGGTGACCGTTCCGCCGATGGATCCGGATGCACCGAAATGCACCTGTAACTCACCTGCACGCGTCCTTGTATTGTCCGACCCAGAAGGAGCAAGGAATGGCGCAAGGATCGCCTCGTCGTCACCGTCGCCATCGAGATCACCGGACGCGCAAGGCATGCCAAGCGTAGTGCCATCGGCGTCGGTGTTGTAGACGGATCGCTGCCCAATCTGGGATGTCGTCTTGACGTCCCAGATCATCGTCTTCCCCCTCGTGTCCGCGTGAGCCACACGCGTCCTGGCGCAAAACGAGAACGCCAGACACAAAACGATCGCAACCGCCACAAGTCTATTCATTTGTTTCGCATCCCCTGTCGAAAGACAGTCCGAATTGTACCAGTCGAATTCAAGTAGTCGCTTGATTCTCCCCGGATAGCCAAGGCAGGTCGAATCGCCTTTCAGGAGCAGACCGCGAAAACCTTCCGTTCGCTTGTCTGCGGCACGGTCGCTTTTGAAATCAGGTTCTGAGCTGACCGCCAGCCTTCAAGATCGCAGAGTCGCTGGAAGTCCGCCCCGTCGAGTCCAGGGGCCACCCAGATCACGTGCAGTCCAGACAGCACCGCCTCCGTCGAGCACCACGAAGCCCGCGCCGCCGCTATGAATGGGTCTGGATAACGGCGCGACCGCCTGAAGCGAGACTTTCCACTCCGGGCGGCCAGCGCGGTTGACGGCGAGGTTGCCGCGTCCGCCGGTTCGGCCGAGGACCCAGTTCACCCGGCCGTCGACGGACCCAATGGCGTCGAGGTCCTGCCCGGCAAGCACTGGACGCGGGAGCCAGGTCCTCCCCCCATCGTTGGACTCGATTACAAGGCCGCCATCCGCCGCGATCCACGCAGTCGAAGGGTTGACGAAGGCAATGTCGTTGAGACTTGCTCCCGAAAGCGTTGCGCCGCGCGTCTGGTCTTCGCCATTCGCCCCGCCCAGAATCACTGTTGACCCCACTATAGCCGCAAAATGCCGATCCGATCGCCAAGCGGCAACCGCCGCTCCCGGGATCGCAGTTCCGAGTCGCCAGCCTCCTTCGTCGCAAACCAGAAGAGCCGAAGACGGCAACGGCTCACTGTAGCCCCGTACGATAGCCCACGCTCCCGCCGGTCCCACTCCAGCTGCCTCGACGGCGAGCGGTCCGGGGATTTCAGACATTGGCCCGAGTTCCGCACGCTTGGCCCAGGTCATACCGTCGTCGCGCGACTCAACTACCAATCCAGACCGGAGGACTGAAGTCCAGACAACTCCGTCGCAACTTCCGGCGGCAACGGCTTCGTCGCCAGCCGCCCCGACAAGTCCGCCTGCCTTCCAGTTGTGGCCACCATCCACGCTCGAGTGAGCGCGCCCCCCCACGATCGCAACCAGACGGTCGCCCAGAATGGCGACGACCGGCCTTGGAGTCCAGGCGCGCCGGCGAATCGGTCCGCTCTCGGCCATGATGTCGTCGTAGGAACGCCCGGTGACCGGCGAACTCTTTGCCGCTGGCGGCTTCGGACCACGCTTCTTCTGATTGCCGGGATCGGCCTTCTTTCCCTTCGACTTCTGCTCCGCACCCTTGGCGCTCACCATTGGCAACGCACCTGTACAACCCAATGAGATCACAACGAGGAGGATCGCGGCAGACAATGTGCCGGTTCTCCGGGGACCAGGCCCCGGAAGCCTCGCCCCTATTTCGGTCAGGCGCAGTGTCAGGTGGAATTTCATCGTTCGTGGGAGTTTGCGATGCCAGACAGAGTTGGCCGCGGATAGAATTTCAGCACTTTCCGATCGGTTCCCTACCGAACCAGCGCGAAAATCATCATATTAATCAGCGTCTTATGCCTGTCCAGTGAAGGCCGCTTCGAGGCAATCGACAGTATATGCCCTGTTTGGCTTTCACTAAACCCGCATTAGCCCTTCACATTCCCGTTCAACCGCTCTTCGACCTCTCGGAGTGCCGAGCGAAGTGCATCTGCCAGTTCGCCGTCGGAAACTTCCGCGCGCCTGAAGCGCAACTGAATCGAGAACTCCCTGGAAGTCGGCTGATAACGGAACTCATAAGGTCGAGGCCGCGACGAGGCCTCCGGCTTTCGGGCGGCGCGGGCTTCGTCTCGCGTCATTCCCTGTTTTCGGATTCGCTCCACGAACGCAACTTGCTGATCGTGATCCTTCAATCGAACGACCTGGAGGAGAAGCGACTTCGAGGAGATGTCGGCGCGCCGACACATGTCCTTGACGTCCGCAGGCAGCGTGGCGATCGAAAGAGCTTCCGTGATAGTCGACCTCGACTTGCCGATTCGCTGAGCGATCATCTCGTGCGTGTAGCCGTATCGAGTGGCCAGTGCCTCGAGTCCCTCGGACTCCTCGAAAGGTGTCAAGTCCTTGCGCTGCAGGTTCTCGATCAGGGCAATCTCAGCGACAGTACGGTCGTCGACGTGCATCTCGATGCAGGGAAGTTCCTGCAGACCCGCTGCGAGACTCGCTCTGTAGCGACGTTCCCCGGATATGATCATGAACCGTCCGCCGATCTCGGCCGGCCGCACGAGCAAAGGCTCGAGAACGCCAACTGACTTGATCGAAGCGATGAGCTCCGTGAGGTCGCCAATCTCGACGCGCGGCTGACCCGGGTTGGGCTCCAGCCTGTCTATCGGCACCAGACGACCGATAGGAGCGCCGACCGAGCGCGTTGCGAGTTGCTCGACATAATGCTGGTCGTGGCGGAGCTTGAAATCCGTCGGAAGACCTCGCTTAGACACGTGCAATTACCTCCTGGCAGAGCTTGGCGTACTCGTTGGCGCCAGTCGAAGTTGGCGCAAAGGTGAAGATGGGTTCCTTGTAGGCTGGACTCTCTTCGAGCCGTACCGATTTCGAAATGACCGTATCGAATACCTTGTCGCCGAAAACGCCGCAGATCTGCCTGTAGATGTCACGGGCAAGTGTTGTTCGCTTGTCGTGAAGCGTGATGACAACGCCAAGCACCTGCAGATTAGGGTTTGGGCGCTGCTTGACCTTTTCGACAGTTTCAAGCAGGTCTTCAGTGCCTTCGAGTGCAAAATAACTGGACTGGATCGGAATTATGAGGTGAGACGACGCCACAAGGGCATTGACGGTTATCAACCCGAGTGTCGGCGGCGTGTCGACGATAACGAAGTCGTAGTTGTGCCGCACGGGATCGATCCGGTCCTTCAGCCGAAATGGCGCGTCGAATTCCCCGATCAGCTTGGCTTCGACTTTGGCGAGCGAGATCCGCGACGGAAGCACGAAGAGCCCATCTACCGATGTAGCCAGCGTGCACTCGCTCACGGTGATCGAGGAATCCGTCAGCAAGTCGTAGATCGACAGTCCAATCGAACTCGCGTCGATGAACGATATCGACGAATTGGCCTGTGGATCGAGGTCGACGAGCAGGACGCGCTTTCCGAGGAGCGAGAGCCCCGCGGCGACGTTGATCGCCGTGGTGGTCTTGCCGACACCGCCCTTCTGATTTGCTACGGCAATTACTGGCGTCACGGAAGTCGAACCTCCTCCTCACATCTTGTAATCGCTGCTAACGTCGTCATCGAAGTCGTCCGGCCAATCCGGTTCGTCGTCGTCATCGTCCCCGAACGGATCGTCGTCGACGTCGTCATCGTCGTCGAGGTCTGCGTCGAGGTCGTCCTCGTCGCCGACTCCAGCAGCCGCAATAGTGTTCCGTGACGAGTTGATGACGTCCTCGTTGACGAATATCGGACAGTCGACTCGTAACGCCAGCGCTATGGCATCAGAAGGCCTCGAATCCAGCATCATCCGCTTTCCGTCCACCGTCATCTCGATCACCGCGAAGAACGTGTTTTCAATCAGGTCGGTCACGACTATTCGGTCCACCCTGGCGCCCACCTGCGAGATCAGGTTCCGCAGAAGGTCGTGCGTCATTGGTCTCTGGGGAGCGCTCTTTTCGATCTCGAGCGCGATCGCGTTAGCTTCGTACGGACCGACCCAGATCGGGAGCATGCGGTCGCTGATGACGTCCTTGAGGATAACAATGGGAGTGTTCGCCGTCGGATCCATCATCAGACCTCGGATCTTCATCTCCACTTCGACCATTACCAACTCCTTCTTCGTCAATCAGATAAGGCGTCTAAGTTCGTGTTTTGCGCGAGCTTTCCAAACAGACTATGCGCCTTAATTTCAGTAATCTGGACGGGAACAACGTCTCCGGGACCGATTCCAGGAACCGCAGGGAAATTCACAACGGCGTTAGAGGTCGAATGCCCTGTCAGGTCGCTTTCGTTACGAGCCGATTTCCCATCGACCAGGACCTCATGAATCGACCCTAAAGTCCTTCGGGCGCGAGCATTCTGAATCTCCGACTGCAATGCGAGAAGCCTGTCGAATCGTTCCCGTTTAACTTCGGGCAAGACGTCGTCACCCCAGTCGGCAGCTGGTGTATGGGGACGTGGCGAATAATTGAAAGTGTAAAGGGAGTCGAACTCGACCGTTCGAACGAGATCGAGAGTCTCTTCGAAGTC
The DNA here is from genome assembly GCA_021463145.1 of Blastocatellia bacterium. Classification (GTDB taxonomy): domain Bacteria; phylum Acidobacteriota; class Blastocatellia; order UBA7656; family JADIYM01; genus JADIYM01. The sequence continues at coordinate 77,522 of JAJTWZ010000003.1, read as the reverse complement.
ATAGTCGGTCTCGCCGGGAAACCCAACGATGATGTCTGACGTGAGCGTGTAGTCGCGCCCGGCCTTCCGGATCGAGTCGACCAGTCCAAGGTATCGCTCCCTGGTGTATCCACGGTACATTCGCTTCAACGTACGATTCGACCCGGACTGAACCGGCAGGTGGATCCAGTCACAGAGTTCCTGGTTATCGTCCATCACCCTGACGATCTCTTCCGAGAAGTCGCGCGGGTGTGAAGTGGTGTACTTGATCCGCTTGACCCCCGACTCGCGCGCAACTCGACTTAAGAGTTCCGGGAAGGCGTTCTCCTCAAACTTACGCCCCGAGCGCCTTTCTACCCACGCCGCGTAGGAGTTTACATTCTGACCAAGGAGATGAATCTCCTTGTAGCCCGATTCGCCTAATGCTCGAACCTCGTCTACGACAGAATCCATCGAACGACTACGCTCGCGCCCGCGGGTGAAAGGCACGATGCAGTAAGAGCAGTTCTTGTTGCAGCCCTCGATGATAGTGACGAATGCGACGCTGCCCTTCCTGCGGGCGCTGGCGTCGACGTCGATGAAATCGGGGCGGTTGTCCTGCCTGAGATCGAGCGCGCGCTCGAAACCACGATCCAGTTGTCCGAGCAGTTCTCCGATTCCGTCAATTGCCTGCGGGCCGATAACGAGGCGAACGCCCGGAGCGCGCTCGAAAATCTGCTCCGCTTCGGACTGTGCAACGCAGCCCAGCACCCCCACGACCTGATCACGGCCTCCGGCTTGCCCTGTCAGCGCGCGGACACGGTGGAAAACCTTCTCGGCCGCCTTCTCGCGAACACTGCAAGTATTAAGCAGAATCAGATCCGCTCGCGCCGGATCATCCGTCTCCGAATATCCAAGCGGTCCAAGAAGCGACAACGCTTTCTCGGAATCGTGAACGTTCATCTGACAGCCGTGCGTCTCGATGAAGACTCGCCTCTTGGATCGCGGATCGCACGATTCGCGCGAAATCCGGGCGACGGGCGCATCGTCGAATGCGACCGAATCGGAGCTCGATGGCCCCGCAAGGACGGGAAGCTTGAGAACGGGCACGATCGTGATCGAACGGGAGCTACCTACGAGATAGTGTATGTTCCACGTGGCACCGTCACAATCAGTGGTGGTCGCCCGGAAACGCGCCGCAGTCTACCACGATGCGCGCAAAGGCGCCAGCAACGCGAGCACCACCGGGCGTGTCGGCGCGCCGACATTGGAACTAAGCCTTTGAAGCCAATCGATTTCAGGCTGATGGAGCACGGCGGCCGCGTATCCGTAGCATCGGCCTGAACATCTGGCCGGCGCCGCGCCTGCCGGCCGCAGCACCGTTGTCACGATCCTCATTCGTGGAACATCCACAGCGACGCATTATCCCTTTTCAAAAGCGAGAACCCCGAATCCACGATCGGGGGCGGGAGCGGTCGCGGCTCGATTTTTCTCCCTCACTTCCGATTGTTCAATGTGGGATCCGGGAGTTCGCGCGCCTTCAACAGTTCCTTAGCGTGGCGCCGCGCCGTCTCGACCGTCCCGCCGATCATTCGCGCGAGTTCTTCTACCTGGCCCCTGACATCGAGTCGCTCGATCACCGTTACCGCTCGATCATCCATCGTGTCCTTTCGCGCCCGGACGTGGACATCGGCGAACCTCGCGATCTGAGCCTGATGCGTCACGCAGAGCACCTGGTTGACGCGGCTCAATCGAGCCAGACGAACTCCTATCGCCTCGGCGACACGCCCGCCGATGCCGACGTCGATCTCGTCGAAAACGAGTGTCCGAGGAATCTCCGGCGGCGCGGAAACGGTCTTCAGCGAAAGCATCAGCCTGGAGGTCTCACCACCGGAGGCGATGCGCGCGAGCGCTCGCGGTTCGTCCCCGGGATTCGTCGCGACAAGGAACTCGACCCGGTCGATTCCGCTCGACCTGAACCCGTCTTCCTCGACCTCGCCGGCCGTCGCGATGGCGACCTCAAACCTGGAATCCTCCATAGCCAGTTCGGAGAGTTCCCCGAGAACCGCCCTCGAGAGGCGATCGGCGGCCTTGATCCGCAGCCCGGAAAGCTGCCGGGCCGCCTTAAGAAACGCAGCACAACTATCGGCAATTACTTGCGCATTTGCCTCGGCCCGCGCAGTCGAGTCATCAATCTGGCGACGCTCGTTCTCGAAATCCTCGAGCTTCGCCATCACAGCGGCGACGGTGCCGCCATACTTGCGCCGGAGCCGGTCGATCTCGGCGAGACGCTCGTCGACCACCCGCAGCCGATCCGCCGAGAAATCGATCGCCTGCAAATAATCCCTCAAGTAGTGCGCGAGGTCGTCGAGCGTATACTTCGCATTTCGAAGCTGTTCGAGGTGCGGCAGCACCCGGTCGTCGTAGCGGCAGAGACTATCCAGCCGGCGATCCACTTGCGAGAGAAGCTCCAGCACCGAGCCTTCGGCGTCGAAGAGTCCGTCGTAGGCCTCCGACGCGGCCTCGGTGATGCGTTCGGCATTCACCAGAATCTGCTTCTCGCGCTCGAGTTCCTCATCCTCGCCGGTCCGGAGCGCCGCGCGCTCGATCTCCGAGATCTGGAACTCGAGAACGTCGGCGCGCTGCAATCGGCCGGAAGCTGACCGCGCCAGTTCGTCTCGCTCTAGGCGCGCCTGATTCCACTTTCGGTAGGCGGCTTCGACGTCCGAGCGAACGTCGGAGAGTTCCGCAAACTCGTCAAGGAGTTCTATGTGAGATGACGGATCGAGAAGTGATTGCTGATCCCCTTGCCCGTGAATATCGACGAGGCTCGGCCGAAGCTCGCGAAGCAGCGTAGTCGTCACGACGATGTCGTTTGCAAAGGCGCGGCTTCTTCCCTTGTCGTTGATCTCGCGTCGCAGGATCAGTTCCCCGTCGGGAGTCTCGATCCCTGCGGACACGAGCAACTCCAGCGCCGCGGCGTTGCCTTCGACATCGAAAATTCCCTGTACGGTAGCCACATCGGCACCAGATCGGATCACATCCGCGGAGGCCCGCGCCCCGAGCAGCAACGATAGCGCGTCGACGAAGATCGACTTGCCCGACCCGGTCTCGCCGGTAAGCAGATTCAGCCCCGGACCGAGCTCGATCGAAGCTTCGGTCACGACAGCGAAGTTCCTGATCCGAATCAGTTTGAGCATACGGGCATGGAGCGCGCAGTCTAACACAGGCGCGCGTTGGACAGGCCGTGCGAGGCTCTGTTAGATTGACGGCCGAGAGGCGCCACGATAGCAGCGGAGGAAGATATGGCTTCATTCAACAAGATCACGATCGTCGGTCATCTCGGGCGCGATCCCGAATTGCGTTACACCCCGTCAGGGACGGCTGTTTGCGATTTCTCGATAGCTACGTCGGAACGCAAAGGACGCCGCGACGGTGGAGACACTGACGAGATCACTACCTGGTTTCGCGTTTCGCTCTGGGGTAAGCAGGCAGAGCTTGCGAACCAATACCTGACGAAGGGTCGTCAGGTCTACATCGAAGGCCGGCTGAGCCAACGTGAATACACGGACCGAGAAGGCAACAAGCGTACGAGCCTCGAAGTCAACGGCACCGACATGCAGTTCATCGGATCGCGCGGTGACGAGATGGCCGCAGGCGCATCTGGTGGAAATCGGGGCGCATCGCAAGCGCCTTCGCGTGAGAACCCTCCGCCCGCGAATGACACGATCGGCGACGACGACATTCCGTTCTAGTCCGGAGTTTGTCGACGAAGGGGGCCGTTTCCGACGGCCTCCTTCCAATCCGGTGCCCAGGCGGCCCCCCGTTCTTCCCTACTCCTGCGATTTTCCACGACTCCTCTTCGAGGTGTCGGCGCGCCGACAAAGCCCACCGGAGTCGGCCCTGTTGGCGGACCCGTGGATCTACACCTTTCCGGAAAAGTTGCTTTAGTCACCGGCGCCAGTCGCGGAATAGGTCGTGCGATTGTTGAAACGTTTTCCGGCGAAGGCGCACTGGTTGTTCTAGTTGCGCGATCGGCCGACGCACTCGAGGCGCTTGGCGAGGTGCTCCAATCGCCGAACCTCCGGATTTCGATGGATCTACGAGAACCGGGCGAGCCTGAGCGAGCAGTTGAATCGGCAATTCGCCACTTCGGGCGACTCGACATCCTCGTAAACAATGCCGGAGACACCAGGCGAGGGGACTTTCTTGAACTGACGGACGAGGAGTGGGATCTGGGGTTCTCGCTGAAATTCAGGGGTGCGGTACGTTGCAGTCGTGCCGCCTGGCCACATCTGATGGCGACTCGCGGTTCGATCGTGAACGTTGTGGGAATCGGTGGCCGAACTGGAAGTGCCGATTTCACCATCGGCGGATCCGTAAACGCTGCCTTGCTCAATCTTACGAAGGCTCTCGCCGATCGCGGCGTTCGCGACGGCGTGCGCGTGAACGCCGTGAATCCGAGTTCGATTGCCACCGAGAGGCTGAAGGCGCGCGTCTCGAGCACGGCGAACGAGCGCCGCATCGACGAGCACAAGGCGGCGGAGGCAATAGCCGGCGCCCTGCGCGTTTCACGCTTTGGAGAGCCTGATGAGGTAGCGCGCGTCGTTGCATTCCTGGCTTCGGAGGCCGCCGGCTACTGCAACGGCTCGATAGTCGATGTCGATGGCGGTCAGACGCGTACACTCTGACTGAATTGCCGGGGAGTTTAAGCGCTCGACCGCCTCTTAGGGAGACCAGAGTTCGATTTCCGATACGCGGAACCGGCTTGATCCGACTTAAAGTTCCGCCAGAGCTCTATACGTTTTCGCGTTCCACGGCAGCAGTTTACTATACGCACACTCAAGCGGCGTCATAGCATTTCAGCTCGCCTCTGATCCTCTAGTGCCACGCGAACCGAAGCGCCTCAACATGTCGGCCATCATTGCCGTTTTTGGATCCCAATCCGCAATCTGAACCTGACGAGCCCGTCCCAGGTTGACGGCGAGTCAACTGCGACGGATTGCTGATGGTCTTCGGTGCAGTTGAGCACCCCCTCTCAGCGGGGTCGGGGTGCACTTTGGGGACATTGAGAGAGAGCATCGGCCTAGTGTCAGGACACATTGCCACACACGATCATTGCCGTGCACGTGCCGGATTGAAATACGACTCCTTACTCAGGCACACGGCGATCAACCCCCTGTCGTTCCGGTCCGAGTTCCCTCTCCCGCCACACTCCCGACTGCCACATGTCGAAGCACCCGAGTAGAAACGATTGACGCAAGCTGACAATCCCAGTGGCGTTCGCCGGGACTCAGCCACGGCGCTGTCGGCGCGCCGACATTGATTCTGAAGCGAAGGGGGGCGCTTGGTCATCCGATATGCGGCCAACCTGTAGGCCGTGTGCACACCTATCTCTCGTTGAACTTCACTGCTCGAGCTCATTCGTGATTCCCGAGTCGTGCGCTGCGTTGAGTCGCGCGCCGGGGCGATAGTTTCATTTCCGTCGGTCCCCGTTGGGATCGAGGCGCACTCGGGCTGGGAGATTCCCGTGGCGGCAAAGTCCGCAACTGGAAGCTCCGGGCGCGTTTGAGGGATCTCCCAGTTCGGGCCTCGCGCCGATTAGAGGCATCGGAATCGCGGTCGCTGTGCACGCGTGGCCGCGAGTCATCCCAACTTGCTGAGCGCTGCGGCGCTCGAATCTGCGCCCGCGTCCAGACAAAGCGACGGCACGCGGTAAATCGGGGCGTAAACCTCGCCTGCTGAGCCATCAGAGTTGGTCCGGTTCTCGATCGGTCACTTAACCGTTTTGCCCGCAGATCTCGAATTCGAGTCTCTTGCTCTCCTGCTCGAGCCACCTGTCGAAGCGGAGCCGGGTGGTCCGAGCGAGACAATTCGGTTAACTGCGACCCACTTCCAGCAGATTCCGACCGCAAGGCGGTCCAGTCTGCATCTCAGTCCGCCCTTGTCTCTCTGGAGAAGTTCAACATCGAGCCCCTCAGAATCTCACATCCCAAACTCGAGTATCACCTTGTTCCTTCAGTGCACGGCACTGAGGCGCACTCCGCTCAGCACAAGAGCAGCCTGTCTGCTGCCTGCACCTGAATAGCAACCAGCGATCGATCTCTCCGCTCGATCCTTTGCGGGTGCCGTCATTCCCAGTCACCACGGCTGCATTCGGGGAAACGGCTACAAGGACTGGCCGCTGGTGGCCCGGCAGGCTCCTCGCGCCAGTCTTCGCGCCTCGTACCGTAATCGACTTCGCAACGCAGGCGTTTCCGGTTTTTCGCGAGAACAGGCCTTTCCGATCGCCGGAGTTGACTTCCGGCCAGGCTCTTGAGCTCACGCACTCGTGCGAGTGCATCGCTAGAATCTCGCCGAACGTCAGAGATCCTGAAAGTCGCCGAACTGACCGAGACGTTCCGCCCTGGTCGCACGCACCGACGCCGGCATTTGCCTCCCAACATCGCCCGAGACGGCGGGTCGCCAATCCGCGGGCTTTCCAAAATGCAGGCCATAGTGACTATTGCGGTAATGCACGAAAATGGGCCGTCCCTGCCCGGCCGAACCCCCTGTATCGCGTCATCAGGTGGCTCTCGGTCGATGAAGGCCGGCCTCACGATCACGCATTAACTGCCAGTTCGCTTTTGTTTGCGATTAGTTGTTGGTCAGGAAATCAAGTATCACTCGATGTTGCGCACGAAACGGCTGGACACGCAATGGCCTTTGCCAGCCGAGTCGCGTCCGATGAAGGCAGGTTGCGCACCAGCAACTGAACAGTTTCGATCCAGGTGCCTGATCCAGCTGTAGCTGGCGGCTGATCTGCATTGCACCTCGAGAAGCATCCAGGATGAGGCGCAATGGCCACCGGAATCGAAATGCGGGCATTCACCGAGAGCGGATCCGGTCGTGCGGCTCAACCCCGACCGGGGTCACGCGTCCTCCAGTCTTGATCTCAGGTAGGAACCTTCCTGGCATACACCGGTTTGAGCGCCCTTTCCCTTCTCTCCATCGCCAGCGACGCCGGGAAAATCAATAGAAGAGAGCTAGATGCCTTCGCTCACTGGAAGTAACTTCTCAGAGAGGCGCAGCAAGCGACGCAGATCTCAGGTTCCACGTAAATTAAGGCGCCGCAAGTCGCCAGTTCTTAAATCGGCAAAGGGCGTGCGACTGCTCAACTAATGGGCCACGCCCGGAGGTCAACCAGAAGCGGATCCGCCCGCCTCGTAGCCACGAAACAGCGTTCGGAGTCCGTCCGTGAACTCGCGATCGAAGTCGAGCGCGAAAAGCGCAAGACTCCGGTCGTCGGCGATCACCCGCTCGGTCGCCGGTGACGGCGCCGAGAGCATCGCAAGGCCAAGCAAAAACGCGCGAATCTGAAGAATCAGGTGGACGCCCTCTCCCTGACGCAGAAACGTCAGCCGACGTTCGAGCCGCTGCCCCGTTGCCGACGTCCGGCCGGCAAACCATCGCTTGAAGACACGAAGCGTGTCGACATCGACGTTGTGCTCGATAACGGATTCAAGCGACGAAAGGAGTCGGACGAGCGACCTTCGCCCCTCGAACGAGAGCGCTATCTCTCGCGCCGCGCGATCACTGCTCCAGGACCCGAACGACGAATCCAGCGCGCCATCGAGCGCCGTGAACCAGTCTTCGAGCTTCTCTCGAAGTATCTCGAGCAGAAGTTGCTCCTTGGTGTCGAAATACAGGTATACCGTAGCCTTTGACACGCCGGCACGTTGACCAATTCCGGCCATCGTCGTGGACTCGTAGGAGCCCAGATCCCAGATCTCGCGAGCAGCCGCGAGCAACGCTTCACGTCGCTCCAACTTGTGCTCGGTGTTGCGGGCTCTCTGTCGGATCGAAACTGCCACCGCTTACCTCGCTTACTGACCGCTGGTCGGAAAATAACCGACCGCAGGTCAGCCGTCAACGAAAAAAGGTCGGGCGCCAGGACGGCTTCATTCAACACGCCCGCACTTACGCGCCGGCAAGGTCAGCAGAGTTCGCGCCTCGCGCAGGCCTGGACCGGCCACTAATCCTCAGCGCCCCAAGCGAGGCACACTAGCGCGGCTACTGCTTGAGCGTCTCTGCCAACTCTCCGAGTGACTCCGCGAACGAGATCGGAATCGAGACACCGGCCATGATTAGCCGCGCAGCCGATATCAGACGACCCCCGTTCGGCATTCCGGCCTCCACCACCACAACTGACGCCTCCCCCACCTCAGCCTCTGCCTGCGTCTCCGCAACTAAGCGATTGATCCTTGCACTGCCGGCATAGCCCGCTACGGCATCCGAGAGCCATTTAGCCGCGACCTCATCGCCTGCCACTACAGCTACGACCGCGCGGGGGTCGAGCTCGAGCAACTCCCTGATCGAGGCCCGGTCGAGTTGCACGCTGACAGTCAATGTCGGCGCGCCGACCGCATCGCTTTCAGGGGCAGTAACTCCGAACACCGGCAGAACGACTATCTCGTTCGCGGCAATTGCACCCTGAGGGGAAGCGGCGCGCACGCGCCCGAGGCCGATAGCGCGAAGCGCGTCGGCGAAAACACGCGCGCGCCAGACTGGCGCGGCCAGTACCACGACCGCCGGCCCCGTCGGCGCCCGAGTCCCGGCTGAATCGATGGCCGCTTGCGTTCGAGCAAGAACATCGGACGGGTTCAATCCAGCCGACAATGCCCGTTCGACTGCGGTCGCAATGATTTCGTCGATGGAATCGCTGCAGCCCTCCGCGCCAGGATTCGCGGGCGGCGAGACGACTGGGGCACTGCGAATAACCACGGCGCCCTTCCCGCGCGTACTCCGAATGAGTCCGTCGCGCTGAAGCTCGGAGTACGCACGAAGGACCGTGTTCAAGTTGAGCCCGATTTCGTCCGCAATCTGTCGCATCGGGGGCAAGTATTCACCTACGCGGAAGCGACCGGCGGCAATCAAGTATCTGAACTGGTCAACCAACTGAAGGTAAACCGGAAGACCGGCGGCCCGCCTGAGGACTATGCCACTGGGTTCACCACCTTGCTTCGATCGATTCACGGCGATTTGGATACCACAGCAAGCCGGCTATTTTCAATAATCGCTAGTTAGCTAGAGAAATAGGTAATCCAGGCACCGTCATATGCGGAGGGCGACGTCGACTCGAGGCCGCGGGGTCGCGGACTCGCACAGAATCGGCGTCCCGGTTCGGGAGATCGATTCACCCAGGCGGGCATCCAGGAACCGAGGGCGGTTCGACCGGTGCCCCGCGCGAGGCGCAACTGAAAACAGATCCGGTTCTTGTCAACCGGTCCCTGCCGAAATCAGTTCCCGCCGATCTCGCCAGCACACCTTCTACGCCCGATTCGGTCCTGGCCTGGGGCTCGATCAACAGACCGACGCCTCGGCTCTCAGGAGGAAGAAAGCCGAGGCGCCGACGCTCAGGGGCGAACCGCTGCGTCAGTGCGGGATCGTAGGCAATCGGGACGCCCTATTCGGCGTCGTCAATATCCAGCGGCCACTCGCCGTCCTGAAACTCCAGGTGAACCCGGGCAATATTGTCTTCACCGGTGCGGCATCGCAACACCACAGCATTCGTTGCGAAGGCGGTCTGCTGAGACGTCACACGAACCAGACTGCCAGGATTGGGCTTCATCGACGTATAGCAGGCCGCGCCATGCCGGCTGATGTTCTCGGTGACTGTCACTTCCGACCCTACCGAGTGCCCCCTGTCATCCAGCAGATCGAGCTGGACCATCAACGCCGCCTGAATCCGGCCTTCGCGCCTGTCATCCACACCTTCTCGCGAGGGCGGCTGAGGAATGTTGTCGTCATCGACCTTCGACGTCCCATAAATCCGCGACGGATCATGGATCCAGCTCGCCGGAGGATTCTTGCCGACGAAAGCGACTCCAACCGCGTAACCTCCCTCGTCGCGGGGGCGCACCCATCGGACGAGTGCGTAGATTCGATACAGTTCTTCCGAATGATCGAATTGGCGGAGACGCCATGGCAGCGGGAGGCTAAGGTGAAGGATTCGACCCTGTTCGATGTGCCCATCGAGAGTGAATGAGGCGCCAATCTGAGTCACGTCCAGAATGTGCGAGAGTTCCCCCCACTCCCGCCCATCCGTCTCCTTTACTCGAACCCGGACCGGAATATGCAACTCCAGTCGGCCGCGCTTTCGAAAATCGCCCGATCCGAGACTCATGTAAGATCCCTCAGGTTTGGATTCGAGCCGCTGTGAAACCCTTCTGGATCGGACACTAGGCAATTTTCGCGCCTGAGTCGGGGCATTTCGTCTCAAAATCACCAGCTGAAATGACTACTGGCAAAATCCCAGCCAAATGTAAGTGATTTGATCTGAAATCCGGAGATCCATGACACCCGTCACTTGGCCGTGATCGGTCATTCTGACAAAAAGTGTCAGTACTTACGTCCCACAAATTGCAAACTCTCGAAGCCTGGACCAAGGGAAGCGGGAGGTTGAACCAGCCACGACGGCTCAGCACACTCCTGGCGCAAGTCAATCGATGTCAAAGACGGATGCGGCGCGCCGACAACACGTTTGGCAGTTGCGATATCGCGTCAATCTGCCCGGCTTCCACCGGACCGTCGACCTGAATCAGCGCCATCGCCTCTTCACCCGCGGCCTGGCGGCCAAGATAGAACCGGCCAATGTTGATGCCCGCATCTCCCAGTCCTGTCGCTATCAGGCCAATCACCCCAGGAACATCGCGGCTTCGCGTGAGGACCAGGTGACCTTCGGGAATCGCGTCGAGGGTGAAACCGTCCACGCGGACGATCCTCACATCCCTGCTTCCAAACACTGCTCCAACCGCTTCGTGCTCTACGCCTTCGATCTTCGTGCGAATCGATACCGTGCTCGTATAGTCCCTGGCGTGCCGGTCGGTCGTCTGACGGACGCGAATTCCACGCTCCGTCGCTATGACAGACGCGTTCACGAAGTTGATCCTCTCGATGACCGGCGACAGCAGCCCCTTTAGCACGGCATCCGCGATCGGCCGCACGTCGTAGTCGGCGACGACACCGCTGAACTCGATTTCGATCTCCGTAAGATCGTGGCCGAAGGCCTGCCCGACGAAGCTTCCTAGCTTTTCGCCGAGCGACAGGTACGGGCGGAGCTGCTCGAGCTGCTCCGCCCCGAGCGCCGGAAAGTTGACCGCGCCACGGATTGTTCCCCTCGACAAGTAATCCGCCATCTGGTCGGCGATCAGCACGGCCACGCCCGCCTGAGCTTCTCCGGTCGACGCCCCGAGGTGCGGAGTGGCGATGACGGAATCAAGCTGTAGAAGCGGATGATCGGGCGCCACTGGCTCTTTCTCGAACACGTCCAAGGCCGCCCCGGCGACCTTGCCACTCATCAGCGCTTCGTAAAGCGCGGTCTCGTCGACGAGCCCTCCACGCGCGCAGTTGACGATTCGAACGCCTCGTTTCATCCGGGAAAAGGCTTCTCTGCCGATGATCCCTCGCGTTTCCGCCGTCATTGGAGTGTGGACGGTGACAAAGTCGGCCTTTGCGAACAGCTCGTCGAGTGAAGCCCGTTCCACGCCGGTCTTTGCCGCCTGTTCGGCAGTGAGATACGGATCGTAGGCCACGACGTGCATACCCAGGCCAATTGCGCGATTTGCCACCACGGAGCCGATCTTGCCCATTCCAACTATGCCAAGCACCTTGTTGAAGACTTCTACGCCGGTGAACTTCTTCTTTTCCCAGACTCCGGCTTTCGTCGTCGCCGACGCGATCGGAATATTCCTGGCCAGCGCCATCATCAATGCGATTGCGTGCTCGGCTGTCGTGACGGTGTTTCCGGCAGCGGCGTTCATTACCACGATGCCGCGACGAGTAGCGGCCGCAACGTCGATGTTGTCGACGCCAGTTCCCGCTCGGCCAATCACCTTGAGCTTCGTTCCAGCTTCGATTACGGCAGCTGTCACCTTCGACCGCGAACGCACGACAAGCCCGTCATAGTCTCCAATGCACGACAGTAGACCCTCCGGCGAAATGCCGTGATCGACGTCAACCACGATGGTGCCGTCGCGAGACAGCACCTCCGCACCGATTGGATCCAGGTTGTCGGTCACGAGCACGCGCATGGCGAAGAGTCCTCCCCGTCAATTGAAGCGGGCAATGTACGGACCCGCACAGAGGGTGTCAACCGAACGGCCAAATATGGGAACAGCGGCTGTTTTCATCGTTCCATGGCCGCCAGCCGGGTTCAGCTCCGAGGTGATCCTTCCAGGAGTTCTGCCTGGATCTCGAAACTGACACGTGTACCAAGTCCTGACGTTATCGGACTCTCGATGCGCATGAAGCCACCCAACTCCGTGAGCCTACGTTCGACGATGGCAAGGCCGAGGCCGGTTCCTCGCTGCCTGGTCGTAAAGAACGGCTCGCGTACCTTCAACTGGAGTTCATCGGGGATTCCTGCGCCAGTGTCCTCGACACTGAGCCGAACCGTCTCGCCGCCACCGTCGATCCGGATCTCCACGTGTCCACCGTCCGGAGTTGATTGAACCGCATTCAACCCGAGATTGATCAGCACCTCGCGCAGGGCGTTCGATGTCGCCCCGCTCACCAGCCTATCCCCATGGACCTGCATCCCCACGTTGACGCCTCCAGCGCGTGCGTCTGGATCGAGAAGCCGGCCAACCGTCTTCGCGATCTCGCCGAGCATGGCTGGCGTCGATTCCGCGATTGCCGGGCGAGAGAAGCTCAGGAGCTGGGTCACCGTGCGATTGAGTCTGTCCACTTCCCCGACTATCAGCCGAAGGTCCTCGTCCTGTCCCGCGCCACTGGATTCCTCTCGGAGCACCTGAACTATGGACTTGATTGCGCTGAGCGGATTCTTGATCTCGTGAGCGACTGTTGCCGCCATCTGCCCGAGCGAAGCGAGCCGCTCCTTCGTCATCAATGCTCGCTCGAGTCTGACTTTCTCCTCTACAAGGCGGGTGTTCTCGATTGCCGTCGCAATCTGCCCCGAAAGCACGCCCAGCACGGCCGTTCGCTGGTCGTCGAGCGTCCCTGGACTCGCCGTTATGAGCATGACGCCGACCATGTCGTCATCACGCCATAGTCCCCACGCGGCCGTTGCACCGAGCGCGGCGAGCCTTGCGCCATCCTCCGCAAAATCCAGCCGATCCCTAACCATCTCGTGCCACAGTGCCGCAAAGGCGCGCTCGTCGAGATCTCCGTGCTGTGTCTCGTCGTTACCGTCGGCCAACCTGATTCGGACCGCATCGACTCCCAGGGCTCTAGTTACAACCGTCTCTACGTACGGCAGCAGCTCGCGGAGCTGATTGAAACTGTGCGACTCCGTCGAGACCTGTTCCACGACCGTTCGATAGTGTCCAATTTCGGTCACGAAAAGATGTCGGACGCTTCGGTCCATCAGCCGCCGCATCGGCCAGGCCACGAGAACCATGCATACGACACCGATGGCCTCGATCACTCCTGGCCGGGCACCGAAAGCCGCGACGAGATACTGATCGAAAGAGCGGACCACGAAAACGTAGACGACCGCCGCGATGCCAGCCAGCAATGCGTACGCGAGGCTGCGCTGAATCACGAGCTTGTAGAGGTTGTAACGGAAAATGTAGTACGCCACGATCGTAGTCGGCACGATTGACGCCAGCTGTACGAGAACTTCCAGCCACGGTCCAATGGATGGAACCTGTCGCAGCCCGCCGGGATACACGATCAGATAGAAGACCGCGATCACGACAAGAGCGGCCGACAGGCGGTCGAAGAAGTCGCGCTCACGCGGGTCAGTGAAGTACCGGCGCAGGAACTTGTCCACGATCGAAGCCTGGAACAGAACCGCCACGTGCCAGATCGAAAAGGCTATGAGCCACGGTCCCATTGCGTCGACGGGACTGGCGTACACGCTGTGCCAGAGCCGCCCGAGCGCAAACGGAAGCAGCGCCAACGGCGAATAGCCCAGAATCGTGAAGGAGCGAACCAGCCGGCGCGTGAAGCGGTGATAACCGTCGCGCCAACCGAGAAAGGCGACGTGGGCGTGGGCCAGCGAGGCCGGGAGGAACGCGAGCGCCGTGAATACCAGCGTGTCCGAGACGCGCAGCACGACGTTCCCGTCCGGCACGCCGAGTATACGCAGCAGTGCTGCAATCAGACTGCCGGCGTGCCACAGACCTAGAGTGAGTCCGAGCGCAACGAATGCCGGCTCGGGACCCCATCGATCTTCGCGCCGCGCTATTAACCAAGTTATATATAGATGGAGGGCCGCGCCCGACGCGAACCCCACGAGCATCACGATCTCGAGGGCGGACATCTCGATGCCGATAATAGCAAAGCAGCGTGTTCAGTTTGCCCGCCGCTGTTCTCCACCGACACCCGGCCCGATTCGCGGCTTTGAGAGTAATGTTCTCGCCTGGTCTTTCCTCCTTGCGCTTGCCCTCCTGACGTCGGCGTGTGGCTCGGGAGCCGGGGCTAGCCCCGACTGGGATATCGAGTTGCCGTTCAACCAGGTCGATACGGTTGCCCTCGCTGGAGACGCGGTGTTCTGCCTGGGGTCGGATGGCGATCTGAGTTCCGACTTTCAGCCACTGCGGCTCGTCGTCTATTCGGTGGCAACCGGAGCCGAACGTTTTCACACGATCCTTGACCTTCGAGCATTGGCAGCCAGGAATGGCGAGCATCGTCCGGGAACGTTTGCGCTCGTCGAGGGCGATGTGGCCGTCGTTTTATCGCAGGACGGACGAATTCGCGCCTTCGAGGCGACCTCTGGTCGCGAGTTATGGAACGAGGCCGATATCGAAGCCGTGCTCGGTTCCGGCGGGGGCCGCTTCTACGCGATTGGGCGCGGTTACTCACTGCTCGCATTCGACGCTCGAACGGGGAGCCGTACCCTGTTCGACAAGAAACCGTTATGGATGCAGCAACTCTCCTCGTCTTCACGAGTTGCGGCAATAGCGGGCAGAGCGTTCGTCACGTCAGGATCGACAGTTGCGGCGATCGACGTACCGAGCGGTATCGAGCGATGGGTGCAGGCAATCGATACCACGAACTCCGCGATCCAGGTGAGTGATGGATTCGTAGTCGTGACCGGCCGGCGAGGTTGGAGCGTCTTCGACGCCGAAACAGGGGCCTCGCGCTGGCGTTTCGAAGCCTACGAATCCTCCCGTCCGATACCGCCGACCTTGTCGGGCTCCCAACTTCTAACGATGCGAGGCCGTGCGAGCAACTCGGAGCTCGAAGACGGATACCTGCGGGTCTACGAACTTGCGACTGGAGAGTTGAAGGCCCGATTTGCAGTTGCGCCGCTCCCCGCAGCCGACGACCTGGTCGCGGCCGGCGGGCGGATTTACTTTCCTTCGAGTGAATTTCACTACGGCGCGCTTCGACGGCCGATCGTCAAATCCACCGGCGGCGATGCGTTGGCGGACACTCTCGACGTAAGACTTTCGGCGTTGGACGCCGCGACTGGACGCGTTGTCTGGACGGGCGAGCCTGCGACGTGGGGATCCATCGGACGTCCAGCCATCTCCGATTCCGGATTCGTGGCGCTTGCCGCAATGACTCCGAAACGAAACAAACCTGCGAGACTGCTCGGTTACCGGCCTCTGTTCGCGAAATAGGTGCGAACCGCCGAGTGGCACTCGGGCGTGGCGGAATCGCGTTTTCATCCAGTGGAAACTTCCGGAACCTCGAGCTAATGAAGCCGTTCGAGCGTCAGGTATACTCGCAAAGGTAGTGCTATGTATCAGGCAAACGTCCTCCAGGCGCAGGTGGCCGTGAATTCGGCAGTGAACGTCGAAGCGCTGAGCGATCACGAACTGGTCGCGGCCGCGCGCGATGGAGACGAACTGGCTTTCCAGGAAGTCGTCCGGCGCTATAGAACTCCGATCACAAACTTCGTTTACCGAATGCTGAACGACTACGAGTTGGCGGTCGACCTCTCGCAGGAGACTTTCGTCCGCATTTACACGTCTCTGGGCAGGTACGAAGCGAATTACAGCTTCTCTACATACATCTACCGGATCGCTTCCAATCTTGCTATTTCGGAGCTCCGGAAGAGGAAACGCCGGCGCGTGGTCTCGTTCTTCAGCATTTTTCAGTCCGACGACGGGGAGAGCATCGAACATGATCCTCCGGACAACAGGCAGCTGGCCGAGGATGCGCTTCTCGAGGACGAGCGTCGTCACGCCGTGAAGAAGGCCATTGCCACTCTGCCCGAAAAGTACCGCACCGCGCTCGTTCTTCGGGACATCGAGGATCACAGCTACGAGCAGATTGCAGAGATCCTCGACCTGTCAGAAGGAACCGTGAAGTCGCGCATCAATCGGGCGCGAAACCTGCTGCGCGAGAAGCTAGAGAAATTCATGGCTGAAGCGCCGGCGCGAGACTGAGGGACCGAAGTGGTGTCTATGAACTGTTCAGAGTGTCAGTTGCTGATCGATGACATAGGCGACCTTGACCGGTTGCCGAGCGATGCCGCGCGACACGTGGCCAACTGCGCCGCGTGTTCCAGGTTCGGTGCCGAATTGATTGCACTGCGCGTGCTGCTGCGCGAGCCGGCGCGAGTAACGGCACCCGCGGATTTCGATCAGGAGCTCAATCGGCGACTTAGAGCGGCAAAGTCCTCGACCCCGTCGCGCGTCGCGATGCCCTGGTCGCTCCGGCCTCAGGCCCGACTTGCGGCTGCTGCCGCTTTCCTGCTGGTGTGCTCCGTCACGCTCTTCGTTTCGCGCTACGCTACCAGTACACAGCCTGAGGCAGGATCAACGGCTGTCGTTGCTACGAATCGTCCGGCCGCGGAACCCGCGTCCGCGGCAAGGCCGGCGGATGCCGATTCGAGTGGCTTCGTGGACTCCGACTCGAATGCCTCCTCTCCTGTCGTTACCATTGCACGTGAGGGACACACGGGCCGTGCAGTCGTCAGAGGGCGTCGCGCTTACCAGCCGGCCGGGTCTGATGACGCAATGCTGCTCGTTACCGACGATCGCGGCACACGGCTGGTCGACGTTCCCTCGTTCCTCGTCGGTTCCGAGACCATTGTCCCGGCTGACCTGGGCGGAGCTGGCGACGGATCAGAGACGGTGTCTTTCTGATCGGGAAATCGATGTTCGGAAGGGCCCAGGAACTTTCGTTGCTCCGCAGATTCGGGATTGCCGTAGTCGTTGCCTTGGTGCTCTTACCGAGCGCCGGGCCTGCCAGTGCTCAGTTGGTTCAACACAAGCCGGAGCCCTGGATCGTGTCCGTCAACCACCGGATCGATTTGAACGCACACGCCCAGCAGCTCGGCGGATTGAACAACGGCCAGGAAGTCCGCGTGTTGAGGCAAGGCAGGGGCCGGACCATCAATCTGGCGTCCGGCGTCCTGATCGACGAGGACGGACACGTCGTGACGCGACTCGTGAACCTCGACCCGCGAGTGGCCGAGCACGACATTCAGATCACGACGGCCTCAGGTAGCATCCTGCCCGCCAGGTTCGTGGGATTCGACGGCCCGACTGGCCTTGCGCTCCTGTTCGTTCCAGGGCTTCGCGGCGTCAGGCCCGCACCGGGCACACCGATTGCGCCCCTGGCCGACGGAGCCACACTCCGGCTTGTGAGCGCGGACTACAAGTTGTCCCAGATTTCGGTGCCGGTAGAGCGCGTCGCGCTGTTTCCGGCACTGGTCGAGAATCCGGCTCGCGCTTCGACGTCGTCGTTGACGCCCGCGCTCGAGCGCGCGGGCGTGCACGCCATCGTGGAGAGCGCGGCCTTGACGTCATCGAAGGACCTCAGTTCGGTGGAGACGCCGGATGGCAAACTGGTGGGAATTGCGCGATTCGCAGCCGTTGGACGGGCGCACGTTCTCACTGTCTCGTTCCTTCGCGACGTAGTCGCGCGGCGGGTTCTATCGGCCAACGGCAGCGTCGCTGCTGGATGGCTCGGTGCCGACGGATCTTCGCTTTCAGGCACGCCGGACGATCAAAAGCCTTCGTGGGCGCCCGATGCGGGAGTGCTCGTGCGTAATGTTTCGCCAAAGGGTCCGGCCGATATCGCGGGCCTGCAGCGAAGCGACTGCATCGTCGCGTTCGACCGCGTTCCGGTCCGGACTTCCGCTGACCTCGCGACCTCCGTACTTGCAACGCCGGCAGGGACGAGTGTGAGCGTCGAGCTCATCCGCGACGGCAAGCCAATGATTCTTGCGGCAGTGTTGGGAGGGCAGCCGTTTGCGCCCGGAAATCCCGCGGTGGTCCTGCCGTCGCCTGTGCGCGCCGCTGAGCTCCGATTGTCGATGCTTCGCTCGCAGCTCAGTAGAACGAAGAGTCCCGAATCCCGGGCAACTCTCGAAGCCGAAATTCGGGATGTGGAGGCCGAGCTTGCGTTGCTCCGAGGCGAAACGGAGTCGGGGGACGCACAGTTCGACGCCCTGTTCGACGACACGATCCTCGTGGATCTCGGACTGGAAGGTGTGCCCCTTTCGGAACAGCTGGCCAGGCACTTTGGAGTGAACGGCGGGATCCTCATCAGCAACGTAAAGGCCGGATCAATCGGCGACCAGGCCGGCCTGAAGGCCGGTGACATCATTGTCATGGCGGGCGACGCAGTCGTGATGGCCGAGGACGAGCTTGCCGAGTTCATCCTCAACGCGGCTCGCGGTGGAAAGACTGTCGTCGAGCTCAGCGTCCGCCGCTCCGAAGCGGTTCTCAAGCTACCAGTGCCAGTCGGGAAATTCCGGCGACCCTAGAGCGCGGCACGGAATATCCGTCGCCTCAATTGCACGGCCAAATCCATCCCCGGCTTGTGTAACGTCAGTCCGCCTCTCGCAACAGGTTGTTCCGATAGGCATCCACTAATCTTTCAAGTACGTCGATCTCGTCACGAATCCTGTCGCCGGCTTCCGTGTCGCCGACGGTTCTGACTGCGTCCCAGGATCGGATCTCCTCAATCCTCGGCACAATGTCGGCTCCGGATGTGATCGCATCCGAAACCGACTCGAAGTGATGATGCTGAGCAAGGAAGATCCGCCCTGCCCGGATGACCAGCGTATAGCCGCGGTCGCCATATGCTTCGGAAAACGCCCCGTCGATCGTCACGGCGCGGCCGCTCTGCTTCACCGGAGATTCACCGGCTTCGATCTTCACCGGCACGTGGCCGTTGACGATGAGCCCGACATCCGGGTCGGCACCGAAGTCCCGAAGTATGCGATCGCAGAAATCCTGCTCGTGGATTAGTTTGAAGTACGGATTCTTGGTCTCCTTGTGCGTTGACGAGTCCTCGACGAAGTACGTCTCGAAAGTCGCCATCCTATCCTTTCCGAAGAGCGGCGATGCCGGACCCGTCCACAGAAACCACATCATGTCGAGCGCGCCCGGGTCGCGAGTCCGAAACGCCTGGTGGATCTCCCGATCGATGGCTTCGAAAAGCTCGCGACCCGCCAGGTGCCGGCCTGCGATCGGCATGGCGACGAATCGGCCATCATCGTCTACCGGAACGCAGCCGTGAAAAATCAGATTGCTGTCGCGAAGCGCAAACGTGCTTCCATTCTGCGAGACGAAACGCATCTGCTGCCAAAGGACTGGGCTTGCCAGAAACGCCTCGGTGAGGTGAGAAAGGCACGCGGACTCGGCTTCTGACA
Source organism: Blastocatellia bacterium (assembly GCA_021463145.1). GTDB lineage: Bacteria > Acidobacteriota > Blastocatellia > UBA7656 > JADIYM01 > JADIYM01. The sequence goes on along the minus strand of JAJTWZ010000003.1, from coordinate 58,000 downwards.
ATGCGTACGGATCCGTCCAGTCGATAGTCGGAAAATGCGTGTCGCGAAGCGGCCACCGCCTGCCGTCGATCTCCACGCTTCCGTCCACAGCATCGATCCGGTGCAGGATAGACCGTTCGTCCATTCCGTATTCCGGATGGCGGGCGACGACCTGGCCCTCGAGCTTGAACTGAAGAATCGCCGCAGCCTTCTGCATTCGAGACATCGTCAGCGCATCGCGCAATCCTTCGCCGCGGCAACGGAACCGCTCGGCCGGATCCTCGCCGTAGATTTCGCGTGCAAGTTTCTCGAGCGGAGCGAGCGCGATGCCGTAGCCTTCCTCCAACTGCGCAGTGCGGTTGTACCTGAGCGAAATCCGCAATACTGTCGCTATCGACGCCGCGTGGCCGAGGCACGCAGCCATCCACGTAACGTCGTGATTACCCCACGTTACGGCCACCCGAGGCTGGCGCATGATCGTATCGATTACGCGGTCGATTCGTGGGCCCCGGTCCCCGAGATCTCCAGCAACGATCAGTTCGTAGATGAGCAGGTTACGCACCACGTGCGAAACCGTGCGAAGCAGGTCGCCGTCGCAACCCTGATCCACGTACCCGTCGAGCATCGCGTCGACGTAAGACGATTGGCGTCCAATTCCCGACTCGAGCAGCAACTCGACTAGCAGTAACCGGCTCGCCTCGGGAAAGACTCGCTGGATGTCCCGCACGCTGTAGCGGCTCGCCAACTCGTGAACAAGCTCGAAAAGGCGGCGGACGTTCGTTCTGACGAATGACTTTCTGGCCTCCACCGTCGAGAGTCGCGGTCCGACGAAAGCAAGCAACTCCCGTGGGTAGTAAATAAGGTTGAGCAACTCGAGACTCTCCACGTCCGTCAGGCGTGGCCCGAACACACGCTCGACGAGATGACGCAGCGATCCCGAAGCGTTGTTGATTATGTGCCTGAGTTTTCGATCCTCCCCGTGCACGTCGCTGACTACGTGAATCGTGCCCTTCGGAAGCGTAAGCACCGCGCGAAGGTGTGCAATCTCGGCAAGCGCCGATGCGGTATTCGGAAAGCGTATGGCGAGCGCGCGCAGGTAAACGAGCGACGAAGCGTCGGGAGCCGGAGACATCGGAACGGTTGCGGCCATAGTCTTTCCTCTTCATTGCGCAGGTGCGCTTGCGACGCGCGGATTCGCGCCGGTCCGGTTCGCATTCCATCGGGTAACTCCGGAACCGGCGACGCATTGCGGAAGACCTGGCGCATGACAGCGGGGAGCGCCAGTTTTGACAGTTTCGACACCGAACGTGTACCGTTCGCGAGCCCGATTCTCGGCCTCGCCGGGAATCGGTGTCAACGCCGGGAACGAATCGCGTGAATCGAGACCTGAACATCCCGGACGACCTCTGGTTCGAAACCCGGCTTCGGGTCCGGTACGCCGAAACGGACAAGATGGGCGTCGTCTATTACGGCAATTACTTCACTTGGTTCGAGATCGGGCGAACCGACCTCTGCCGGCAATGTGGCTTTTCTTACCGAGACATGGAGAGCGAGGACGATGCGTATCTAATGGTCGTGGAATCGCAATGCCGCTATCGCCGGCCGTCCCGATACGACGACCAACTGATCGTCCGAACCCGGATCGACGGCTGGTCGAAGCGGACGATGCGCTTCTCTTACGAGATCGTCGACGCCGACTCGCGAGAACTCGTTGCGGAAGGTACAACCACTCACGTCGTCACGAATGGAAACGGCAGGCCGCGAACGTTTCCGGCGCGGCAAGCCGGCTTGATCGAGGCCCGCTTGATGACCGCGGAAGACCGCTGTTAGGCTCGTCGAAGTCGGGAGATCAAGTGGGGTGAGGGATTTTGCCGTGATCAAGTTCTGCGCGATCGTGTCTCTGCTCGTTCTTACGATGTCCAGCGGGGCATCGGCCCAACTCGAGTGGGACAAGAAAAAGCCGCTCAAGCCCGTGGAAAACCCGTATCCGGTCACCGCATCGCGCCTCGACATCATTTCCGAGACGAAGGCTCTTTTCGAGAAGAACGAGATTCCGATCATGTCCGAGACGACCGATGAAGAGGGCGGCAAACACACGATCGTCACCGAACAGGTCGTTTTCGCCCGCGGTATCGTCGCGAAGACTCAGCTCGGCCATTTCGCCGAGATCGGCGCATCCAGCGTCCAGGACATCTCACGCGCCCGGGTTCAGATTCGTGTCGAGATCGCTCCCTCCACGCCGTCGAATTCCCTTGTTGGAGTCTCGGCGAAGTTCGAAGGACTTCGTCAGGGAGTCGGCCAGCAGTGGATCCAGACGCCGTCGCTCGGTCTGCTCGAAGACAAGATCCTCAAAGCGCTGGTGACGAACCTCACCGGAAGAACTTTCGAAGACGTGAAGCCTGGCGACGGAATCCTGACCGTCAACTGACGCTTGGCCATTGGGATCTCGCCCACGCGCGCGTGCTATGCCCGGCGGTCGACGAGGAAGCTGCTGCCGGCGCCCGCCTGCGACTTTTTCAGGAAGTTCTTGATCTCGGCGGCAGTCTGACCGATCTGGGCCGGATGTTCGTATACGCCCGGGTTGACGCTGACCACCGCGATGGAAATCCCCATCAGCGGAACGAAGAGGTTGTGGCCTTGCCGGTCGACGGCCTCGACACCGCCGCGGGCGCGGTCTTCTTCGGAGTAGAACCGCACCACTTCAGTATCGAATCGCTCGGTAATCGCGGAGCAGATTTTCTCGACGCGATCCGGCACGGTTACGATGACGAAGTCGTCGCCGCCGACGTGGCCCACGAAGTCGTTGTCGACATCGCCGGCGTCGGCCACCGTCCGTGTCAGCAGTTGCGCCGAAAACTCGAGCATTTCGTCGCCCGAGGCGAAGCCGTAAGTGTCGTTGAACACCTTGAAATTGTTGAGGTCGGCATAACAGACCGAGAAAGCCTCCCCCGCGACGATGCTCGCGCGGATGACCTGATCGATCTGCCGGTTTCCAGGCAGGCCCGTGAGCGGATTCGCCTGCAATTCGCGCCACTGTCTCCGCAGGTGGCTTTCGATGCGGGCCTTCAGTTCCGAAATCTTGAACGGCTTTACGATGTAGTCGTCGGCGCCCGATTGCAGCCCGTCAACTACATCCTCCTCGCGGTCGCGGGCCGTCAGCATCACGACAGTCATGTGACACGTGAGGGGGTTGCGACGAAGCCGCAGGCACACCTCGTGGCCGCTTGTTCCGGGCATCATCAGGTCCAGGAGGACGAGCCTGAAATCCCCCGTCTTGGCGAGCCGGATCGCCTCTTCCCCGTTGTCGGCCTCCCCGATCTCGTAGCTCTTCCCGAGCGCCGTGCGAAGCAACTGCCGCACCTGCGGTTCGTCGTCGACGATGAGGATCTTGTCCGGCATAAGACCGCGATCAGCTTACCGCAACTTAACCGCGATCACGCCGGTTTCTCGAAGACGAGCACTCCGCGCTTTCCGAGGAACTGGCTGCGAAGATGCTTCATCGCGAATGACTTCCGGTCGACGAGCCCGGCGGCTCGAAGGTACGCGCCCAGGTCGATGTCGTGGTCGAAATGCATCGGGTGGGATTTTGTCGCACCGAAGTAGGCCGTAACGATCATTCTTCCACCCGGCGCGAGCCGTTCGACGAGCGCATCGACGACAGGCAACGGATCGGAGAGATGCTCGAAAACGTCGAGCGAAACGATCGTGTCGAACGGGCCAGGAGCCTCGCCGATCTCGCTTGCAAAGGCCACTTCGAGCCAATCCCGCTCGGCCCGCCATCTGGCGAAGGCCTTCGTCCGCCCCTCGACGTCAAGGTAGGTGATGTCGTGACCCCGGCGCGCCAGCTCGAGCGATAGGTCTCCGATGCCGGCGCCGTAATCGAGCACGCGACCTTTCGACAACGAGAGGATATCGAGCATGAACCGGATGTGCTTGTACGCCAGGTGAAACTGCGCCAGGTCGTAGAGGTAGTACGCCGAGTTCGCTTCGTACCAGCGGCCGACCGCTTCCGAATCGGCCGGAGGATTCGCGTTCCAGCTCCTCGCCAGTATCCCGGTCGCGGTCGCCAGCATCTCTTCAGCGTGCTCGGCCGTGACCGAGTCGAACGCCGTCAATTCTTCGACCGTAGCCGCGACGTTGGCGCAATGGTGACGGGTGCACTCTGCCATCAGAAGCTGGGTGCCTGCCGCTGCCCCCACCAGCATCGCGCCTGAGACCGCGACGACCCAGACGGGAAGCGACGCGTCGGGGGCCGGCAGGCAGACGAACGCAAGGGCTACCACGGCAATCCCGTACCAGCGCGCGCGTCCCTCGGCGGAGACGAGAAACAGGACAGCAGCGAGCGACAGGCCGACGGCGCCGATCGTCGCGGCACGTGGCGACTGCGACGACACGATGAGCACGACCGCGATGTCGCCGACGAGCAGTTCCAGAGGAAGGAGCGGTATCGAGTCTGCGTCGGCGTGCCGCTTCAAGGCGCGTCGTGCCGACAGGACCGCTATCGCGGCGATCGCAAGGCATCCAAGCCACGCAAGCAATCGGCTATAGCTCGTACAGAGAGGCAGCGCAAGCAGGGCGAGCAGCGGGGCCGCGACGATTCGGAATCTGACAGGCCAGCTGAACCGCTTTCTGCGTTCCACCGTCAACCCGAGGTAGAGGGGAAGATACCCGGCAGCGGCGATGGTAACGACGGCCAGCAAAGATCCGAGAAGGCTGCCGGCCAGACCGACGTGCGGCCATCCAGCGATGAGCACTATCGCCGCTGGCGTCGAGAAGACGAACGCCGCCGCTGCCCGAATCCTGTCGAGTCGGCTCAATGCGCGGGACTGGTCAGCGTAAAGCATCTTCGGCCTCCCGCTTCTTCTCGAGGTGCCCGACCGCGAACGCGATCCCTGCAACCGCCCACGCCATCTGCATTGGCTCGCTGTCTCCCCAGTTGAAATGCACGAGAGAACTGATGAAGAACCCGAGCAATCCACCCCAGGCGCCAAGGACGGTGGCCGTGACGCGCCAGTCGGACCCTTCCTCGTTCTCTCTTACGGTCAGGCGACGGACAAGCCGTCCGAGGCTCGCGACGAGCACGCCAACGAACGTCAGCCAGGCCAGGAGCGCGGGGATGCCGCGATCGACCGCGATCTGAAGCGGCGTGGAGTGGAAGTGGCCGGGCGGCAACTTCCCTCCCTCGAAAAGCTGCAATTCACCGGCTCGATGCTTGGCGGCGTCAGGTCCGATTCCGAAAAGCGGATGCGCCGCGAGAATCGGTAGCGCCTCGGACCAGACGGTGAGCCGCCACTGCGTGCTCTGGTCGGCCGGGCTCAGAATCTGCACTTCACGTCCCCTTAGTATGAACCAGCCTCCGGCGAACAGAACGGCCAGAGTTGCAATTCCGGCTCCAAGCAGGATCTTTCGCGATCCGCCTCTCAGGAACACCATTGACAGCAGGGCAATTCCGAACGCCACGATGGGCGCCCGGGTCTGCGTTTGCACTAGCGCACCGGCGGTCGCGACGAGCAACAGGCCCATCCAGAACGCCCACTTCCGGTCTCGAATAGCGCTGCAGACGACCCAGGCGGCCAGCATGGACGCGATAATCTGAAGTGTCTCGGCATAAGTTGCGGAATGAGAGAAGTAGGCTCTAGCTCGGAAGTCCCGCCCTGGCTCGACCGTCACGGCAAGTCGCTCGACGCCGTCGCCTTCGCGTCGGACTCTGCCGCGTCGATATGAAGTCGTTGTGTCGGACTCGCCGTGGGTGAACCGTACCGTGATGGGCTCGCGCCCACGGCCGCCTTCGAACGCCGCATTCAGGCTCTCCAGGTCGTCGACGGGCTTGCCACCAACCTCCAGAATGGTGTCGCCGGGCAGTACGCCCCATTTCTTCAAGGGACTCGCACCCATTGTGGCGATCTTGACTCCCCTGCCCTGAATCCTTTCAAGATACGTCCACCACAGGTTCCCTGCCACCGACAACACCAGGGCGAGCGCGAGCAACCACGCCGTGCGGCGTGACTGCACGTTCGAAGCGAACAGCCAAAGGATCAGGACGAGCATGACGCCCCGCATGCGTCCGAGACTCCACGCTGGATCCAGGCTTGTGGCAACTGAAATCCCGGTCCAGATGACAAAAACCGCAAGGGGCCAATCCACCGGCGTGCGCACGATCGTCAATCGTCGCGCGGCGATCATTCTGGCTACCCAGAGAGCGAGGCCAAGCGCAAAAGCGCCCTGTGTCACGGCAATCGAATGCGGCGCCGCTAGTATGAAGAGGAGCAGCGCTCCGAACAGGCACCGCTCGATTGCTCGATCGATCGGGCGATCAGGGTCGAGCGTCACCGCACCCGCGACGACGCCACCGTTTGCCGTCATCCGAACTTCACCGATGTCCTAAGCCGGGGGCTTCGAAGCCGCGGACTTGTCCGGCTTCGGCTGAGCGGCATCGTCAGTCTTGGCCGGCGCAGATGGGTCCGCCTGCTTCGGCGCCGGAGGTTTGACCGGTGGCGGCTGTCCAGGTGCTGTTCCACCTTCAGGCGGCTTTGCGGGGTCGGTGCCGGTCCCGCTGGATGCAGGTGCGGCGGGGGCCGCCGTCGGCGAAGCAGGGTCCATCGTCGGGGAGGCAGGCGAATCCGGCAATGATGCGTTCGAGTTGGATGGCGCCGCGGGCGCAACGGGCGGTGGCGCCGCAGGCAACATGGCCCCCGCGGCTCGCGCTTCCTCGCCGACTCGGCGGGCAGCGTCTCCAATTTCACGAGCCCTCTGCGCCATCTCGCGGGTTCGGTCGCGACCGAGTTCGAGGTCCTGCAGTTCGCGGTCCCAATTCTGCAGCTGCAGTAACTTGCCGCGCAGCGGGCTATCCGCCGAAAGAGACTCGAGCCGAGCCTTGGCATCTGCCACGGTTACTCGAGCCTGCGAAATCTGAGTGCTGACCTCCGCCTCGAAATCGGACTGCTGCGACATCCAGACATAAATGAACAGCGCCGAGGCCACTACGACGACGACTCCGAGCGCCGTGAAAATGGGCCAGAGTGCGCGCTCGCGATACACCCGGTCCGGCGTCCCAGTCGGAACCACGATCGGCTCGGGCACGTTGAGTTGACCCGACGTCCGCTTCGACTCGGGAATGTCCACCCGCACCTTCGTGAATCGCGGCGCCTCGATACCTGGATCGGACGGAATCGGCTGGGCCCGCCGGGGTCGAACGACTGTCTCGGGTTCGGCGGCGGCGCCTTCGGGACTTACCGCTGCGCCCGTCATCGGCGAGAGCGGCTCTCCGTCTGCCTCACAGAACTCTACGTCAGCCGGAAACTGCCGGCCACACGCGGGGCACGTTCTCATTCGCCGCACTGCCTCCACCGGTGGAATTGCCGTCCTGACCGCCCGGACGTCTCGACGGAGTGTAACCGCAGCGTCACTGGCCCGCCAAGCATGGCCCGGCCGGACGCTGAAGCCGCACCAGGCTGCCGGCAGTGACGCGCCGAGTGTGGCTTCAGGTTTCCAGTCCTGGAAACGCTCGCGATCACCCCGGATTTGCCAGGGACGGCGGGTTTGACACTCCCGAAAATCGGGGGCTATGATCCGCCCGCGATGCCAACCGATCATTCGAACGCCGGCCGATGGCGCAGTACAACGGTGATAGCGGTCCGGCGGGATGGGAAGGTTGCCGTGGCTGGCGATGGACAGGTCACACTCGGTGACACGGTAATGAAGTCGGGAGCTCGCAAGGTGCGGCGCCTCTACAACGACCGAATCATCGCCGGGTTCGCCGGGTCCACTGCCGACGCGTTTGCCCTGTTTTCCCGCTTCGAGTCAAAGCTCGAGCAATACCACGGACAACTCCAGCGAGCGGCAGTCGAGATGAGCAAGGAGTGGCGGACGGACAAATACCTCCGCAACCTCGAAGCATTGCTGATCGTCGCCGACGACAAGACCTCGCTCGTCCTTTCCGGAAACGGCGACGTCATCGAACCTGACGACGGGATCGTGGCGATTGGCTCTGGCGGGCCATACGCGTTGTCGGCTGCCCGTGCTCTGGTCCGCCACACGCAACTCTCCGCGCGCCAGGTCGCGGAGGAAGCATTGAGCATCGCTGGCGAGGTCTGCATTTACACGAACCAGAACGTAGTGGTGGAAGAGCTCTGATGGTCATTTATCTCGCCGGCGAGGTCGACAAGGAGGCTCCGGTCAGGCTCGACGACCTCACGCCCCGTCAGATCGTCGCCGAACTGGATCGACACGTGGTTGGACAGGCGGCGGCCAAGCGCGCCGTTGCGGTGGCGCTGCGCAATCGCGTCCGCCGGCAGAAACTGCCCGCCGATCTGGCCCAGGACGTGATGCCGAAGAACATCATCATGATCGGGTCGACCGGAGTCGGAAAAACCGAGATCGCGCGTCGGCTGGCCCGATTGTCGAGCTCTCCGTTCCTGAAAGTCGAAGCTTCGAAGTTCACCGAAGTCGGCTACGTCGGCCGCGACGTCGAGTCGATGATCCGCGACCTGGTCGAGATCGCCATCGACCTCGTGCGTGAGGAACGCATCGCCGAAATAGCCGACAAAGCCGAGCTCAATGCCGAGGAGAGGCTTCTCGACTTGCTCCTGCCGCCTTCGAAGCAGGTCGCCGAGGGCGAGCAGGACGAGGCGACGACTCTCGAGCAATTCCAGCGTACTCGCGAGAAGCTGCGTCAGCAGTTGCGCGAGGGACGGCTGGACAGTCGCGTAGTCGAGATCGATGTACAGGAGCGCGCGAACCCCGGCCATTTCGAGATCTTCACGCCGCAGGGCGTCGAAGAGATGGACATCAACCTCAAGGACATGTTTCCCAACCTGTTCAACCAGAAGCCCCGCCGGCGCGGTATGCCCGTCGACGAGGCGCTCGACTACCTGGTCGCAGAAGAAGAGAACAAGTTGATCGACATGGACCAGGTGGCTCGGGTTGCGATCGGCCGTGCCGAGGCTAACGGCATCATCTTCCTGGACGAATTGGACAAGATAGCCGGGCGCGAGTCCGGACACGGCCCCGACGTCTCCCGCGAAGGCGTCCAGCGCGATATTCTGCCCATTGTCGAAGGCACGACGGTCAACACGCGTTACGGGATGATCAGGACGGACCACATTCTCTTCATCGCAGCAGGAGCCTTTCACGTCGCGAAGCCCTCCGATCTCATTCCTGAGCTCCAGGGCCGATTCCCAATTCGTGTCGAGCTGAACCCGCTGACTGTCGAAGACTTCAAACGGATCCTCGTTGAGCCCAAGAACTCGCTCGTCAGGCAATACGTGGCGTTGCTCGAGACCGAGGGGATAAAGCTCGACGTGCTGACAGACGCTGTCGACGCGATCGCGTCGTTCGCTTTCGCCGTCAACGAGAACACCGAAGACATCGGCGCCAGACGACTCCACACGATTATGGAGACCCTGCTCGAGGAAGTATCGTTCGAAGGCCCGGACCTGCCCGACAAAGACGTCGTAGTCGACCGCGCCTACGTGGAGCAGCAGCTTGCCGGCATCGTGAAGGATCACGACTTGAGCCGATACATCCTCTAGGTGACCGGGCTGGATCCCATGCGCGGCCATTTCCTGCACATCGTCGCTTTCCTCGGTCTTTGTCTTGCGGCCGGTGCTTGCGGCAAGGTCGGAGCGCCTCAGCCGCCGATCGGGCGGTCGCCGGTTCGTCCGAACCAGGTGATTGCCCTGCAGGTTGGAAGCACGATTCGAGTTTCGTGGCTCGCACCCAGACTTGACCTGCGCGAAGACGTGGCCACGTCGGTGCGTCGCGCGGACATATACCGGCTGCGGCAGTCGCGCGACGCTACTCCAGTGGCGTTTCCAGCCGAATTCGAACAGGCTGCCGATCTCATCGGATTCATTGGTTACGAGGAGTTGAAATCCCGGCTCTCGGCAGGCGACTCGATCAGCTTCGACGACCCACTCGATCCGAAGCAGTCGTCGTTGCTCTCGAACACCAGATTCCAGTACGCGGCCCGTTACATCGACGGTCGCGGCCGTCCTCAATTGCTGTCGAACATCGTGTCCATCGAACCGGTGCCCGGAATCGCACGGCCGCCGACTGGCCTGGCCGTCACACAGGCACAAGACGAAGTGGCGCTTACCTGGACTCCACCGAATGAGAACGTCGATGGCACCGTTCCTGCGCAGGTGGTCGGGTACAACGTGTACCGGGCAAAGCCGAACTCGGAGCGGCTTGGGCGGCCAATCAACGATCAACTCATCACCGGCGCCCGGTTCGTGGATCGCCGCTTCAATTACCTGACGCCCTACGTATACGTGGTCCGGAGCGTATCGCAAGCTCCCGATGCCTCGGTCGAGTCGAGCGACAGCGATCGGCTGACGGTCACTCCGCGCGATACCTTCCCGCCGCTGGCGCCCTCGAACGTGACTGTCGCGTCGGCGGGGGGCGTGGTCAGCCTTTTCTGGCCGACGAACATTGAAGCCGATGTCGTTGGGTATTTCGTTTACCGGACCGATGGCGAGCCGGCCGACGCGTCCTTGTGGACGAAACTGACGGACAAGCCCGTGAACCGGACGACTTTTCGAGACGATCGCGCGCGTATCGGTCAGCGCTATGCGTACCGGATAACGGCGGTGGATCGGTACGGGAACGAGAGCCCTTCCAGCCTGCCGGTCTCCGAAATCGCGAGTCCGTAGCCTGGTGCCGGTTTGCGGACTGACTTGGCTGGCAAGGACGGCCGCCCGAGAGTCCCGTATGTGGCGCCTTGGGCACCTTCAGCCCAAAAAGCCCCAGTCTTCGCACGCCGATGCGGCCGGATATCCACGGCCGAAGTGACTGACGTACAAGCGCTTAGCGCCCTATCGGCCGAGCTCGGCGTTACGGCACGCACTTTGCTCTACGGCGCGGCGAAGAGTTCGAACCGGATCTGCCCCGCTTGACGTGGCGTACCCGGCTCAAGGGAGGAGGGTTCCCCGCAAACCGCTTCTCCCCGATATCCATCGGCGCCGGCGTTCAAGTTAACCCGGCGCCGAATTGCTTTTGTAGTTCCTTTCAGGCCGCGGCAGTCCAATACAAAAAAGAATTCTTGACTTCCTTGCATTAGACAACAGGGCCGGTCCCCGGATATCGTCGTATTCCAAACTGACCGCGGAGGATCCCCCAATGTCAACTCGTCACGCCCTCGATTTCTTCCGGCGCCTGTTCGTTCTGTTGTCGGCTGGTTCGCTTTGCGCGCTGCCGCTTGGGTTCGTGGGCGCTTCCGGTCCAGAGACCGGGACTCCTACTCGAGCGAACGGCGCTTCTTTGGGCCGTTCCGAACGCGACCCGGCCTTCGCGTTCGAACGCAACGACGGTCAGATGGACGCGCGCTCGAGGTTCGTAGCGCGCAATGCGAATGCCGCGTTGTTCCTCACCGCATCCGGGAGTGTCCTGACCCTTGGCTCCGGTCCCGACCGGACGATCCTGCGAACCGACTTTGCCGGCGGCCGAGATAACGCGCCGCTTGTGGGCGAAGGGCTGCTTCCGGGACGAGCACATTATTTCCAGGGCACTGACAAATCCACGTGGGTCACGGAGGTCGAGCGTTTCGCCGCCGTGCGAGCAGAGGGTGTTTATCCGGGCATCGACGTCTTGTACTACTCCGTGACTGGCGGGATCGAGTACGACCTGATCGTGTCTCCCGGGGCCGATCCGGCAAGAGTTGAAGTACGCATCGACGGGGCCAGGCGAATGCGCATCTCGCCCGAAGGCGACCTCGTCCTGAATACTCCTACGGGCGACGTCGTGCATCGGCGGCCGATGACCTACCAGGTAGTCGACGGCAGGCGAATCGTGGTCCCGAGCGCTTATGTTCTTCGAGGCGACCGCGGCTTCGGTTTCTCGATCGGCGAGTACGACCGGACGCACGAGCTCGTCATCGATCCGAAGCTCGTATATTCCTCCTATCTAGGCGGATCGAACAACGATCGGGCGCTGGGGGTCGGTCTCGATGCGGGGGGTAACACCTTTGTGGCGGGACGGACGTTTTCGCCTGACTTCCCCGTTCTTGGCGGCGTGCAGGCAACTCGCGCAGGCGATTACGACGCGTTCGTTACCAAGTTTGACCCGACGGGCGCCACGATACTCTACTCGACCTTTCTCGGTGGTAACGGTTTCGACGAAGCTCTGGCTATGGACGTGACGGCGGCTGGGGAGGTCGTCATCGGAGGTGACACGAGTTCGTCGAATTTTCCGGTCAGTTCACCGTTTCAGGCATTGCCCGGCGGCGGAATCGATGGTTTCGTCGCACGACTGTCCGCCTCGGGTTCGGTTCTGGTCACATCGAGTTACTGCGGCGGATTTACGACCGAGACGATCGAGGCGATTGGCGTCGACGCATTGGGCAACGTCAGTTTTGGCGGCAGCACTGCATCGGACACGACGTATCCGCTCGTCCTGCCACTGCAGGGCGCTTACGGTGGCGGTAGCACCGATGGCATCTTCGGCCGTGTGAGCCCGGCCGGAGTTCTGCTCAACTCGTCGTTCATCGGCGGCGCGGGAAGCGATCTCGTGGACGACATCGCGGTCGACGCGGCCGGCAACGTGTTCATGACGGGGCGGACGCAGAATATCGGATTTCCGGTTGTTGGCGGTTTCCAGACCGCCGGTGGTGGAACGGACGCATTCGTCACAATGATCGCGGCCGGCTTTGCATCGATCGTCTACTCGTCGCCACTGGGCGGCACCCTGGAAGATGCCGGGACTGGAATTGCAGTGGATGCCGCCGGAAACGCGTACATCACCGGCTACACCAAGTCGACGAATTTTCCGTCCATCAATGCGTTCCAGCCTGCGCTCGACAACGGTTTCGACGCATTCGTAACCAAGGTGAACGCAGCTGGAACGTCGCGAGTCTACTCGTCCTACCTGGGCGGCGACCTGGAGGACCGCGGGCGTGCCATTGCAGTCGACAGTACCGGAAGCGCGGTGATCGTCGGTCAGACGCGGTCGACCGATTTTCGAGTCGTGTCGCCATCTCAGCCGAACAACGGCGGCAATGGTCTCAACGATGGGTTCGTAGCTCGAATCGGGGCGACAGGCCGGCAGTTGATCTATTCGACGTACCTCGGTGGCGACCGAATAGATATTGCGCAGGCCGTCGCAATCGATGCCGCCAGAACCGCGTACGTTGCGGGCTATTCGACATCCTTGAATTTTCCAGTCGTTGGCGCGGCACAGCCCGGAAATGCGGGCGTTGACGATGTTTTCATCACGCGAATTGCCGAGCCGGGAGATACGCCGGGCATCGTCTTTCAGGGTGCTGCGCCGCCGGCGTGGTTCCTCCGTAATTCGCAGTCGCCGGGTCCGGCCGATATCACGCTCTCGTACGGCCCGTCGGACGCCAGTTGGATTCCGCTGGCGGGCGACTGGGACGGAAACGGCACGGACACACCGGGGCTCTACAATCCGGCCACAGGTGCGTTCTTCCTTCGCAATTCAAGCACCAACGGGCCGGCGAACATCGTCTTCTCGTTCGGTTCGCCGTCGATCTACCTGCCGATTGCCGGCGATTGGAATGGCGATGGAATCGACACGATCGGCATCTTCAATCCGTCGACGGGCGTTTACTTCCTCAAGAACACGAACGCCGCTGGGCCATCGGATCACGGATTCACGTTCGGAGCAGGTGGAGGCGGGATTTTCCCTGTGGCCGGCGACTGGGACGGCAATGGAAGCGATTCGGTCGGCTTCTACGATGTGTTGACCGGCACGTGGTTCCTGCGAAACAACCTCACCAATGGTCCCGCTGACTTCACGTTCACGTTCGGGCCGGGCGGTTACACGGCACTGGCTGGAGACTGGAATGCCGACGGCATCGATACTCCCGGCATTTACGATCCGGGGAGCGGCTCCTGGTTCCTCTCGAACACGAACGCTTCAGGACCGGCGGATGTCGTATTTGGATTCGGCGCCGGGGCCGGTTCGCCTCTGGCGGGAGACTGGAACGGCTAGGACTTCTTTTCGGAGGGCTCCGCAAGAAAGGAAGTAAGGAACGAGAGATTTCCAACGGCGGAACGCGACTCGACGACTAGCGCCTGGTCGCGAAGTTCCCATCGGCTCGTCGCGGGCGAAAGTGCATTCCTTGCGGTCTTCACGTCATCTCGCTCGAGCGTGTCGACGGCGCCATCCGACGTGCGAAATGCAACGGAAATGGCAAGAAGCAGTTCGGGAGCGTCGCGATCGTCGCGCCTTTCGGTTCCGACGATTGCGGGCGGCGGACCTGCCAATACTCTTGCGAGATCGGAATTCTCGCGTGCGCCCGCCGCGCGCGCGTCGATCATTTTCACGAGTTGATCGCGCGTTCCGTAAACTCCGTACCGCCCAAGGAATGCGAAGCAGCGGCCGTCGTCATTGGTCGACTTGAGGATCTCGAATCCTCCGTACAATTCGCTCGTCGAGCGGTTTCCTCCGTCGGACAGATAGCGCGCCACCACCGGCAGTGCTCCTTCCCTGTCGACGACTTCGAATGCAACCGCAAACGGGTCGCCGTTGCCGAAATCGAGAAATGCCACTTCGTTGCCAATCATCGGCGACACCAGGTCCGTCGCTTGCGCGCCAAATTCCCTGCGCGATCCGATGGCCATCTGCGTCAGCGTTGCGCTGACCGCTACGTCCACACTGCCGGACAGCGAATTGAGGAGTGACTCGACGGTTTCGCCCGGTCGCGCGACACGGACTACGTTGACTTCCTCGATGCCTGCCGGAATCAATGGGAGCGACGTCGGCTCGCCCTCCGCCGGCACGACCGTGGCCGTCATCGCCTCGGCCATGCGCGGCGACAGCAGCGTCGCCGTCCGTTCGACGAAGCGGCCGTTCTCGAATCGCCCCGAGTAACCCACGCCCACAGCCGCGCCCTTCGCGATACCTGACAAGAGCCCTCCAAGAGGTGGCGGAGGCGCATCGGAGGTGGCACTCGAGCCAGCCGCCGGCGCCTCCTCCGGCGTCACGCCGCCAAGCGACGAAGCCACGAGATCTCCGCCGGTCGCGGCGGATGCATACGCGAACACGAGCGAGTTCGACGCCTCGACCAGCTTCCGAGCCTTCTCGAGATGAAACGAGCCCGCAAGCGAAGGGATGCGAGTTGCGCTCGCGTCCAGAACGGCCCTGACAGAGTCGACGTCGTTACCCAGGATCACGACATCTTCCTTCGTGGCCCAGACCATTCGGCGCGCAGCCGCCGGTCCCTGCGCGAATGTCATCCGGTCGCCCGGTCCCGGCACTTCCGCGATCGGAACGTCCGGGCCGTAGGCCTTTCGAGCCAGTTGAGGGAGGCGATCCGCCGCTATGCGTTCTGCGGCCGACGCACCGGAGTGCGTTTTCACCACGAGCGCGAATCGAGGCCGTACCACCAGTGCGCCCGCGTCGCCTTCTTCATCGGCGCCGGCTGAAATGCTCGTCACGACGATGGCAAACTGGGAACGGCCGAGCACGGCAGCGTCGTCTGACCCCAGCTCGAACCGGCCGAGCATCTCAGCCACCGGTCCGGCGTAGTCGAGTTGACTCGATAGGCCGAGCGGTGCGGCGAGCCTGGCCCACGCGTCCGATTCGGTGAGTCCCTCCGCGAGGTCGGGCAGGCTGTTGAGCTCGACGTACAAAGCAGCCGACTCGGGAGCGAATCCGGCCATGTCGACGCTCGGTCGCGGCCTCGTCATCCACCAGGCCAATGCAATGACGGCGAGCGACGCCGCGACGCCGGCAAGAACCAACCGAATCCTCGGCGCTCGCATCGAGGCGGATCGTAGCACAGCCATTCGAACCGTTCCGGCGCCGCGGGTTGACGCCCGCTGACAACGGGGCTATTACCTCAGGTCGAATTTCACTTTGCGGGAGCGATCAGCCGATGCCGAAGTACGTTCCGATGCCGTTTCGCCAGCTCAGGCCGCTTCCGGAAGCCGAGGTGGTCTTCGATAGATTCCTGCTCGAACTGGAAGAGCGGCTCAATAGCGACGCTGTCGACCGGAACGAGCTCGTGCGGGCGACGCTTCACGATCTTTACTTCGGTACGCCGGGCGACTTCGAGCGGATCAACGACGCAAGCCTCTCGCTTGCCGCGCAATCGATGCTCGCGTGCCTCGATCCCCGGAATACGACCCTCGAGCCCGAGTACTACGCCAACTGCGATCCGGTGCGCTACTACCCGCGAAAACCGCTGACGTGGCTGTGGCAGATGTTCGACCGGTCTCCGGCCGGATTGCACGCGGGACTCGGGCATCGCTTCCGCCGCGTTCTGGCGCCGTACATCTTCGAGAAGGTCGGCGCCAACTTCAAATCCTGGCATTTCGTGGAGTGGTCATTCGGTTACAACCTGACGTTCGGGGACAATGTGGTCGTCCACAAGAACGTGCTGATCGACGACCGCGGGAAGGTAACGATCGGGGATGACGTGTCGATCTCGGACTACGCGAACATATATTCGCACTCGCACGACATTGTCGAAATCGACAGTGTCCGCACCGACAGCACGACGATCGGCCATCGCGCCAGAATCACATATCACGCGACCGTCCTATCGGGGACCAGCGTTGGTGACGACGCGATGGTGGGCAGCTTTGGAGTCGTGACGAAGGCGATTCCGGACTTCAACATAGCGACCGGCATTCCCGCGCGCCCCGTCAGCATCAAGCCGAATGCGCCCGAAGCTGCCCGGCGGGCGTTCGACGAGCGCGAAGAGAATCTGACCGGACGAATGCGCGGCGACGCCCTCCCATAGACCGCTTCAGGCCTCTTACCCGTTACTTGTGCACAAGGTGTACTGACGCCGGATCCCGGACGAAGAACTTCGTCCGGGATCTCTTCTCTGCGACCCTGTCTTCCCGCTATTTCGAGACTGCAGCAGTCGTTTCGGGCGCGTTGGCTGCCTTCGGCGCCTTTGGCGCCCTGGGCTTCCGGGGAGCCGCCTTTCGCGGCGGAGTAGCAGCCGCGATCCCAAGCGTCTTACCGGCCGCCTTGTGAGAGACAAGCAGGTCCTTGGCGGCCAGATAGAGCTCCGTAACCGTGTTCGAAACCGCTGCGCGATCGGGCGAAGCCTGCTGAAGAACGCTGTCCAGTTTTCCCGCCAGCTGCACAACCGCGGTTTCTCCCGCCTGTTGGGCCCCCGACTGTGCCGTCACGAGCACCTTCTGGTCCTGGCCCAGCGAGGCAAGGTAGTCCTTTACGTGACGTGACGCCGACGCGGCGCTGCGGGTGATCTCAGCGGCGTGTTCACGCGCCAGTTCCACGTTGAACGCCCCTTTGCCCCGCGCGAGCCGATTGACGGCCTTGCAATGCTCCATCAGTACAACCGTGTAACCGGTCGCACTGCGAAAGTCTTCTTCACCCGGCACCGAGCCGGTGACCGCCTTCTTTCCAGCGGCGCTTGCGCCCGTAATCGCGACAACGGTAGCCAGAACCGTTCCCAACACCGTCCGTACAACTTTCAACATGATGAGACTCTCCTTCGTCGATGTATGACCGTCAGGCGATTGAACGACCCGAGCGGCGCCCCATGATCGAAAGAAAGGACCCAAGAGTTGCTTCATGGGCCGACATGACCCAGTTTGAATCGAGGCGTTTGCCCTGATATTGTACTGCGGCCAATAACTCCGAAAGAGAAGTGATCAATGAGTACAGAGACGGTAGCAAGTATCCAGTTCAAACCACTGAACGACGCCGGAGTCAAAGTAGACATTGAAACCCAGAAGTCGTGGTACCGCCTGATTCACCAGGCTCGCCTCGTCGACGACCGCGCCCGAAAGTATCTCCGCCAGGCGAAAGGCTGGTCCTATCACGCGTCACACGCCGGCCACGACGGCATTCAGGTCGCGCTCGGCATGGCGTTCCGGCAAGGCAGGGATTGGCTCTTTCCCTACTACCGCGACATGCTCACCTGCCTTGCGGCTGGAATCACGCCATACGAACTCATTTTGAACGGACTCTCCAAGGCGGACGACCCAGCATCTGGCGGCCGCCACATGTCGAATCACTTCGCGAAGCTGCCGATCGGAATCTGGAACGTCTCGTCGGCGACTGGAAACCACACGTTGCACGCCGTGGGTATCGCTCGGGCAGCTAAGACCTACGGAGAGGACCGCATTGCCTTTTCGAGCCAGGGTGAGTCGTCGACGTCGGAAGGCTACGTCTACGAGGCTCTCAACGGCGCCACAAGGGAGAAGCTTCCGGTCATCTTCGTCGTCCAGAACAACGGCTACGGCATCTCGGTGCCCGTCAGCGTCCAGTCCGCAAATCCCATCGTCTCGGAGAACTATCGCGGGCTGAAAAACCTGCTGATCGTCAACTGTGACGGCACGAATCCGTTCGACTCGCACCGTGCAATGCAGGAGGCACTCGCCTACGTTCATTCCGGCGCGGGCCCCGTGCTCGTTCACGCGCTCTGCCGGCGGATTTACGCGCACTCGAACTCGGATCGGCACGAGTTGTACCGCACACCCGAAGAAATCGCTGAGTGCGAGACGATGGACCCGTTCCCTCGTCTCCGTAACTACATGCTCGAACACGGCATTTCGGCCGGAGAGCTCGATGCGATCGAGGCGGAGAACACGGCGCTGGTCGACGACGCTGCCAATCGCGGCGAGGCCGCTCCGGATCCTGATCCCGAGACGGCAACGATGTTCGTCGTACCGGAGCAGGCCGACGTCGAGGAGTCGGAATTGGTCGAGCGGCCCGGTGGAGAGATCGTCACCCTCCGCGAAGCGATCAACCACACGCTGATCGGCGAATTCCGGCGCAATCCGCACACCTACATCTGGGGCCAGGACGTTGCGTCGTTCGAGAAGGGCGGCGTGTTCAACGTCACGAAGGGAATGGTGCAGGAGTTCGGCGACAGCCGGGTGTTCAACGCACCGATCGCCGAGGACTTCATCAGCGGCACGGCGAACGGCATGTCGCGGTATCGCGACGACTTGTGGGTCTGCATCGAGGGCGCCCAGTTCGCCGACTATTACTGGCCGGCGGCAGAGCAGATCGTCGATACGTCGCACGATTATTACCGCTCGAACGGACAGTTCTGTCCAAACCTGGTGATCCGGCTCTCTTGCGGCGGGTACATAGGCGGCGGGCTCTACCATTCGCAGACTCTGGAAGCGTTCTTCCAGACGCTGCCGGGGCTGCGAGTCGTGATGCCGGCGTTCGCCGACGACGCAGCCGGCTTGCTGCGGCAGGCATTCCGCAGCCGTGGCATCACGATTTTTCTCGAGCCGAAGTACCTCTACAACCAGATCTTCGCGAAGGCTTCCGACCCTGGCCCGGATTACCGCATCCCGTTCGGCAAGGCCAGGATCCGGCGCCCCGGCACCGACCTCACGATCGTTACCTATGGCACGACCGTTCACTGGTCGCTTCGCGCCGCCAATCAGCTGAAGGAGGAGCACGGAGTCGAGGTCGAGGTAATCGATCTTCGCTCGATAGTGCCCTTCGACATGGCGGCGGTCGCTCAATCGGTGCAGAAGACCAACCGCGTCCTCATCGTCCACGAGGACACGACGATCGGCGGCGTTGGCGGCGAGATCGCGGCCCGGATATCCGAGGAGTGCTTCGAATATCTGGATGCGCCTATCGGGCGCGTCGGAGCCGCTTACGCTCCGATTCCCTTTTCGCGAATCCTCGAGCGCGCGGTATTGCCTCAGGTCGAGGACGTCTACGACAAGGCGCTAAAGCTGATCGAGTACTGAGTAGCCGGACCGCGAAGATCAGGATATGACGCAGTCGGGATGGATCGGACGGCTGAAGTGGATCTGAACCAGGGTTCCGATTCCATTCATCCGTCCGGCATTCCCGGGCCGGCCTGCAGCGCATCTTCCCCCTCCACCGGGTCCACGTGAACGAACACCTTGGCGTTCGGCACGCCTGCCTCGACGGCTCGAAGAACTGCGACGGCCGCATCGTGGCTGTCGCGAAGAGTCATCCCGCCGTCCATCTCGAGGTGCATTTCGATAAATGACTGCGTTCCCGCCACACGCGACCGGATGTCATGAACTCCGCGCACGTGCTCGCTGCACATCGCCGTTCGCGCCACGGTTTCGAGTACCTCATCCGGCAGTGCACGATCCATCAGGTGATCGATCGACGTCCGCAGCACGCGAATCGCCGACCATACGATATATGCCGAGATGAGGAGCGAGACAATGGGATCCAGTATCGGCATCCCTGTAACCGCGACGACCGCCAGGAGCACGAGCACTCCTGCGTTCGACAGTACATCCGTAGCGTAGTGCAGACTGTCGGCCTCCAGCGCGATAGATCCCGTCTCCCGCGCGACGCGACGCAGATAGCGAACTAGGCACACGCTTGCAACGATCGACAGGGCCATCACTACGATTCCGGTGGCCTCGGCCATGATCGGCTCCGGCGTCACGAGACGGTGCGTCGACTCGTAGGCCAGGTATGATCCGGACGCCCCGATCACGAGGGCCTGGAATAGCCCGGCGAGTCCCTCGGCCTTTCCGTGCCCGTAAACGTGTTCGTGATCGGCCGGCATCGAGGCCGCACGAACCGCCACCAGGTTTACCGCTGAGGCGAAGATGTCGGTCGTGGAATCTACCGCGGAGGCGAAGACGCTGAGCGAGTTGGTCCAGACTCCAGCAGCTACTTTCACCATCACGAGGGTGACGGCGACCACGACCGAAACTGTCGCCGCCCGCGTGCGACGGCTTCCTGACGGATGCGCCTTGCCCTCGATTCGTGCCATTGAGCGATGCGATTCTAGCACCCCGTGCTTGTTTCGAATTAAAACGGTCGTGTAAGCTGCAGGAGATGGGAGCACAGCCGCCCGAGCAGCCGGCCGCGGGGTCCAGTGAGCGGATGCGAGTGATCGTCGTCGAGACTGACGCCGGACTGCGCGAGAACCTCTCTACGGCGTTCGCCAGGCGTGGACATACTGTCACGCCCGTAGATTCGACCGACGAGGCCGTGCGCTGGATCGACGCAGGAGTCGTCGACTTGGTAGTAGCCGACCTGCCGAACGCATCCACTCGCGATCGGGCAATGCTTCGCAGCATCCACGCCCAGCGTCAGCCGATTCCGCTCGTCATCACGACTAACGGAAAGCCGGCCGATCTGCGCGGCGCGCTCGGCCCGGTCCGCGTCGACACGCTCGAGTGTCCTTTCACCGAAGAATCCATTGACGAAGCGATCGAGAGGGTGCTCGCGCTGCAGCAATCGCACGGCGACACGCTCAAGATCCTTCCCTATCTTGCCGAGACGGTCCGATTCGTCATTCCGAGCAGGGTCGAGTTCCTCGACGGGGTGCTCAATCACCTGACCGAGCGGCTCGTGCAGTTCGGCATCATCCGGCCCGAGTCGATCGATGTCGTCGTCGCACTCGACGAAGCCATCGTTAACGCAATCAAGCACGGCAACGGCTACGACGCCGAGAAACTGGTCACGATCGAGGCTGAGATTTCAGCAGAGCTGGCCCGGTTCACAATTGCCGACGAAGGTCCCGGATTCAGCGAGAAAGACGTTCCCGACCCTTGCGCTCCCGAGAACCTGTTGCGCCCGAGCGGGCGCGGCCTGCTCCTGATTCGGAGCATCATGGACGAAGTCGAATACAGCGGGTGCGGCAACGCTCTGACCATGGTGAAGTACTCGGAGACCCGTCGCGACCCGGGCGCCTCATCCGGCCAGTAGCTGCGGCGCGGCGGGAACCTTCAGCGCCAGCAGGAACTCCCGATTTCCGTCCGCCCCGGCGATCGGCGACTCGATCGTACCGATCGAGCTTGCGCCAAGTTCAATGGCAAAGGCCTCGATGTCACGCAACGTAGCGATCCGCTTTGCGTCGTCGCGGACGATGCCGCCTCTTCCGACGTCCGCCCTCCCAACTTCGAACTGCGGCTTCACGAGCGCGACCACGAATCCCCCTGGCCGCACCAGCGGAATCACAGCCGGCAGTATCAGCCGGAGCGAGATGAACGACACGTCGATGACCGCCCCGTCGAATGGCGCTTCGAAATTCGAGGGCACGAGGTGCCGCGCGTTGACTCCTTCGCGCACCTCGACTCGCTTATCGGTCCTGATCCTGTAGTCGAGCTGATTGTGGCCAACGTCGACGGCCACTACTCGCGACGCACCGCGCTTCAGAAGGCAGTCGGTGAATCCGCCTGTCGACGCGCCGACATCGATGAAAGTACCGCCGCCGGGATCAATGCCGAATGCGTCTAGCGCCGCCGCAAGCTTGACGCCTCCCCGTCCAACGTAAGGGTGGATGGCGCCCTTGACACGAATCGTCGCATCACGCCGCACTGTCTGACCCGGCTTGTCGACCCGCTGCTCGTCCGCGAGTACCAGTCCGGCCAGCACCAGCGCCTGCGCCTTCTCGCGCGAGTCGGCTAAAGCTCGCTCGACGAGCAGTCTGTCGATCCTCTCCCTGGTTGCCGGCACTTTCGGCACGTCGCAACCTCCCGGCTTGGGACCAGCGCTTGGCAGCCAGCCGACCTGAACCCGCTATCGATGCACTCCGAGTCGCCGGTCGGCAGCGATCAGGTCGCGCACGCGTTGAGCGATGCCAGCCGCGTCGATGCCGAACCGAGCCCGCAGGACTTCCGGGGGACCATGCTGGTGCACGCCAACCGGCACGCCAAGCCTTGCGATCTTCACGCCGGACCTGCCGTGGGCTTCCAGCGTCTCGAGGATGGCGCTTCCGAATCCTCCGTCCAGGAAATGATCCTCGACCGTTACCAGGCAGCCTGCAGTGTCGGCGAGAGCCAGGACCATTTCAGTGTCGATGGGCCGCACGAACCGTGCGTTCATCACAGCAACCTCGACGCCTTCGGCCGCAAGCCGCTCCGCGGCCTCGACCGCCTCCGAAACCATGTGGCCGATTGCGACGATGGCGCCATCCCGGCCTTCCCTCAGCAACTCGCCCTTTCCGATCTCGAGAGGTTCGAGCACCTCGTCGATCTGTACACCGAGGCCGTTTCCGCGCGGGAATCGTACCGCGGCCGGGTGCCCCGCCTCTACCGCCGTTTTCAACATCCGGGCGAGCTCGTTCTCGTCCTTCGAGGCCATCACGATCATGTTGGGCAGCGCCCGCAGGTACGTGAAGTCGAGCAGGCCGTGGTGCGTGGGACCGTCCGCGCCGACGATACCACCGCGGTCGACCGCAAACGCAACCGGAATGTCCATCAGGCACACGTCGTGGACGACCTGGTCGAACGCCCGCTGAAGGAAAGTCGAGTAGATAGCGCAGATCGGCTTCATCCCCTCGAGCGCCATTCCAGCGGCCAGAGTGACGGCGTGCTGCTCCGCGATGCCGACGTCGATCACGCGGTCCGGAAACTGCGGCGAGACCTTGTTGAGCCCAGTGCCGTCCGGCATTGCCGCCGTGATCGCCACGATGCGTTCGTCCCGTTCCATCATCGACGCCGTGGTGTCCGCAAAGACCTGCGTGTACGTCGGCGCCGTGGCTTTCGACTTTATGAACGCCCCACTGGCAATGTCGAATGGAGTCGTACCGTGCCACGAGTATGGATCACGCTCGGCCGGTTCGTAGCCTTTGCCCTTCTTCGTCAGGGTGTGAATGAGCACCGGATGATCGAGGTTCTTCGCTTCCTCGAATACCTCGAGCAGCGCGTCCGTGTCGTGACCGTTGATCGGCCCGTAGTATCGAAAGCCAAGCTCCTCGGCCAGCACGCCCGGAACGAATGCGCGCGAAATTGCGTCCTTCACCATTTTCGCGCTCTTGAACATCATCTCGCCGACGCCCGGGATGGACTTGAGCAATTCCTCGATCTCGTCCTTGATCGTGTTGTAGGGCTGGCCGCCTCTAATTCGGTTCAGATAGCCACTCACGGCCCCGACGTTCGGGGCGATCGACATCTCGTTGTCGTTCAGGACCACGATCAGCCGCCGCTTGTCGTGCCCGGCCTGGTTGAAGGCCTCCATTGCCATGCCGGCGGTAAGTCCGCCATCGCCGATCACCGCAATGACGTGGAAATCGTCACCCTTGAGATCGCGCGCGATGGCCATGCCAAGCGCAGCGGAGATCGACGTGCCTGCGTGTCCGGCATTGAAGACGTCATAAGGAGACTCTTCACGCCGGAGGAAGCCGGAAAGCCCGCCGTACTGCTTGACCGTCGGGAATCTGTCGCGCCGTCCCGTGAGAATCTTGTGCGAATAGGCCTGGTGGCCGACGTCCCAGATCAGACGATCCCGCGGTGTGTCGAACGCGTAGTGAAGCGCGAGCGAAAGTTCGACCGGACCGAGACTGGCGGCAGTATGTCCGCCAATCTTCGACAGCGTCTCGATCATGAACTCGCGGATCTCCTGAGCGACCTGCGGGAGTCTGGATGTGGGCAACTTTCGAAGATCGGAAGGATCATCGATCGTGGGCAACAGAGGAGTATGTGTCACGTGGTGTTCTGGCCTTTCAGTGAGCAGCATCCGATACCGGGTTCGCGTGGAGCCGCTCCGGTAGTTCCGGATTGCCGCTTCCGGGCATTATTTCCGACGATCGATGACGAAGCAAGCCAACTGTCGAAGCCGGTCAACTCGCGGACCGAGCGGTTCAATGACTTCGAGCGCTTCGCCGATGGTTGCGCGCGCCCGATCGATCGATCCGTCGATCCCGTAGAGGCTGGGATAGGTGCACTTGCCCGACGCGACATCCTTTCCCGGTGTCTTGCCGAGTTCCTCCGGGGTGCCAGTCAGATCGAGGATGTCGTCGGCGATCTGGAATGCGAGGCCGAGCCCGGCCCCGAATCGCTTCAGTCGCTCGACCACGCCGGCGTCGGCGTCGCCACATAGAGCGCCGGCCACGACGGACACGGTGAGCAGAGCGCCGGTCTTGGCGGCGTGCAGCCTGTCGAGTCCACCGGCGTCGACGGGTGTCTTTTCTCCCTCCAGATCCAGCACCTGACCCGCAACCATGCCGCCCGGGGTGCCCGCAGCGGCCGAAATGCCGGCGATGATGCGCAGCCGGTTCGCTTCTCTCCCGTCCGATACTCCTTCGATAGCGAGGATTCGGAAAGCAAGCGTCATCAGTGCGTCGCCTGCAAGAATGGCCGTGGCCTCACCGAAGGTCTTGTGGCAGGTGGGTCGCCCGCGCCGAAAGTCGTCGTCGTCCATCGACGGCAGGTCGTCGTGAATCAGGGAGTACGTGTGGATCATTTCGAGCGCACACGCGACCGGCAACAATTCGGACTCCTGTGCGCCGAACGCCTCGCCTGCGGCGATGCAGAGTGCGGGCCTCAGCCGTTTTCCGCTCGCCAGCAGGCTGTAGCGCATTGCCCGGTGCAGAACCGGCGGTTCGACGGTCTCGGCCGGGACCAGCCGTTCGAGCCACGCGCTTACGCGATCGGACTGCGTGGAGAGATACTCCTCGGCCAGTTCGACCCCGGATTGGGATGGATTCATCATGGCTTCGGCTGTATATCGCAGGTCCGAGGTCCGGCGCACCAGGTTGACAGACTTGAGCCGTGGGTTACCATTGGCCATCCCTTGGAACACAGGACGAGTCATGCCGCTCTTCACCAGAATCCTCGCCCCGACAGATTATTCGGACTGCGCGTCCGACGCAGTCCGATTCGCAGCCAGACTTGCTGCCGAAAATGACGGGGAGTTGCACGTCGTCCACGTCGTGGGCAAGACGCCGTTGCGATATGCCGTTCGGGAAGGGATGTTGACCAGTGAGGACACAGACGACTCGCTGACGCGCAAGGCCAGCGATGCCGCTCACGACGAACTGGCAACCGAGGTCGAGCGAGTCATCCCCGGAGTAACCCTCGCGGCCAGAGCGGCGCTGTTTGGCGATCCCGGTCGCGAGATCATCGACTACGCGGACGAGAACGACATAGACGTGATCGTCATGGGCCGCCGGGGAGAAACGCTTGCCGACGTCATTTTGGGCAGCACGGCGGAGCGCGTCATCCGGCACTCTCCCTGCCCGGTCCTGATCGCGAAATCGAAGGGCCTTTGAGCGGCCAGTCCGCGTGCGACCGATTCCTGCCATCGTGGGTCCGACCGCGTCGGGAAAGAGCGACCTCGCAATCGCGATTGCCCGAGAGCTCGACGGAGAGATCGTCAACCTCGATTCGGTTCAGGTTTACACGGGAATCCGGATCGCCACCGCGAAGGTGCCCGAATCCGAACGCTGCGGAATACCTCACCATCTCATCGACATCGTCGATCCCACCGTAAACTTCACCGCGGGCGATTGGGCGAGGGCGGCGAGCTCGGCGATTCGGCACATAGAAGGATCGGGCCGCACGGCGATACTCGCTGGCGGTACCGGGTTCTACCTCAAGGCGCTCACTGACGGACTTTTCGAGTCCCCGGAAGTGGATCCGTCCATCCGATCTCGATTGGTCCGGCGAGTAGAACGCAGGGGCCCGGAACGCCTGCACGCCATCCTCGCGCGGCTGGATCCCCTTGGTGCCGGCCGCCTTGCCCCACGCGACCGGTCGCGAGTGGTGCGCGCACTCGAGTTGCGACTTGCAACGGGTCGATCCTCGGCCGAACTGCATTCGGAACGGCCCCGCGAGTCGCCCATGCCCGATGTCGCCCGTCGCGTTCGAATAATCGCGTTGTCGCCGCCTCGTGACCAACTCTATCGCCTCATCAACGACCGGACCGACCGCATGTTCGAGGCCGGGCTCGTCGACGAAGTCCGCCAACTTCTCGACTCTGGCTTGCCGCCCGATGCCAAGGCGCTCGGCGCGCACGGGTATCGGCGCGTCGTCGAGTATCTCGCGGGCGCTCGGTCACTCGAGTCGGCTGTCGAGCAGACGAAACTCGACACCCGGCACTACGCAAAGCGCCAGCTCACCTGGTGGCGGTCGACGCCCTCGGTGCATTGGATTGGTGCTTTCGGAACGTCGGAGCGCGCCCGGCGGGAAGCTTTACTTTACCTCGCCAGCCCGATTCAGTAGACTCCCGCCGCATCGATTTCGCGCCGCTGCCCCTGTCTCACCTGGCGTCATGAGTGTCAATGCTGAAGACCCTGCCGTGACCACGGTCGCCGATTTGAAATCGGCGCCGGTCTACACGCATCCGCTGGCATTCCAGCGTGAATACGTCCGGTCATACATCGAAAGCAGTTCCGGCGCGCCGCTGGTGCTCATTCAAGCGCCACCGGGCCACGGAAAGTCGACGGTGCTCTCGTTCTTCGCGGCACAGGAGGGCGCCTCGGCGCGCTGGGTCGATCTCGAAGCGGCAGACGCCGCGCTCGATACGCTCGTCGCGTCTTTCGTGTCGGCAATATACGGATGGCCAATCGCCGCTCCGGGGCCCGTCCCCGACGTTCGTGAAGCGGCGAAGTGGATTACCGGCGCCATCCAGGAACTCGCCGTAACTTCGGTGATACTCGACAACTACGAGAACGTAGTCGAATCCGAGGAAGCCAACACGCTTATCGAAGCGATTGCCGAGAAGCTGCCCGCCTACATCCGGCTCGTCGTGGCGTCCGAGGTCGCGCCTCCATTCCTGAAACGCGCACGCCTCAGGAACATGATCGTCGAGCTCGATACGTCCGATCTCCGATTCGACGCCGACGACGTCGCCCGGTACGTCCGGGAAGTTCACAACTACGATCTCTCGGACGAAGCGGCCTCGTCGATCGCTCGCCGGTCCGGTGGATGTGCGGCGGTCATCAACCTCGTAGGTCAGCTCTCTCACGATCTGCCAAGATACCTGCGGATCGACTTCGAGGCGCTGCCGCTGGGCCCGAGCGAAGAGCACATGACGCTTCTGCTTCGCGAGGTACTTTCCAGATCCGGACAGCCCCCGGCGCGCGCGGCGCGAGCCCTGCTCCATGGAGAGGTGGGCCGCCCGGGTGGAACGACGGCGACGGATTCCCTGCTCGAGTTGCTCGCCGATCGGAACTGCCTCGTGTTGCGGCACGCGACGGACCCCGTGTCGCTGGTGCCGCACAAGCTTCTGAGGCAGATGGCCGAGCGTCTTTAGTATCCCGGAGCCAGCCAGGATCGCACCGCCAGATCGATCCCGATCGGCAAACTGGCGGCTTCGCCGGTCGAGGTTGCCGGTTCCGGCTCCGACTGTCTTTCCCCTTCAACCGGGCTCGGGCGGCCTCGGGACGATCGGCTGTAGCCGTCCGGCAATTTAGCTGCAAGAATGCTGCTTCGGAAGGAGGAAGGCGACGTGCGACGAATCTATCTCGACAACGCTGCGACTACGGCCGTGCACCCGGCGGTCGTCGAGGCAATGCTCCCGTATTTGACCGATCTGTACGGAAACGCTTCGTCGATCCACTGGCTCGGGCAGCAGAGCAAGAAGGCCGTTGCGAAGGCTCGCCGCCAGGTGGCCTCGCTGATCGGGGCCGACGAAAACGAGATTGTGTTCGCATCAGGAGGAACCGAATCCGACAACCTGGCCGTAATCGGCGTGGCGGAGGCATGGGCGGAGAAGGGCCGCCACATCGTTACGTCCTCGATCGAGCATCCAGCCGTGCTCAAGGCCTGTAAGCACCTCGAGTCGCTTGGCTGGTCGGTGACGGCCGTTCCCGTGTCTCGCGGTGGAGTTGTCGACGTGGAGGAAGTCCGAATGTCGCTCCGCGACGACACGACGGTCGTGTCGATCATGTTCGTAAACAACGAAATAGGCACCGTTCAACCTATTGCCGAGATTGCCGCGCTCGTGCGCGAACGGCGTGCGGCCGGACAGAATCACCTGCACCTGCATACCGATGCGGTACAGGCCACCGGAAAGATCCCGGTGGACGTGCGAGCGCTCGGAGTCGATCTGCTCTCGCTCTCGGGCCACAAGCTGCACGCACCGAAGGGCGCCGGAGCGCTATTCGTTCGGAAAGGCGTTCGCCTGGCCGCGAGGCAGTTCGGCGGACATCAGGAGCGCGGCCGCCGCCCGGGCACAGAATCCGTTCCGATGATCGTCGCCCTCGGTGCTGCGTGCGAAATTGCGGGTGAGCGACTCGCCGAACGCGCCGAGCACACGCGCGCACTCCGGGACCGGCTTGAAGCTGGAATCCGTGAGCGCATACCGAACGTGGCCTTCAACGGCGATCCCGATTCGCGCGTGGCGCACATTGCGAACGTCAGCTTCGGCGACGTGCCCGGCGAAGGACTCCTGATATCGCTCGACCTGAAAGGCGTTGCGTGTGCGACGGGGGCCGCGTGCTCGTCGGGATCGGTCGAACCGAGTCACGTCCTCGTTGCTCTCGGCATCGATCGCGATCAGATCCACGGCAGCCTGCGGTTCTCGCTCGCCGAGTCGAACACCGTGGAGGATATCGACGAAGCGCTCGACGCCCTCGAGCAGGTCATCTCCCGGCTGAGGACCGAGTCCGGCATCGATACGGCCGCTTCGGCCGGTTGACAACCACAGTCTCACGGCCCTGTGGAGCAAGCCAGCGGCTACCCCGCGCTGTTGACTCCCCCGGCGACCGCACCGCAAGAGACACAGAAGATCTCTCCGGCCATGAGCTCGGCGCCGCACTCGCCACACGCCGGAGCGACCGGAGCGCGGTCCGCTTCTTCCGATGTCAGGAGGACCATCGAACCGCAAGCGACGCAGAAGATGTCACCCGGATTGAGGCTTGCCGTGCAGTTCGGGCACCTATCGCCCTGTGACCTCATGTCCCCCACCGAAACACGGCCGATGCCAGCGGCGCCAGCTGTATCCGCAGCCACCGAAATGGACTCGTGATCCAGATTCTCGGTCGTTGGCGCACGCTTCGCCCGCTCGGGCGAGACTGTGTCGTCGAGCAGGTGATCCGGCACCGGCGAAGCCGCGTCCTTCCGAGCCACGGCCGGAACAGCGCGCCCACCGGTTTCGTAGCCCGACCGCTCGAGTTCCTTCGCCGCGACTGCCTTTTCGACGTCCGAAGCTTTCATCGCGCTGGTAATGAACGCTTCGGGCCCAGGGAAACTCATCGGCGAGGCAGACGGTGAAGCGGCCCCCTCCGCACCTTCGAGTTCCGCCGTGTCCGGCGGCGCCGTCCGCGTCCAAACTTCGCGGATCTGTGCGACCGCGAGCGTCCCGAATGGCTTGATCAAATGACCGTCGGCGCCAGCGGCCTCGGCGGCCTGTTCGTCGAAGGGCTCGAATTCGGACGAAACCAGAAGCACGGGGATCGATGCGTAGCGAGGGTCCTTCTTGATTTCCTCGCACACCGTGTAACTGCTGCGTCCTGGCATTGCCACATCGAGCAGCACCATCTGCGGCGCGACTTCTTCCAGCTTCGACAACGCCAGGTCTCCGTTTCCGACCGTTACGAGCTCGATGCCGGCCGCCTCGAGCACGCCCTGTATGGACTTGCGCCCGGCGACGCTGTCGTCAGCCAGCAGAACTCGTTTCATGTCCGGGTTCCTCCACTGTGCGGTTGGTGTGATGAGCCGAAGTCGCGGCAGATTGTACCGAAGAGGCTCATCACTGGCCAGCCAGAGCGATACGGCAATATACTCCCGCTCTTCATATCGCCCAGGAGGTCGCCTCGTGACAGCCCAGACTTCAAGTTTCGCGCTCGCGGACCGGCTCTCAGCCGTCGGTTTCTCGGAGATCGTCAAGGTTCGCAACAAGATCCTCGGAATGCGCGAGCGCGGCGAGAGTGTTCTGCAGTTCGAAGGCGGCGAGCCCTTCCCGAACACTCCGGACCACATCAAGGATGCCTGCATCCGCGCCCTTGCCGAAAACAAGACGCGTTATGCACCGTCGAGCGGAATCTCGCCGCTGGTCGAGGCGCTGACCGAGAAGCTGAATCGCGAGAACGGCATTCCAGCGGATACTTCCGACGTCGTGGTCGTGAACGGTGGCATGCAGGGGCTCTTCGGCGCGTTTCAGAGCGTCGTAAACGCCGGGGACGACGTACTGATGTTCTCGCCCTACTGGACGCCGATCCGGGACCTCATCTGCCTTACCCGAGGCACGCCGGTACGGATCGACACCGCGCAGGCAAGGCGCGAGGGGTTCCGCCGGACGATCGAGGCATCGCTCACCGAACGCTCGCGCGTGCTCTACGTGAACACTCCGCAGAACCCGACTGGCATCGTCCTCACACGGGACGAACTGGAGCAGACGGCCGCCGCCGCGCGAGAGTACAACCTCGTGGTCATAAGCGACGAGGCCTACGAGCACATCGTTTACGAAGAACCGCACGTCTCGATCGCATCGCTGGAGGGAATGTACGAACGCACGATCTCCTGCTATACGTTCTCGAAGTCGTATGCGATGACCGGATGGCGACTCGGGTACGTGGTCGCTCCGGAACCGTTCGCGACAGGCCTCAGGAAGCTCACGCTAACCTCGACGAACGGCGTCTCGACGCCGACTCAATGGGCTGGTCTGGCGGCGATCACCGGACCCGTCGATTTCACGAACTGGTGCCGCGACGAGTACCGTATCCGTCGGGACCTTCTCGTCTCCGGGCTTCAAAGTCTTGGGTTCGATCTCGAGGCGCCCGCCGGCGCCTTCTACGCGTTTCCGGACGCCCGGTCGCTTGGCGCCGACAGTTGGGAGATCGCGAACCGGCTTCTCGACCGCGCGGGCGTTGCGTGCCTGCCGGGGGTTATTTTCGGTCCGGAAGGCGAAGGCCACCTGCGATTCTCTTACTCCACATCTCCCGAAACTATCGAGCGAGGGATAGAAGCGCTTCGCAAGGTGTTGTGAGTGCCGGTATGTCCGGTGAATTCGAACGGATTGCCTCGCTCCGCCGCCTGACGGCCGGCCGTGGACGGGGCGTCGTGCTCGGAGTCGGCGACGACGGTGCATTGCTGGAGCCAAGGCCGGGCTTCGACACGGTGATTTCGTCCGATCTGCTCGTCGAAGGCGTCCACTTTCGCCGGTTCTGGATGACGCCGGAACAACTTGGCTTCAAGGCAATTGCGGTTTCCCTCAGTGACCTGGCGGCGATGGGGGCGGCGCCGTCGGCGATCCTGCTCGGTCTCGGCCTGCCGGCCGATGTGGACGATGCATTCCTCGAAGCGTTCTATCGAGGCGCCACGGCGCTGGCCGGACGCTTCGAAGCCACGATCGTTGGCGGCGACCTTTCGTCGTCGCCTGGCGGACTGTTCGTGGATTCGGTCCTCGTCGGGCACGTGGAGCAGGGGCGCGCCTTGCGCCGCGACCGCGCGCGCGACGGCCAGGACGTCTATGTCAGCGGAGTTCTCGGAACGTCGGCGGCGGGTCTGCGGCTGCTCGAGTCTCAGGACGTTCGCGAGTCGCGCCCCGGCTGTTACGACTCGTTCGTTCGCGCGCATCTTGCGCCGGAACCCCGCGTCGAGTTGGGACGGGAGCTCGTGCTTCGCGGACTGGCGAGCGCTGCGATCGACTTGAGCGACGGACTGTCGTCGGACGCGCGACACGTCGCTACGGCGAGCTCCGTCGGTATCGTTATCGACGGCGACGCCGTGCCGGCCCCGGCGGGGCTCGAACCGGCATTGCACGGTGGAGAGCAGTACGAACTGCTGTTCACGGCGGATGTGGGTAGACGCGATGCATTGGAGACCCTCTCCGTCGAGATCGGTCTCCCGCTTGCTCGAATCGGCCGGGCGGACCGGTCCGTCACGGGATGCTGGATCGAGGTTGAGGGACGGCGAGACCCGCTCGATCCTGCCGGCTTCGATCATTTCGGGTCGATGCGGAGGCGGCCGGATGAGTTCTAGCTATTGCCGTCTTCTCGCGACGGGGCGCGGTGCAGGTAGCCGCCGCGCCGGTTCCGCTGGAAATCGGCACGAAACGAGGTCACTCACGCTCCGGGCTTCCCGGTGGCGTCTCGAGGATTCCGATCTTGGTCATTTTTCCGGGGACCAATGACCGCGTGCTGCGGCGACACGTCACCGGTTCAGGTTCGACAGAGGATTGGGCTCGACGCCTGAGGTGCGCCGCGGTAACAGCGCCTGAATACAGCAGCGGAAATTCGCCTGCGTCCTCCATTCTCGAACTGGAGGCCACAAGAAAGGGCCGCCACACCGGGTCGCCAACCCGGCGACCCAATGGGTAAGTTTGCGTTGTGGGCTATCGACAGACGGGCTCACGGCAAGGCAATCCGGCTCGCAACCCGTAACGGCTACTTCACGGTGACGGTCAACTTACCGGTTCCCGTGTTGGCGCTCGAATCGGCGGCGCGCAGCGCCACGACGTGCTCGCCCAGGCTCAGACCATCGACACGGACGACGAAGTTCTCCGCCGGGGAATCGGGAATACCGTCAGACGGATAGACCGGAAGCCACGGTCCGCCGTCGATACTGTACTCGGCGCGCACGATCCGGCTCGTTGCATCTTCGACACGAAATGAGACGTCGCCGCCCCGGCCCGAAATGGCGGGCGATCCGGCGGTGACCTTCGGCGGCGTGTTGTCGATCTCGATGGGCTCGGAGCTGCGATCTCCCGTAAGAGCGAGCGCCTTCGGGTTCGTCACCCCATCGGATGCGACGAGTCGAATCAAATAAACCCCGTCCGGCAAGGCATCGCTGTCGATCGTGAACCACGTATTCAACAACCCGGTTCCGAGCGTCCTCCACTCCCGCTCTGCCACCCCGCGAACGAGCAGCGTGTAGGAAAGCCGGTCATCGTCCGGGTCCTTCGCCTGCCAGACCACCGAACGAGCTCCCTTCTGGAACACGCGACGCGGCGGAATGTTCTGCGCCAGTCCGAAGATCGCAGGATCGAAGCCCGAACTGGAGATCGCCGGATCCGCCTGCAGCTGCGGCTGTTCCTGCAGGCCGATCCCGGACGGCAGTACCACCAGTTGCGTGATCTCCGGCGCAACATTCTTCGGAAGGTAACTGATCAAAACCGATTGAACCTCCACTCCCGCTCCTGAAAGCGTCACGCGCCACTGCAGGTATCGCGACGACGGGCTCGAGACCCCGCCACTGCGGTTCTCAAAACGAACGGGCACCCAGGGACTCCAGGTCGAATCGGGCGCCTCGGTGTTTCCGGATCTCGACTCCATTGTCACGCTACCAACCCCGACAAGTGCCGCGCGGCCCCAGGCCGAAGACGCCTTTGCATCGTGAACCGGAGACTCGTACGTTCCGATCGGCACGGAGCCAGGTCCAAGGCGGAACAGCTTGCCCAGATTCGTGCCCGTCGCGAAGATTCCGCCGGCCGCAGACACCAGCGTCGTCGTCTGGTCCTCCGTAGACTGCAGCAAGAGCGTCGAGCGCAGCGTCGCCGCATCGATCGAAACGATCCGTCCCCTGTCGCCGGTGCCAATGAGCACTCGCGCGCCGTCAGCCAGGACCGCGTACCCCACGACCGTCTTCGAACTCCATACGACGTCTGTCGAGCCGTCCGGCAGGATCCTGAAGACGGCGCTCTTCGCATCGTCCACGTCCCGACGGCTCGGCACCGGCGCCGTGCCGGCATTCGCGATGTCCAGCTTTACGGCCGTGGTCGTGTTGCTCTCGACGACCGAAACGCTGCCCTGCTCGGCATTCGTCGTCGCCGCAGACGCCGCAATGGCCAGCGCATAGATCGTGCCGTCGGACG
Organism: Blastocatellia bacterium; assembly: GCA_021463145.1. Lineage (GTDB taxonomy): Bacteria > Acidobacteriota > Blastocatellia > UBA7656 > JADIYM01 > JADIYM01. The sequence continues at coordinate 23,632 of JAJTWZ010000003.1, read as the reverse complement.
TCACAGAGAACGCGTGCGTTTCCTGCAGCGGCGTGTCGAGAATCGCAAACGGTTTGCCGTCGGCGCCGATTCGAAGCACCAGCGAGTTCGGATCCGTCCCTGCAATCAGGTCGCCGTTCGGAGCGAATGCAAGCGACACGACGTGGACCTCATCCGTATCGACCCACGCCGAGCCCTTGCCGTCCGCCGGGATGCGATAAATCACGCCCTTTTCGCCAGTTCCGGCATAGAGCACGCCGCTTCTGAAGACGAGCGACCAGATGTACTTGTCCTCCGGATCGAAGAAGACGGACGACGTGCCCGACGCGTCGATGCGATAAACCTTCCCGTCGGGAGACGTCGCGGCGAACAGAGCGCCCGTGGCCGGGTCTATGGCCAGCGCCGTCACCTCGAGCTCGGCGGCGTCGAAAAGCACCTTGCCGGCGCCGCTTCTCTCCACCGAGAAGATTTTTCCATCGTGACCCGTGCCCAGGAAGATGGTTCCGTTCGCGCCTACGACCGACGACCACACGTGCGTCTGCTGTGTGTCGAAGACCGCGTCGAAGGACGGCGACAGCGCCAGTGTCCCGCTGTCGGAAATGGACACTCCCGACGCGCTTCCCTTTTCGAGATCCGAGCGGGACGTCAGTTCGAACGTCACCGGTGAACTTGCGGTCGCCGTGGAATCCGCAATTGCGACGAGCAGGCAGACGAGCAGGAGCCCGGCCAGCGGCCGATACATCGAGGAGCAGGTGGTAGTCATGGTGTGCGCAAAGGAATGGCCGGGTGAGCGGGGCAGGCGCACCCGGCCGATTGAAACTGCGTAAGTGGAAGTTGAGTCACCGGACGACGTCGATCTGGATGACCTGTTGGCCCGTGACGATGAACCGCGCCGGCGCCAGTTCCTTCTCGAAGATCGTCGCCGTCTGAAGCATCGTTACCGCGCTCGTCGAGCGAGGAGACTCCAGCGTGGAAAGTACCGACGGCGGCAATGCGGTCATCGCCTGATTCTCGACCACGGCGCCACCGCTTGCGCGGAGGAGCTTCACGTAAAGGCGATCGTTCTTCTTCAGTCGATTGATCGCGGAGACCAGTTGCGAGAGGTTCGTCGGAGAAAAACCCGCGAAACTCTCGTCCGATTGCGCGATCGTGGCGCCGTCGCCCACGAGGACCGCGACCTTGCCGAGCGGTGCGTCGCGGGGGATGACGATCGGGATGCGTTCGACGTACTCGACGCCGTCGTCCGTCCGGGCGAACGCTTGCAACTCGACCGTCTCGCCTCGCCCGACGCGCGTCTGGCTGACGCGCAGTTTGGTGAGCGATCCGATGCTGAGGTCTTCCGTGGCCGATATCGTCACGTCGACGCCCTCTACATTCACGTCGCGGAATCCACTGCCCAGGAGCAACTGCATCGGCGTCCCGATGGACAGAGCGGCGGCGGTAGCTGCATTCGATGATCCGGCGAACCGGTTCTCGAGCGCGATGGCCGGCTGACCCGCAAGACGGATCGTCCCGCGAACGTCTATCGTCTGGTCGCCTATCTGCCGCTCAGATCCGGTCACGGTAGACATCAGCGTGATATTGAGGAAAAGCGGTGCGAGTTGAGGATCGCTGATGATCTCGTAGTTGTAGAGATTCGTCTCGCCCTTGCTGTTCTTGAAGCTGACGCGGACGGGAATCATCCTGGGCGCGCGGCCCAGAAGGCCGCCGATGCCGGACGAACGATCCTGACCGATCGATCCGACCGTGCGAGTCGGTATCGCGAACTTGAACGAGTTGTTCAGATTCGGAACGACGACGATGACGTCCGATTCGGCCATCGGCATCGTCGTCGCGCCAAGATTCAGGAAAGGATGGCCAAAGGCGAATATCCGGTCGCCGACTCTCTCCGTGACCGTTCCGCTTGCGCCGGCCGAGTAATCTCCGCGAATGAGCGAAACGACGACGGAACTGCCCGGCTTGAGGGTGTCTGGCGTCGCCGCACTCATCGGTTCGATGGGAGAGCCACCACCAGGCGCCGCGACGGCCATCAATCCCATTCGCTCGAATTCAGGGGCGAAGACGTCGATCACGGACTGTGAAACGCCGGAGAATGCGACCGGCGTCGCTATCGGCCGAAGCGACTGGCCGGCATATGAAGAAAGGACAGGAGCGGCGGCTGCTGCGCTCAATCCGGAAATCGAGTTCGGACCCGGAAGCCGTTTGAGCGCATCCGACGGCGAGGCCGACGATCGCGTCGCTACGAGATCGCGGAACGACAGTCCACCGCTCGATTGATTTGCCGGCGATGACGGCACGTCGCGGAGCAGGGAGATCATCTGCCCGATCGGAGTGATTCCGGCGATCGGTTCGGAAGCGAAAGCGAAGGTGTACGCGACCGCTCCGACCAGGCGCCCGTCGATGTAGACCGGACTGCCGCTCATACCGGCGAATACCCGAGTCTTTTCGAGCATTCCGCCGGAAAGTCTCGCAAGAATGAGGCGCTGCCGTGGATTCGGCTGCCCGTCGACTACACCCAGCACCTCGAACTCGAATCGTTCGAGCGTGGTTCCGGTAAACGTCGTCAGTCCGTAACCGCGCATTCCGGTACGGACGTCTTCGACCGGAAAGTACTTCGACACATCGACGGCCGGGCCGGACTGCGGCGACGCCTGCGCCTGAGAGACGGTCGGCACGCAATACAACAGGAGCAGGGCCAGACACAGGTGCTTCATCCGGGGAACTCCTTGAGAGACAACACGCTCCGGGGAGCGTCAACCACTGCGTGAAGTGTAACGGCCGTGACGAACGACCGTCAAACACGCTTCTCGGAAGACCCGGAGTGAGCCCGGGTTGCCTTGCTGCCGGGCGATGCGGCCTGACCAGCTCTTACCAGGGCATCTTGATCCGCAGGATGTCCTTGATCTGAACGAGGTGGGAGAGGTCGTGACTCTTTATCTGCCAGGTCACCATCTCCTCGACCGTCTTCTCGCCCCGCGCGGGATGGATACCAGTCCGTTGCCACCGATCGACCGGCGCCGACTCCAGGAATGCCGCGGTCTGACTCCTGATTTCGCCGAATTCGGCGAGGGCTGCCGTCGCGCTCTGGGAGAGATAGTCGCGCTCGACGGCCGCACGTTCCTGATCCCAGGCCGCGAACGTCGGACGATCCTCGAGGAGGGTCTGCCGTATCCGCACCTGAAACACCTCGCGCTCGACATCTCGCAGGTGCACAAGAATCTCCGCGATCGACCACTTGTTCGGAATCGGCCGCCAGCGAAGCTCGTCATCCGACATTCCAGCGACGAGGTCATCGAGTTCGTGCGGCAAACTCTTGAGGTTGGCGAGCAATCGGCTCTTGTCGCGATCTTCGAACATGGTCGGCGATCTCCTCTTGTCGGGATTCGGCCGACATTCCTACAGCAGGGGGCGACGGGTGGTCAAGGGAACCATCCTGGCGTTCTCGACGGGTCGTGTTCAGCCTCGCCGGCCCTTTCGCCACCACCGCACCGCACTTCCCTTCATCCAGGCGGCGGCAACCGGCCATCGTTCGGCGGTCCGGTGAGCAACGTCAAGCGCGGACGCGAGCGGGTCGTCCTCGAGCCGGTCGACGAGGCCGATCGAAAGCGCCTCGGCAGCATCAAGCGTGCGGCCGGTCACGAACAGCTCATACGCGCTAGCACGTCCAACCAATCGCGGCAGCCGGCCCGTTCCGCCAAATCCGGTCACGATCCCACGCAATGCGCCGGGATGGGCAAACGTAGAGGACGGCGATGCGTGCCGGACATCGCACGCGAGTGCGAGGTCGAGCCCGCCACCCATGCAATACCCGTCTATGGCCGCAACCACCAACTGCGGTGCTCGCTCGATCCTGTCGAACACCCGCCGCCCTCTCGCGGAAAATGCGAGAGCGTCGCGGGGATTCAGAGCCCCCACTTCCCGAAGGTCGGCGCCGGCAGCGAATGCCCGGCCGCCGCTGCCCTTGACGATAACCGCTACTACACCAGAGTCGGCCGCGAGTTCGACGAATGCCGCGTCGATCGCCTCGAGCGTATCGATACTCAGCGTGTTGAACCGCGAGATCCGCTCGATCGCAACTATGGCGACTGCCGGAGTGACCCGATCGACTGAGATCTGATCAGGCCGCGGATCGGACATGCTGCCGCAGGTACTCGATGACGGCCTGCGTCGAAGCTCCGGGAGTGAAAATCTCAGCGACGCCGACCTCCTTGAGTTTCGGAACGTCCTCGTCAGGAATGATGCCTCCACCGAAGAGGATCACGTCGTCGAGCCCCTGTTCTTTCATGAGATCGAGGACGCGCGGAAACAGCGTCATATGAGCTCCGGAGAGAATCGACAGGCCGATGCAATCCACATCTTCCTGTACCGCGGCCGCCACGATCTGCTCCGGTGTCTGGCGCAGGCCGGTGTAGATTACTTCCATCCCAGCGTCGCGGAGCGCGCGGGCAATGACCTTTGCCCCTCGGTCGTGTCCGTCGAGGCCGGGTTTCGCAATGAGAATTCGGATCTTTCTTTCCATCGTCGGCCTCTAGAAATCGGGTTCCTGATACTCGCCGTATACAGCCTTCAGTGCGTCGCACATCTCCCCAAGCGTGCAGTAGGCGCGAACGCAGTCGATGAGCAACGGCATCGTGTTCCGTCCCTCGGCCGCTCCAGCTGCCAGCAGGTCGAGCGCGCGCGCCACGCCGTCCGAGTCCCGCGTAGCGCGAAGGTCGGCAAGCCTCTGAATTTGCAACTCCGCTGTCTGGTTGTCGATGACCAGCATCGGCGGCTGGACGCTCTCGTCCGATACTTCGGTGTAGGCGTTCACGCCAACGACGAGCTTCTCGCCACGTTCCATTGCGCGCTGGAACTCGTATGCTGCTTCGTGGATTTCTTTCTGCGGATAGCCGCGGTCGATGGCTTCGACCATGCCGCCCATCTCGTCGATCTTCCGGATGTACTCGAGTGCGCCGGCTTCCATCTCGGACGTGAGCTTCTCGACGAAGTACGAACCTGCGAGCGGATCCACCGTGTTCGTCACACCAGTTTCATGCGCGATGATCTGCTGCGTCCGAAGCGCGATCGTCGCCGCGTGCTCGCTCGGCAGCGCGAGCGTTTCGTCCAGCGAGTTCGTATGCAGCGACTGCGTGCCGCCAAGCACGCCAGCGAGTGCCTGGATCGCGACGCGAGCCACGTTGTTGTACGGCTGCTGGGCGGTGAGCGTTACTCCTGCCGTCTGCGTGTGGAAACGGAGTTGCCACGACCGCGGATCCCTGGCCCCGAAGCGGTCGCGCATGACGCGTGCCCAGATTCGCCGGGCAGCGCGGTACTTCGCGATCTCCTCGAAGAAATCGTTGTGTGCGTTGAAGAAGAACGAGATGCGCGGAGCGAACGCGTCGACATCCATGCCGGCGTCAATGCCCCATTGCACGTACTCGATACCGTCCCGGAGCGTGAAGGCGAGCTCCTGAATCGCCGTCGATCCGGCCTCGCGAATGTGGTACCCCGAAACCGACACGAAATTCCAGCGAGGCACTTCGTCCGTGCAGAACTTGAACGAGTCGATCACGAGCTGCATCGACGGACGAGGCGGATAGATCCATTCCTTCTGGGCGATGAATTCCTTGAGGATGTCGTTCTGGAGCGTTCCCGAGATCTTCCGCCAACTCGCGCCCTGCTTCTCGGCCACGACGAAATACATCGCGAGGATCATCGACGCCGGAGCATTGATCGTCATCGACGTGGTGACTTCTTCCAGCGGAATGCCGTCGAAAAGCGCTTCCATGTCGGCGAGCGACGAGACCGCTACTCCGCACTTGCCGACTTCGCCCTCCGAGAGGGGGCTGTCGGCATCCAGACCCATGAGCGTCGGAAGGTCGAATGCCGTCGACAGTCCGGTCTGGCCGTGTGCCAGGAGATATTTGAACCGCTTGTTCGTGTCGAACGCCGAACCAAATCCCGCGAACTGCCGCATCGTCCAGAGCCGCCCGCGATGACCGGTAGCGTGAATGCCCCTTGTGTACGGGAACTGTCCGGGGAAATTCACATCCTCGTCGAAGTCGATTCCGTCGAGGTCGGAGGGCGTGTAGAGCCGCTTGATCGGATAAAGCGACGTAGTAGTGAATTGCTCCATCCGCTCCGGCATCTTCCGCAACGTCGGCTCTAGCGTTTTCTCCTGCCAGCTCGCTTCCGCTTCGGACGTGCCGGACGCCGGATTCTTGGTCGTACTCATTCGGTGTCTCCTCGGTCGAACGGGAACACCTCGGAACAATCCGCGCGCGCGGCACGCACGCCGTTGAAGGGGTTGAGGTTGTCGCGTTCCGAACGGTGGATATTAGGGCGCTGCTCGAAAGCCTGTCAACGAACCGGGGATGCGTGATCGACCGGCGTACGAGGTCCTCGCGCTGCAAGCACCGCGTCGGCAACCCGGACGGCGTCGACCGTCGGCGCCACGTCGTGGACGCGAACGGCGTGCGCTCCGCCGAGAACCGCTGCCACGGCGCTGGAGGTCGAAGCGTGAACGCGATTGGCGGCGCTGCGTCCGGTCAAGGCGCCCAGGAACGACTTTCGCGAAGTTCCCACGAGCAAGGGACGATCCAGGGCGGCGACGCGGTCGAGATTTGCAATCAGTTCGACGTTCTGGGCGCCCGTTTTGCCGAATCCGATGCCGGGATCGAGAAGGATGCGCTTCGGATCCACGCCTCGGTCGGTTGCGACGGTCATCGCCTCCAACAAGGCCGCCGTCACTTCGAGGTTGATGTCGGCAACCGGCTCCAGCTTCTGCATGGTTTCGGGCGTTCCCCGCATATGCATTATCACGAGCGCAACACCGGTAGACGCCGCGACACTCGCGAGCTCGGGGTCGAACCGCAGTCCGGAAACGTCGTTGACGATCCTGGCTCCCGCGTCGATTGCGGCCCTTGCCGTCTCGGCGCGCGTCGTGTCGATTGAAATAGGCACGGTCAATCGTCCCGAAAGCGCCCGAATGACGGGCTCGACGCGGCGCCGCTCTTCGGCGGCATCGATCGGCGCGGCTCCGGGGCGTGTGGATTCACCGCCAATGTCGATGCAGTCCGCACCTTCGCGCTCCATTTCGAGCGCCCGCTCCACGGCACGCCCGACGTCGGTGTAAGTGCCCCCGTCCGAGAACGAATCCGGTGTCACGTTGAGAATGCCCATCACGAGCGTGCGCTCCCCCAGAGCGAGCTGGCCTCGAGAAAGAGAGACGTAGAAAGGCCGGCGAATCAGGTGCGACAGACCGGACTCGACGAGCTCCAGCGCCCGCCTGTTCGGTTCATACCGCAGCATCGCACGGGCCTGCTCGCAGGATGCCCAACGATACTCTCGATGCTCGCTATCATCGATGGATACGACGGCGTCTCGCACCCGGGCGGCAAAGGCCGCCTGCACATTGTGCGTAACGCCGGATTCGTAGAGCTGGCGCCAGGCCGGGGCGATCTCGAACCGGTCGACGAGGCCGATATCGACGAGCGACTCCGGCCGTTCGATTCCCGTCTCTTCGCCCAGTTCACGCATGGCGGCGTCCGCAAAGGTCTCTCCATCCTCGAGCGAACCGCTGACGGGTTGCCAGAAATCGTCCGAGCCGGGCCGGTGGCGCAAAAGGAGCAGGTACTGGCGGCCGGATTCCGATTCCCGGTAAACGATGACCTGGACGGAGTTCGGTCGCTTCATCGGAAGGCCAGCCCACACGCGACGAGGCGCGCATCGTGTGGAACTGAATCCTACCCGGTACGCGCCCCGAGAGACGACTCTTTCAGACGATCACCTTCGGAAGAAAAGCAGTTCCGAGTTCCAGGTGGCGAACGGAACCGTCGTCACCGGCTGAAAATTCCCCAGACGACTGTCGTGGGCCACCAGCACGTTCTCCGAGACAATGTATGTCACCGGCTGCCCTTCGGCCCAGACCTTCTGGACCTCGTTGAATTCTTTCTGCCGTTCGGCGTCGAGCACCTTGTCCTGCTGGGCGCGCATCAGGCGTCCGACCGTTACCTCGAAATCCAGCGAGCTGAGCGTCCCCGCCGGAGTGTTCATATAGAAGTGCATTGTGCCGTCCTGCATAAGGGCAGGCATGTACGAGATCGGATCCGGGCCGAAGCGGTCCATCTTCCACAGGACGAGTTCGAACTTGCCGGGAACGATGTACTGCGACAACAGCTTGCTCGATTCGACCGCGACGGCCTTGACCGGTACGCCGGCCTTCGCAAGCTGATCGACGATTATCTGTTGTATGGCCTCGGCTTCGTCGTTCTTAGGGTAGTAGAGATTGAACTTCACTACCCGGTCGACGATGTCGAGGAGTTGCGGCTTTCCGTCCCGCTCCGCGACGTGGAAGTCCGCGCCGAGACCTGTAAGTGCCGCGGTCGCGTCGAACGGGAACTTCTTGATGCCATCGTTGTTCCACGAAGCGTTCGCGGCCGTCACCAGCCCGTAGGCGGGTTTTGCCTTCCCCGCGAAAACGTCCCGGACTATCGCATCGCGATCGACGATTCGCGACAGGAACTGGCGGAAATTAACGTTGAGCAACCACCCGGTCTTGGCCTTGTCGGCAGACCTCTTGTGATCGAGTTGACCGAAGAGCTGCCACGTTCCGTAGCCGACCCCGAGATCTACTGTCAGGTAAGTCGCACCGCCTTCGCCCAGACCGGCAAAGCGCTTCGGGTCGATTGCCGACGTGAGATTGATCTGGTTGGTCTCGAGGCCCTTGACGATCTCTTCGTCGGCGAGTCCGAACCGGTAAACGATGTAGTCGAGGTAAGGAAGCCGCAGGCTCTGGGAATCGACCTTCCAGTAGTGCGGATTGTACTTGAGTTTGATTTCCTTGCCCTTCTGCACCTCGCTCACGACGAAGGGGCCCGAGCTCGCGATGTTCGCCGGAGCCGTGTCGATGTTCAGGGCCTCCTCGAAGCGCCCCTTGTCCATTAGAGCCTGCGGATCCGGCCCGGCCGAGATGACCGGCATCTGGGAAAGCACGTAGCCAATGGCCGGGTACGATTCGGAAAACTCGAGCTCGACGGTCAGATTGTCGACCTTCTTGACATCGGGCAGGCGTCCGCTGACACGAAGCATGTCCGATATCGGCGCGCGAACATCCTCGTCGAGGGCCACCTTGAACGAATACAGCACATCGTCGGCGGTGATGTTCTTCCCGCTGGAGAAGAACAGTCCGTCCCGAAGGCGAATCGTTACCTTTCGGCCATTCGCTTCGAACGACTGCGCCAGGCCTTCCTGGGGAAGGATCTTGCCAGTTACCGGATTGAGGCCGATCAGGGGTGAATACAGTTGACTCAGAACCTCTCGCGTAGCCGCATCCGACCCGTAGTAGGGATTGAAGGTCGAAAGCTCGCCATCGATTGCAACCGTCAGCGTACCGCCGAAGGTGCCGGGCTGCCCCTGAACGGTCAGTGCGGACTGCGGAATGGGGATCGGTTCGCGCTTCTCGGCCTGGATTCCAGGCGTAGAACCGCAGGCCGACACTAAACAGCCGAGCACCGCGGCGGCGGCCAACCGTTTGACGGCGGAAGTTCGAATGTCAGTCATTGTTCATCCTCGCAGGCGCTGAAAATCGACAAACGGTCAGTCTCCGCACTCATGCGGATACTGCGCCCCAACCGTCGTGACCTGGTGAATCGAATCTGAGAGTTTCGAGAACGAATCCGGCGTGAACCGAAGCTGGGCGCGATTGTAGAAGCAAAATATCGGCGTAGCAACAACGGCCCGATTCCGGCATTTCCGCAGTGGTCCCGATCTGTAAAGCAATGTGGCCCGACGCATTGAGGCTTCCCCCTTCAATTAGCCGCCGGCGCTCGATTGCGAGCGATGTGTTCCTGTCTCAAGTGAAGTATCGGCCGAACTCGGACGATCTTTAGTGGCGTTTCGCCACTTTGTTGCGCCCCGCATTGACAGCACCGGAGGCGGCGCATAGCATTTGCCCTCGCCTCAACCCCAACGTAATTGCTAGACACTCAAAAGGATTCTGGTCACCGAGCAATGACGCAGATCAACCGTGAGCGCCTCCGTCAGTACCTCCTCGATCTCGTGCAGATCGACAGCCATTCAAGAGAAGAAGGTCTTGTGGCGGCACGCATCCGAGCCGATCTCGAAGCCCTTGGCATCGAGGTGTCGGTCGATGGCGCCGGAGAAGCCGTTGGCGGCGACACCGGCAACGTGATTGCAAGGATCAACGGCACGGTGCCGGATGCCCCGGCGATCTTCCTTGCCGCGCACATGGATACCGTCGTCCCTGGAAAGGGAGTAAAGCCGGTCATCGACGGAGACATCATCCGGACTGACGGCACCACGGTACTTGGGGGTGACGACAAGTCGGGCTGCGCGATCATCGTCGAGTGCCTGCGCACCCTAAAGGAAAACAGCATCCCGCATTCGAACATCGACGCGGTGTTCACTATTTGCGAGGAAGTCGGGCTGCTCGGCGCCAAACATCTGGATATGGCGAGCTTGCGATCGAAGTACGGCCTGGTGCTCGACAGCGATGACGTCGGATATCTGTTCACGCGCGCGCCGTCGGCCGATCATATGGAATACACGATCTACGGGCTCGAAGCGCACGCCGGCGTCTGCCCCGAAAACGGTATTTCCGCCATACAGGTCGCTGCCGAGGCGATTTCCGCTATGAAGCTCGGACGTATCGACTTCGAAACCACGGCTAACATTGGTGTAGTGCAGGGCGGCGCCGCCACGAACATCGTTCCGAACCAGGTCGTGCTGAAGGCGGAAGCCCGAAGCCACGATTCGGCCAAGCTGGACGCGCAGACCGAACACATGCGCAAGGCTCTGCACGACGCCGCTGCCCGCCACACCGTCGTGGTCGACGGCGTGTCGGTCACGGCTCGCGTCGAAGAGAACATTACCCGTGAATACCATTCCATGAACGTTGCAGACGACTCGACAATCGTCCAACTGGTTATGCAGGCCGCAACGAATCTGAACCAGCAGGTCCAGACCCTCGCCACTGGCGGCGGCTGCGACGCCAACGTGTTCAATCGGCGAGGATTGGAAGTCGCCAACCTTGGCACGGGAATGCAGGCCATCCACACCGTGAAGGAGTGGCTCGACGTGAAGGACATGTACCGGTCGGCCGAAGTCGTCCTCGAAATACTCAGGCTCAACGCCAACCTGACCCGCTGACCGCCATAGTGGAAATTTGAAGGGGCATCCCAAGGGAATATGGACATTACGAACATTCAGGACGCACTAAGGCAGCGCGAGCTCGATGGGTGGCTCTTCTACAGCTTCCGAGGGTCGGATCCAATCGCGACGAACGTGCTTGGACTGCACGAGGGCCACGCCACGCGGCGCTGGTTCTACTACATTCCCGCGAAGGGAGAGGCGACCAGGATCGTGCATTCCATCGAGCGCGAGGCCCTCGATTCCCTGCCCGGAGTGAAAAAGGTCTACCTGCCCTGGGAGCAGTTGCACGGCCACGTCAGGGAGACTCTTGCCGGTGCTGGCCGTGTCGCCATGCAGTACTCGCCGATGAACGCCATTCCCTACATTTCGCGCGTCGACGCTGGCACGGTAGAGCTGATCCGGTCGTTTGGTACCGAGGTCGTCAGCTCGGCGGATCTCGTCCAGCAGTTCGAGGCGGTGATGCGTCCGGAGCAACTCCAGAGTCACCTCGACGCGGCCGTAGCGATGCGTCAGATCGTCGATACTACATATGCGGAAGTCGCGCGGCGGATCCGCGACGGGGTCCCCACCGTCGAGCGCGAGATTCAGGACTTCATGATGGGCCTCTACTCGAAGGCCAATCTCGTGACGGATCACCCGCCAATCGTTGCGGTTGGCCCGAACAGCGCGATGCCGCACTACTCGCCGCCCGAGTTGGGTTCTGCGCCTCTCAGGCGCGGCGAACTGCTTCTCACCGATCTTTGGGCGAAGCTCGACAAGCCGCACGCCGTCTATTTCGACATCACGTGGACCTGCTTCATGGACGATCACGTTCCTGACGAGCACGCCCGTGTGTTCGAGGTCGTGAGCGGCGGTAGAGATGCGGGCATCTCGTTCGTTCAGCAGCGCGTTGCCGCCGGTGAGACGGTTTTCGGCTGGGAAGTCGACAATGCGACTCGCGCGTCGATTTCGGCCGAAGGATTCGGCGACTACTTCATCCACAGGACCGGTCACAACATCCACGAAATGGTCCACGGCAACGGCGCGAACATCGACAACCTCGAGACGCGCGACGAGCGGCGATTGGTGCCGAACACCTGCTTCTCTATCGAACCCGGTGTTTACCTGCCCGGGAAGTTCGGCATCCGGTCCGAAGTAGACGTTTACCTTACCGAGACAGAAGCCATCGTCTCAGGACAGCCGATCCAGTCGCACCTGATTCCCGTGCTTGCCGAGTTCTGATCCGGCGGCCTCCTCGCGACCTGCAACAATCAGTCTTGGAGCCGAATGGGGGTCGCGAGGGCTTTCACTGCGTCTGCAAGCACCGTGCTCTCGTAAGCGCGCTTGCCAAGCCGTAGTTCGAAGCACCGGACGCGCTCGAAAAACCGCCTGACCCTGATGGCCAACTCTTCGTCCGATGGCGAAGGTATGTGAACAGGGATAGCGAGCGCATCCGGTCCCTTGCGCCAGCTCCCCGATCCGAGCAGAGCGTCTTGCACGCGCGAAATCGACTCTTCGATCGTGAGCGGCTCAATCCGGAATGCAGGAGTCGTTTCGTCGATGACCGGATAGACCAGCGCGGCCGCGGTGGCGCTCGTCGACTGCGGCTCCCCGAACAACGAACGAAACTGGGCCGGACTCAGGAAGTAGTTGCCGAACGCATTAGTCCTGACTTCGCTCGGACCGGCGTTGTCCGACTCGACGATAGTCGTCAGGTACGTCGCGTACCCCGATCCGAAGAGCCGTTCTCCGAAACCCGCGCACAACTCCAGGGTGCCGGGCCGGACCGAGACCACTGTAGGGACGTTTCGAAGAACAGGCACCGGATCGCGATCCGCCACGAATACGCGGTCGTTGGAGAGGTAAGCGCCAACGCCGTGCCCGAGCAGATACGTGAGAAGAGTCGTCTTTCCCGCGCTCCGGCGGCCGGCGAAGGCAACTCCGTCGGCGCCCATCGCGATCGAGGAAGCGTGCAGAAAAAGGCCTCGGCCGTGCATTGCGTTCATCGCGAACTCCCGGACCACGCGCAGAAGCGACGCTCGTACCCGAATGCTGTCCGAGTGCGAGATGATCGTGACGAGACGGCGATCCGGGTCGATCCGGTAAATAGACTCGAACTGAAGATCGGCGACCACCGTCTCGGTGCCCGCACGGCGCAGAATCGGCAGCCGAACCACGCTGCTATCGAGCGCGAAGCAGTCGAGAAGCGGAGCATCGGCCGGACAGCCCTCGCCGAGTGCTTCTGCGTAAAGTGCGTCGTCGAGCGCAACCCTCACAGTGCAATCGACGGAGTCGGAACTCGACTCCACGAAGTCGGGAACTAGAAACTCGGTCAGCCATTCGCGATTCGCTCGCGTGCCGCAATGCGCGCGTATTGTCAGGCTTTCGAACTCGAGAGTCACCGTCGGCATAACCGATTCGATCATTACCGCCGCCTTCGCGCCACTGGCACCGGCTCGGCGCCGCGAAGCCGATTCTTAATCACGTGGATACGCCGCTTGAAATTCGCATAACGGCGCCCGGATCGGTAGACCGCCAGACGGAACGGGAGCGAGACCATCCACCACGCGGCCACGCTCGTGCGCGAGCATTCGTAAGCACCCGCCGTCCATCCACGGTTCTTCAGACTGGCCCCACCAGGCTCGAACAGATTCGCGGCGAGTCCCCCGGGATATGGCACGAGCATCTCCGGCACGGAGTCGACCAGTCTGGCAGCGCCGGAAAACCGCTTCCGGCAGTCGAACAGGTCGAGCAGTAGCGAGAGGACATTCACCGAGATCAATCCGATTCGCTCCGCGCGGCGCCGGTCCAGAAAGCCCCCCCAGTCGATTGACGCGTCTGCGATCTCGAGCACCTTGTACAGATCCACCAGCGCTCGCAGTCTGATCGCGCCACGCTGAATGTCGCGGAACGTCGAAAGAACGTTCGAGACGATCTCGTACTCGATCGAAAGCACGGCGAAGCGGCGATCGAGCAAGGTGCAGGACCGCAGATTCGACCAGATCGCGGCTTCGTCGACCCTGAACGACGGATGGCGCGAAAGCATCCAGTGCAGGTCCACCGAGAACCGGGGTCGCGCGTTGCCGTAATCGAATGCATGCGTGAACCTGGCCGCAAGTGCGCGAGACCCCAGGACGGCCGAGCGACGGAAGTAGCCGCTGCGCCGCAACAGACGATCGACCCTTGCGGCGTCGGCGGCCTTGACCAGGACATCCAGATCCCAAGAGAACCGGCGTTCGAGCCCACCGTAGAAGACGTCGGCGAAATAGAGTCCCTTCAGCAGAACGAACGGAATAGCCGCACCTTCCAGCCTCTCAGCGAGGAACCACAACTCGTCGAGAAGACTCTCCTGCCTGTCACGTTGCCGTTCGGCATAGCCGTCGTAGCCGCCGGCCAGAGCTTGTCCGATTGCCAGCCTGAGCGGGGACTCGAGCGCGAGCCCGGCGAAGTGAAACTCGAGTTTGTTGGCGGCGACGAATGTCTCTATGGATTCCGGCGCGATGCGCGAGAACGACTCCGCCGCTGCGGATTCGCCCTCGTTTAGCAGCCTCGCGAACGCCGCGCAGTTGGCCGCGAACTCACCGTATTTCGACTGCCCGTTCACGTGCCAGTCACGCGACTTCGGCCGTGGAGCCGTCTCCATCCTCGAGCCGAAGCGCGAAGTACGTCGCCACGGCCGAATGAAGTTCCGGCTTGTCGCTCGACCACTCCCAGCATCCATTACCGTCGATTTCGATATCGAGGTCTGGGTCGAAGTCGTGGATCTTCAGATGGCGGTGCCGCGACGTGTAATGACGGCTGTCCCACGATCCGTGCCAGATGTGCAGAAGACGGCCGGGCACGAAAGCGATCCGCCCCTTGACGTCTGCGTGGAACCGCCTCGCCCAGCGTTCGAAATGCAGGTGTTGACGCGAGCCGAGGCCCACACTCCAGTCGAAGCACTCGGACGACCAATCTCCGCACGCAGCGTGAGCAATCAGATGATCGCCGCCCCCGATCACGCACGCGTCATAGTGGCCGTGTTCCTCGAGCAACTGACGGCGAGCGGCCCACGCGAATCCCGGCATTCCGTGCGCCTCGAAGGCGCCACCACGAGCAACCATTGGATTCTGAACGTATCGCGATGCGAACCCCGGAAGAACGCGCCCGCTTCCATCGTCGGTGATGGCGTCCTTCGGCAGCCAGATCGCAGTCTCGAAAGGCTGAACTAGTGGAACCTGCTCCAGAAGCGCGGACGTGCACCCGGCCCAGTTTGCGTTCTCGAAGATTACGTCGAAGTCGAGGCAGACCAGCTTCTCGAAGCGGGCCGGGATGCGGGCCAGCGAAATGTTGAAGAGCCTCTCCTTCTGCCACATTGCGTCTCTTGCGCGAACCTGGATTACCGGCGCCGAAGCCGGCAGCTCGAAAGGCGTGTCTCCGAATGCGCACTCGACCGTGAAGAGGGGCAGCCCGGCTATCCGGCAGCGCGTGGCGAAGTCGAGGTATCGCTGCCGCTTCTTCGCGTAACCGGCGGGGTTGAAGTACGTGGTAACCAGGCAGAGATCGCCTGGAACGCACCGCTCAACCGAAGCCGGACCATCTCTCACCTGGGCGCACCATCACGGCGACGTTTACCACGCGATCGTGACGGATGAATCCCCTGTTGTTCCGGTTTCGAGAACATCACTGACTGGCGGGCTATGTGGGCACAGCCCGCATCGGACCGTCACACACCCTACAGCACTTCGCCGGCGCTGCCAATTGCCGGGCCCCGCCGGCGGCTGGCGCGCCATGGACAGGCTGCGTAACATTTCAGTCCATGCGCTCGACGTGCATCCATTTACTGCTGGCAATGATGTTTGCGGTATCGGCCGGCGCACAGGACCGCCCGCGCCGCGTACAGCCGCAGCCGGGTAACGGCGACGCGGTCGAGTTGAGGTCGGACCTGGTGACTCTCACGGTCTCGGTGACGAACCGTGCCGGGCAGCCGGTAACCGGATTGCGGCCTGAGTCATTTCAGGTGCTCGAGGACGGCGTCCCGCAGAAGATCGAGTTCTTCGAACCGGTGAGCGACCCGTACTCACTTCTGCTGCTCCTCGACACGAGCGGGTCCACCATTAACGACATTGGCAGAATGCGGTCGGCGGCGAGCGAGTTCATCGGCGGGCTGAGTCCTGCCGACAGGTTGGGTATCGCGTCTTTCAGCCGTGGCGTTCAGCTTCCGGACGAACTGACCAGCAACAGGTCGATACTGGCTCGGCAACTCTCAGACTTCGGACCAACGATCGCTACGGACCCTGGAGCGAAGCGCTTCGACTCGAATACTGGAACTTCACTCTACGACGCGCTGGTCCTTGCTCTCGGCGAAAGTCCCGTCGCGGCCGATACATCGTCCAGGCGCCGGGCGGTCGTTCTGTTTTCGGACTGTGTCGACTCGACGAGCTCCTACGATTTCGACGAAGCCGTAAGGCTTGCGGACCAGTCCGGGATCTCGATCTACGTGATCCTGCTCGACACCCAGTCTTTCTCGGACAGACTACTCACTCAGCCTGAGGATGGAGAAAGCCGAATCAACTTCTCGAAGAGCCAGCTTGCGCGCTTCTACGAGAACTTCGCGCCGGACAGCCCGGATCGCGGGCGAGAACCGTCGACCTACTCGGCGATCGAGCGCCTAGAGATCAATGGCTCCCTGTACGATCTGGCGCGGCAGCAGGCGGCCGAAATGGCCAAACGGTCCGGCGGCCGCGTCTATCCGATCGCGAGCCTCGTCGATGCAGGTGCTGCTTATAGGGCCATTGCGGCCGAGCTCCGCACGCGTTACTCGATCGGTTATTACCCGACAAACAGCAGGCACGATGGTTCGTGGCGCGTCCTTTCGGTCACTGTTCCCAAGGCCATCGGTTCGGTCGTCGTGACGCGGCCAGGATATCTGGCGCCAAAGGACTGACGGCGTCCGCCAGGACCGCTATTACGGTCGGAACCGTGCGCGACGAGCGGGCGTACGGCACGCTATGCTCAGGGCCGTGGCCAACCAACCAAAGATGATCCAGCTCCCCGATCCGGCTACCGCGATGGAGCCGCGCCAGGGAGCGAGCCTCGAATCGTACGGATGGCGAGGGCGCATACGAATCGCGCGAATTGGCTGGGCGGCTTTCAAGCTACGGACTGCGATCTGGCTGAACGAGCGCGGCTGGACGGGCGAGAGTCCCGAGTCCCGGCGGCGGGCAGAGGGTGAGAGGCTGCGAAACGAGCTGATCGCACTGGGACCGGCTTTCATCAAGATCGGGCAGATGTTGTCGACCCGTGTGGACTTGCTGCCGTTCGAGTATACGGAGGCGCTCAGGGAACTCCTCGACCGCGTCCCGCCGTTCCCGGATGCCGACGCTTACTCGATCATCGAGGAAGAACTCGGACAACCGGTGCGCGACCTGTACGCGTCGATCGACTCGTCTCCAATCGCCTCTGCGAGCCTTGGCCAGGTGTACAGGGCGCGGCTGAGGAGCGGAGAGGAAGTCGTCGTCAAGGTGCAGCGCCCGGGTCTCGAGGAACGGATCGGTCTCGACATTGCAACGCTTCGACACTTCGCACCGCGCATGCAGGTCTCGGATGTGCTGAAGGCAACGGACTGGAGCGGCGTCATAGACGAGTTCGCGAGCGTCATCGCTGACGAGATCGACTATGTAAAGGAAGTCGAGAACGCCGAGACGTTCCGGGCGAACTTCGCGAGTTGGCCGTCTATCCACGTTCCGAAAGTCTTCCCGGAGTTGAGCACGCGCCGCGTAATCACGATGGAGTACATCCCAGGCGTCAAGGTCGACGACCATCCCGGATTGCGCAGGCTCGGACTGGCCCCATCGGACGTAACCGAACGGCTCGTACAGGCTTATCTGAAGCAACTGCTCGAAGACGGCTTCTTTCACGCCGACCCTCATCCCGGAAACCTGAGGATCATGCACGACGGCCGCCTCGCCTTCTTCGATTTTGGAATGGCGGGTCGAATATCGCTCGAACTTCAGTCGAAGCTCGTCGATGCCTTCTTCTACATCGTCGAGAAGGACTGGCGCGGTCTGCTGCGGGCGGCCGCCGGCCTTGGGTTCCTGCGAATCGATCCACTCGATCATGAGGGACTCGACCACATCGGAACGAAACTGATCGAGCAATACGAAGGTTTGCGGCTAGGCGACCTCACGTTCAGGGACATGAGCGAAGAGGTTGCCGAGTTGCTGTATCGATACCCATTCCAGATTCCGCCTCATTTCACGTTCGTTCTGCGAGCGCTGACTACGATCGAAGGGATCGGCTCGAAGGCCGATCCGGACTTCAACTTCTTCCTCGTCGCGCGACCTCACGCGAAGGAATTCATGCTTCGGCGGGAGGGACGATATTTTGCCGGGAGGATCCTTTCGCGCGTGCTGAAGGGTGATGAAGGCTCGATCGACTGGTCGAAGACGTGGAAACTCGCGAAGATGGCGTGGAAGCATTACACCGGCCCACGCACAGCGAGGGAGTCCGAGAGATAGAACAGCGTCGAACCGCGGCGAACTGATGGCGATGAGTCCAGATTCCCTGGGTTCGTATGGCCGTAACCGATCGGGCTGACCTTCCGCGGCGACTTTCGCTCCTGCGGGGTTGGACCGATTCACGGCGCAAGTCCCACTACCTGAGCCGTGGGTTCTGGTGCTGTTGCTACGGTGCTTGTGAGATGAACGCGTCGGCGTACTGCCATGATGCGCTCGCAAGCAGCGTTGCGGTAATTGGCACCTGCCTTCAGCAGCGTAATCCTGGCGCTTCTGGAGGGGGCGCAGCGAATTGACGACGCGGAAGATGGGCGGTACGGCAATGACAAGGAGGCGACGAGCTGCCCGAGTACCTTCAGCGGCGCGAAAGCCGGCTGCGGAAGGCCCGCGAGGTGCAGGCAGAACTGGAGCAGGCGGCGCGAGAGAAGGCGGACGCTTCGGAAACCGAGGCACGCGCTCGCATTGCGGAACGAGAACGGCAGATCGAGGAGACCGGAAGGAAGCCGGGAGGGCGCGCCCCGAGGGTCCCCGATCCGGAGACGGCCGTCCCCGACGCCAAGGCGCAGAGGAATTTCACCGATCCCAATTCACGCGCACCTTCGCCGCACCGAATGGGACGGTCAACATCGAGAGGAGGAGATGTCACCGGTTCACGACCAGCAAGTATGGCCGCGTCGCCTGCTAAAGCGTGTGAGCCCGTGGCGTCGGATGCGCTCTGGGGGCGCCGACGGCCTACCGCCCTGCCTCCGACAAGCGGCGGGCGAGTTCGCGCAGCGGGACGGCTTCGATGCCTTCGGAAGCGGGAAACACTTCCGCTCCCGGATAAGCGACGAACCGCTTCTCCGGGTCGACATCGGCACACGCGGAGTGAAATCCACGCTCGACTCGCGGAGCGAGGCTCCGCTTGATCTCGATTGCCCAGAGCCGTCCCCCGGGAAAGCTCAGGAGGAGATCGATCTCCGCACCTCCGCTCGTCCGATAGAAGTGTCCTTCGGCGCCCTCCGGCGCCGCGGACAACAACTGCTCGACCGCGAACCCCTCCCAACTGGCACCGACGACGGGATGCGAAAGCAGCGCTTCCCGATCGCCGAGTCCAAGGAGTGCGTGCACCAGACCGCTATCGCGCAAGTACACCTTCGGCGAGCGTACAAGTCGCTTGCCGATATTCGCGTGCCACGGCGGGAGTCGACGTACCAAAAGCAGATCCACGAGCAGATCGACATAGGATCCCGCGGTCTTTGCATCGACGGACAGGTTTCGCGCCAGTTGCGCGAGGTTCAGAATTCCCCCCCTGATGATGCGCAAGCATGGTCCACATTCGGCGCAGTCGCTCCGCGGCAACGCGAGGTCCGAGCTGTGGAATGTCCCGTTCGAGATACGAGCGAACGAAGTCGAGCCGCCAGCGCATGCTCCGCGCACCGCTTGGAGCAAGAAGGCTCTCCGGAAACCCGCCGCGCACCCACACGCGCTCCAGACCCTCGCTCGATGAATCGACCTCGAGTGTGTCGAAGGGGTTGAGCTCAAAATAGCTTGCACGGCCCGCCAGCGTCTTGCCGGACTGTCGCAACAGGTCGAGCGACGCAGAGCCGAGCAGGAGATAGCGTCCCGTCGAACGGCCTTCACGCCTCGAACGATCGATCATCCCGCGCAGCGTCGGGAAAATGCCCGGCGCTCTGTGAATCTCGTCGAGCACGACAAGTCGACCGCCGTGCTCGGACAGATGAAGTTCCGGCTCCACGAGTTTTGCCCGGTCACTGTCGGACTCGAGATCGAGATACACCGCATCGCGACGGGCGGGAATCTCGAGCGCAAGCGTGGTCTTGCCCGTCTGCCGTGGCCCTAGGAGCACCACCGCAGGAACTTCTGACAGGCGCTCCTCGATGACGGGACCAATCCGGCGTCCAATCATGTATGCAATCACGGAGTATGATTCCATGATTTACAAGGCTAGCCTTCGCCATTCAGGCAAGTGTCTATCAGCGCAAGTCAAGCCGTGTGTATTATTTCACGGTACCTCTGGCCACCGCGGCGAGTCCGAGCGTCATGAAGACACTGTTCGGGTCCTCGACGTACTCGCCGAACGGCGCACAGAACACGAACCCGAATTGCGCGTAGAGCCGCCGCGCTGGCTCGAACGCCGGCTGCGAACCGGTCTCGAGGCTCAACCTCACGTACCCGCGCCGCCGCGCTTCGCCGAGAACGTGCTCGACGACCATCCGTCCGACGCCCCGCCGCCGGTGCGACATCGCCGTCCGCATCGACTTCAATTCGCCATGCTCCGCCGTCAGTTCCTTGAGCGCGCCGCAACCGAGCAGCTCCGCGCCCTCCCAGACCGACCAGAACGTCACGTCCGGCTGCCGCAGCTCCTCGACCGGCAACGCGTGCACGCTTTCCGGCGGCGAGAGCGCGTGCATGTTCTCGAGGTGCTCGTCGAGGAGCGCCCGCACCTCGGGCCGCGTCAGGTCGTCGATCTCGATGCGGATGTCCATCGGACGGCGAGCATCCCTGTCACATCCCATCTCCGTCAAGGCAGGCGCCGAGCATTGGCTTCTTCCGGGATTTCCGAGGACAGGGACGAAGGCCACCCTGAGAGGCCTTCATTGTTCGTGTAAGTCCTCGAAGAATCCTGTCAATCCTGTCCACTCACACTGGAGCGGCATCCGGCCGTCCCAGTCGCCCACGAGCCCGGCCTGGCCCGCGACTCCGTGCGTGAACGTGAAGCCGGCGACGGCGCCGGCCACGTTCGCGTTCGTCAGGAACCAGGCCGCGGTCTCGTTGCTGTACACGCCGGCCGTGTCGGTTACGTCCGCGTTGCAGTCGCCCGCGAGCGGCGTCTTGTTCGGCGCACCGAACGTGAACGGCGTTATGTCCGCCGGTCCATGCGAGTTCGTGTTGCGAAGGAAGAACGTCCCCGACGTCGCCGGTTCCCACTCCACGAGCACAAGCGGCGCCAGCACGTGAATCTGACGGGGTCGCCGACCGTCACTGGAACCATCTACGAACGGCAGGTCCTGCGCTGCTCGACGTGCGGAAGTATCTGGACGGCTCCCGCTCCCAATGGCGTCGGGGAGGAGAGGTTCGGCGCAAGCGTCGACGCCGCCACCGCCGTCGACAGGTACCCGTCAATTTCCCACGTGGCCACTACGTAACCGCCAAGCGGCCGCCAGGTGATCACCCCGCGTCCATCGGCGTAAACGGCGGAAACAGGCCCCCGTGAGCAGTTGATCCGGGAATCGCTTCGCAAACCGCGACATCGCTTCGGCTGAGACGTCGCGGCAGCAGTGGCATTGCGAGCTTCGTCGCTTCGCCACTCTTGTCCGTCGGCACTCGCGTCACTGAAAGGCCATCGCCAGCCCAACAAACCGCCGAGCCCCTTGTTCACCGGCCAGAAGTCAACCTGGCAACCGGATTCGCGAGCAAACTCGCTCTGATATGCCTCTGACATGCTTGGACTGGATCCCGCAAGTTATTAAGTCTACATCGGTTATGGCGAAGGAAGCCTGTCCCCGTCAATTTTGCCAGACATATCGACGGAGGTTGCCGAGTAACGAGCGATGCCGTACGATGTGTACGCCCATCAGGTACACACCTTGTCAGGAGAAAGACTATGGCGACCCGGACGAACGATCCAGGCAAGAGTGAGCGCATAGCGGTACGCGCGTCGGCCGCTCAGAAGGATCTCATTCATCGCGCCGCCGCGCTCCGCCACAAGACCGTCACGGAGTTCGTCCTCGACGTGGCTTCCCGAGAAGCCCAGCGAGTCCTCGCCGAGGAGACGCACATCCGTCTTCCTCGCGAGACGTGGAATGAGTTCGTCCGAGCGCTCGACAGCCCGCCATCGCCGTCGCCGCGCCTGACAAGGCTCATGACGGAGCCGAGCATCCTTGAGCGCTGAGCGGTTGGAACCGCTCGTCGGTCCGGTTCCGCTCGAGCGTCGGCACAAGGCCGGAGGGTTCTGCAGCGGGAAGCCCGAGCTCGATGAATACTTGAAACGGTTCGCGTTGACGAACCAGCGCACGGGCGGCGGCAGAACCTACGTCGCGCTCCGAGGTCCGAGCATCGTCGCCTATTACACCCTCGCCGCGGGTTCCGTATCGCCGGAAGACGCGCCCCTGCCCGTGACTAGCGGTCTCGGGCGGTATCCCGTTCCGGTCGTTCTCCTCGCACGTCTCGCCATCGACAATCGCGAACGGGGCCGCGGGCTCGGCGCCGCGATGTTGAAGGACGCACTCCGCCGTGCGCTCAAGGCCGCGGAGGTAATCGGGGCCCGCGCTGTACTCACGAATGCGAAAGACGATGACGCGCGGCGCTTCTACGAGCGGTTCGACTTCGTGTCCTCGCCGCGAAACGCCCTCCACCTGTTCCTTCTCCTCGAGACAATCCGCTTGTCGAGCGACGACGCAGCTTCATGAAGTTGGTGAACAGCGAGCTGAATAAGAGCGTGCAAAGTAGAATTGATCGTCAACGTCGAAGCACATTCCGATCCAAGCCGTGCCACCCGCGTGCGTGTTCTTGAGGAAAAAGCTGCCATCGGCCGGGTTGTAGATGCCGATCGTATCTACCTGGTCGTTGTTCCAGTCCCCGGCGATCGGCAGCAGGCCCGCTCCTGCCCCGAACGAAAACGCGAAATCGGCATTCCCGGCGCTATTCGAGTTCCGAAGATAGAAAGTGCGCGTCCCCGGGTCGAACAGTCCGACCGAGTCGGTCCCGTCGCCGTTCCAGTCGCCGGCAATCGGAAGCCAGGTCGAGTTCGGCGGCCCGTAGTTGAAGACGACGTCGGCGGCCCCAGGCTCGTTTTCGTTCTGCAGGAAGACGCCGCTCGTACGCACGTAAAGCCCCGGTGTGTCGGTCCCGTCTACATCCCAGTCGCCGGTCATCGGTATGAAGTCCGACCCGACTCCGCATGAGAAAGGCCACCTAGGAAAGGCCGCCACATCCTTCTTCCGAGCCGAAGTGAGGCGACAGTCAAGATCAGCAGGAAGTGAAAGTTCTTTGACTCCCCGTACAGGCCTCAGTCCACGGCCTTT
>JAJTWZ010000029.1 GCA_021463145.1 Blastocatellia bacterium | reverse complement strand
CTCGCCGCGCGCGACCCACGGCTGCTATGAAACACGGCCGTGCGCTGACGCCTGCACTCCGCCCGTTTCATTCCAGGGGGTGCGCCGCAGGCGTGTGGGGAACTACTTTCTTCGACCGCTCCGCGGTCGTCCCCCACGAGCGCGAAGAGTTCTTGAATGGTCCTGCGTCACATTATGGGCGCCACTTTCTCGAGACAGTGGACTAGTCTGTCTTCAGCGATTGGCTGCCTTTATTGCCTTCAGGATGTCGGAGCCCCTGTAGACGACGACCCGGAAGTTGCACTGATCGGCAATCGCCACCCAGGTCTCTCCCGTTGCCGAATCGAAGTGCGTTGCGATCTCGTCGGGCGAGCAGAAGTATCCTGGCGGGTTGATCATTCCCGGATTCACCTCGCCGGCGTCCACCCGCTTCCGCATCTCGAAGTCGGGATTCGGATTGTCGTCGACGTCGAAATCGAACTTCGGGGCGCGACCGAAAAAACCGCGATATGAAGTGGGCCTCGTCGCCCTGGCGGCCGCGTATCCGGGCAGGTCCGTGTCGTAGAGATCGTCCATCGTTCGATCGAAGACGTGGATGTGGCCCGCCGTCTCGTCAACCGCGAACAGGAACTGAGGAGTCGTCGCGAGCCCTTCGACGACGCCGGCAAAGACGCTGGTTCCCGTTTGCCTCCCGGCAGCGTCGGGCTTCGCACCTACGAGACGTCTGGTGAAGGCTCCGGTCTCGAGGTCGAAGACCTTGAGCACCGAATCCGACTCGCTGGCGACGATCAGCAGACCGCGACGGTCGTCGATCGCCATCCCTTCGCACCGATGCAGCACCGTGTCGCCGTCGGGCAGCGTCCGCTCGAACTTCCATGAAGGATCGGGAGTCCCGTCCGGGAGGAACCGCCGCACCTCCCACTTCTTTCCATCCGCGATGTAAAGCCGGTCTTTAGCATCGACGACCATGCCCCCAAGCTTGCGAAATCCCATGTCGCCAAATCGAGTGCCGGCGAACTTGTAGGCAGGCTTGCCCGGTTCACCCGGCACGAACACGTAGACTAGATTCAGGACGCTGTCCGCAATGTAGACCGTGCCCGTGCGCGATACGGCGACGTTGGTTACCTCGCCGCCCAGCTGCCTGCGGCCGAACTCGGCGACGCGCTCGGCGCGCTCGACGTTCCATATCTGCACGCGCTGGTTCTGCGAGTCGGTGATGAGAAGCAGCCCGGACGAAGTGAACTCGAGTCCGTCAGGTTGATTGATGTCGGACGGACGGACGCCGGGATGGCCGCTGCCAAGCACGGCGTAGGGTTCGACATCGAGACGCCACGCCTCTCGCGCGGGATCGGACTCCGGACGAGCAGGCGCCTGGGCCCGCGCGAAACTGACCGGGACGACAACAGCGAATAGAAGGAAGGCGAGAACGAACACGCGCTGGGGGACTGGACGGATCATCTGAACTCCTGGTGATGGCCGACGTACCAAGCCGCCGGGTTCCGGCGAGCTCTATTGGCGGAGCGATGAAGGGTAGTTGCCGCGAGAATCAGGTTCAAGCTGTCAGACCTCTCCGGCGATGCAGTATCTAGGATGACAGCTTCAGGCTTCCGTGGTAACTGTCCCCGAACTTCTGGAGGTATAGATGATCGTTCCGCGACTCGAAACCGAGCGCCTCATTCTCAGGGAATGGCGCGAATCGACCGACTTCGACACTTACGCTCGGATGATGGCCGACCCGGACGTGGTCCGGTATCTCATGGGCGACCCGATGTCCCGCGCGGAGGCCTGGCGATCCATGGCGGTCATGGTCGGGCATTGGACTTTGCGTGGTTACAGCCACTGGGCCGTCGAGGAGCGGGCCACTGGCCGTTTCGTCGGACGGCTCGGATTCCTGTATCCCGAAGGCTGGCCCGCATTCGAAATCGGTTGGACGCTGGATCGAGAACATTGGGGAAAGGGCTTTGCCACGGAGGGCGCCAGGCGCGCGCTTGCATACGCGTTCGACGAGATGAAGCGCGACCACGTCATCAGCCTGATTCATCCAGACAACGCGGCGTCGATTGCGGTAGCCACGCGGCTCGGCGAGACGTTCGAACGCGAGTCGGAACTTTTCGGCAAGCCCGTCCACATCTACGGCATACGGCGCGAGCGCTTCGCAGAGTCTAACGGATAGACCGCGGCCGAAAGACTCGCGCTATTGGTGACGGGGAAATCGCGAACCGGCAGGCCGAGTGCGGCTACCTGCCCAGGAAGCGCTCGATCTGGCGGCGGTGCCGGTGAACGTGCATCACGGCGTGCTCCATGAGCTGGTCCACGTCGAAGGTCTGCCCCCACCCGGTTTGGATATTCGTCGACAGCAGCTTGTGGATCGGCGTATTCCAGCGCCCCTCGAACGTGTCGACCGTGTATGCGAGCATCTCGTTCATTCGTGGCGCAACTTCGCGCCGCTTCAGCTTCGTCTGACGCTTCGCGCGATGTTCGACCGCCCAGATGTTTCGCAACATTCCGGCGTACCCATATCCTGCGACCACCACGTGCTTGGAAATCGTCTGGATCGAATGGCAGTTCGGATCCTGGGTCTCGGTGTCGCGTATTGCTTCGAACTCGGCGTCGTCGATGCTGCCTATGACCGAGAGCAGCTCGGCAGCTGCCCGTTCGTACTCGTCCATCAATGCGCCAAGGGGTCCGTTTCGGTACGTTCGCGGCATTATCACTCCGGAAGGGCGGATTCGACGGCTGAGTCTATGCGCGGACCCGATCTGACGCCAAGCCGCATGTACGATTGCAGCCTTTCGCGCGACCTCGAATCGACTCCGGACCGTGAGGCCGCCGGACGCACCTTCGGCCGGATTCCCGCAGGCCGGCCCCCTCGAGTTCGCGAGTCCTGCCCGCTCTCCCACTCCACAATCTTGCACCGCCGCGCCGAAGCGACTACTTTTGTTACCTCCGTCAGCCCCAATCCATGCAAAACGGCCCCAACGGATCCGTCCTGCTGCGCCACACGTCGGAGGCCCTTCCGACGCACCTGATCGTGGTGAACCTCGACTCGCGTCTGCACGACGCCATCGAGGAAATGGCGGCGTTTCTTCCCGCATTCGGCGTCACGATCCTGCACGCCCACGAGGGCGAAAACGCCTCCGTCCGGATCGCCGAGATCAACGAGGCGCAGATGATCAGGATGATGCCGGAACTCACCTCGATCGACCTGAGCGATCCATATCCGTGGGCCCGGGCTACATACCGCCTTCACCGTCCGGCCCTCATGCACGCTCTGCGGACGGCCTTCAAGTCGTGGGCCGACGACCGGCAGCAGGACCGGTCAGTACTGCTTTTCGTGGGCGCTCCCCGGACCCCGGTCGAAGCTGCGCTGCTCGGCGAGTTGCCGCTCGATGCACAGGCGCTCTTCTACCGCCGGTGCGGTGCGCTGCCGCTGGTGCTTCGCTTTCTCGTCGCGCCTCGCCGCCCGCCTGAGCTCGAGACGGACCTGCCGCTCGCCCACGTGCTCTCGGACCTCGAACAGACCTACTTCTCCCTGCCTGACTACCCGGAGCCCTTCGAGCAGCACGCCGACGTCGACCGGCCGTCCTCGAGCCCGTTCGACACAACGGTCTGGATCGATGGCGAGGACGGGACCGAGGTCGTGCACCTGCTGCGTGCCCTCCTGCGACTTCACGGCGAGGAGAACGGGCGGCTTTCCGGCAACTTCCCGGCCGGCCGGTCGGTTGGCCGCACGGTCAGCGCCACGCCGATCGACGAAGCGCTGGCGTCCGACGCACAGATTCGATCGATCGACTGGCTCGCGCTGTGCGCACCGCAGTTCACGCCCCGGCTCTGGACGGCCGGTGTTCCCGCGCTGGCTGCGGTGCTGGACATGGATCACGAACCGCGCCGGAAACGCGATGCGTACGCCACGATCGGCCGTTACGAGCGAGAGCGGAATTGGGACGCGAACCTTCTCGTCCAGGCCTACCTCAGCCAACTCGACCATCCAGGCCCTCCGTGCGAGGACCTGATGCGCTCGGATTTTCCTTACCGGCTCACGGACGAAGACCGTCCCTCGAAGCTCGAGATGGCGCGCTATCTGTCGGATCTTGGCGAGTTCGAACGCGCCGCGCGCATTGGCGAGGAATTGCTCGAGGACGACCCTCACCATCGTCTGCTGAACAGGATGCTCGGCGCCGATCTGTACATCGCGGGGCACAGGGATCGCGGCGGCGAGATCCTGCGCCACTGTATCGCCCTGACGGAGATCGACCCTACGCTTGGCGAGGCCGAACGCGCCGACGAAATCGCGACGCTCTTTCACCTCCTGCGCGACGAAACGGCGGCAATTTCAGGCTACGAGCGCGCAATCGAGGCGGATCCGCTCAACGCGCACGCCTACGAAGGCCTCATCCTCATTCATCGGGGCCGCGGCGAGACCGGACTCGCCGACCACTGGCTGCAGGCGGCGCAACGGCGGGACCTCGACCTGCCGCTTGTGACGGGCGAGGACAGGCTGGAGGAGGCATTCGAGCCGGCGGCTTCGTCCGACCAGGCGGCTGCCGCCCCAGCCGACGATGCGAAGACGCGTGAGCGCCGGTCACGCTGGTGGAACTTCCTGAAACGATAATGGACGGGACCGCGGAATTTCAGGATTGACAGGATTGCCTGAAGGAATGAAACGATCCTTCGACACGCTCGATGGTCAATCACGTGAATCCCGGTAGTCCAGGCACACTGCCTGCTCTCTGGCGCGGTCTGATGGCGCGGTTGTCTTCAGAAACCGGTCGTCAGACGGTCGTCCTGTACGGCGCGCAACTCGTCTCCATGGCGCTGAACTTTGCGTTCACGATCGTCGTGGGCCGCGCGATGACCCAGGACGACTTCGGCATCTTCTCGTTCTGCGTATTCTCGATCATCCTGTTTCCCGGCTACCTGTTCGAATTCGGAGTGTTTGCAGCCGGCGCGCGCCTGCTCGCCATCGCTCCGAACCGCGACGAAGAACGCCGCCTCCTCGGAGCGCTCGCGATACTGGGCGTCGCTATTGCCGCGGCCTTCGCGATTCTCGTTGCGCTGCTCGGACCGCTCGTCGATTTCGCTCTGGCGCGCTTCGGATACTCGGACACTTCGGTCGCATCCGTGCTGGTCGTTGTCGCGCCGCTGGCAATGGGGGTTCCGCTGCAACTGCTGGTCGAGAATGCGTGTCTCGGCACCAACCGGATCGGATTGCTCGCCGTGCTGCGCCTGGCGCTGCCCACTGCGAGCATCTCGGCCATCTCGATTCTTCACGCCGCAACAGGAGCGGTGTCGGTTCGAGCCGGGGTCGCGGCGTACCTCGGAGGATTGCTCGCCTCGGCGGTCACCGTCGGGTTTTCGTTGCGGCCAGCATTCGCCGTCCGTCGCGACGACTTCGCGCGAATCGCGGCGGCGGTGCGCGAATACGGCTTCGACCTCTACGTTGGCCGCGTCGTCACGATCATGTCCGTCAGGCTCGACCAACTTCTCATTCCCTATTTCGTAGGCCCCCGCCGATTCGGCGCATTCAGCATCGCGCAGCGCATCTCCGAGCCCGTCTCGGGCCTCGCACGCGCGCTTGCGACAACCAGGTTCAAGGCCTTCGCCGGCGAACCCGAAGTTCGCGTGTCTCTCGTGCGCTGGAATATCGCACTTCTTGCGGGAGCATCGCTTTCTCTCGCAACGGCAGGTCCGTGGCTCATCATCTTCGCGTTTCCCGGCAAGTTCATGAACGCGCTGCCACTATTGCTTCCGTTCGCCATTGCCGCGCTCTTCGGCGGGTTGTTGCAGCCGTACAACCTTTTCCTTGCGGCGCACGGCGCGGGACGCTCGCTTCGCGATCTCTCGCTGGTAATCGGCGTGTTGAATCTCGCAGGGCTTTTCGTTTTCACGCGGCGCTATGGCCTTGCGGGCGCGGCGTGGTTTGCCGTCGCATCGATGGCCGTCAATTTCCTTTTGCATCTGTACGCCTATCGGCGGCTTCTGCGACAATCAGGCGTTTCCGAGCGCATCGCTTCAACTGCACGGAACGGTGCGGAGGCCGCAGCCAATGACGACTACGACGGTGTCTGAAATCAAACGGCGCACCCGCGAACAGTGGGGCAACGATCCGTGCGGCGCCATCCACGGCGATGGCTACGAAATCGGCTCGCGCGAGTTTTTCGACAACGTCGAGTCGCACCGCTACGAGACCTACGCGCCGTGGATGCGCGAGGTAATGGAGTTCGACGGATTTGCCGGCAAGAAACTGCTCGAGGTCGGGTGCGGCATGGGCTCGGACCTTCTGCAGTTCGCCCGGGGAGGCGCAATCGTCACCGGCCTCGACTACACGCCGCGCTCGGCGGAGATCTCGCGGCGAAGGTTCCGTGTCTACGAAATGCCGGGCGAGTTCCTCATCGGCGACGCCGAGAACCTGCCGTTTCCAGACGCTTCGTTCGACGTCGTCTACTCGAACGGCGTGCTCCACCACACTCCCGACACCCAACGGGCGATAGACGAGGTCTTTCGCGTGCTCAGGCCCGGCGGCATCGCCAAGGTGATGCTCTACCACCGGCGTTCGCTCTACTACTGGGTCGTGATCATGTTCCGTTTCGGCATTCTGCGCGGAGAGCTCGCGCGGTCGACGCCGGAGGAGATCATGAGCCGGTACGTCGAGTACAGCGAGACGGGTGCGCTACCGCTCGTGCGCGCATACTCGCGCGACGAGGTTGACCGGATGTTCTCGAAGTTCTCCGAGCGTGGGACCGTAGTCCGTCAGCTGACGCGACTCGAGCTCCGCCTTCCGAACCTCGTGCCGGATTCCGTCATCGGCGCTCTGGGCAGGCGATTCGGGTGGAACGTCATCATGACGGCTCGAAAATGACGGCGGATCGCGCGTGAACGTCGTACTGCTCGACCTTGCGGGCGACGCAGGCCGCGCGCGCGACTGGATGGATTCGTGGGCTCCGGTCGCCAACATCGAGTTGCTCGACAAGGCCGAGCTCAAGGGGGGCGGCAAACGTGCAGTTCTCTCGCGACTCCGCGCGCGGGGCCGGGCGGATCGTTTCGCCATATTCTGCCATCGCCTCGACGTGCAGCCGTCGCTGGCGCCAATGATGTTTTTCGGCCTGCTCGCTGGAGCGCGACGGGTGCGCGTCGGCGACGCGGAGGGCGAGTCTGTCGAGCGTGGCTGGATCGGTGTCGCGCTCGTCGAATTACCGCGGCTGGCCGCCGAACTCGCCATCGGGTACGGCGTCGTAATTCCGCTCGCCTGGCTCGTGACGTGGTGGCTCGGGTTCCGGTCCACACGCCGCATTCGGCGCGCTCCACCGGCGGGGCCGCTCGACATCCTGTTCCTTCGAGCCACACAGGCTGCGACGTCGGCTGTCGGTGGGTCAACGAGCCACGTGGCGGGGACGGTGAGTTCGTTCGCCGAGCTCGGACACAGCGTGCGATTCATTGCCAATGACCGGCTTCTTGCGGTCGATCACGAGCGCATGCCTGTCGACGTGGTGCCTCCGGACTCCGGGTTCAGGACCGTCCGGGCGGTGTTCGAGGTGTGGAACAGTCTGCGATTCGCTTGGTGTGCGCGCGCCATCGCGCGCACGCGGCCAGCGCCCGATCTCCTGTACCAGCGCTACAGCCGGTTCAATGCCGCAGGTGTCTGGCTCGCGCTCTCGCTCGACCGGCCGCTCTGTCTCGAATTCAATGGATCGGAAGTCTGGGTCGCCCGGAACTGGGATCCGGTCGGCCAGCGACGGCTGCTCGCCGCAATCGAGCGTCTGAACCTGTTGGCCGCCGACCGGATCGTCGTCGTTTCGGATGTGCTTGCGGATGCGTGCATTCGCGCGGGCGCGGATCCCGGCCGCATCGTCGTGAATCCGAACGGCGCCGACACGGAGCGATTTCGGCCCGGCACCGGCGGAGGCGCGATCCGCTCGCGATTGTTTCCGGGCGACGGGCTGGTTGCGGGATTCGTCGGCACTTTCGGACCCTGGCACGGCGTGGACGTCCTTGCGGACGCGATCGTGCGGCTGCCTCGCGAGGTACCGGTGCGATTCCTTCTTGTGGGCGACGGCGACCGGAGGACGGCGGTCGAGCGGCGAATTGCGGACGGCGGGGCGTCGGACCGGGTGGTGTTCGCGGGCCGTATTGCGCACGACGAAGTTCCGGGATACCTCGATTCGTGCGACATCCTCCTTTC
The DNA here is from genome assembly GCA_021463145.1 of Blastocatellia bacterium. Classification (GTDB taxonomy): domain Bacteria; phylum Acidobacteriota; class Blastocatellia; order UBA7656; family JADIYM01; genus JADIYM01. Next base: position 43,589 of record JAJTWZ010000029.1, on the reverse strand, counting down.
GCCGCACGTGCCGATGCCGGACGGCAGCGCCTTTTTCGGCTCTCCCACCAAGCTCTTCGAGTACATGGCGATGGGGAAGGCGATCGCCGCCAGCCGGCTCGGACAGATCGCAGACGTCCTCGAGGACGGCATCTCCGGCGTGCTGCTCGAGCCTGGATCCGTCGACGCGCTGGTCGAAGCGATCGAGCGGCTTGCGGGTGACTCCAAACTCCGTGCCCGGCTGGGCCTCGCGGCCCGCGCTCGCGTCCTCGAAAGCTACACCTGGCTTGCGAGCGCAAGGCGCGCGCTGGACTTCAGCGAACGTTCTCGAAGTGGCGAGTGACGTCCAACCGACGGCCTTCCCGGCTTCACACCGCGTCGAGAGACGATCCCGTTCGTAGCAGCCTTGCGACCGATGCCCGTCCGGACGGCTCGGAGACGCGCACGAACCTGACGGCCCCGTCCGGCCAGAAGTCCACGAGGCGGACTCCCGCGACTCTGCCTTTCTGACTAAGCCGCAGTCCGTTGCGCTTCACCTTGGGCGCGACGTCAAGCGCGACCCAGGCGCCTGTCGCGTCGGTCACTTCGAGCCTCGATCCAGCGGGGAAGCGCAGGGCCGCGGCCCGATCCGCATCGATCTGGAGCTTGGAGCCCAGCTTGTACCTGGCGCCCTCGAGGTCTACCGCGTTGACCGGCACGTCCAGCGTCGCATCGCTCATGCGCACGCCGAAGTCGGGTCCGACCAGATCCGGGTTCGTCCGTCCCTGTCCCGTCAGCACCCAACCCTTCAGGTCCACGAGAGCCCGAAATGCACGGCGGTAGATAAGGCGGACGCCGACGCGAGCCGCAGCGTCCGCCTCCGGAAGGACGGCGACGTAGCGGGACCAGTCCGTCGCGCCCGCCGGTATCCGGTTGTCCGATTTCACGGCCGACGCTTCCGTGAAGAAGACGTTGTCGGACACGCCGTCCGTCAACACCTTCGCAAAACCACGACCCGGCAGGCCGGAATAATATCCGGCCGCCGGATCGCCGGTGCCTCCCCACTCCGGCACCGTCTCGGACGCAGCAAGGTCGAACGCCAGACCAGTGCCGTTCGAGCTCGTAGCATCAACGAGAAGTATCAAATTGCGTGTCGTGACACCGCTTGGGACCTTGTGCCCCGTGCGGTCGTTCGTAACTGCGGCGTGGATCTCGATCCGGCCCTCACGGCGCATCGCGATGACGCGGACCGTGGCAGCATTTCGAACGTAATCGTCTGTCGTCCCCTGGAACTCGTGAGCGTGCAGCTGAGACGGATTGCGAACGACCGCTCCGAAAGTCTCGGCGGCCGTCGTCGCTCCATTCGGACCCATATGGCAGGACTGGCAGGTCCTGTATCCCGGACCCGGCTGGGCGTACGGGCTGTCGGCCCATTCCGAGTACGTCGCCTCGCTCTCTACCGAACCCTCCTCCAGGTAATCGCCGTCGAAGTCGTGGTCGCTGTTGTCCTCGTGGCACGCCGAACAGAGGAGACTTGATGCGTGCAGTTGTGACCGGCTCGCCCGCATCTGGCCGGGGAAATGAGGCGCGGCATCCGGCAGCGCTCCGAACTCGAGGTCCCGGGTTCCGCGCGTCATCGTCATCGCGAGCACACCGGGAAGATCCGGATGAATGATCCCCGACGCCTTGTGGCACAGATCGCAGCTGACACCGTACTCGTAAGCCACTCCCGACACGGCCGCGAAGTCCGTGTTGTCGCCTGGATTCGGCGCGGCAGCCACCGGGGCGTGGCACTCGGCGCAGTCGCCGTGAAGCTCCGGATGCACACCCTTGAACGTGAAGCCGTTGCCGCCGGTGCCCGGAGTCCCGCTGCCGTCGTAGAGGTCCTTCACCCAGGTGTTCTTGGCGGCGTTCCGGTGCCCCGCGTCCTGCCACTCGTCGTAGTAACGCTGGTGGCACAGCCGGCAGTCCTCCGGCGACCGGAACTCGTACTGCGGATCGTCATCGGTCGGCACTGCATCAAGCTGGAACGAAATGCCTTCGTCGCCGGCCAGCACCGACAGCGCGCGTCCGAAGTATCCTGCTTTCGTCGCCGCGACGATGACAACCTCACCAGGCTCGCGGGAAACAACGAGATCGAATGATCCATCTGCCGCCGTTTCGGTAACGTCCGTCAGGCTTGCCTGCACTCTGACGTCGACACCCGCGACAGGCTCGCCCGTCAGTTCGTCGACGACGGTTCCCCGCACCGGCACGCCAGCCGCCCGAAGCGGCGGCGCTATTCCGGACAGCGCGACTGCTGCCGCAATGACGGCAATCGAGAGCAGAAGGACGCGCTTTGTCGTGGGGAGCAACACAGGAGGCACTTTCGCGGATTTTGCACGTGGCGTCTGTGACCGGGATCACAAATACTGGTCTGCTTTGTGTCGTGCTGCACTAGGATGGTTCGTCGTGACGTGAATCACAGAAGCTGTCGTACCCTCGGCGTAGGGTGTAGCCCGTGAGCCAGACTGAGCCCAGCCCGAGCGCAAGTGCTGACAGAACGAGCTTTCTGTCGCTCCTCGAAGTCCATGGACGCCTCGACTGGCTCTTTCTGCGTCATCAGGAAGCAGTACTGCTGCTCGACGTCGATCTCTCGAGGTCGACGCTCGACGATTTCGAGCGCGAACTCGTCGATCACATCCGGTTCGAGGAAGTCGGCCTTTTTCCGATCTATGAGCGCGCCCTGCCGATTGCCGGCGGCGGTCTCGATCTGTACCTCAAGGAGCACGAGAAGCTCCTGCGGTATGTCAGGGGCATCCGTCAGTCTTTCGAATCCTTGAGTCCGCGAGAAAGCGGCGGCCCTGCGCGCGTCATCGAGTTGCTCGACTTCGAGGCGAAGTTCAAGAACCTGCTCAAGCACCACGACCTTCGCGAGCGCAACATTCTGTACCCCACGCTCGACCGCGTCGCATCGCCGGAAGAGAAATCTCGCCTCCTGTTGTCCGCAACGGAGGGTCAATGACGGTCGAAACATGGAATACGAACTGCGAACACGGGCCGGGGTGACTGTCTGGCGCGGGCCGGCCGAGTCGCTGGCCGCGGCCGTCGAGAGTGCCGCCAGATCGCGAATCGTTCTCGACGGGCTGGACCTGCGCGGTGCTGATCTGCGGGCCGCGAGTCTTGCCGGCGTATCGCTGCAGCACGCCGACATGACCGGGGCAAACCTTGCGGAGGCTCACCTCGAGGAAGCCAACCTGTCGGGAGCGAACCTGACAGGCGCCTGTCTCTACAAGTCGCGAATGAAGCTCGCGTGGTTGTGCCGGACGTGCCTGAGCGACGGCAACCTCGCGAAGGTCCGGCTCGTAGAGGCCGATCTGACGGAGGCTGACCTGACGCGGTCCAATCTGCAGGGGGCTGCCGTCATGCGCGCCACGCTTGCGCGTGCGGTGCTCGACGGCGCCAATCTGGACCGCGCGTGCCTGAAAGGCTCGGACTTGAGAGAAGCGAGCCTGCGGTGCGCCATACTGCGCGAAGCCAAGCTCCACGGAGCCGATTTCACCGGTGCCGACTTCACCGGCGCCGTGCTCGATGAAACCAGCCTGGCGGGGGCCGAAGTCGCTGGAGCGATCTTCGGCCCCGTCGCCACACCCGAGGTACCCGGACCTTCCGGTTGAATTTTCCGGTTGCCCAGTCCGCGACGGGCCGGCTCAACAGAGCTCGAAGCGAGCGGTGAAGTGTCGAAGGAACGGCGCCTGATCGACGATACGCAATCCACGAATCGACTCTCGCCGCGCGTAGACACCGAGCATCGCCTCGATCACATAGTCCACGTGGCTCTGAGTGTACGCGCGCCGGGGTATCGCCAGCCGCACGAGCTCGTTCGGCGCCGGCAGTTCGCTGCCCGTGATCGGATCCTTCCGCGCGAACATGACCGAGCCGATTTCAACCGTCCGGATGCCGGCCTCGCGGTAGAGCTCGACGGCCAGCGCCTGCGCGGGGTACTCGAGGCGCGGGATGTGCGGCAGCATCGACGCAGCGTCCACGTATATCGCGTGGCCGCCCGGCGGCTGAACTATAGGAATCCCGGCGCTCGAGACGTGGTCGCCTAGATAGGCGGTCGAGGCGGCCCGATAGGCAAGGTAGTCCTCGTGAAGGGCCTCCTGCAGCCCGACGGCGATCGCTTCGAGGTCGCGTCCCGCCAGCCCGCCATACGTCGGAAATCCCTCCGTCAGGATGAGAAGGTCCCGCTCCTGCCGGGCGAGGACGTCGTCGTTCGTGCAGAGAAATCCTCCGATGTTTGCGAGGCCGTCCTTCTTTGCCGACATCGTGCAGCCGTCGGCGAGTGCGAACAGCTCCTGCGCAATCGACTTGACGGACCGGCCGGCGTATCCAGGCTCTCGCTCGCGGATGAACCAGGCGTTCTCTGCAAACCTGCACGCGTCGATGTAGAGCGGGATGCCATTTCGCGCACAGACATCCTTGACCGCCCGGACGTTCGCCATCGAAACCGGCTGACCGCCACCCGAATTGTTCGTGATCGTGATCATCACGAGCGGGATCTTCCTGGCTCCGTGCCTCTCGACGATCGTCTCGAGCGCAGCGACATCCATGTTTCCCTTGAACGGGTGCGGATCGGAGAGAACCCGGCTTTCGACGCACGGAATGTCGATGGCTTCGGCGCCTGCGTACTCGAGGTTCGCCCGAGTCGTGTCGAAGTGCGTGTTGTTCGGCACGACGTGCCCTCGCTGGCACAACGTCGAGAACAGAATCCTCTCGGCAGCGCGTCCCTGATGCGTGGGAATCACATGTTTGAAGCCAAAAATGTCGCGGACGCTCTCTTCGAACCTGTCGAAGCTGGGGCTGCCGGCGTACGACTCGTCGCCGCGCATCAAGGCCGCCCACTGCTCGGCGCTCATCGCGGACGTGCCGGAATCGGTGAGCAGGTCGATGATGACGTCGCGGGACTGCAGCAGGAAAAGGTTGTAACCGGCGGCGGCGAGGGCGGCCTCGCGCTCCTCCGCTGTCGTCAGCCGGATCGGCTCGACGACCTTGACGCGAAATGGTTCGATGATCGTTTTCATGCGCGACACTCTGCCGCGAGCGAGCATCGCCTGACGATGACATAGGTCACACACGAACAGGAGAGTTCGATTCCGGGCAGCACTCCACGCGGCCAGGTCGGTGCGGCGCGCTGCGCAGTGCGGCAAGACAGGATCGGGAAAGTTCTTTTCCGCAATGCGGGCAAGCCGGGACCCAGGGCAACGCACCGGCCGTCGCAACCGTTCCCTGTTTCGACAGATTGGGAGTGAGCTTGTGAAGCGCCGGAACGGCGATGCTCACGGCGCCGGCGAGGATTGGGAGGACTGACAGGGGCCGCACGACGATCTTCTCATCCAGTTCCAGGCTGTTCGGGACGCCCGCCAACTCCGTACGATGCCGCCGCGGCAGTTCGCCAGTCCGGGACGGCGCGGCACGAGGGAAGGGCATCCGTGTCGCGAGGCGCCGCCCGGAACGGCGGTGGGGGCACGCGGGCGGACTCAGCCCGCCCCGTGCCGCATTTGGCGCCGAAGCGGGCTGTGTCGTGAACCCACCTGCCGATCGATCCTATTGCGGAGGCTGCGCCACCGACGGCGGGGCCGGCGGTTCCGCGGCGGCCTGCCGTTCGCGCCACCGCCGCCTCGCGATCTTCCACGCGATTCTGAGGACGATCAGGATCGGAAGGATGATGAGGATGAACACCGGGATCGCAACACCCGCGAAGCGGATGAACCCGATTATGATGCTCGACCCGACGTCGATCGCATCCCCGAATGCTCTCTTGATAGCCGTCCAGAAACCGCTGGATTCCGTCCGCACGACGGGCGATGGAGACGAGACGATGACGGTGATCGTCGAAAGGCTCGACTGATTCTCGAGGAATCTCTTGCGCCCCTCGAGTCGCTCGATCTCGGTCCTGACGTTCGCTATCTGGGTCTGAACCTCGAGCGCATCCGAGACGCTCTTCGCCTGCTTCATGATCTCGAGGAACTGTTGCTCGAGCGCAACCTTGGTGCGGATCCGCGCCTCGAGGTCGATGAACTCCTCGGTCACGTCCTGTCCGGTTATCTTCTCGCGCTGCACCTTCCCGCCACCGGTGCGGATCGCCTCGACCGCGTCGCCGAACCTGGTCGCCGGAACGCGCATTACGATCGTCACGCTCGTCGAACTCGACCCGGCTTGCCGGATCTCCGACGTCACGACGAAACCGCCATTCTGTTCGGCGATCGACGAGATGCGTTGCTGCGCGGGAGCGGGCTCTTCGACCTCAAGGGCGATCTCTGCGTTGCGAATGATCTTGCGGTCGAAGGCTTCGCCGGCGGCTCGCGAGCCGTCGGCGTCCGAGAGCGGCACGGTGGATTCGGTGGTCGCCTGCGCCGTCGCGTCTCGAGCCTGTGCAGGGGCAGCCACGGGCTTCGGAGCAGCACCCGAACCGGCCGCTGACTTGTCTACCTGTGCCTCCGGGGTGCTTGCGGCAGCCGGCGGGCCTGAAGCCCTGTCAGAGTTGGCTGCGCCGCAGGCCGAGGCCAGAAGCACCAGAACCAGAATCAGGATCGGCGTGAATCTCATGTGACAGTTCCCTCCTGCGCCTATCGTCGCGATCGGGTTGTGAAAGTTCCCGGCCTCGGACGAGAAGAAGAAGAGCATGCGTTCCGCGCACGCAGGCAGCAGATCCCGGACGGCCGCAGCCGGTCCGTGCTCATCCCAATCAATCCGTGTTCGTCAGGGTTCATCCTTGGACCGTCAAGCCTTCGGGTGCGATTTGTCGTAAACCTCGATCATCCGCTCGTGCGAGACGTGCGTGTACTTCTGCGTCGTCGAGAGCCTCGCGTGCCCGAGCAACTCCTGGATCGATCGCAGGTCCGCGCCGGCGTTGAGCAGGTGAGTCGCGAACGAATGCCGCAACGCGTGCGGACTGATGTTCCGCATGTCGGCGACTATTGCGACGTACTTGTCGATCAGCCTGCCCACCGAACGCGTCGATATCCGCGTGCCCTGATAGTTGAGGAACATCACCTGCGGCTCGCGCGAGTCCTCGTCCGCCTCCGAAAGGAACTGTCCTCGCACGCCGAGGTACGCCTCCATCGCCTCCTGCGCCTTCCCGCCGTATGGCACGATGCGTTCCTTTCGCCCCTTCCCGCGCACCCGGATCGACTGGTTCTTGAAGTCGATGTCGTCGACGTTCAGGCCACAAAGCTCTGAAACGCGCACGCCCGTTCCGTAGAGCAGTTCGAGGATCGCGCGGTCGCGACGGCCTAGCGGCGTGTCCGTATCGGGCGACTCGATGAAGCGGATGACGTCGTCGACCGAGAGCGTCACCGGCAGTTTCTTGTCGAGCCGCGGACTCGTCACGAGCCGCGCCGGGTTCAGCTTCAGCACTTCCTCGCGGCAGAGGAACTTGAAGAAGGTCCTCAGCGTCGCGAGCTTGCGCGCGATCGACGTCTTCTTCTTTTTCTTTTCGTATAGCGTCGCCAGGTATTCGCGAATCGTGATGTTGTCGACCTGCTGGATGTCGATGTGGCGGCGGTTGCCGTCCTCGTCCGCCGGAGCGAGGAAGTCGTGGAACTGCTGCAGGTCGCTCATGTAGTTGCGCAGCGTGTGCGGCGACACGTTGCGCTCGTAGGTCATGTGATCCGAGAACTGGTCGAGATATTCCTGCACTCGATCTCCAAATGCGCCTTCAGGCGCTTGCCGCCGAATCTGGAACCCGTGCCATTTCGCTCAGCCACGTGCCGAACGCTTCGAGCCCGATCGCGACCTGGTGCTCATGTCGCGCGCGCTTCTGCCGCAATCTGCGGCGCACCTCCGGCTCGACCGGCGGCAGAAGAGCGAAGGTGATGTTTGCCGGTTGGAATCCCTTCACGTCGGCATTCGCGACGTAGTTCACGAGACTTCCCATCGCACTGGCACGCGGCGGCGCGACCGGCGCGAGCCCATTTGCGAGCGCGGCCGCGTGCACGCCGGCCATCAGTCCCGTGGCCATCGCTTCAATGTAACCTTCCACACCCGAGATCTGCCCGGCGAAGAGCACTTTCGGGTTCCGTTTCATCTGCAGCGTTTCGGTGAGCGTCGCAGGTCCGTTTATGAACGTGTTGCGATGCACCTGGCCCATCTTGACGAACTCGGCGTTTTCCAGACCGGGAATCATCCGAAGCACGCGTTTCTGATCGCCGAACTTCAAATGGTTCTGAAAGCCGACGAGGTTGTAGCTGTCGGCGAGCAGATTTTCCTGCCGTAGCTGAACGACGGCCCAGGGTATCGCCCCGGTTCTCGGATCTGGCAGCCCAACTGGCTTCATCGGGCCGTAGCGGAGGGTGTCGCGGCCGCGGCGGGCGAGTTCCTCGATCGGCAGGCAGGCCTCGAAGTACATCGTCTTCTCGAACTCGTGCAGCGGAACGGACTCGGCCCCCAGCAGTGCGTCGTAGAAGGCATCGTACTGCTCCGGCGTGAATGGACAGTTCAGGTAATCGTCGCCGCCCTTGCCGTAGCGCGCCGCCCGATATGCGATCGATTCGTCGATCGTGTCCGCTTCGACGACCGGCGAGATGGCGTCATAGAAATAGAGATGGTCGGAGCCGGTGAGCCCCGCGACCGCTTCGGAGAGCGCCGGACTCGTCAGTGGGCCGGTCGCGACGATGGTGATCTGGTCGGGCGCGATGTGACGAACCTCTTCGCGGACGATCTCGACGTTCGGGTGAGCTTCCAGCCGCTCCGTGACGCGCGCCGAGAAAAGTTCACGGTCGACGGCCAGGGCGGAGCCCGCGGGTACCGACACTTCGTGCGCTATCGAGATCAGCAGGGAGCCCGCCCGGCGAAGTTCTTCTTTGAGCAAGTACGGAGCGGAGCCTGGCTCGTCAGTCTTGAGCGAGTTCGAGCAGACGATCTCGCCGAGCCGGCCGGTCTGGTGGGCCGCAGTCGGGACAGTGGGCCGCATCTCGAAAAGCCGGACGCGCGCGCCCCGCTCGGCGACCTGCCACGCGGCTTCGGAGCCAGCCAGACCGCCTCCGACGATGGTGATGGGCGAGGACATGAGGCACGGGAAATGTAGCACAGGGCGGCTCCGCGGCTTCGCATCACATCCGAAGGTCGTTCCGTTGAGCCTCCAAGGCAACCTCGCGCCCTACTCCTGCAACGAAGGCGGCAAGTACTTTGTAATATAGAGCGTCGAGCCCGTACGGGAACGGCGAGCGTCCCGCTTCGCGGCCATGCACTCCAGCGCACAACGTCCACGCCATTCGTCGAGGTAGCCAATCCATGATCAAGCATATAGCCGGTATCGTCTTCGTCTTCGTCGTCACCTCCTTCGCCTGGGTCATCCTCGGCGCGACCGTCACGGTACGCACCGCGCAGCAGGACGGCACCCTCAGGCCGGAAGTCGCGAAACTCTGGGGGACGCCGCAGCGCCAGCGTGCCCCGGTGGTCACCTCGATTCCGGCCGCGGCGGCGAAGCCGGCGAAGGCAGTGAAGACGGCGAGGGTGGAGACGGCCGCTGCGTCTCCCGCACCGGCTCCCGCACAAGGAGCGCAGGCGCTTCCGCCGACGGCGGCCGTGCCTGGCTCGGCAGCGGCGGCACCGTCACCTGCTTCCGGCGCCGCGACGCCGGGTGCCGCCGCAGCTGCCGGCCCGGCGCCGGCGACCGTCTCATCCCCTCCGGCGAGCGACTACTCCGGAACGACGCTCGGCGTTCCGCTCGACTCGAGCTCGATCGACGTGAACATCGACCTCGAACATCGCAACCGCGGCTTGATCTGGTACTCGACGTACCGCGTAGCGTTTGCAGGCGACTATCGGATGACGAACCACGACACGGTCGCGCGGCGCTTGACGGTTGCTTTCGGACTACCGGGCGAGGACGCGGTATACGACAACTTCCACTTCGCCATCGATGGGAAGGATATGGAGAGCGTCGAGATCGACACGTCGAAAGCCGTCGGGCAGTTCGTGCTCGCTCCGGGCGAGTCGAAGGTCGTGTCGATCTCCTACAACTCGCAGGGACTCGACGAGTGGTGGTACGACTTTGGCGAGAACGTCACCCAGGTGCGCAATTTCGAACTGAGGATGCGCACGTCGTTCCCGGACGTCGACTTCCCCGTCAACGGTATTTCCCCGACCGGGCGCGAAGCGGACGGCGATGGAACGAAACTGCTCTGGCGCTACGAAAACCTGCTTTCGGGCGTCCAGATCGGTATGAAGATGCCGCAGAAGCTCAACCCCGGGCCGTGGGTCGCGGCGATAACGTTCTTCGCGCCCGTATCGCTCTTCTTCTTCTTCTTCCTGCTCTTCATCTTTTCGTCGATGGGACCGGTGCGGATTCATCCGATGAACTACTTCTTCATTGGCACGGGGTTTTTCAGCTTCCACCTGCTTCTGACGTATCTCGTGGATCACATCTCGATCCACGTCGCGTTCGCGATATGCTCGGTCGTATCGCTGTTCCTCGTGATCACTTACATGCGGCTCGTCGTGGGGAACCGGTTCGCGATTCTTCAGGTGGGAATCTCGCAGTTGATCTATCTCGTGGCCTTCTCGTACACGTTCTTTCTCGAGCGGTTCACGGGCCTGTCGGTGACGATAATGTGCGTCGTGACGCTATTCGTAGTGATGCAGATGACGGGGCGCCTCGACTGGTCGAAAGTCTTCGCTTCGCGCGAGCCGGAGTAGCCGGCGCCGCTTGCAGATGGCGAGCGGATGAGCCGTGCGAGTATTCGAAGTCCCGTGCAACTGCTTACCCGCTCGCTGACGCTTGAGGTACCGATCGACCGGACCTGTTCAGATGGCGCCTCTTGCGTTACCGATCCCGCCTCTCCAGGGAAGAGCGATCGGCGCTGCCGACTATCAGTCCGTCGCGATCTATCACGGCAACCTGACCGATTCCGTTCGACCTGGCCTGCGCGAGGGCGTTTGCCACGGTATCGAGTTGCCCGACGAAAATCGTCTCGTCGACCGGATGCATGAAACTGCCTACAGTCGTCTCTTTCCAAAGGTCGCGGTCGACCGCTCGCAATGCGTCGAGCGAGACGAAGCCGAGCAGCCGCCCTCCGGCCGCCACTAGGAACTCCGTCTGCCTGTGATCCGGCAGTACGTCGTGGACGAGCGCGTGCACGGTCGTAGACGGCTCGAGCGTGACTGCCGGACGTCTCATCACCCGCGCGATCGCCTGAGCACCGTGCGCCCACGCGTTGTCGCTCAGGCCGAGGATCAGAAGAAGCACTACACCGAATGAAAAGGCCCACAGCCCCGTCATTCGATCCGTGAAGAGAAAGACATACGCGCCGACGGCGACGAGCGCGATTGCGATCGACCGCCCGGCGCCGCGCGCCGTCCGCATCGCGCGCAGGGGATCGCCCGTCTTCCTCCAGAGAAAGGCTCGGAGCACGTGGCCGCCGTCGAGCGGATACCCTGGCAGCAGATTGAACGTCGCGAGAACGAGGTTCACGATTCCAAGGTGGCGAAGCACACGCCCTTCCGCGACTAACGTCGTCCCGTAAACGAAGACCGAATCGAGGAGAAGAAAGAGCACACCTAGCGCGAAGCTCGCGCCCGGTCCGACGACGGCGATCCGGAACTCGGATCGCGGAGTCGGGGGCTCGCCCGACATTCGCGCCAGGCCGCCGAAGAAATGGAGCGTGATGTCCTCGACGACGAGGCCTTCGGTGCGGGCCACGATCGCGTGTGCGAACTCGTGGACGAGCACCGAGGCGACGAGCAGAAGCGCCGTCGCTGCCCCGTAAGCCCACAGCGTGACAACCGACAGTCCCGGCGCGTGCGATGGAAGGTAGACACCCGCAATCGCCCACGCGTATAGCGGAAGCATCGGCATCCAGCTCCAGTCGAGACGGACTGGTATGCCAAGTACCCGTCCAACAGATACCGGCGGTCCCAGTCTCATGGATGAATTGGCAGCGCGAACGGAAAGTGGCGTGGGGTCACGGGAGTCTCCCGAATATTCTCTCTTTCACGCTCGTGTGAATCGTCGGCAAGTCCGGAACATCCTGTCCGCCCACTCAACATTTCGCTGTCTTGCGCTTGCGGCCCAGCGTGCCGCGCGCGTGCATCTTCTCGATGTACTCGGGCGCAAACGGCACCTTGCAGGCGGTCCCGTGCATGTCGACGGACACTTTTCCGATCGACTTCGCGACTGCGGACGCCTTCTTCGCAAGCGGCTCGACGTAGCCGCCAACTGCAATCACAAAGCCGTTCATCGTGTACTTCACGCGGTTCGGCTGGTCGTGGATGGTACTGGCCACGCGGTCGAGCAGCGCATCGAGTTTCTTCACGTCGAGGTCGGAGTCTTCGCGAACCGCAACGAGACAAGCCAGGGTCTGCCATCCCGACGACGCGATTGACTCCTTCTTCGAATCGATCCATTTCACACCGACTTCCATTCCAAAGCGGCCTTCCGACGCCACCCACGGCACGGTGTATTCGGCGATGCCGGGACTCTTAGCTTTCGAAACCCAGTTTTCCAGATCCTTCCTGGTCATGGCCTCGTCGTCCGCGATCAGGCCGGCGAGGTACATCGCGTCGTATACACCCGATTCGTAGAGTTCGAGCGCCAGCTTGTAGTCCTTCTTTATCCTTTTCTGGATCTTCTTCAAGTCCTCGACCTTCACGCCGTAAACCGGGTCGACGGCGAGATGACGGCGCATCGTGTCGGCGTAAGAGCCGGTACCGAGCGCCTTGAGCTCCTTCAACACTTCGGCAGCAGTCATGGTCTCTCCTCATTGCACTGAATTCGACACCAGTCGCAGTGCCAGGGTTTCCAGGGACGATGCTACACCCGGCGTCGAGTGATACATTCCGCCTTTATGCGAAACGCCGAGATTGGACTCCTCCTCGACCTCATTGACCAGAGCTTCGACCGGAAATCGTGGCACGGAACCAACCTTCGTGGCTCCTTGCGCGGCCTTACCGTCGACGAAGCGGAGTGGCGTCCCGCTCCCGATCGCCGGAACGTCTGGGAGCTCATTCTGCACTCCGCATATTGGAAATACGCGGTAACGCGACGGCTGACGGATCTGCCGCGCCGGTCGTTTCCGCTCAAGGGATCCAATTTCTGGGTGCGTCCGACGACATCGCCTGGGTCGGAAGGAGAACTGAAGGCCGATATCGCGCTGCTCGTCACTATGCACGTCGCATTACGGCACGCCGTCGCGAAGCTCAAGCCCGCTGAACTGCACGCGACTGCACCGGGCGGAACGACGACGCGGATCGCGCTCGTGACCGGTGTCGCGGCGCACGATATATACCACGCCGGACAGATCCAGCTGCTAAAGCGCCTGCGCACAGGTAAGCGCTAGGTCCACCGCGAATCAGGACTGTCAGAGGGCTGCGAGCTGTTCGGCAAGTTCTTCGACCTTGGTAACCGGAAGCGAGCAAGTGCGGTTCTGGCAAACGTAGGCGGCGGGTTCTCCGTCCACGAGCCCGCGATCGGCCAATACCGGCACGAGAGCCGCAGCGGCCGCGTCCCCGGGGGCCGCGCCAGCAATGACGACACCTGGGCCGTAGTGGAGTCGCGCCACTCGTGCGAGTGAGCGAGCGGCCTCGTCCGCTGGATCTCCGATGATGGCGACCTCGACGGACGTGGACAGCATTGTGTCGAGGGCGCACAGGGCGTGGCCGAATGCTCTAGAGTACTGACCGAGCGCCCCGCCCACGGCCTCGATCACCGTCTCGGCACGATCGCGATAGACGGTCCTTCCGGTGAGCGCCGCGAGCCGCAGCAGGCCCCAAGCTGCCGAAGAATTCCCGGACGGCGTTGCGTTGTCTTCGAATTCCTTCGTTCGCCGGATCAGCTCTTCGTGGGCGGTTCCCGTGAAATAGAACCCGCCGTCGCGCTCGTCCCAGAACTCTTCGATCATCGTGTCCGCAAGCGAGGTCGCTTCCTGCAGCCACCTCAACTCGAACGTCGCTTCGTAGATCGATACCAATCCCTCGATGACGAACGCGTAGTCCTCGAGGTAGCCGTTAAGCTTCGACACCCCGTTCTTGTAGGTGCGCAGCAGGAGTCCGTCGCGCTTCAGGTGCTCCAGCACGAACTCGGCGTTGCGCCGCGCAGCGTCGACGTAGTCCTCGCGGTCGAGCGCGACTCCGGCTTCGGCAAAGGCTCTCATCGTCAGACCATTCCACGATGTGAGCGACTTGTCGTCGAGGCCGGGCCACACACGCTTCGCGCGGACTTCGTAGAGCTCGCGCCGTCCGCGTTCGACTGCGGCTTGCAGCCGCTCGGGCGAAACGCCTTCGATGCGGGCCACGGCGCTCAGCTCCTTCGGCACGTGAAGGATGTTCGTGTGCTCCCAGTTTCCCGCCTTCGTGACGTCGAACGCCGAGGCGAATAGGCGGCCGTCTTCTTCGCCGAGCACCGACTTCACCTCGTCGGCCGTCCAGACGTAGAACTTGCCTTCAACGCCCTCGCTATCCGCGTCCTGGGCGGAGTAAAACGCGCCGACGTCCGCCGTCATCTCGCGAAGAACGTAGTCGAGTGTCTCTTCCACGACGCGGCGGTAAAGCGGCTTGCCCGTCAGGCGGTAGGCGTCGGCGTACACGCGAGCGAGTTGCGCGTTGTCGTATAGCATTTTCTCGAAATGCGGGACGAGCCAGCGATCGTCCGTCGCATAGCGGGCAAAGCCGCCTCCGATCTGGTCATAGATTCCGCCGTACGCCATCTTCTCGAGCGAGTGCTCGACCATGAATAGTGCGTCGGGCCGCTCGGTCCTGGCGTGATAACGAAGAAGGAAATCCATGAGCATCGGGGCCGGGAACTTTGGCGCGCGGCCGAATCCACCGTCCTTCGGATCGAACGTACGCGACGCCGAGCGGAACGCTTCATCGAGGATTGCAAACGACAGATCGCCCTCGCGCGCGGGAAGTCGAGTCGACGCGCGCAACGACTCGACCATTGTCGAGGCCTGCCTGTCGATCTCATCGCGCCGGGTCCGGTATATCTCGGCGACACGCTCGAGAAGCGTCGGGAAGCCAGTCATGCCGTGGCGGTCTTCCGGTGGAAAATACGTGCCACCGAAAAACGGCGCACCGTCGGGGCGCAGGAACATCGTGAGCGGCCAGCCGCCGTGGCCGGTCATCATCTGCACGGCGTGCATGTAGATCGAGTCGATGTCTGGGCGTTCCTCGCGGTCGACCTTCACGTTCACGAACAGCGAGTTCATAAGTGCGGCAGTCGATTCGTCCTCGAACGACTCGTGCGCCATGACGTGACACCAGTGGCACGCCGAGTACCCGATGCTGAGCAGAATGGGCTTGTCGGCGGCGCGCGCCTCGGCAATTGCTTCGTCGCCCCACGGGAACCAGTCGACGGGGTTGTGCGCGTGCTGCAGAAGGTACGGACTGGTCTCGGAGGCGAGTCGATTCGTGAACATCGGCTCGGCCGCATCGGGCTTATCGGACATGGTTGTGCTCCTCCGGACTGCGGATCCGGTTGTTGCGATTCGATCGCGCGCGATCAACCTTCGAAGAAGACCCCGCGGGCGGCAGATTCGGGTGCCGGCATCCCGAGGTCGCGACTCGCAAGCGCCTCGACTTCTGCCGCGTCGATCTCCCGTTCGACGTCGGCTTCCAGCTCGGCCAACCGGCCGCGATCGATGCCCAGTGCGACCAGATGCTCTTCGTAGAGGCCGATCGGATCGCGGCGACCCCATTCGGCGAACCACTCGGCCGGGAAAGTGGCGCGCGCTTCGCGCTCGTCGTGGGTGGCGTGGCCTCCCATTCGGAAAGTGTTCGCGATCAGCAGGACTGGTCCGCGGCCTTCGCGGCACGCGTCGGCAGCCAGTTTCGTTGCGGCATAGGAGTCGAGCACGTTGTTTCCGTCGAAAACCGCGCCCAGGACGCCGAACGCGCGCGGCCAGTCGCCGAAGTCGCCGCGATGATGCTGGTCGAGTTTGGTTCCGAGCGCGACCTGGTTGTTCTGGATGACGACGACGAGGGGCACGCGTTGCTGAGCCGCCAGGTTCATGCCCTCGTAGAACTCTCCGGTCTTCGCTGAACCATCGCCAACCCAGGTAAGGCCAACTCTCGGCGCTCCCGACAGCTTGAATGTGAGGGTGATTCCGGTCATCACCGGAACCATCGCTCCGACGTGGCTGATCGGACCTACGACGTGGTTTCCCATGTCGCCAATGTGCAGGTCGCGGCCGGCGTTGGGCGAGTCGGCCGTGGCCAGGTATCCGCGCAGCATCGAGGCGACCGGCATTCCCTTCTCGTGGCAGGCGCCTGCGTTGCGGATCATCGGCGCGACGACGTCGTCGGGAGCGAGTGCGTGGACGCTTCCGATCGTAGTGGCTTCCTCGCCGGTCCCGAGCCACGCTTTGGAGATGACGCCGTTGCGCACCCAGCGTTTCAGGGCAACGTCGTGCAGACGGTTGCGCACCATCCCGGTGTAGAGCGCCAGAAGTTGCTCGACAGAGAGCGCAGCGACGGCTGATTGACGCTGCGGGTCGCGCGCTACGGTTTCGGCGAATGCGGAGACGAGCGCCGGATCTGGCGTCCAGTTCAGGTATTCGGGCGGATCGAAGGCGGCGAAGCGTTTCATAGAGGCGCGGAGTATAGCAGCGTGCTGCGATGCTTCGAATCAACGAGCCGGAACCCGGACTTACGTGCGGTTCGACAACGCGAATTGAACCGGAAGCCCACCTTGTCGTTACCGCTGCCGGCCCTGATCGAGCGACTCGAGTCGATACACACCGTCCGCCACGCGGACCGCGAAGCCTTCGTCGACGAGACGATGATTCGCCTCACCTGCTTCGGCGCGACCGATCCCGAGGACGCTTGCAAGCTCTCCGCGAGCGGTTTGTCCCGCCGCGCCGAGGTATGCGCGGGCGAGTCGCAGGATCGCGTCCGTCCGCTTCATCCTGCCTCGCAGTTCGTCGACGAACCGCCCTTCGGCAAGTGCCCAGATGTAGGTGAACTTAGGGACGTAGAGCACCTCGGCGGGAATCACCTTCATGCACGACTGTAGCTCGTCCATCGCTTTGTTGAATTGCGCCCGATCAACTACACCCGAGTCTTTGCGAAGGTCTGACGACGCCATCTCCCATTCCTTCCGCAGAACGGCGAGGATCGCAAGGGCTGCGGGCGATAGCTGAGCCCTTTCCTCACGGCGTGGTATGCCGAGCAGTGCGTGTGCCGGCGTGATGAGCTCGCGGGCAAGGAGAGTCGATCGCTTGCGAAGGACCTTTCCGTAGAAAACGCGGCCGCGGCGCGCCAGGTCATCCTTGAGTACCCACGCCGCCGATGCTTCCGGGTCCTTCTGGACGTTTGGCGGCATGTGCGCGTCGCGACGGCCACAAACGGCGATGTAAAGAGACGGACCTGCGGTACGGGCGTCCGTAAGCGTCCAGGCAATGCCGACGGATGTCACGAATCGTTCGGCTTCCTCGATCGTATCGACGGCGAGTTCGGGCAGGCGGCGCCACGCAATGTCGCGATGGGCCTCGACGGCTTCTGGCATCAGTTCGCGGGTGGCTCGACGCGTCATGTTGCGAAAGCCTCCATCGGCGGCGGCCGATCCCCGCGATCAGGCGCGGAAGACCTCCGCCACGCGTTCGAGAATGCGATCGTGCACGCGTCCGTTCGTAGCGAGAATTCCGTGGCGGTTGTAGAGATCGGTGCGGTTATAGACGAAGGGATTCCCCCGGAGGTCCGTCATCCGGCCGCCAGCTGCGGCAAGGATTGCTTCCGGAGCGCACGAGTCCCACTGCTTCGTTTGCGGGCTCGGGTGGATATAAAGGTCGCAATGCCGCTCGCAGATGAGGCCGACCTTCAGTCCCACGCTTCCTGAGCGGACTTCGCGCTCGATGCCCAGTGCAGAGCGGACGGCGTCGATCTCCGGACTCCGGTGTGATCGGCTGACTGCGACCGACATCGCCGAGGTGTCGGTAATATCGCTGACCTCCAGATGGACAGGTTCGGTCCCGTCCTGGATAACAAATGCACCAGTCCCAACGGTTCCGTAGAAAAGCCTGTCGCGGGTTGGTTGGTAGACGGCGCCCACCTTCGCAATACCATCTATCGCCAGACCAATCATCACTGAAAACTCGCCGTTCTTCTTGATGAACTCCTTTGTGCCGTCCATCGGATCGATCACCCAGAGACGATCGTGACGCAGTCGTCCGGTCGAATCCGGCGTCTCCTCCGCCAGAATTCCATCGTCTGGAAAGACAGAGGCGAGTTCTTCGACGATCAGCGCGTTGGCGGCTCGATCCGCGGCGGTGACGGGTTCGCGCTCGTGCTTCCACTCCACGCCGGTTTCACCGCTATAGAATTGCAGGAGGACCGCTCCCGCCTTGCGGGCAAGGTCGACGGCGACGGATTGCTCGTGTGAGAGTGGCATGCGCGCGCATTTGAACGGTCCGTCGCCGGTGAAGTCAAGTTGCGGGCAGTTCGTCGATGGGCGCTTCCGGCCGACGGTCTCGAAGTTCTTAGCCTGAAAAGGCAGGAGCCCGGCCTTTCTGGTAAGTAGGTCCCAGAAAGGCCAGGCAAGTGAGGGTGCTTTTCTCGGGTGGGTACGGATGCGAAGGGCAATCTCCGCTTTCAGCTCGGCGCCATATCGTCCGTCTGCGACGTCGAGCGCGGGGTGGGAATTTCAGGTGTGTCGATCACAAATCAACTCTCAAACTATTAACTACTTAACGATCTGGTCAAAAACAAGGTCGGGATACTGAACTCATCAGTTCCCGACCGTCTTCGTGGCCTTAGACGCCGATCGAGTGTCGAGGTTGCCCGAGCTCCGAAGATTTTTTTCTGGCTGCTTCGACGAGCTTTCCGAGTAGCTGACAGAGAAGGGCTTTCTCGTTCTCCGAGAGGGCCGAAATTAGCTCGTGGGTGCGAATGGCGTGAAGATCTGAGGCGTTCTGGACGAGCTGTTCGCCTTCGTCCGTGAGCCGCACCAGGTTGGCGCGGCGATCTGTCGGGTGAGACTCGCGGGCGACTAGATTGTCGCGTTCGAGCCGATCGAGCACGCCGGTGATGCTGGCGCCGGTGACGGTCAGCCTGGTACTCAGGTCGTTCTGGGTCACGGAACGCTTCGGCTCGTCGCGCAATACCTGTAACGTATTGAATTTACTTGCTGTAAGGCCGAACTCGTTCAAATAATTCGCCATGTACTTCGAGATTACGTCGCTGGCCTCGAGCACGGCGCTGAGGATCGAAAAGTCTGCTTCGGCCCTCGCCCGGCTCGGTTCGTCGACGACATCGAATCTGACTTGAGGTCCACCGAATCCGAGTTGAACGAGATCGTTGCCCGAGACCGGTGCTCGTTCGATTGCCTGTCCGTTGACCAAAGTGCCGTTCCGGCTCGCGAGGTCCTGGATCACGTAACCGCGTGGCGTGAGATTGACGACGGCGTGGTGCGAAGAGACAACGGTGTCAGCAGGTGAAAGCCGTACTTCGCAGTCGGCGGCTCGCCCGATTCGAATGCGTTCGACCGCATCATTGAACCGATCTACGCGGCCCTTATGCGCGCCGGAGACATGTGTGAACAGAACCGCCATAATACCCCATCCGAATAATTAGCACCCTAATCAGGGATACACAAGTAAATCGCGCGAGTGTTGCCTTCTACGGTCGTCCTCGGGCAACGGATTCGCGTTTCCAGCAAGTCCAGCCTGTCCGGTTACAAGACGGTAGTCGTCACGGAGCGATTACTATCGAACCTTGTTCCTCTTCAGCCTGGGCGCAGGAGCCAATCACCGCCGCTGCGATGTATCCTTCGGCGCGAAGGGCTTCAACGTAGGCGCTCGCGTCATCGGGTCGCATTGCGACCAGCAGGCCTCCTGCTGTCTGAGGATCGAAGAGCACCTTCTGGAGGTCATCGTCCACACCATCGAGAATCTCGCAATGGTCCTGGACGTACTCCCGATTGGTCACGTTTCCGCGCGTCACATTCTTCTGGCGCACCAGTTCCAGAGCGTACGGGAGCAACGGGACACTCGAGGCTGCAATCTCCAGCCTCACGCCACTCGCAACGGCCATTTCGAAAGCGTGCCCGGCCAGACCGAACCCCGTGACATCCGTTGCGCCGGTTGCGCCGTGGGTCAGCGCCAACTCTCCGGCTCGCCGTCCCGACTGAAGCATCGTCGAAAGGGAGGCGTCGACTGCATCCTGCGGCGCTCGCGCGAACTTTATCGCCGTGCTGACAATGCCTGTTCCAATAGGCTTGGTCAGTACGACCGCGTCTCCAGGTCGAGCGCCCCCGTTGCGAAGGATTCGATTGGGATCGATCGTCCCGGTGACGGCGTACCCGAACTTGATCTCGGGATCGTCGACAGTGTGTCCACCGAGTAATGCAACATCGTTGGAAACAAGTATGTCGAGACCGCCGGCGAATATCTCCTCCAGGATCTCATATGGCACATCCTTGCGGGGAAATGCGGCTACCGAGAGCGCCGTGATGGCTTCGCCTCCCATCGCCCAGACATCGTTCAATGAGTTAAGTGCAGCTATCTGGCCATAAATAAAGGGGTTATCAACGATCGGCGTGAAGAAGTCGACCGTCTGCACCAAGGCTAGATCGTCCCTGACAAGGTACACGCCGGCATCGTCTGCCGTCTCGAACCCGACGAGCAATCGTGGATTTGGTGGCTGTTTGGGTAAGCGGCTCAGAACCCGAGCCAGATCGCGGGGCGCGATCTTAGACGCTCAACCCGCGCACGACACCATCTCGGTCAAACGTTTGACCACTGAACCTCCATTAATGTTGATTGGTAACTATGGTTCTGGATTCGCCGCCAGGTATTCAACCCGTCGCCGCGCCGGCTATCTCCGGCTTCTCGCCCTCGATATTCCTCGATTCAACCCGTATTCCTGGCGGTTTCTCCGCAACTGCAACTGATGCCATTTCACAACTGCCTTCGAATACCGCGCCCTCCTCGATAATCAGCGCCGGGGCGTGGATCGAACCGTAGACGCGTCCCGTGGCGTGGATCTCGACTTTCGACGTAGCTACGAGTGTCCCACTCAGGGTTCCACTGATCGATGCGATTGCTACTAGGACTTCGGCTTCCACGTATCCGGTCTCGCCGACCATTAACCGTCCCTGCTCGGATAGAACCCTTCCGCTTATGCGTCCGTCTACTCGAAGCTCGTCGGCGAACCGAACTTCACCGTCGATCTCGGTACCTTCCGAGAGAATGCCGCCAAAACCCCCACCGCCCCCGTGGCTCTTTTTTCTTAAAAGCATGGCCTACCTCTCCTCAAACTTGTCCGTCGTGGATTTCGTTGTCAGGGGCCGTCATACGGCGACTGCCATTTCGGTTCCTTCTTGAACTCCTTCAGGCTCCCATTATGAGGGAATAGATGTTGTCAAGTTCGGCGTCCGAGTAGAAGACGATCTCTATCTTTCCGCCGATCTTCATTGGGGTGATTCGGACCTTGGTGCCGAGCCGGCGGCTCAGTTTCTCCTCAGCCGCACGCTGATTGGCATCGGAGGAAAGCGCGGACGCACGCCCGGCTGTAGAATCCGTGCCCCCCACACGCTTGACGGTTTCCGCGAGCAGCCGCTTAACGGCTCTCTCGGTCTCGCGAACTGAAAGCCGCCTGGCAATGACCTCGATCGCGAGATTGCGCTGGGCCTCAGGGCTATCCAGTCCGAGAATGGCGCGGGCGTGCCCCATCGACAGTCGATCTTCCTCTACCCACTGCTGTAGTTCTTCCGGCAGCTTCAGGAGACGAAGGTAGTTGGTTACAGACGAACGATCGCGTCCTACGCGCTGGGCGACCTCTTCCTGTGTAATTCCTAAACCTTCGATGAGCCGGCGATAGGCATTGGCCTCTTCGATCGGGTTCAACTCTTCGCGTTGAATGTTCTCGATGAGCGAGAGTTCCAGGACCCGTTCGTCGGGGATATCTCGAACGACCACGGGCACCTTGGTCAATCCAGCGCGCTGCGCTGCCCGCCACCGGCGTTCGCCTGCGATGATTTGATATCGGTCACCACGCCGCCTGGCGAGCAAAGGCTGGACGATTCCATTTGCCCGAATTGACGCGGCAAGTTCGTCGAGTTGGCGCTCGCGAAAGACTGTTCTTGGTTGATCGGCGCTTGGCTCGAGCAAGTCAAGATCTATCTCGCTTAGGACCTCACCGGGCTCTCGCACTTCGGTTGCCTGAAAGAGTGCGTTGATCCCTCTACCGAGCGCTCTTTTTGCCATTGGCGAGGACCTCCTTTGCGAGGTTTACGTAGCTCTCCGATCCGCGGCACTTAGGGTCGTAGAGGATGATGGGTTGTCCGTGGCTCGGCGCTTCTGCAAGTCGGACGTTTCTCGGTATGGACGTCTCGAAGACCTGGCTGCCGAGAAAGTCTCGCAGATCCGCCATTACCTGATTAGATAGATTCGTTCGCTCATCGAACATCGTCAACAGGAAGCCTTCGACGGCCAGTGTCGGATTAAGGCTTCGGCGGATTCGAATCAGCGTGTCCCAGAGCTCCGAAACTCCCTCGAGCGCGAAATACTCGCACTGAATCGGAACGAGGACCGAATCGGCGGCCGTCAGGGCGTTTAGCGTCAAGAGTCCCAGACTAGGGGGACAGTCGATTAGTATGAAGTCGAAGCGGTTGCGAGTGGCTTCAAGTACTTCGCGCAAGCGGTATTCGCGGCGATCGACCTCGACAAGCTCGATCTCGGCTCCAGCGAGGTTACGCTCGGACGGAACGAGAGAGAGTCCGTCGAGGCCTGTGGGTATTTCGATCTTTTCAACAGGCTCGTTCATCGCCAATGCGTGGTAGAGCGTGCGCTGATGCTGGCCCCGAAGACCCAGTCCGCTCGTGCTGTTGGCCTGCGGATCTGCATCGACCAACAAGACCCGGCTACCGGCAACGGCGAGACAGGCGGCAAGGTTGATTGCCGTCGTCGTTTTGCCAACCCCACCCTTCTGATTGGCGATGGCTATTACTCGTCCCATACGATTCAGTGGAGGCCCGACGGAAGAGCGCGAAGCGTACCACAGACTCCATTCAAATAGTGACAGCATGCATCGGAGATCCGCTCCGACAGAGGATTCCCGCCGCACGGGTAACGCGCTGCGTGTCTTCCCGCGCCCCATGATCGAGAATTCGGGAAAGATGTTGCGTGTCTTTTTGCCTGGTCCGCCCGACCCTGACACCCTGGCCCGTTCCACGTGGAACCCGCCTCATCTTTTCAGCGCTGGCGGCTCAGGCCCTCAGCACGCCAATACGCCGATTTGAAGTTCCCGGTATGGCAACCTCGGTAACTGTACGTCGGGAAAGACCTCGCGCCCGCGACAACACGTCAGAAGTCGTGAACAGGGCGATGTATTCAGCTGGGCTGCGAACAATTGGGTCCAACAACTGCTCGAGACCCTCGAGCGCACGGCTGACAAGAAAATCCGAGCTCCGGACCCGCTCGGCGTCGTACCGCCGGATTTCTACCGTCACCCTTGTCAACTCCAGACGCCGCACAGCTTCCTTTAGAAACACCGCCCGCTTCTCGTTTGGCTCGACGAGCACGAACTCCGAATCGAGCCACATGCACGCGAGCGGGATCCCAGGAAACCCCGCTCCGGAGCCCACATCGACGATCCGGCACGCCGACACATCCGTGCCGCGCACGACTGTCGTGAGAAATGCCGACTCCAGGAAATGAAACCGGGCCGCCTCGGCGGGGGCAAAGACGCGTGTGAGGTTGAGCTTTCGATTCCACGTCCTGAGCAGGTCGAAGTGCCGACAGAATCGATCCAGAACCTCTGGGTCGATCGTCAGGCCGAAGTCGGGCGCCATCGACGCGATTGCGTCCTGAAACTCGGAATCAGACACGGGCGGCCCGTCGCTTGCCAAGCTCGAGGTATACCGACAATAGGTTCACAGCCGCTGGCGTCATCCCTGATACACCTTCGGCCTCGTAGAGCGTTTCCGGCCGACGGCGAGAAAGTTTCTCGATTTGCTCCGTCGACAGGCCCGACACGGACGAAAAATCGAAGTCTGCCGGAATACGCCGCGCGCGAGACGCCTGTACCCTCGCAGAGGCCGCCACCTGATTGGCAACATAACCTGAGTACTTGACGTCGCTCAGGACTACCCCCAATTCCTCGTCGGAAACACTTTCAGAAATGGCAGCAGGAAGCAGCATTCGCAAATGCTCCACGTGGAACTCCGGCCGCTTCATAAGTGCAGCAACAGTTGTCGTAGATGCAACATCCAGTCCCGCTTCTCCAAGGCTGGTCGCGGTTGAGGACGACATAGCAACACGCAGACCGTCGATGGCTCCAACGACCGACTCCAGCCTGCGCGTCTTCGCATTGAACATATCCCAATGGTCGTCTTGTACGAGTCCGAGTTGGCGGCCGGACTCCGTCAACCGCCGGTCTGCCGTGTCCATCCGCAACAAGAGCCTCGACTCCGAGCGCGACGTAAACATCCTGTATGGCTCGTCCGCGCCGCGACTGACCAGGTCGTCTATCATGACCCCCACGTAGCCATCGCTCCTATTGAAGACCCACGGTTCGTGGCCCAGCGCCTGGAGAGCGGCGTTAATTCCCGCAACGATCCCCTGACCAGCGGCCTCTTCATAACCAGACGTTCCGTTGATCTGGCCCGCGTGAAAAAGCCCAGCGACACGCTTTGTCTCGAGCGTATGCCGGAGCTCGGTAGGATCGACAAAGTCATACTCGATCGCGTAGCCAGGTCGCAGCATTTTCACGTTCTCGAGTCCCCGGATCCGCACGAGCATTTCTTGCTGTGCGTCTACCGGCAGCGACGTCGAGAGCCCGTTTATATACGTCTCGTAAGTATCGTAACCCTCGGGCTCTAGAAACAGTTGGTGCCTGTCCTTATGCGGGAACTTGACGACTTTGTCCTCTATCGACGGACAATACCGGGGGCCAGTGCCTTCGATCTTTCCCGAATACAGGGGCGACCTCTCCAGATTTCCGCGGATTGAGTCGTGAACTTGTTGATTCGTAAATGCAATGTGGCAATGGAGCTGGGGTTGATCGATCGAGGTAGTACGGAACGAGAAGGGCACCGGCGGCGTGTCGCCAAATTGCCTTTCCATCTGGGAGAAGTCGATAGTGCGAGAGTCGAGCCTGGGCGGCGTTCCGGTCTTGAGCCGTCCCATTCTGAAGCCTATCCGTCGAACCGACGCGGCAAGCCGGATTGCGGGTGCCTCTCCCGATCGCCCGGCTGAATACGTGTGATCGCCTATGTGAACCAGGCCATTCAGAAAGGTCCCGGTCGTCAGGACTACGGTCCGCGCTGCGAACCGTCTCGAGTCGATGAGTTCAACGCCAACTATTCGGCCGTTCTCGATAAGCAGTTCGACAACTTCCGCCTGCTGCAGGTGAAGATCCGGCGTCTTCTCGAGAAATGATCGCATCTCCGTCCGGTAAAGAGCCCGATCGGATTGGCATCGCGGGGACTGCACAGCTGGCCCCCGGCTTCGGTTGAGAAGTCGAAACTGAATGCCCGTTCTGTCCGCGATTACACCCATCGCCCCGCCGAGTGCGTCAATCTCGCGAACCATGTGACCCTTGGCCACTCCACCGATTGCCGGATTGCACGACATCTGGCCAATCAGGTCCAGATTGATGGTAACGAGTGCAGTCTTAGCGCCAAGGCGCGCCGCAGCGTGCGCAGCCTCGCAACCTGCGTGGCCAGCGCCAATCACGAGCACGTCATATTGCTCGTCATAACGACGATCGCCCGCTGAACTCGGGGTGCCCATTCCACTCACCATAGTTCAGTCTCTCCCTACTTGCCGATGCAGAATGTCGAGAAGATCATGCCGAGCACGTCGTCGATGACGGTTTCGCCGGTCAATTCCCCAAGCGTCTGAAGCGCCTCGTGAAGGCCAGCCAGAGCGATCTCCTCGGAAAACCCGGCCGACAACGCTTCCGACGCCGACGACAATGCCGCTGACGCTCGTCGGAGTAGTTCGTGGTGTCGCGCGTTCGTCACGAGCAAGCTGTCCGTTTCCACGACCGGCAGACCGCCGACAGCGCTCAGAATAGCGCCGCGGACGTCCTCAAGGCCATCACCCGAAAGAGCTGACACGAGGATCGGATCCACACCTGCAGCACGAATTTGCTCCACTATACCCGCCGCTGGCGATCCAAGATCGGTCTTGTTGACCACCACCACGCGCCTGGAGTCACGACTTTCATCGAGAAGCGGGCCCAACGTATCCGCGGAATCCGCCTGTCCATCTATGACAACTATCACGACGTCGGCGTCTGCGATGGAACTGCGCGTTCGTCCAACGCCGATCCTCTCTATCTCGTCATCCGTCTCGCGCAATCCCGCCGTGTCGACGAGCCGAATTGGAACGCCATCAATTTCTATGGATTCGCTGACGAGGTCGCGCGTGGTGCCCGGGGTCGGCGTCACGATCGCCCGCTCCGACCGAACGAGTCTGTTGAACAGGCTCGACTTCCCGGCGTTCGGCCGGCCGGCGAGCGTGACGCCAAGTCCGTCCGCAATCAGGCGGCCAACAGCGTACGTCGACGTCAGAGCCGACAACTCGTTGGCGGCCGACTCGAGTTCAGCCGAAAGAGTCGATCGTTCCTCAGGTGCAATGTCATCCTCGACGAACTCGACCGTGGACTCGAGTTGTACGATCACCGCGAGCAGCCTGTCCCTGAGCGGCCGAAGCCGGTTCGACAGCTCTCCCCGCAACTGCCGCTGTGCGTGACGCGCCTGGTGGCCAGTCTGAGCTTCGACGATATCTCGAACGGCCTCGGCCTGCGTAAGGTCGATACGACCGTTCAGAAAAGCGCGCAGCGTGAACTCTCCCGGAGTTGCCACACGCGCTCCCGCCGCCAGCAGTGCGCGCAGTGTGGTGTCCACTATCACCGGCGAACCGTGGACTGAAATCTCGACAACGTCTTCCCCGGTGTACGAGGCCGGGGCGCGGAACAAGGTGGCCAGGCCACGATCGATCGCGGGACATTCGTGTGCCGGGTCGGACACGTCGACGAGGATCGCCCGCCGCGGCGAGGCCGCAAGCCGGTCTCCTCCCCCCAGACATACGTTTGCGATCCGCAGGGCATCTGGCCCGCTCATTCGAACGATGGCAATGCCGCCGCGTCCGGGAGGCGTCGCGACTGCGACGATCGTGTCCTCGAACATTTCTCGCTGCCCAGGCGAAGGGACAATCCCCCACACCTAGAACCGATCAAGCTCTCACAACGCGAATCTTGCGCTCGGAACCGTCCCCTATCGACTCCGTGCGGACGGTCGCGTCATCTGTCAGTGCTACGTGGATGATGCGACGCTCGCTTGGCGACATGGCCTCGAAGACAAATGGCTGACGCGTTTCACGAACGCGTTCCGCGGCTTTCCGCGCCATGAGGTGCAACTCCTGCTCCCGCATCCGACGATAGTTGTTGCTGTCGAAAATAATCTTCCCGTCGTGTTTCATTTGCTTGCCGAATGCGCGATTCGTGACGTACTCGAGTGCGTCGAGCAGTTCAGCGCCCCGGCTGAGCAACATTCCGCGATCGGTGCCCGAGAGTACGACGCGATAGTCACCCGCCACGCCGGTCTCTTCGACGACGATTGAGACCTCGAAGCCTGCCGCCGCAGTCATCTTGTCGACGAACGCCTGAATCTCGTCCCTCATTGCTACTTCTCGCTTCCTACAAGTTCCCGGCTACCGCCCTTCTTCGATTTCTTGCCCGAGGCCGCGGGAACCGGCACTGGCACGTCTTTCAGATCGGGCGGCATCATCTTGTTGATTGCGAACTGGATCCCGATACCCGCGAGGTTCAGCGTCATCCAGTAGAGCATGAGTCCGCTTGGCGCAGCCACAAAGAAGAAGTATGTGAAGACGATCGGCATCACCCACGTCATGAGACGGCGCTGCATCTTCATCACTGGATCGTCGGAGTTTGGCATCGGCATCACGAGCATCGATCCGATCTGAGCGGCACACATTAGAACCGGCAGAACGTAGTGAGGGTCCGGCGCAGTAAGATCGTGCACCCAACCGACCCACGGCTGCTTCCGCACTACAAACGAGGTCGTGAAGTACACGAAGAAGGCCCAGAAGAACGGGAACTGCAGAAGCAGCGGCAGGCATCCGCCCAGCGGATTTCCTTCCTTCATCAGAGCGAACTGCTCCGACTGCAACTCTTTGAAAGCCGGATCCGTCGGCTTCACCTTCTTCATCCGCTCCTGCAGGTCCTTCATGCGCGGCTGCAACTTCGCCGCCCTCTTCATCGAGACCGAACTCTTGTATCGGAGGGGGAAGAACAACAGGTTGAAGATCGCAGTCACGACGATAATCGACCATCCGTAATTGCCCGTCAGCCGGTTCGTCAACTGAAGAGCCCAGTCGATGATGGGAATTATCGGGCGAACGAGAAAGCCGAACCATCCGTAGTTGATCAAGCCCGAAAGGTCGATCGCCGCTCCCAGTTCCGTCTTGGCGCGGGCGTTCACCGCGTCGAAGACGTGCGGATCCTTTGGCCCCACGAACACGCGCATCAACTTGCCGTTCGACACCGGAATCGAAACCGAGAGGAAGTCGTGTTCCTTCGTGTCCTTCTCGTCGTATTTGAGCTTCACGTTCGACACGACCGATGGAGACCGGGATTCGTTCGTCGCCGCGACCGCCATTGCGAAGTAGTTGTCGGTTATCCCTGCCCAGTGCGGTACGGACTCGACGGTGTGGTTACCGCCGCTGGCGACTTCTCCCCCGTGCACGTACTTCGCCTTGCCGTCCTCGCCACCGATCGCAGCGAGGGGAGGTGAATAGGCATATGTGCCTTCCGTGCGAATCGTCTGGTCGCCTATGCGTGGCCCCACGACGACCGCCATCGATGGCGGCACTGGTGACCCCTCGACGACGAGGCCCAGGTCGAACAGGCCGCCGACGATAGTGAATCGCTTCGTCAGGGTCTGGTGCGTCGCCGCATCGACGAGCGTGAACGCAAGTTCTATCGTCTGGTCGTCCGCTACGACGATCGGTTCATCGGCCGGGAGTTGAACGACCGCGCCGTTCCCGTCTTTCAACTCGACGCGATACGTCGAGGAGTTGAACCGCGCGGTCGCCGCATCGTCACCTGGAACGCCGAGCCGCAGCGGTGCACCAACTTCGCGGACGCCTACCTCAGGTATCAATTCGAGCGCCGTGCCGTCCGACGACTGAATCGGCTTGTCGTCCGGACCGGCAGTTAGTACCCAGGACACCGGGACCGCTCCACGGTTGGTGAACCTGGCCGTCCAGTGCGTTGTCTGCACGGTTACGGTGCGTTCCGGTTCAGCTACCGCAGCAACGCCTGCAGCAGCGGCCGGATCTACTGGGGCCGTGCTCGAACCCGTGGTCGATACAACTGGGGCAGTAACAGGCGCAGGCTCCGGAGACGGCACGGCCGTCTGCGTCGCGGGAGGCGCTGGAGGCTTCTGCGGGTAGAAAGTCCGCATGAAGTACTGCCAGCCGAAGAGGATGCCCATCGAGAGAAGTATCGCCGCGAGAAGTCGCTTTTCCATGAACTGCTTCTTGTGTCCTGCTAGACGTTATCGAACCGGATCGTAACCACCCGGATGAAATGGATGGCATTTCATCAACCGGCAGAAACCGAGAAAGGCGCCGCGCGCGACGCCGTAGCGAACGATCGCCTGCCGTGTGTATTCCGAGCACGTCGGCTCGAAACGGCAAGCCTTGGGTAATATCGGCGATACCCAGCGCTGGTAGACGCGGATCACGCCACTAGCGAGACCTCTCACGACCGAATCCTTGCGAGCAAGCGCTTCACTTCTGCCTCGACCCCGGCATACGGCGCTGCAACCAGATCGCGCTTCGCGTTGATCACGAGGTCCACTCCAAGTCCGAGACCGAGAGCCTTGTTTCGGCGAAAAGCCTCTCGCAAAAGCCTTCGGCACCTATTGCGTTCAACCGACGAACCGACCTTGCGAGTGACCGTAAGGCCGATTCGAAGTCCCGGCCGGTATGACTCTACGTAGAACGCAGTAAACAACGGCGTATGAATCTTCCGGCCGGAAGCGTAGATCAGCCGAAAGTGTGGGCGCTTGAGAATCCTCCCGGACTTTGGAAACCGTTCGTCCGGCGGCTCGATCGGCCGCGATCCGTCCACGCCCGTGCCGATGTCTAGTAGTGCGCCGGTGTCAGACGCTTCCGGCCCTTGTCGCGGCGGCGCTTGAGCACAAGGCGACCGGCCTTCGTGCTCATTCGGAGCCTGAAGCCGTGCGTCTTGGCCCGTCGACGGTTGTTCGGTTGAAAAGTGCGCTTCATTGCTATGTCGCCTCGCTACGTGAATAGAGTCGCAAACGAGGGACCATACCCGCCGGAAGCTCACTCGTCAAGTCATGTGCGGACGGCCAACATCATGATTGCGAAGAAGTTTCGCTCGCCGGCGGACCGTGCTTTCCAGAATCGCCTCGTTTGATTTAGAACGTCTCGATGGTGGGCCGGCACCGACGAAAAACTATGATCGTCGTTTCACCTCCGAAAGCCTGGATAAGGATTCTACCTTCAACTCTAATCCGTGCACTCGAGGTATCTGAGCCCACACGGCGACGCCCCGGCCTGACCTCACCGAAAACCCATCGAATCTGCGCGACTTTTCCACTTTTCCCCAGTTTTTTCCACAGTTTCTGTGGAAAAAACGTTGGTAAGGCCCGAATTCCGTGTGGAAATCCGTGTCTCAGGCCCATTTCGACGCTTTAGTCCCGCATGTCTCTTCGCCCTATACCTTCCCACACGCCTCGCAGCGAGCGGGACCTCCAGTCAGATCGGCGACTTGTATCGCTGGCGTAGGCGACCGCTACCGCGCACCGCCCTGTTGCTCGATTGCTTCAGAGTTGCCGGTCCCGGGTCGACCGCACCGGACCAACTCCCGTCAGATCGAACCCGAAATCACGCGGTGTCGCCGACTGATTGCCACTCCAATTGCCCCCAAAAACCAGGCATTATCTTTTTCCACAAAGCCCTTCAGTTTTTCGCTTGTGAGAGCGGTTTTCCTGTGCTACGGTCCGGTCGTCGCGGTTCTTTTTCAACAAGGTAAACCACTCAGCAGACACGGTTTAGGTAGTATATGTCGGGGTGTTTTCGTATATGTGAATTTCCTGTGGAAAAACACTGTACGGGCAGATTTCGCAAGTACTTCGACGCTGCTTATGAAGAGTTGTCTAGTGGGTGACAGTGAAGACTCTACCTTAACGACTGCGACAATCGGTCAGTTGAGCCGCTCCCAATCAAGAACAAACGAATAGAGAACTCATAAGAGATGACGGAAAGCAGCCAGTTGTTCTCATCGATCCTGCACGCTGTCGAGCGTCGCGTGAATCCACTCAGTTTCGCGACGTGGTTCGGGCCGGTATCACTCACGCGCGACGACGAGAGGACGTTAGTGGTCCAGGTGCCAAACGAAACGTACCGTCACTGGATCTCTACGAACTACGCCGACGTCCTGGAGGAGTCTCTCGAGGAACTTGACCTCAAGGACTATTCGATCTCATTTCAGATCGACGATGGCACTCCTGTGGTTGGTTCAGGAAACGGCAGTGCAACACCGGCCTCGTACTCGCCGGCGGTACCGCT
Source organism: Blastocatellia bacterium (assembly GCA_021463145.1). Taxonomy (GTDB): domain Bacteria; phylum Acidobacteriota; class Blastocatellia; order UBA7656; family JADIYM01; genus JADIYM01. The sequence goes on along the minus strand of JAJTWZ010000029.1, from coordinate 12,087 downwards.
TGAAGCCGGAACCGCGCAAACTGTGGCGCATTCGACGGGATCCGCGGCTGTATCCACTCAGCAGACCTCGGCCGCGCGAACCGGGGATCCGTTGACGGAGCGGCCGAGCGGACCATTGCCGTCCATCAAACTGATTGACCTGGAACCCGCCGAATTGTCGCTCAATACCAAGTATTCGTTCGATACGTTCGTAGTCGGTTCCTGCAACCAATTCGCTCACGCCGCAAGCCTGGCGGTCGCCGAAGCACCGGCCAAGACCTACAACCCATTGTTTATTTATGGTGGAGTGGGCCTCGGAAAGACGCACCTCATGCATGCGATAGGACACGCGATCAAGAGTCGCAACCGTCATCTCAAACTCAGTTACATCTCGTCGGAGAAGTTCATGAACGAACTGATCAACGCGATCCGCTACGACAAGACGCTGAGTTTCCGCGAGAAGTACCGCTCAATCGACATCCTGCTGATGGACGACGTTCAATTCCTCGCTGGAAAAGAACGCACGCAAGAGGAGTTCTTCCATACGTTCAATGCGCTTTACGACGCGCAGAAACAGATCGTGATCAGTTCGGACTGTCCGCCACGAGAGATCCCGACACTTGAAGAGCGACTGCATTCGCGGTTCGAGTGGGGTCTCATCGCCGACATCCAACCCCCTGATCTCGAGACAAAGGTCGCCATTCTCAAGCGCAAAGCCGAAATTGAGCGGATCAAACTCCCTGACAACGTCGCCCTGTTCATTGCTTCCAAGATCAAATCGAACATCCGTGAACTCGAGGGTTCCCTCGTGCGCCTGGTCGCATACGCGTCGCTGAACGGCCGTGACCTGGACATGGATCTGGCTCAGGAGGTTCTCAAGAACTTCATGGAGGACGACGACAAGACGATCACGATCGAAGTCATCCAACGCGCCGTGGCCGATCATTACGGCCTGCGTGTAGCCGACTTGAAAAGCAAGAACAACGCGCGTTCGGTCGCCGTTCCTCGCCAGGTCGCAATGTACCTCTGTAAGCACATGACAAAGGCGAGCCTTCCGGAAATTGGCCGTGAATTCGGTGGAAAGCACCACACAACCGTCATTCACTCGGTAAACAAGATCACTGATCTCTACGAAAGGGAATCAGATTTCCACAGGCTTATCAACAGCCTAATTGCAAGTCTTAAATAGACTTATGAATGTTTTCAACAATCACTGGCTGTGGATTGGGTGTGAATCGTGTGGAAATCGACCGGCGTTGCCAGGATTTCCACAAAGGTCGTTACAGAAGATGTCGATTCCAACAGGGTTTTCCACAGGTTAAGATCGTATCCAAAGTATTTGATATGAATGACTTACTGCGGACGGTCAACTTTCCCACAGCACCTATCTCTTCTACTGGTTCTTAATCCATGTCTTCTCTCTTGAAAACCAGCAGTGAAAAGCGCCAGAACCGGTTCGGCATCAACCCCTATTGCCGACACACCGACCACTGCTTCGATTCAGGAATCCTGTAGAGGCAGAACTTGGCGCGCTTTGACGTCCTGTGACTTCGAAAGCATCGGTAGGCAAGCTGGATTCGTCGGTGTATCATCGCGGCCCGCAGGTAGTCGGCGGTTGAATCTCGAAACCAGAGGTTGTCCACAAATGGAGTTCACGATCGAGAAGAACGAACTTTTGAAGGAGTTGAATCTCGTTCAGGGGGTCGTCGAGAAGAAGAATACGATTCCGATCCTTTCGAATTTGCTAATCGAGTCGGACGGCACTGGTCGAATCGCAATTCTGGGCACTGACCTCGACGTCAGTCTTCGAACCGGTGCGCCGGCTTCCGTCAAGACCGAAGGATCGATGGTAGTCAGCGCTCGCAAACTCTTCGACATCGTGCGTAATCTGCCTGAAGCGCCAATCCGATTGACTCAGGATTCGAACGAATGGATCGTCATCGATTGTGCGCGATCGAAGTTCAAGGTCGTAGGTCAGGGAAAGGAGCACTTTCCCGTCGTTCCTTCCTGGACAGTTTCCCAGTTTCGAATCCCGTCCGAAGTACTCAAGACGCTCATCAACCGCACGATTTTCGCGATCACGCAGGAGGAGTCGCGCTATACGTTGAACGGTGCCTTCTTTCGCCTCGAAGGCGAATCGGCGAGGATGGTGGCGACGGATGGCCATCGGCTGGCGTTCGTGGAACGCTCGGGATTGGATACCGGTGCGCCAATTGACGGCGATGAAGTCAAGGTGCTCATCCCGAGAAAGACTCTGGCGGAATTGCTGCGGTTGACAACAGAAGTTGACGATGTCGTCGAGTTTGCTCGCGACGAGAACCACATCTTCTTCCGCATTGGGGGCCGCGTGCTCGTCTCGAGGATGCTCTCAGGTCAGTTTCCGAACTATGAACTCGTGATGCCAAAAGAAACGCCGAATTCGGTTCGAATGGAAGGCTCCGAAATGCACGGAGCGATCCGTCGCGCCGCGTTGATGGCTGACGAACGTTCACGTGCCATCAAGTTGAACTTCGGAATGGAGCGGCTCGAGATCATGTCGCAGTCTTCGGAAGTCGGCGAAGCTCGCGAGATGCTCGTAACGGACTATGACGGATCGGACGTGCAGATTGGCTTCAACGCTCAATATTTGACCGATTTTCTCAACGTCGCTGGTGAAGGGCAGATCGCCTTCGAATTCAAGGATGGGCAGAGCCAGGCCCAGATGCGCCCATCCAAAAGCGACGACTACGACTACAAGTACGTCATCATGCCGATGCGGTTATGAGACCGCCGACCGCCGTCGCACGCGGATTTCGACTTTCTCGTGTGTGGTCGTCGCTATACGAGGACAATCGGTGAGAGACCTTCTCCTCGCTCTGAGCGCCTTGATCTTGCTGGCGAGTTGCCCGGTCGTGGCACAGGCCGAGGCTCGGCCGTTCGAAATGTCGTTCGTCGTGCCGTCAACCGTGGCACTCGAAGCCGAAACGCTCGCCGGACGGATCACGATCCGAAGCGGACTCGCGGATCGTGCTCGTATTCGTGGCCAAGTGAAGCGCAGACCAAGTTGGGGAGGCTTCAATCTGTCGGAGAGCGAGTTGCGCCGCCTGCAGGAGCATCCACCGGTTCGACTCGACGGCTCCACCATCCGCCTCGAGCGTATCGCCGACGAACGGACGTGGAAAGGCGCGGCCATCGACTACGAGATCGAACTTCCGCGCGCGGCGCAAGTACGGATCAGGACCGAATCCGGTCGAGTCTTCGTCGAGGATATCCTCTCGGGAGTCTCGGCGACGACGCACTCATCCGCGATCGAATTTCGCGACGTGTCAGGGCCGGTCACTGCGCGAACGGGGAGCGGTGCGATCGTTCTCCGGCTTCGCGGACCCGGCGACGTCGCCGTGTCGACGCAATCCGGCGACGTGCGCATCGAAGGAGCAGAGTCGGCACTCGAAGTGAGGACCCAGAGCAGCCGTATCGAAGTAGACGGTTCGCCTGGCGGAACGTGGTCCGTGGAATCGGGATCCGGAAGCATCACGCTTCGGGTTCGTGGTACGACGGCATTTTCGGTAGACGCCGCAAGCCGATCGGGCCAGGTGTCGTCGGATCTTCCGGTCGTCGGCACGACCGGCGGCAATCACCGCATAGAGGGTACGGTGCGCGGCGGCGGTCCGACGATCAGGACACGCACTCGCAGCAGCAGTATCACTCTCCACTGACCACACCGACGCACGGGGATTTCTGCGACCGGCACGAAGGGCATTCGTTCAGCGGAGTTCGTCTCATTGCTTCGCACGGACAGGCCAGCCCGAAACTTGGAATCCGTAGACCTGCAATCAACAGATTAGAGAGGCGATCGTCGAAAGACGACCGTCTCGGCCGCACAGCCTTTTACCGTACACTTCCCTGCACACTCTGTCCCCGTACAATCGGCCATCCTTTGCGGCCGCGGAGCGTCACCGCGCCCGGCCATCCTCAGCGGCCGCGGAGCGTTCAACGCGCCACGGCCATCCTCTGCGACCGCGGAGCGTCACCTCGCCACGGCCATCCTCTGCGACCGCGGAGCGTCACCTCGCCACGGCCATCTTCTGCGACCGCGGAGCGGTCGATAAAATAGCCGTGGGTCGCGCGCGGCGAGTGCAACGAGTCGCGGCGCGACCCGCGGAATAGCCCGCCCCATCGCGCCGACCGCGGAGCGGTCGCACCGTAGCTCCGGTCAAGCACACCAGGATCGTTTCGATTTGCCAGCAATGCGCACGCATTCGCCGTTGGGTGCGACCGCTCCGCGGTCGGGTCGATTTGTGTGGGCAGACCGGGGGTCACGGCGGATCGCTTCGCTCACCGCCGTGACCCCCGGCTATCGTCTGTGACCGCTTCGCGGTCAACGCGCCATGGCCATGCTCTGCGACCGCGGAGCGTTCAACGCGCCCCGGCCATCGTCCGCTACCGCGAAGCGCGCGGAGTCAGGTTCGGCGATCCTCTGCGACCGCGGATCGCGCTGAGTCCGGTTCGGCGCCCCGCGTCAATCGCGGTCCACACTTCGGCGGCGTCAATTTCGAATGCGGAGTTCACCTCAGTGCTTCGCGCCGACAGCGCAGGCTGAAATTCCGAATCCGCCGGGCCCGGAATCAACAACTCAGCGGGGAGTTTCTCGAGAGATCGGTGCGCGGCGTACTCCAGGAATGTCAGTTCGAGTTCGTCGCCGACACTCGACTTCTCGTCGTTCACCCAAAGTAGTGATGAGAACGGACGAGCCGACAGTGATTCGCTGGCCTCGAAGACGCTTTTTCACAAAGCCACGACGCGCAGCTTTGATTTCGGTGAGAGCGGGCGAGCAATCGTTCGGTCGCGATGGTGAAGCAGCGACCACAGACGCCCACGGACGAACTCAGATCCAAGCGACACTCGGAATCCACGCTCGTCCGTGTTGATCTGTGGACTGCCTATCCGAGCGCGACGGCGGCGGCCTGCATCACGGCCGCTATCCGCACCGCGTCGTGTACGTGTTCGTCCGAGAGGCCGCTTCCGATAATTGCCTCCTCGTGCGACTTGACGCACGCTTCGCAACCGTTGATAGCGCTCACGGCCAGGCAATAGAGTTCGAAGTCGGCCTTGTTACCAGCCGGCTTGCCCATCCATCCCATCCGCAGCCGTGCGGGCTTCTGGCTGTAGGCGCCCTTCCCAACCACGTGGCGGAACCGGTAGTAGACGTTGTTCATCCCCATCAGTGCCGCTGCCGCCTGCGCGTCCTGGATGGAAGCATCGCCAGCGTGCGCGCGAGCGTCCGCGAGGACCGCTTCGACCAGGTCGGGATGCCGCGTTGCCATTGCCGTCGCGACAGCCGTTCCCCACGTCTGCTCAGCCGAGAGCGTGCCCGGTTGAAGCACGGACTGAAGGTTGAGTTTGATGTCGCGCGCACTGTCCGGCAGCGCGTTACGCAGTTTGTCGACGTGTTCCATCACGCCGCCTTCCCGAGCGTCTCTCCGCCCTTCGTCCAGTTGCACGGGCAAAGTTCTTCAGTCTGAAGCGCGTCGAGAACCCGAATAACCTCATCGACGCTGCGGCCGACAGAAAGGTCGTTCGCCGACGCCCAGCGAATCACGTTCTCCGGATCGACGATGAACGTCGCGCGCAGTGCAACTCCAGCCTCCTTGTGCAGGATTCCGAGCGCCGCGGAGAGATCCTTCTTAGTGTCGGCGAGCATTGGGTACGGAAGGTCGCGCAGATCGTCGTGATTCTGTCGCCATGCGAGGTGGACGTAGTGCGTGTCCGTCGAGGCGCCGAGCACCTGCGCGTCACGGTCGAGGAAATCCTGGTTGCGGCGCCCGAACTCCGCAATTTCCGTCGGACAGATGAAAGTGAAGTCCATCGGCCAGAAAAACACGACACGCCATTTTCCGGGGTGCGAATCGTTCGTGATCGTCGCGAATTCCTTGCCTGCCTCCAACCCGACCACGGACTGCAGAGAGAACTCCGGGAACCTGTCTCCAATCGTCAGCATGTTGCTTGCTCCTCTTTTGCGACCGGCCCATCAACCGGGGCCGCATCGCCTTGATTTAGTAACTACAAGACAAAGAGTTACGCGACCGGTTGGCAGGCGGCGCAAAGCCCCCGCAGGGTCACATCGTAACTCTCGATTTCCTGTCGGCCGGGCAACGCACAAAACGCCACGTCGCCGACGGAATCGAAGTCCACGTCGTCGATGCGCCCGCACGCCCGACAGACGAAATGATGATGGTTGGTCGTGTTCGGATCGAAACGGACATTACCCGCTTCGAACACCTCACGAATCATGCCGGCTGCCTTGAGCCAGTTGAGAGTGTTGTAGACCGTCGCTCGTGACGTGATCGGCAACTGTTCGTTCACAGCCGAGAAGACCTCGTCAGCCGTCGGATGATTCACGGCTCCGCGCAGATATTCGACGATCAGGCGGCGCTGTGGCGTCATCTTCAGACCGCGCGCCCGGGTCATCGCCTCTACGGCTTCCTTGCTTAGTCTGGACACGGTTTTTAGAATAGATCTAATTTTAGAATCCGTCAAGAAAAAATTTCCGGGGGGTTGTGTTCCAGGTTCTCGAGGGGTGATTTGGTGGGCAGGTAGTGCTCCTCGCCTGGGTGTGATATTAGTTGGGGCCGTGCCGACGGAATCGAATGCGAATCGTTACCTCATCCACGTGGCCACCCGATTCCGGCCTTCGCTTCACGAGTTCCCAGCCTGAAGGAGCCAGCCACATATGAATGCGAAAGTAACCGCGATACTTCTACTGCTGTTGATCCTTCCGGCGGGGCTCTGGTTTACCATCCCGCCCGCCGAAGGCGAGGCCGACGGCCGGTCGACGACCCAATGGATTGAGGCGACGAAGAGCAGGAATCCCGTCGAGCGGGCAACGGCCGCAAGGGCGCTTGGCCAGATTGGCCGCACGGAGTTCGACAACGTCAAGGGGCCCAGGTGGGGATTGATGTCACTTCACGATCGCGTTACGGGCGGAAAGTGCGTTGCGCCAATGGCTCCGGCTTTGATCGGCCTGCTCAGGGATGGCGACGCGCTGGTACGAGTGGCTGCCGTTGAGGCGCTCGTCAAGATGGACGAGTATGCCGACGCGGATATGCTCAATACAGTAGCTGGACCGGCCGACCCGATGACGATGTGGGGCGTCTGCGCGGTCTACAACCAGGCGCAACTCAAGGGCCGCAACATTCACCAGGTCCTGTCGGTAACGGATGGTGGAAACAAACTCCTTTCTTACATCGATCGTGAGCCGATACCCGAGTATGCGGATCTGGTCGGCAGGAAGAAGTAACAGGCGTCATTCGCAAGTCAACTGCCGAATGGTGAAATGCAATTGAAGGCAACGGCCGGGCCTGGGCTGCTCAATACGGCTGCCCTTCAGGACCACACCACGACCACGAGGTCGTAGAGCCGTATCGCCCCAGTACTTCCACGACCTCGGACACTCCGTACTCGTCCGCACCCGTCAGTGGCCTGCGATCATAATCGGTCATCACCTCGACGACTACTAGCGCAGACCGTCGCCGCCTACCCTACCTTCGACCCGTGGGCGGCCGCTGCGGCGGCGGGAAGCCGCCAGTGCCGTGCGGGCGCGGGACGGCTCCGGGCGGGGGACCTTGCCGAGGCATTCCTCCGGGTTGTACGCCGCCGATCGGGGGGATTCCGCCCGGCGGCGCCGGCCCGCCGGCCGCCATGCGCTCGAATGCTGTCTTGTCCGTCGCTTTTACGGCCGCGTCCTCCGCCGTGATGCGGCCGGACTGCACGAGCGCCATGAGCGCCTGATCCATCGTCTGCATTCCTTCGCCCGTGCCCGACTGCATGTAGGAAGGAATCATCGACGTCTTGCCCTCACGAATGATGTTACCCAGTGCGCGCCCACCGATCAGAATCTCGACAGCCGCACAGCGCTTGCCGTCGGTCGTCTTCACCAGTTGCTGCGCAACGACGCCGCTCAACGAGTCGGCGAGCATCGCACGGACCTGATTCTGCTCCTCGGGCGGGTATGCATCGATGATTCGATCGACCGTCTTGATAGCGCTGTTCGTGTGGAGCGTTCCGAACACGAGCAGGCCGCACGCCGCCGATGTCAATGCCAGCGAAATTGTCTCCAGATCGCGCATCTCGCCCACCAGGATGATGTCAGGATCCTGCCTGCCCGCAACTCGAAGCGCGCTCGCGAAGTTCTCGGTGTGCGCGCCGACCTCGCGCTGTGTGATCAGGCACTTCTTCGGCTGGTGGATGAACTCGAGAGGATCTTCGATCGTGAGGATGTGCGCGGCGCGCGTCTCGTTGATGTGGTCGATCATGCCGGCAAGGGTCGTCGACTTTCCCGATCCAGTCGGCCCCGTGACGAGCACCAGGCCCGCAGGCATCTCGGCAAGTCGCCGGACCGACGGCGGCATTCCCAGTTGCTCGAGCGTCAGAATGTCCGTAGGAATGATCCGGAAAACTGCGCCGAGCCCCCGATGCTGGTGGAGGATGTTCGCGCGAAACCTCGCCTGACCGGGCAGTTCGTACGCGAAGTCGAGGTCCAGGTGCTCCTCGATCTGCTCCTGTTGCGCGGGCGTCAATATCTCGCGGATGAGAGCGTCGGCCGACGATGCAGTCACACGCTCGTGAGCCGTCTCGACCAGATCGCCACGCATCCGCAGCATCGGCGGCCGGCCTACGACGATGTGCAGATCCGACGCGCCCCGTTCCTGCATTTCATTGAAGAGAGAATCGATTCGGGCCATCTGTGCCTCACGAATGAACGGAACCCGGAAAAGAAGACCGAAACAGTGCTACACCCTCCGGCCCCCCGGCGTGGGGAACTCGCCGCCTGGGGCGCCACCTGTCTTCGGCGCCAACCTGAGTTCCATGTTCTTCTGGTCCTGCGAATAACGCAGCGCATTGTCACGGCCGATCCTGCCGGCCGTGTAGAGGTCGAAGAGCGCGTCGTCCATTCGCTGCATTCCAATGTTTCGGCTGGTCTGCATGACGGACATGAGCTGGAACGTCTTTCGCTCACGGATCAGGTTCGCGACCGCCGGGGTTCCAAGCAACACTTCACACGCGAGAACGCGTCCCTCACCGTCCGTCGTCGGCACGAGCTGCTGCGAGATGACGCCCCGCAGCGACTCCGAGAGCATCGTTCGGATCTGAGCCTGTTGCCCGGCCGGAAACGAGTCGAGCACGCGGTCGATCGTCTGTGCCGCGCTCGACGTCATCAGCGTTCCGAAAACGAGGTGGCCCGTTTCCGATGCCGTAATGGCGAGCGATATGGTCTCGAGGTCTCGCATTTCGCCAACCACGATGACGTCGGGATCCTCGCGCAACGACGCGCGCAACGCGTTTGCGAACGACTTCGTGTGCCGGCCGACCTCGCGTTGGTTGACGACGGCGACCTTGACCGGGTGCACGAACTCGATCGGATCCTCGACCGTGATGATATGGTGCGGCTTCTCGCTGTTGATGAGATCGACGAGGCAGGCGATCGTCGTCGACTTTCCCTGTCCCGCCGGGCCGGTGATGAGCACAAGACCGTTGTGCTGTCGTGTGAGAGGAAGGATCGACTGCGGCAGCCCTAGCTGCTCGAATGACGGAATCGAATCCGGAACCACGCGAAACGTAGCGTCGACGCCGCGATGCTGACGGCATACGTTTGCCCGGAAGCGGCCGACCCCCTTGATCTCGTAGCTGAAGTCGAGATCGTTGGTTTCAAGGAAGCGCTTCCGCTGCTCCGGAGTGAGGATCTCGAGGATCATCGACTCGATCTCGTCGGCCGAATACGTCCGGCCGCCAAGCGGTTGAAGTTGGCCATGGCGCCGCATCTGCACCTGTGCGCCCGACGGCACGTGCACGTCCGACGCGCTCTGCCAGACTGCCTTCTCGATGATTTTGTGAATGCGGCCGCCCGATTCTTCTCCGGCCATCTCGGTGAGTCCGTGCACGAGCAGCGGATCGCGCGCAGGAGTCAGAGGTTCGAGTTCCGGCGATCCGGCAAACCCGGTCTGCACCACCGAGCCGTCTCCCATGACGTGAGCCTCTCCCGCCAGTCCGGACGGACCCCGCCGGCTGACGACAGGCTCGAACGACCTCAGGTTCATGCGAAACGCGGCCTTGCCGTACACGTCGCGCACGTCGAGGTTCTCACCACGCAGAACGACCGTCGGTTCCTCGCTCTGATCGAAAAGAACGTAAACCGTGTCGGCGTCAAACTGCACCAGCCGAAGTGTGTGTCCGCTCATCATCCGCTCGCGGGCGAGCGACCTGCCGTGACGTTCGAACGACTGGTAGCCCCCACCGGCTGCGCGTTCGAGTTCGAACGGCACCCCGAGGCCTCCAGACCCACCGCCACCGAAGTTCTCGAGGTTCGGGTCCATCGCCCGCGCGGGTTCCCTGTCGCCCTCGTCCGACCAGGGCGCCGAGGCGCCGTCGGTGCGATCGTAGACGATAGTGCTTTGCGTCAGATCGTACTTGAGCAGCACCGTTCCAGTACCGCTGATGACGTTCACCTGGTCGCCCGCAATGGTCACGCACGTCCGTTGGCTCTCTCCAACCGCTATTGAAAACTTGTCGCGGGCTGAGGCGAGCAGCGCGATCCGGATCCCGGACTTCAACGAAGATTCCGCCACGATTTTCCCGGCGGCGTATACCGATGAAACGACTTCGGGCCGACTGGTTTCTTCGTGCTCGATCTCGAGCTCGGGGTCGAAGCTCGACGAACTCGAATACGCTGCCTTGTCGGTGACTTCCCAGATCTTCACGGTACCGTCGCCACCGCACGACGCCATCCGCAGACCGTCGCGCGAAAAGACCGCGGCCGCGACGTAGTCCTGGTGGCCCGAGAGCTCGCGGACCTTCTGCATCGTCTCGATGGACCAGACGTTGATGAGGTGGTCGGCGCCCGCCGTAGCGATGTGAAGCCCGTCGGGAGCGTAGTTCACCGAGTTTGCGGCGCCCTGGTGAGCCACGACTCTGAAGAGCATTCTCCCGGAATCGACTTCCCAGAACGAAACGCCGCCGTCCTTGCAGGCCGTCACGGCGAAATGGTCGTCGGGCGAGAAAGCGGCCGAAAGCACGTCGTCCGCGTGCCCATCGAATGCAACGAGCATCTGGCCCGTTTCCGCCGACCACACGCGCGCCGCGCCGTCGGATCCGCTCGTGAGCAGCCTGTCGCCGAGCGAAGAGAACGATGCGGACCATACCCATCCGGTGTGGGCCGAAAGGTCGCGCTCGATCTTCTTCTCCTTCAGATCGAAGATCCTTACGTGTCCGTCGCCGCCAGCGGTGGCGAGCCGCCGGCCATCCGGCGAAAACACGACCGTACTTACGTTCTTTCCCGGGTGCGCCTGGATCGTGCCCAGAACCTGTCCCGTGTCGACGGTGTAAAGCTTCGCGGAACCGTCGCGCGAACCCGAGGCGATGTGCTGCCCGGAAGGCGCGAAGCAGACGGAATTGATCCACTCGCCATGTTCTGCAGTACCGGCAGGGCCTGGATCCGCGACATTCCAGAGGCGGACAGTTCCGTCGCCACCGCCAGACGCGAGCAGTGACCCGTCACGGGAAAAGGCCACGGCGTTGACGTCGTAACTGTGGCCGGCGAGGGTCTTGAGCAGATTGAAGTCGATCGGCATGGAGCGGGCCTCCAGCACTCGAATGGTGCTGTTCTACGGCGAGTCGAAGAAGCGAACAGGCGCGAAATGGGGACGGTGGGAATCGAACCCACACGACCGTAAGGTCACGGGATTTTGAGACCCGCGCGTCTACCGGTTCCGCCACATCCCCGTTGAAAAGAACCCGATACAGGTGCCGGGCAGTGTAGCAGCGGCCCTGTTCGAAGGTCAAAGACGAGAGAGTTGACAGGATTCCAGGATTATTCAGGATTGACAGGATTACTTCCCGGTGAATCGGACGACGTATGGTCAACCCGAAGATGATCCTGTGAATCCTCTTCAATCCTGTAATCCTGTCTACTCCCCCTCTCTCTCCATCTTTAAGCGAATAAGGTCATAGACGGGAGAGTTGACAGGATTCCAGGATTATTCAGGATTGACAGGATTACTTCCCGGTGAATCGCACGACGTATGGTCAACCCGAAGATGATCCTGTGAATCCTCTTCAATCCTGTAATCCTGTCTA
>JAJTWZ010000028.1 GCA_021463145.1 Blastocatellia bacterium | reverse complement strand
TGGTTATTGATGAATCGAACCGGTTGCGCGACCTCGAACCTCTTCCTCTCCCCGCTTCACGAAAGCAACGCTTCACGCCGCTTTGGCAATGGAAGAGTCGAACCGGTTGCGCGACCTCGAACCTCTTCCTCTCCCCGCTTCACGAAAGCAACGCTTCAAGCCGCTTTGGCAATAGAAGAATCGAACCGGTTGCGCGACCTCAAACCTCTTCCATCACCCGCTCCACGAAAGCTGCGCTTCACGCCGCACTCCGAGGCGCCTCGCGCGGCCGAGTTCGGTGCGGCGTGGTAAACTGCCGGAATGCTGCTCGGTGACAAGTTTCTCGCGTCGATCGTGACGGCCGGCGCCATTGGACTAGGCGCGGGCGTGCTGCTGGTTTACGGATTCGACGCGGTCGAACCGTCGAGCAAGGCATTCAATCTCCCGCCGCCGGCCGCATCGGGTGCCACGGAGAAACCAAAGCCTGAAGCGCCGAACCTCGGGACTCACGCTGTCGAAAAGGTGATCTCCTCGACGGTTGTGTCGGTCGACGGGCTCGGCCCGGTGAGGCTCCTTGGTGTGGACAGTTCGAACGGACCAGCCGGGAAGCCCGTCGATCCGGTCGTTGCCGAGTCGGTGCTTCGGCAGCTGACTTCGGGACAACAGGTAGAAGTAGTCTGCGATCCGGCGACGTCCGAGACCGGTTTCAAGGATGAAACGGGAGCCTATCTCGTTTACCTGCTGCGTTCCGACGGCACGATCGTCAACGTCGAGCTCGTCGGAATGGGCGTGGCGGTGGCCGATCTGGATCGTGATTACGAACGGCGTGACGGATTCCTTCGCGCCGAGCGGGAAGCGCGCTTCGAAGGTCGTGGAATCTGGGAGGTTGCCGCCGCCAAGCCTCTCGAGCCGCTTCCTCCGTCCGATATGCCGCCGGCAGGGAAGAAAGCCGGCGCGGAGCCGATCGTTCCGCAACAGGCGCCTGGCAAGAACGATGTGCTGGTCACGACCGACGGGCGATTCCACAAGCCATCGTGCAAGCACGCGAAAGGCGGCATAGTAATGGGCGCCGACGAAGCGCGATCGAAGCGCTACCTCGCTTGCCCGTACTGCTTCGTGTCGCCGCGCGTGAAGGTGTGATCCGGCAAGCCCGTCAGTCCGAGCCCCCCAATTGCGTCCTCGATGATCTGACGGGCGCGCGAGCGGTCCGACTCCGTCGGCAAGGAGTCGGCCACGTGAGCGCATTCTCCAAGTTGGGCCGTCAGGACGTCTCTCTCGACTTCAAGCGCTCCGGCGACAAGGTCGAGCTCGCCGATCAATGCTTCCGTTTCGCTCGCTTCGTCGCGCAGGCACTGTACTTCGTGACGAGCGCGGGCGGCGCAGATATCTCGACCGACCTGACTTGCGACCCGAATTTCATGCTCGCCGCGGGCCACGCGGATGGTTGAGCGGTTGTATTCAGCCACTAACCGCCGCCGCATCGCGGCGACGTCGGTCAACCGCCCTCTGAGATCGCGAATTCTGACGATCGTGGAAGCGAGCCTGCCGACCGCGAGATCGTCGAGGTGGCCCCTCGTCGATCCGGTTGCCGATACCGAGGTATCATCGGTGGAAGCCACGACGGGTCGTCCTCCGGCCTCGCGACTTGCGGTCTGGCACGCAGATGGAGTCTCTGAAACGGCACGCTTCGGGATGGAATCTTGCATTTTCGATCGAGCTCCAGGAGGCAATCCCCTCCGGTTGCGGCGCCCCTGTGATGCCGATTTCCGGCGAGGCGTGCGCCGGGGCAACTCGGGCCGTGGGGCACGCCTCAGACCGGTAGACGCAAACCTCCGGCCTGGAGTACCCTTTCGAAGCGCTTCCGCCCAGGGTTCGGTCCTTCCATCCACCGTTCGATTCGCGCAGGACTTCCGATGCGCCACTGTCTGCTTTGCTCCCGTCAGTACGCTGATGCGATGCAGTATTGTCCGCACGACGGCACGGCTTTGCCGCCGCCGGACAACCTCGTCGGAAAGGTGCTCGACGGCAAATACAGGATCGATGCGCTGCACGGCAGCGGTGGAATGGGAGCGGTCTATCGCGCGACCCAGGTCAACCTCGAGCGAACCGTCGCCCTTAAAGTCGTCCGCGGCGACTTCCTGAAGGACGCCATCGTCACCGAACGTTTCAAGCGCGAGGCGCTTGCCGTCGCCAGGCTGAAGCATCCTCACATCGTCACGGTCTACGACTTCGGGATCGTTCAGGAGGGCGGCGCCTACCTCGTGATGGAGTTCCTCGAAGGCCGCACTCTCCGGATCGAGATCCAGAATCGTTCCAAGCTGCCGATCGGGCCGGCGGTCGACATCATGCGGCAGATCTGCTCTGCCGTTCACGCCGCGCATTCGGAAGGAATAATTCACCGGGATCTGAAGCCTGACAACATCTTCCTCGAGTCGACGCGCGACGGATCCGTTCTAGTCAAGATCCTCGACTTCGGAGTCGCAAAGTTGCGACAGAATACGGCGGACCTGGCCCGAAGCGCCGACCTGACCATGAGCGGAATGATGCTTGGCACGCCGATCTACATGTCGCCTGAGCAGTGCCAGGGCGAGCCGTTCGACGCGCGAGCGGACATCTACTCGCTCGGGTGTGTGTTCTACGAGATGGTGGCGGGCCGCCCGCCGTTCCTTGGTAACAGCCCGTCGGCGCTGATCATCAAGCACGCCTCCGAGTCCCCGAAACCGCCGAGCACCCACTCTCCGACGATTCCGCAGGGACTGGAGAACGCGATTTTGAAGGCGCTCGAGAAGAACCCCGGCGACCGGTTCCAGACGGCGATGGATCTGGGGCGGGCTCTTGCGGCTGTGTGGGTTCCGCTCGATACGCAGACATCGTTCCCTCCGGTTGCGGATCAGGCACGATCGACGTCTGAGTCGCCAGCGCGACCCAAGACCGAGATGGTCAAGGATCTGGCCGAGGAACTGTTTCCCGATCTGGATATCGATGGAGAGGTCCGCCACAGACTTGCGGTTCTGCCGTTTCGCAACGTCAGAAAGGACGAGTCTGTAGAGTTCCTCACCTTCGCGATCGCCGACAGCGTCATCACGGAGTTGTCATCGGAGCCCACACTTGTCGTCCGGCCGTCGGCTGCTGTGGAACAGTACCGCGACGCGGTCATCGATCAGGCCGAGATCAGCCGCCGCCTGGACGTAGATCTGCTCGTGACGGGCAGTTTTCTCAAGCAGGGAAACGCCTTCCAGCTCAATGCCCAACTCGTCGACGTCGCCGGCAACGAGATCGTATGGCGACAGCGAGTGAATGGCTCGTGCGATGACCTGTTCGCGCTGCAGGATCACGTTGTCGACCAGGTGGCCGGCGGGATTCGCGCAACACTCTGCGGCGCGAGCACGACGCCAGAAGCGGGAATGTTCGCTGCGCAGCCGAGCACTCCAGTTCCCCATACGCCAATTCCGGCGGTCTCCACGCCGTCGCACGCGGTGCCGACACCTGTACCGGCAGTCGTGCCGCCGGCTCCGGTTCCCACACCGGCTCGCGAGTTCGACTCGGTTGCGGTAAATCTGCTGGATCAGGCTACTGAAGAGTCCGAACACGGGGGCGATCGCAAGCAGGCTATCGAGCGGCTCGAGCGCGCTGTCGCGCTCGAGCCGGATCTTGCGGCGGCATGGGCCCTGCTCGCGACGAACTACCACGCGGCGGGGCAGGAACTCAGCGGAAGCGGTGCTTACTCGCAGAAGGCCCACCACGCGGCAGAGCGTGCGCTCGCGCTCTCGCCTGACCAACTCGGCCGCACACCGCGACTCGCCCGCATCCTCGTCGAAGGCGGACGCGCCGAGGACATTGCGCGCTCGGCGTCGGCGCTGCTGGCGAATCCGGAGCACGGGACGGGTGCGGCGCGGTTCGCTCTCGGTTACGCGTGCCGCTTTGGCGGATTGCTCGACCGCGCGTTGCGCGAGTTCCGCGCGACGGCGGGCGAGCACAAGGAACGCGTTGCCCATCAGATCGCTACGATCTACCTTCAGAAGCAGCTGTATCCGGATGCCCTTCGCGTGCTCGACGAAGCGAATGCGACCCGGTTGCGTGTGTCGTCCGTCTTCGTCGGTGCCGTCGCGTGGGCGCTCATGGGCAACACGGCCGGCGCGAAGGACACTGTTGCCGAGCTGTCGAAGGCCGCGCCGAGCAGCGTCTACACGCTCATGGGCCAAGTGCTCGTCGCCCGGCTCGAAGGGCGCAACGTCGGCCCGCTTCTCGGCTGGCTGTCCGAGATCGAGACGACGAACGGCGAGGTGCACTGCGCGCTCGCACAGGTCCACGCCTTTGCCGGCGACGCGCCGACGGCGGTCGAACGGTTCAGGCAGGCGGTTTCGTCTGGATATTTCAACTATCCGTACTTCCAGACCGATCCGCTGCTTGCGAGCATCCGGTCGTTGCCCGAAGCGAAGCCTGCGCTCGAGTCGTCGCGACTCCGCCACGAGCAGTTCGGCCGCGAGTTCGGCCGCTAGACGCCCTTGGGTGATCGGCACCGCGAACTGTCGCAAGCCGGTGGAATCGTGCACCTGAAATGTGATACGGCCTACCCGCTCGCCGTGCTGAACTTGTGGCGCTCCTGTGCGACCTTGGGGGTTGACAGGCATGCAACATGCCACGTTGACACTTTGTGAAAATTCGTGCTACCTTGGCCGGCTTGAACGACAGCTTCGATTCGCGACATTGGAGAGGATGGAGTGATCCCAGCACTGAAGCTCATCGCCGCGGCGGACGCCGGTTCGAGCATGCTCACGCCGGACAAGACGCTGCTCATCGTTCTCGTTCTGTTCATCATCTTCGTTCCGATCCTCAACCGGTTGCTTTTCCAGCCTCTACTGGCAGTTCTCGCGGAACGTGAAAGACTGACGGACGGTTCGAGTACCAACGCGCGAGCTATGGTGCTGACAGTCGATCAGAAGCTGGCCGAGTACGAAGAGGGCATCCGGGATGCGCGTGGTGAAGGGTATCGCGTGGTCGAGGCGAAGCGGACCGCGGCGGCGGAAGACCGGCAGTTGAAGATCGATGCCGCGCGTGACCAGTCGGCCAGGAAGATTGCGGCGGCCCGCGAGCAGTTGAACAAGGACGCCTCCGCGGCGCGGGAGAGCCTCGGTGCCGAATTTGATCGTGTCGCCTCCGAAATCTCGTCGGCTCTGCTCGGCCGGACGGTGGGGGGGAGCCGATGATGGGCGCGATGGCCACGATTATCGCCGTTGCCGGCGGTCAAAGCCTTTTGATGGAATATTTGCCGAAGATCGTGAATCTCGCGATCTATGTCGGCATTCTCGTCTTCATCCTGCGGAAGCCGATGATGGCGTTTTTCGAAACGCGCCGGAAGGGCATCCTCGAGGAGCTCAACCGTGCGCAGGTCGAGAAGGCCGAAGCGCAGGCGAAGCTCGCCGAGGTCGAAGCGCGTCTCGAGAAGCTTGCGGCGGAGCAGGCGGAGATCCTCCGCGCTGCCGAGTCCGAAGCGGAAGCCGAAGCGGGTCGCATCTCGGTCCGCACCGACGACGAGATACGCAAGATTGCCGAAGCCGCCGACCGTGAAATCGAGGGCGCGCTAAAGACGGCGCGCGCCGATCTGCAGCGGTTCGTCGCGCAGAAGGCGGTCGAGCTCGCCGAGTCGAAGATCCGGACCGAGATGACCGACGCCGATCGGAAACGCATGCTCGACCAGTATTCCGATCAGCTCGTCGAGGTGAAGAAATGAGCAGCCCGACCCAGATCGCGCGTCCGTATGCCGACGCCCTCGCGAACGCCGCCGAGGCGGCCGGAACGCTCGTCGAGACCCGCGCCGAGATGCAGGCCTTTGCCGGCACCGTGGCGGGCAGCCGGGAACTTCACGAACTCTTCGCGAGCCCGGCGGTGACGCCGGAGAACAAAAAGGCCGTCCTCGACGAGATCCTCGTGCGGATGGCACCGTCCGAACTCGTGGCGAAATTCCTTCGCGTGCTTCTCTCGAACACCCGCTTGCACCACATCGCGACCGTGAACCTCGCGTTCTCGGCCGAAGTGGACCGCCGGATGGGTGTCGTGAAGGCGCACGTGACTAGCGCCTCCGCGCTCTCGGCCGAAGAGCAGGCGACGCTCACGAGCAAGCTCGAGACGATGACGGGGAAGCAGGTGCAGGTGGAGTTCGGGACCAACGCCGATCTCATCGGCGGGGTCGTGACGCGAATCGGAAGCCGCATCTACGACGGCTCGGTCCGCGCGAAGCTCGACGCGTATCGGCGTCAAATGACGGGACAGGCCCGAGCCTGATTCTAGTTGCCGCGACCGACGAACGCGCCGCGGCTGCGTGAGGAGTTCAACGATGGAAGGGATCCGAGCAGACGAGATCAGCAAGATCATCCGGCAGCAGATCGAGAACTTTGAAACCGGCGTCGAAGTGTCGGAGGTCGGAACGATCATCGACGTCGGCGACGGAATCGCCAATATCCACGGCCTCGACAGCGTGATGGCGGGCGAACTGCTCGAACTGCCGCACGACGTCGCGGGAATCGCCCTGAACCTCGAAGAGGACAAGGTCGGCGCCGTGCTCTTCGGCGAGTACCTGAAGATCAAGGAAGGCGACACGGTGAAGCGGTCGGGCCGCATCATGTCGGTTCCGGCCGGTCCGCAGCTCATCGGGCGCGTCGTGGATCCGCTCGGCCGTCCGCTCGACGGCGGCGAGCCGATCGTCGGCGAGACCTACATGCCGATCGAGCAGATCGCGCCGGGCGTCATCGATCGCGAGTCGGTGAGCGAGCCCGTGCAGACCGGTCTGAAGGCCATCGACGCGATGGTGCCGATCGGCCGCGGACAGCGCGAGCTCATCATCGGCGACCGGCAGACGGGCAAGACCGCGGTCGCGATCGACACGATCATCAACTCGAAGGGCAAGGACCTCATCTGCATCTACGTCGCCATCGGCCAGAAGCAGTCGACGATCGCCCAGGTCGTGCAGACGCTTCGCGAGTACGGCGCGATGGATTACACGATCGTCGTGTCGGCATCGGCGTCGGATCCCGCGGCCATGCAGTACATCGCGCCCTACTCGGGATGCGCGATGGGCGAGTACTTCCGCGATCGCGGCCAGCACGTGCTCTGCGTCTACGACGATCTGTCGAAACAGGCGTGGGCGTACCGCTCGATCTCGCTGCTCCTTCGCCGCCCACCGGGCCGCGAAGCGTACCCCGGTGACGTCTTCTACCTTCACTCGCGCCTGCTCGAGCGGGCCGCGAAGCTCTCGAAGGCAAAGGGCGGCGGTTCGCTGACGGCGCTTCCGATCATCGAGACGCAGGCCGGTGACATCTCGGCCTACATTCCCACGAACGTGATCTCGATCACCGACGGCCAGATCTTCCTCGAAGCCGACCTCTTCAACGCGGGCATCCGGCCCGCGATCAACGTCGGCAACTCGGTCTCGCGCGTTGGCGGTTCGGCGCAGATCAAGGCGATGAAGCAGGTCGCCGGAACGCTCCGTCTCGACCTCGCGCAGTTCCGCGAGCTTGCGGCGTTCTCGCAGTTCGGCTCGGACCTCGACAAGGCGACGCAGGCGCAGCTCGCGCGCGGCGGACGGCTCGTCGAGATCCTTAAGCAGGCGCAGTACCAGCCGATCGACGTCGAGAAGCAGATCGCGGTCATCTGGGCAGCGACGAACGGCTTCGTCGACAACATCGCCATCGAAGACGTGCGCGAATGGGAAGCGCAGTTCACGGCGTTCCTCGAGAACGCGAAGTCCTCGCTGCTTGAGGCGATTCGAACGCAGAAGACCCTCAACGACGACCTGAAGGCGCAATTGAAGGCCGCGGGTGAGGAGTTCGCGTCCCGCTTCGCTTCGAAAGCGGCGTCGGCCTGATCGTCTGATTCGGCGGCGGCCCGCGGACGGGCCGTCGCCACGATCGATTTTCGCGAGAACAGAAGAGAGCCATGGCGAACCTGAAGGACATCCGCCGCCGCATCCGGTCGGTCAAGAACATGCAGCAGATCACGAAGGCCATGAAAATGGTCTCGGCTGCGCGTCTTCGCCGCGCCCAGGAGCGCGTGATCGCCGCCCGTCCGTACTCGAGCCTCATGAGCCGCGTTCTGCGAAGCCTCGCGACGCGCGCGGAAGGCTACAGCCATCCCCTGCTCGACGAGCGCGGCGACGAGAACTACCTGTACGTCATCGTCACGGCCGACAAGGGACTGTGCGGCGCGTTCAACGCGAACCTCATCAAGGCGGCCAGCAGCTTCATCCGGACGAATCCGGACAAGAACGTCCGGATGGTTCCGGTCGGGCGCCGCGGCCGCGACTTCTTCCGCCGCCGCAGCGTGGAGATGCCGGCGGAGTTCGTGAACGTGACGGCGAAGCAGGTCGCCTTCACGAATGCCCAGGAAATCGCCGACCAGATTCTGGCGGCATGGAATGACGAATCGCTCGGTATCGACAAGGTGATCCTGTCCTACAACGAATTCCGGTCGGTGCTCAGCCAGCGCGTGATCGTGAAGCAGCTGTTGCCGATCGGCGCGTTCGAGGATGGTGACGGACCGGCGGGCGAGGACGAGACGGTAGTCGACTACATCTACGAGCAGCCGCCGGATCAGATCTTCAAACGCCTGCTGCCGACGTTCGTGGAGACGCAGATTTTTCACGCGCTGCTCGAATCGGTCGCCGGCGAGCACGGCGCCCGCATGACGGCGATGGATTCGGCGTCGAAGAACGCCGCGGATCTGATCAGCCGGCTCACGCTCTTCGCGAATCGCGTCCGCCAGGCCTCGATCACGAACGAGATCATCGAGGTCGTCAGCGGCGCACAGTCGGCGAAGTAGGCAGGCCGTGGTCGAGCCGGCGACACCCGTCGTCGCACCGCACACGCGAATCCTGGGGCTCCTGCGATTGTGGGGGCCCCTTTTCCTCTGGTGGCTCGCGATTCTCGGCTCGGGCGGCGACGGGATGGCCGCCGGCCGCACCTCCAGGTTCGTCGAACCGCTCGTGCGGTGGTTCTGGCCCGACGCGTCCGAGGTGACGATCGCCGTCGCGCACATCGCCGTACGCAAACTCGGCCACGTCCTGGCCTACGCGCTCGTCGGAATGCTCGCGTTCCGGGCGGTTCGGGCCGGGCGCGAAGAGCGTTTTCGCTGGACGTGGGCGGCTGCGGCGCTCGCCATCGGCGCAGCCCTCGCTGCGACTGACGAACTTCGTCAATCGTTTGTCGCGAGCCGATCGGGTACTCTTGGGGACGTCGCCATCGACGTCGCGGGGTGCGGGGCCGCCCTGCTGGCGCTCGCGTGGTGGCGGCTGAGGAACGGGCAGGATGGCCGGGAAGGCGGGTAGCGGCCTCAGGAGGAGCGCGCGATGATCTATTGTCCGAAATGCGGCGCAGATGCCGTGGAGGGGCAGAACTACTGCCGGAAGTGCGGCGTGAATCTCGCGCTTGTCTCGAAAGCGGTCAATCTCGGCGAGGTCATCGCGCGCGGCGATGGCGGGCTGCTTCCGAAGATCCGCACGTTCATGGGCGACATGAAGCTCGACGCGGTCTCGGAGCAGGTGGGAATCCATCTCGAGAAGATCAACGAGTCGCTCAAGTCCGCCAACCGCGCGACCGGGGAAACGTCTCGGGATACCTCTATCGTGCTCCCGGCGTGGAGCAACTGGGCCAAATGGTCGAGTAAGCCGAAGTCAGCCGCCGATCGTCAATCAAAACTGCTTGCCGAGGGCTTTCCCTCGCTTTTCGTCGGCATCGCGATGATGGCCCTGCTATTCGTCTTCGGCGACATGCTCGTTCTGAGGATTCCGCCGGATAAAGCGGCGAAGATTCCGTTCGATCTCGCCGAGGCGGTGCATTACCTCTGGATGGCCGGACTCATTCCGGCGCTGAGCGGACTTGGCAAGCTGATCGCGGCCGGGTGCATCCGCCCGAAGGCCGAGTCCGCGCCGGCGGCACCGGCACCGGATGCCGTGCCGCAGATCGAGGCGCCGTACGAGGCCGCGGACTTCGGCCTGGGCGCTGCGCCGCCGAGCGTCACCGAGAACACGACGGCGCGTCTCGACGCTCACGCTCCGAAGCGCGTCCGCGCGCAAGAGTAGGCGGCTCCGACGCTCCCGGCGCTGACCAGTCAGCGCAGATCGTACAGATACGCGGCTGCATCGACCTCGTTGCGTGCCTCGAGCCGAACCCCTATCCCGTCGAGGTATTCGAGTATGTACTGCTGTTCGTCGAGCCCGAGCTTTCGAGTCGCGTGCGTGAAGACGATCCAGACTCTATCGTGGCCTCGAAGCGCATCGATTTCACTCAGATACCGTTCCGGGTCCCGCCGCGAGTTCTTTCCCAGCGTGTATTCGGCTTCCGAAAACCCGATCCTCGGGGCGTAGTAGCGCATGGGAAACCGAACGGCGTAGTAGAGGTAGATCACGTCGCCAGGCCGGCGACTGTCGCGCACATACTCCAACACCGCGCGAACTTCTTCGTGCTCTCGTGGCGATCGGACCGCCCGCAATGCCCCCACGGCAGGCGACGCAACCAGTGCGATCCCAAGAGCCAAAGCTGAGATGGCTCCAATCCGGGGTATCCGCTCAAGCACGGCCTCGACACCGGCAAAGGCGAGCAGGATCATCGTGGGGACCAGAAAGAGAACCAGCCGATTGCCGAACGGATATTTGTGGAGTCCCGATGCGGTCAGGCACAGCAGAACCGGCGCGATAAGAACAAGGCCGGCGTCTCGCTTGAACAGGAGCAGATAGCCGAGCCCGACCATGATGGCCGCGACAGCAAGTCTCGGTAGCGCCACGCCCCCAGGGTCTTCGACTACCTCCAGTGCAGTAGTCCTGAACCAGCGTGCTGCCTCGATTGTGAAAGGAGGCGTTGGCATGAACGTGCTGGCCCAGTACTTCAGGTGTCTGGTGTTCTGGGTCAGGCGATCGACGGAAACAACGAATGCAACGGCGAACGACGATGCCCAGACCGCGCCCGAGGCCGAAATTCGCGCTACTCGTGGCCAGTCCCGGCGCCAGGCAGCGATGCCGAAAACTGAAAGCCCTCCTCCGGCAGCGACGAAAATGGCCGGATGCGACACCCAGATTCCCATCGCGCCAACTGTAGACAGCAGGACCACGCGTCTCCAGGTCACGTCGTCACCGATCAATTGGAGAACGCAGAGCAGGAGCGCCAGCGCCACGGCGACGTCCGTCGAATACTGCTTCACCTCCGAAGCGTAGTAGATGAGCCGGTCCGACACCGCGAAGAGCAGCAGTGCGCCAGGAAGAACGTCTCTCGACAGCACGCGACGTCCAACGTAGAGAAAAAGCACGATCGACGCGACGCCGCCGGCTAGCGGCACGAGTCGCAGCGCGTACTCGCTCGTGCCGAACAGGTCGACGGCGAGTCTGGACGCCCAGAGGTATCCGATCGGGGCCGCCTGATTGTGAAACAGCGGTTCGAGCAGTCCGCCGAAAGACCGTTCGATCACATTCAGTGCGATGTACGACTCGTCGACCCAGAGCGAACGGTTGAACAGGTACTGGGCAATTCTGAGACCTGCGCCGAACGCGACGAGCAACCATAACAGGACGGGAGATCGGTAGGCGGCCAGAAGCCGATCGGGCCACGGGCCCTTTCCAGCCTCCGGATCTCGCTCCACGGACGTGCAAGAGTCTTCCGGATTCGTGTCAGGGCCAGGGGAAGGGACGTCGTCTATCGTCGACACGCGATCGGCCTCAGCGTCCCGGCGGGGAAACAGCAGTGTCGTTCACGATGACGCTCAAGATGTTGTTCTGCATCTCGGCGTCATTTGGAAGCGCGCCGTGCTCCTCACAGCCGAACACGACGTGGTCGAAGCCAAGATCCGATTTCATCGGGGATCCTCCTCCGCCATTGTAAGCCTCGGCGATCAGCGAACTTCGCGTGACGCGGCCATCGCCGGGCGCGAACATAAGATCGAGAAGGCGCTTCTTGTTCAGCCTGTTCGCGCCGATGCGCACGCCTTGAGCGAGGAAGTACGTGCGATATTCTCCGGCGGTCGCGACTACCAGCGGCGCCCGAAGCGTAGGTTCGCAGTCGCCACCGAAGACATAAACCGCGAACGGCCTGGGTTTCGACGATGTCCGCTCGAGGCTCCGATGGAACTCTCGAGCGCGGCCGAGCGCAACGGAG
This sequence comes from Blastocatellia bacterium, assembly GCA_021463145.1. Taxonomy (GTDB): domain Bacteria; phylum Acidobacteriota; class Blastocatellia; order UBA7656; family JADIYM01; genus JADIYM01. Next base: position 40,041 of record JAJTWZ010000028.1, on the reverse strand, counting down.
AGAAAGGCCTCTTCCTCGGCCAACCGGGCGTTGCCGCCTCCGCTTCCGAGTTTCTTGAGCACGCTCTTTCGGTGCTTCTCCGAAAACACGGACCACCCATACGTCCTCCACGACTCGGTGGCGAACAGGTCGATTGGAACGCGATCCAGACGTTCGTTGAGGAAGACGGCGGCATCTCCGAATGGCAGCAGTTGGTATACCGACGGCATACTCATCAGAAGATCCGAATCGAGCTTGTTGAAGAACTTGCTTCTTTTGACGTTGCCGCCGTACCAGTTATAACCCTCGACAAGCGACCGCAGCGCGTCCATTACTCCACGATTCGGCGTTCCGACGAGCAACAGCCGGTGGATGTTAGAGCCGCCGCTCCAGTCAGGACTCTCGATGGGTTGCTCGGCAACGTCGCGGTTGCCGTACATCGCGTAATAGCGGGCGATCAGACCGCCCATGCTGTGCGCGAGCAAATTGAAGCGCAGGTCCGGCCTGCCCAGGCTGATCTTGAGCGCGTCGATCTTGCGCGCCAGTAGTCGCGCGTTCTCGATGTTGTCGCGCCGCCAGTCGTATGAGAACACGTAGTACGTATCCGACGCGCCGTTTGCCGGAGGCTGGTCCATCGATCCCGGGCGATATCCCGCCAGGTCCTCTAGCGCGCGGAGAAGGTCGCGGTAGACCCGGATTTCGGGCAGCAGAATGGAGAGCTTGGTCGTATCGATGATGCGCGAAGCGACGAGGCCATCCGTGTTTTCGCCGAGGTTCTTCGATATCGGCAAGTCGAGGTCGTCTTCTTCGTTGGTGTCCGCCGACGGCCAGACGATTCGACCCGACTTCGGGTCGATCAACTGCGAGCCGAGCGCTCCAGGGATGACGATGATCGGCAGCTTGCCCTCGGAGCGTCGCGCAGGTTCGAAGATCCGCTCGAGGTTTGGCTTGCGGGGGGAGCGAGCGCACGACACCGCGCCCAACGTGGCGAGCGCAATGAGCACCACGGCTGTCGTGCGATGTGCGGAGAGGGAGCAACGCATCGAAATTCGCCGCATGAAACCACACGCGGTCGTAACGGGTCAATTTTGCGGCACCCGAACGCTGCGCGGCGCTGTCGAAACTCCAAATATTTCTCCACTGGCGCGAGGTTTCCGCATCGTATTCGCCGCTATAATCGGCGACTGGAGGCCAACCGCCATGGAAGCGTCTTCGATAATGGGAATTCTTGGGACTCTCGGTCTCGCGTTCGGCTCGTCGTGGGCGAGTGGCATCAACCTTTACGCAATGGTCGCCACCCTCGGACTGCTCAGCCGATTTGCCGGCCTGCAGCTGCCGGGCGAACTGGCGGTCGTGACGGACTGGTGGGTGATCGGAATTGCGGTCGGCCTTTACGTCATCGAGTTCGTCGCCGACAAGGTTCCGATCGTGGACTCGGTCTGGGACGTCGTTCACACTTTCGTCCGCGTTCCTGCCGGGGCTGTGGTGGCCGCCGCGGCACTCGGAGACTTCAGCCCCTGGGTGCAGGCCGTTGCGTTCCTGGTTGGCGGTGGCGTCGCCCTTTCGTCGCACGGGACGAAGGCGGCCACTCGCGTCGTAGCGAACCTGAGTCCGGAGCCGGCTTCGAACGTCACCCTCAGCATCGTCGAAGACGTCATCGCCGTTGGCGGGACGCTGCTGTCGGTCTTTCTGCCAATTCTCATGCTAGTCATCGTCGTAATCGCGGTGTCGCTCTTCTTCTGGCTCGCTCCAAAGACCTGGAGGAAACTGAGACGCCGTCGACCGGTTACTTCGACATGAGCGCGGCGAGAACGACAACGAGCAGGATTGCTATCAGGACAGCGCCCGCGACGAGGGCGATTTTGAAGTAGCTGAGCGGTGCTTCGCCCGTCACCTTTCCGGTCTGTCCGTTCACGACGAAGCGGTAGACCTTCTGTTTGTATGCGAATGCCGCGAGCCACACGGGCAGGAAGATCATTCGCGCCGTGACGTCCGCAAGCGTCGTCGACACGCGAAGGTCGCGATGCGTGTCGCCGGGTACAAGGCGGGCGCACTCGGACTGTTCTTTCGCCTCGATGATGCCGCGTGCAACGCTTTCGGCCTGAGCGCGGTCGAGCGCGGGTTCCTCGGCGCCACGGCCGAGAAGAAACGTACCGTCGTAACTTCGCAACTCTCCGAAATTGAACGGCTCGATTGCGTCGACCCACGCCTGCTCGAGCCCCTTCGAGGCCGAGACGAGTTCCCAGGAGTATTGCCCGGCGTGGTCTCCACTGGCCGGAAACCAGTCGGTCTCCTGCACCTGTTGATCGCGAAAGACCGTTTGACCGTTTATGACCGTCTGCACCTGCCGGGTCTCGGTGCGGTGCCGCCCCGACATCGCGGTCCACTGCGTGACCGCGCGGGCGTCGAATGCCCAGAAGGGAAGGAATACCGCGCGGATTTCACGAAGCGATGCCGCCTTCGCCAGGTCTCCAGGCCGGAAGAACCCGTTGCCGAGCCAGGTCCGATAGGCGGCGCGAGCCTGTTCCTCCTCGACGGCGAAGCTGAGAATCGACTCCGGCACGGGACGGTTCGGGTCCGAGGGCTGCGAGACAACCTGCTCGGAGCCGCAGAACGCGCACTTGAGCACGTTCATCGTGACCTCGAAGTCGGTCGTCGCGCCGCAATTCCTGCACGAGATCTGTTGTGCGGGAGATGCGGATACCGCGCCTGAAGAAGATGACATCGACGAAATCCTCCAACCTGAGTGACTCGAAACAGGCGCCATCCCGGCCCGTTCCTTCAACTCCCTGAAAGCCCCGGACTATATCCAGCGCTACGGACGGTGCGCAATCCGGCGAAGCAGCGCCCGGAGGACGCCGGAAGCCTCCGCGTTGATCCGGCCGTCGCATGACGGTATTGTGAACCGCTGATCTTCCGAGCTCCGGAGCCCCTGAATCCGAATGGACGACACGAACTCGCAGGCATTTGCCGACTTCGAGCGATTCCTCATGGGCCAGAGTGCGCCCGCGCTCGTTGGCCACGCTCTTGCGACCGTTATCCGGTACGACATTCAGACGATCGCTCAGACGGTGCTCGGCATGGCCTACGCGGCTCCGCCTGCGGAGAGAGCCAAGGCGATACTGAACCTTCGTGCCAAGGTCTACGACATATTCTTCTACCGGATCGTTCGGTTCCGTCGCGTTTATGATTTCTTTCCGCGGTTCGAGAAGGCTTTCATAGACGTCGCGCCCCAGTCCGATCACGCGGCCATCGCCGAGCTATTCCGGCGCTATCCCTGGCAGGAAATTCGACCGATAGGCGAGATGCGCGATCCTCAGGAGTTCGCCCTCGACGTGCGGCCGCACGCGAGCGTCTCACCCGAGAAGTTCAACGAAGATCTCTACCGGAGCGCGACTCACCAGATCCTCTCGGCCGACAAGCGTTACCGGTTCACCGACGATGCGGTGCGCGAGAACGTAGTCCAGTACCAGGAACAGGTCAGTGGGGTCTTCGAGGATTTCGTAAGCCTGATAAAGGATGCTCTGCTCAGGCGCGAGATCATGCTCGCGAACGTTGCCGACCAGGACGTCGTCTACAAACACCAGCAGCAGTTCCAGATCGAGAGCTATCTGGGCCAGCTTTCCGACCTTGCGATTGCGCTTTTCAACGACGACTTTCTCGAGCATTCCGTGCAGATCTTCGGGATCATCCGAACGCTCGCCGACTCCAGTAACATCGATGTAACCCGCCTCGACCGGATGCAGTCAAAGAGCGAGTTGCTCAGCCTGGAGCGTCTCGCGGAGTACTCGAGCCGGCGAACGGGACCCATACTGCTTCGCAGCGTGCTGCCGATGTTCCCGCAATGGCGCGCCGCGTCTCTTCTCGATCGGCTGGGACACGAAACGGACTCCCGCGCTCGCGAGCTCGCGCTCTCGGTACTGGCGGCCTATGGGAAGGAAGTCTACGGGCTCGCCGTCGAATCGCTCGAGCGGGCGGATGCGTCCGGACCATTGCAGTACCGCAGTGGCCTCGTCTGGATGCTCGGGCACATCGCGACCGACGCGCTGCCGATGAAAGTGCGGGCGGCGCGGGCTCTCGGCCAGCACCTGCGACGCGACAGCCCCCAGCAGTTGAATGCGGAGATAGTCTCGGCGCTTGCCAAACTGCGCTCGGACGAAGCGGTGTCCGTGCTCTCGGCGAAGCTTGCACAGTTTGCTCCTGAATTTGGGAAGTCGGCTGAAGCCAGCGACGCCTGCAATCGCATCGTCTATGCACTGCTGGATATCCAGTCGGAAGCCTCGGCGCGCACGGCTGTCGACTTCTGCATTGAGCACAACCTGCTGGACACGCATCGCGACTCGTTCACTCGAACGATGCTGCCGTCCGGGGTCCGCGCGTCGATCGCCGGAGACATCCGAAAGGAGATGAAGCGGCTGAAGATCAGCTTCTCGCTCTTCGGCAACGCGCAGTCGACTCGATCGAAGCTCCTCGCATTGGGCAGCGCGGCGATTCCGGACGTCGGCGTTCTCTGCGATGAAGTTAGTGCTGCATTTCCGCCGACACACGAGTTGGGGATGGCCGTCGCGCGACTGCGCGAAGCTCCTGCGCCGCCGCCACCTCTCGCGTACGACCGTGCGCTTCACAAGCTGTTTGAAGACAGGAACCTGCCGGAAGCGCTCAGCCTGGCGTTCGAGGCGGGTACGAGCGGCCGGCTCGAGGTAGCTACACGGGCCGGAATTGCCGCCGAACTGAATCTGCGCAAGGGAGACATCTGGCACGCGAAGGCTCCGTCGCTCTTTTCCAAAGACGTCGACGCGTTCTTCTGGATGTTCGCGCTCGAGCGACAGACCATTTCTACCTGGCAGTTCGATCCGTTGGCCACGGCAACGGACGCTCGCACGCTCGAACAGCCGACGCCCGACCTCATACGCGACGGTCTATTCCGCGCCAAGCACGTCCAGCAGATCATCGGCGGAATCCTGTCGCCCGAATCGCGCTTCAAGCGTTCGCAGGCCGAGTTCCCTGGCGAAGGCGTGCAGACGACCGGGCAACTCGGACCGTACAAGGCGGTCTGGGTCTGCCTGACGCACTTCGTCGACCTGAAGACGATTGCGGGCGCGACCGGCCTTAGCGATCACGAGATTTACCGCGTACTGTTCGACCTCCTGCGGCAGAACCTTCTGCTGGTGGAGGCCGGTGGCGTCGATGCCCAGCACGCCACGCTCGACGACGCTTTTACGGCGCTCGAACTGTTCGTCGACCGAATCCAGCAGCACCCGACGTATTTCCAGAGTTACCAATCGGCAGCCGAGATCTGCGCCTACCTCTCGAACGAAGCGAAGGACGATTCGATCCGGACGTCGATGCTCGCGCTGCACACGTTCGTCCTGAATGCATTCAATCTGCGCCGCGTCTTCACGGGCCAGAACATTGCGTTCATGATGCAGGCTGTCGAGCTCGTGACGACGTATGCGAGATCGGGGGCCGACCGGGATCGGCAGGAACTGCTCGATTACCTCGACATCTACCTGCCGGAAGAAGACCGTTGGCCGCAGCCGGCACCTGACGAGGACCGATTCATCCAGTCGATCCTCGAGCAGATCGAGAACATCGACGGCCTGATAGATCCGTACGACGCGTTGTCGGGCGTCGGGGTCGCGCCGAGCGCCGACGTGGTCACCGAAACGCTCGAGAACGCGCTGGACGGACAGCTGGGGGGCGACCTCGCTTCGATCGACATCCGGCTGCCGCGAGAGCTGCTTGCCGATTCGGCCGGCGAGTTCGTGAAACCGATCAAGGATTTCGTGCGCGAGATCGAGCGCAACAACGCGACGGATCGAGAGACGCCGACGGCCTGGCTGGGCGTCGTGGCAACTCCGGTCGCCCTGTTCCGCGAGGCGTCTACGCGGGCGGGCGAAACCGAGCTTGCCGGGATCGCATCGCGCCTGGAGCGGGCGTTTGCCCAGCAACAGCAGACTGGCAGCGACGTGCTGACGCCGGCGTTCTGCAACTTCGTTCTGGGAGAGTACGCGAAGCTCGCCCGCGAACTGCCGTCGGTGTTTTCGCTCGAACCCGACGCGGACCACGTAGCCGCGAAGCGCGAGGCGCTAATCGTGAAGTTCGTGCTCAGGCAGGTGCCGGAGGTTGACGACCGGGTCGTGAACAAGGTGTTGCTTGCGGGGTACTCCAGCATAGGCGATATCGCGGAGACGGCGCCGGACGACCTCGCGAGGTCGTCATCGATCGAACGGCCGCTAGCCGAGAAGATCTTCATGAAGGTCTATCAGTACGAGGAAATGTATTTCAGGCCGAAGGAACCTTCGGCGGAGGCAAAATTCCGGGCTTACTTCGCGATCTGCCTGAACGTCATGAAGGAGATCCAGTCAGAGGTGCAACGGCTGGCGTCGGACGGTTCGGTGACCAAGGATCGAAAGGAGCGGCTCTACGCGGACCGCCAGCGCGCGTTGTGGGGCCTCTTCGCGCTACTGTGCCTGCGTGGGCAACTCGACGAGATCGAGAAGCTTCAGCGCGCCGTGTTCGAGCAGCGCATCGCTATGCTGGAGGCCTACTACGCGGAACTCACGGCCCAACCGTTCCCGACCGGGAGGCGGCGCGGTTAGAGCCGTTCGTGACACATCCGCGTGTGTCCCAGATGCTGGTCGGGGCGAGAGGATTCGAACCTCCGACCTCGTGATCCCAAATCACGCGCGCTAACCAGGCTGCGCTACGCCCCGACGAACCGCTGACTTTAGACCTCTGGCACGCGACGGTCAAGGAACCGGCGAACCGCCGGCACTGAACGAGTGGAATGGAAAAATTGGCCCGTACAGAATCGCCGATCGGGATTGCGGTTCGAAGCGCCGGTTTCGATTCCGGTTCTTCGACCGCGTAACACGTGGTCCCGCGACCTCGAAATTGTCGGTGACCGCGTTGGCCATGTGAGGTTGGCGTCTCCCGTTCAACGAGGTGGGCGGAGGGCAGGCGTAAACGTAAGGCCGCGTCTCGTCGGAGCAGGAGGTGGGTCGCGTGCACCGAGTATGCGGCCGCCGAGCGGTCGCATTGTCACCATCACGATGAGCACCGGCGAAGATGCAGGCTTCACGGATCAGTGCGACCGCTCCGCGGTCGAGATCTTTGTGGATGCGAAACCGGGGGTGACGGCGGATCGCTTCGCTCACCGCCGTGACCCCCGGCTATCGGCTGTGACCGCTTCGGGGTCATTCCGAGCAAGAGCGGTCGTCCCGAGCCGGAGCGGTCGTTCCGAGCCGGAGCGGTCGTTCCGAGCCGGAGCGGTCCTACCGAACCGGAGCGGTCGTTCCGAGCCGGAGCATTGCCGTCCATCACGAGGATCGGAACTACCGCGGAGCAGTCGACGAAATGGTCTCGATGACGCGGGCAAGGCGACCGATCCCCTCGCGGATCTCCGATTCGGACAGCGAAGCGTAGCCTATGAGGAAGCCCGCAACGGCCGGAGGGCTCAGGTAGTACGGCGCTACGGGGTTCACGCCAACCCCCTCTGCCCTTGCAGCGGTGACGATTGACGCAGTCAGATCCGCCGACACGTCGCTGAACCAGACTACGACGTGGATCCCGGCGTTCGAACCGGATATCTGGATTCTGTCGCCGAACTCTCCGGCGAGTGCGGCAAGGAGCGCTTCGCGCCGGGATGCGTTTGCTGCGCGAGAACGTCTCAGATGCCGCTCGAAATGGCCTTCGCCGATGAAGGCCGCGAGCGTCTCCTGCTCGATCGTCGGCGAGTGCCGGTCCGCGAGCCACTTCGCGGCGGCGAACGGGCCGAGCATTCCCGGCGGCAACACCACGTATCCGATCCTCAGTGACGGAAACATCACCTTGGAAAACGTCCCGGCGTAGACGACTCGTCCGCCGCCGTCCAACCCCTGCAACGCCGGAATGGGCCGGCCGTCGTAGCGGTACTCGCTGTCGTAGTCGTCCTCGAAAATTACGGCCCCGCTCCGCGCGGCCCAGTCGAGCAGCGCGAGCCGTCTGGCAATCGGCATCACTCCGCCAGCGGGGAACTGGTGCGACGGCGTGACGTAAACGACCCTCACGCCGGCGTCTGCCGGTGGCAGGAAATCCGGATCGAGACCGTCGGCGTCGACCGGGCAGGGAACCATCCGCGCGCCGGCCGCGGCAAAGACGTTTCGGGCTCCCTGATAGTGGGGGTCTTCAATGACTACCAGGTCGCCCCTTTCGACCAGCAGACGCGCGGTAAGATCGATGGCCTGCTGCGAGCCGTTTGTGACTACAACCTGGCCGGCCGTGCAGACGACGCCCCGCGAACGGGCAAGATACAAGGCTATCGCCTCCCGCAGACTTTGTGCGCCTTCGGCCGGTCCGTAACGCAGCGATCGCAGGGAAATGTTCTGGATCTGGCGATTCATCAGCCGCCGCCAGACGTCGTACGGAAAGGACTCGACAGGCGGCAGCCCGTACCTGAAGTTGAACCGTACCGGGTAGTCTGGATTGGGAACCCCGAGGCGACGCTCGGAAATCGTCCGCCCGAACGCAGAAAGTCGCATCGCCGTCGCCGCATCCGAAGCGCTCGTGGCCGCCGTGCGCGACGCGGCCATCGATCCGTCCGGCAGTTCGGCGGCTACATAGGTGCCCGATCCAGGCCGGGTCTCGAGGTATCCCTCTGAGACGAGTTGGTCGAATGCCGCCTGCGTCGTCGTGCGCGAAACCCCAGACTCGCTGGCGAGCGCCCGTGTCGACGGCAGCCGGCTTCCCGGCCTCAGACTGCCGTCGAGTATCGCGGCTCGCAAGGCAGCGTAAATCTGCTCGACCAGAGTTCCCGGACCGTCAAGCCGCACCAGCATGTCCAGCCCCCCGCCTTCCGAAGTGGCATTACGATACGAGCAGAAACTGGCACTGGCAAGTATCCAGTCTCTGGAGCATTCTCGGCCTGGACACGGAAAGGAGGGAGCGTGAATGGCAGTGATCGAAACATCCGCGACGAAGAAGAGCGTGGTTCGGAGAGCGGATTACGAGATGACGGATCGCGATCGGATGGAGCGACTCCTGGAAGAGGCGACGCACGGTTATCTGGGCGTGGCCGGGCCAGATGGCTGGCCTCGCGTCGTGCCGCTCAACTTCGTGACATTGCAAGGGAAGCTCTACTTTCACGGAGCGACGGAGGGGGAGAAGATGGCGTTCCTGACTGCGGACGATCGCGTGACCTTCGTCGTCGTCGAGGACTTCTCTCTCGTTCCGTCCTATTTCAATGATCCGAGACTGGCGTGCCCCGCGACGCAGTACTACAAGGCTGTCGACATCCGCGGCAGGGCGAGAATCGTCTCGGATCTCGATGAAAAGGCCGGGGCGCTCCAGGCGCTGATGGAGAAGCTGCAGCCAGAGGGCGGACACGCGCCGATAGCAGCCGGCGACCCGCTATACCGGAAAAGCCTCCAGACGACGGCGGTCGTGGCGATCGAGATAGAGCGAATGACGGCGAAGTTCAAGTTCGGGCAGAACCTGCCTGCGTCGAAGCGCGAATCCGTCGCCGGGCAGCTCGCGGCGCGCGGATGTCCGATCGATCACCGCACTGTGGAGCAGATGCGGTCCACCGGTCGCGGAAGCAAGGACGATCAGACCTGAATAGTGCTTCCGCGCACTATCTGATCGGTCCCAATCTGTGGTCATCTGTGGCCCCATGATCACAGTGCAGAAGTTTGGGGGGACGTCAGTCGGGTCGGCGCAGCGGATCGCCGGCGTCGCGGATCTCGCGGTTGCGGCATCGGCGCGGGGCGAGAAAACGGTCGTGGTTACATCGGCTATGGGTGGAGTGACATCGACGCTCGTCGCCGCCGCGGAACGTGCGACACAGGGGAATTGGAATTTCGACGAACGGCCGATGCTCGCCGAGCGGCACGACGCGGCCGCGCGCGCGCTGTTTGGCGATGACGCGCGGCTTCTCGCCATGGTTCGGGAGCAACTCGACCACGGGCTCGAGCGCGTAGACTCGCTGTGCTTCGGCCTGTCGCTGGTGCGCGAGCTGACGCCGCGCATCCTGGACGCGATTTCTGGAACTGGAGAGATGCTTGCGGCGCCGATACTCGCGGCCGCGATATCCTCGCGTGGGGTCGCATCCGAGGCCATCCACGCCACGGAACTGATAGTCACCGACGATCAGTTCGGCGACGCCGAGCCGCTCGCCGCCGAGACGCGCGCGAAGACGCAGGGGCGGCTCGTTCCTCTGCTCCAGGCCGGGGTGATTCCCGTCGTGACCGGGTTCATCGGTGCGACGGCCGGGGGCGTGACCACAACACTCGGCCGCGGCGGGTCGGATTTTTCCGCGACCATCCTCGGCGCCGCGCTGGAAGCGGACGAGGTCTGGATCTGGACCGACGTGGACGGCGTGATGACGGCTAATCCCGCCGACGTGCCCGATGCCAGGACGATGCGCGCAATTTCGTACAGCGAGGCTTCGGAACTCGCCTACTACGGTGCGAAGGTTCTCCACCACAAGACGATCAATCCGGTGCAATTCGCGCGGATCCCCGTCAGGATCCTCAACACGACGAATCCGGACGGACAGGGCACCCGGATCACGTTCGAAGGCCACCCGTCGCCGACGGGCGTCAAGGCGATCACGTCGATCCGTAACGTGAGTCTGGTTTCGGTGAGCGGCCGCGGGATGCAGGGAATTCCGGGTATCGCGGCGCGTGCGTTTGGCGCCATTGCGGCCGAGCGCGCGAACGTTCTGATGATTTCGCAGGCTTCGTCGGAGAACAACATCTGCGTCGTCGTGCGGTCGGAGGACGAGGCGCGCGTCGTGCGATCGCTACGGGCGGCGCTCGAGTTCGACATCATGAAGGAACATATCGACGACGTGACGGCCGACGACTCGATCGCGGTCATTGCGGCGATCGGCGACCGGATGGCCGGGACTCCCGGCATCGCGGCAAAGGTCTTCGGCGCGCTCGGCGCGGAGAACATCAACGTTATCGCGATCTCGCAGGGGTCGTCGGAGAGAAACATCTCGCTCGTGGTTTCGGAGTCGGACGCGTCCAGGGCCGTGCGGGTCATTCACGAGGCCTTTGCGCTGGGGAGGAAGAATTGACGGGACCCCTCGAGAAAGACTGAAGAGAGCGCCGCCGTCGAGAGTCCCTCGATTGCGATGGAGACTCCGGAAATCCCCGGAAACTTCAGGTATTCCGGTCATCCCTCCAGCGCCGCGCGGATAGCCTCGATGTTCGACTCGACGCGAACAGGCTCGTTTGCGAGCTCGGCGCCGGGTTCGAGCCGCCCGAAGTGGTAGTTGACCGTGAAGTCCGGATCCTTGAGAAGATGGCCCGTCAGTACACAGACTACGTCTTCGTCACGAGACGCACGGCCGCAATCCATCAACTGCCGCAAACCGGCGACGGTGGTCGCCGACGCGGGTTCGCAGCCGACACCGTCGCTGCCGATCACGGCCTTCGCTTCGGCGATTTCGCTCTCCGAAACCGTGATCGCCTCACCGCCACAGACATCGAGCACGCGGACGGCCTTCGGCCAGGACACCGGCGCGCCGATCTTTATCGCTGTCGCGCGAGTCGTGGCATTTGGTACGGGTGTCAGGGTCGGCGCCTTGTCGCGAATCATCGCGGCGAACGGGGCGGCCCCTTCGGCCTGAACGACCGTGATCCGCGGGAGTCGGTCGATGAAGCCCCAATCCATCAGCTCCATGAAGCCCTTTCCCAAAGCCGACACATTACCGAGATTGCCACCGGGCAAGACGACGCGATCCGGTACCCGCCATCCACGTTGCTCGCACAACTCGGCGGCAATCGTTTTCTGGCCCTCGATCCGGAAGGGATTCACCGAGTTCACGAGGTACACGGGATCGACGTCCGACAACTCGCGGACCAGCGCGAGCGCTGCGTCGAAGTCGCCCTCAATCTGCAGCGTCCTGGCGCCGTAGTCGAGCGCCTGCGACAACTTGCCAAGCGAGATCTGGCCGTCGGGAATGAAGACCGCCGCGCGCATGCCTGCCCGGGCCGCGTATGCCGCCATCGACGCGGACGTGTTCCCCGTCGACGCGCACGCGACAACGTTCGCACCGACCGCGCGCGCCTGGGTCACGCCAGCCGTCATCCCGTTGTCCTTGAACGACGCGGTCGGATTCATCCCCTGGTGCTTGACCGTGAGCCGTTCGATACCCGCCCACGCCGCCGCGCGTGGAACATCCCAGAGGGGCGTGTTGCCCTCGCCGAGCGTGACGATATGACTGAAGTCGGCGAATGGAAGGAGTTCGCGAAATCGCCAGACACCGGAACAATCGGCGGGAGCGTCCGAAAGCCGACGCTCCCGGAACCGGATCTTGAGCTCCTCTGGATCGCCCGGAGCATCGTCATAGACGACGTCGAGCAGTCCGTCGCACTCGCGGCACGTGTAGGCGATCTCGGCGATTCCGAGCGTGGTACCGCACGACATGCACTCCATTTGAGCGTTCATGGACCGTGGACTCTACCACGGACTCCCGTGTCCACCGTGGGTAGGAAGAATCCTGCGGATGACGCGGATCGGCCGACGCGGTATGCTCTCGCGCTTGTTTACTCCGTTTACCATTCGAATTCCCGGATCGACGTCGAATCTCGGCGCCGGGTTCGACACGCTTGGGCTCGCACTCTCGATATATCTCGACGTGAGGGTATCGCCGGCCGGTGGCCAGGACGCCGGAACGCTTGACTTGACGGGTGAGGGCGAAAGCGGCAGTCCCTTCGGACCCGACAACCTGATCCACACGGCGTTCCGGTTCGCCGCCGAGCGAGAGGGCGGACCGATCCCGACGGTCCGGTTCTCGGCGCGCAACGATATTCCTTTCGAGCGCGGCCTCGGCAGCAGTGCAGCGGCCATCGTTGCCGGAATTGTGGCGTTCTCGATCGCTGGCGGCCGAGACCTTACGAATGACCGGATCGTCGAGATCGGCACCGAGATGGAAGGCCACGGAGACAACGCCGGGCCGTCCGCACTCGGAGGACTGATCACCTGCTGTCAGAGAGTTGGCAAGCCGCCGTTCGTCGTGCGGGCCGGCTGGCCCGAGTCCATTCGTGTGGTTGTCGCGATTCCGGAAGTGCCGCTGCCGACGTCTGAGGCCAGGCGCATCCTTCCGGATGCCGTACCTCGAGAGGACGCGATATTCAACGTGCAGAGGGCCGCGCTTTTTCACGCGGCGCTTGCGTCAGGAAACTGGCACATGCTCGGCGAAGCGATGCGCGATCGACTGCATCAGCCGTACCGGGCACCGCTGCTTCCCGGGCTGGATGCGGCGTTTGCACTCGAACCGGGAGGCGATCTACTTGGGGTGGCGATGAGTGGCGCGGGTTCCGCGGTGCTGGCATTTGCAACCGGCGACTACCAGGCCATCGGCGATCGGGTCGCGGAGTGTTTCAGGAGCCGTGGCATCGCGACGTCGGTGCGCCAGCTCGATGTGGACACAGTCGGATGGCGGCGGCTGGAGAGCGGGCTTTAGCCGGAGCTTTCAGACTTCGCCGGAAGAGTTGGACTCCGCGGACTCTCGAAGGGCCGGACCGGCCGGCGTGCGGCATAGTTGCGGCCGGTTCCTGAACGATGGACGGAGGAGAAGTCGTGGATCGACGAGCCGTCGCATACGCGCCCGCGGGGATGACTGGACTGTTTGGGTCATGCGCCTCACCGGCGGCCGCCCAGCACTGGAACCTCCGCCGGTACTGGCGCATCGCCACGGCGCCAATGCGGCAACGCGACATCCGAACTTGCGCTGTCGGGCGGTCGCGCGGGGCGGAGGACCGGCTGCTTGCGCGGGCGCGTTCCGCCTGAGAGACTGCGCCCCTCACAATGAGATTCGTACTGGCCATGGTCGCGGCCGCCGTTCTCTGGTCTACCGGCGGCCTTTTCATCAAGATCATCTCCCTCGACGCCATGTCGCTTGCGACCTGGAGGTCCGTCGTTGCCGCTGTAACGCTCTTCGTTCTTGCCGGCCTGCGCGGCAAGCGCACGCGATTCCCGCGAACTCGTCTTGCGTGGCTGGCGACGCTGCTTTACGCGGCGACCCTGCTGTCGTTCGTTTTCGCAACGAAGATGACGACGGCCGCGAATGCGATCTTCCTGCAGTACACGGCGCCGATCTACGTGCTCATCCTCGAGCCGTTCCTGATGAAGACGCGATTCAGGCCTCGCGAAATCGTCTACGTCGCAATTGCGCTTGGCGGAATGGCCCTCTTTTTCGTCGGCAAGCTGGATGCGGGCGGAATGGCCGGCAATCTGCAGGCGCTCGCGAGCGGCGTTTTTTTCGCTGGACTCATGATCACGATGCGATTGCAGCACGGCGACGACGAGGCTCGCTGGCAAGCTGTGACGTTCGGCAATCTCGTTCTTGCCGCCGGAGTTGCGGTTTACCTGCTGATGACCCCGGGCACGCTCGCCTACCCATCCGGTTCGTCGGAGATTGGCGGCGTGCTCTATCTCGGCATCGTGCAGATAGGGATCGCGTATGCGCTGTTCGCCTTTGCGATCGCGCGGCTCGGAGCGCTGGAGTCGACCTTGATGGGAATGATCGAGCCGGTCCTGAACCCCGTCTGGGTGTTCCTCGGGACCGGCGAGCAGCCTGCGGCGTGGGCTTTTCTTGGCGCAACACTGATAGTTGGAGCAGTAGTCGCCAGGTCCGTGATCGAGAAACCGCCGGATCTGGAACCCTCATTGCATCCGTAGGCAGGCTAGCCGGCGGCTCTTCCGCTCGCGGCCGTTCGTATCGGTGAGGTAAGATTCGAGGTTCTTGCCGGCCCTGCTCAGGGTCTGGCTTCAATCGTTCGGAGGTATTGACCAGTGCGCAGAATGTTCGTGACCGGTGCGGCCCTCGGCCTGCTCGCCATTTCCACGTTTTACATCCCGAATTCGACAGCCCAGCCGATCGTTCCCGGAAAAGGAACTCCACTGGCGTGTCCGACGCTTCCGGACTTCGACATTCGCACTGCTTCCTTCAACTCCAGAGCGTTGCTTGCGCCCGAAGCTATCGAGGCCGCGTCGCTTTCCAAGTCCGACGCACGCCGCGAGTCGATGGTGGAACTCCTGGCCGAATCGCCTGGAGCGCAGGTACGCTGGAGCATCCTCACCGGTGGTCCGCGGCTGATCGTGCCCGCAAGCGGCGCCATCGCCGAGGCCCGGAAAGGCTCACCTGCCGAGATCGGCGAAGCGTTCATTCGCGAACGCGCGGCGCTCTACGGTCTCGGAGAGGCGGACCTCGATGGTCTCGAACTCGTGCGCAACTACAGGTCGCCGGACACGGGAGTCACTCACCTCCAGTTCAATCAGAGGGCAGGTGGAGTCCGGGTTTACGGCGCGGATCTGCGTATGGCGGTCGATCGGAACGGCCGAGTCGTGTGGGCCGGTGGAGAGCTCGTGCCGGACGCCGGCGTGGCCGCCAAGGCAGATGGCTGGGCGCTGGATGCCGCGGGGGCGGCGGTTGCGGCGGCACGGTCGATCGGCGCCTCGGCGACTCCATCGATTGTCACCGCGAAGGGCGGCGCGGAAGACCTGACCGCAATCGAGCTCGGCGAGGCGTTTACCGAGCCCGCGACGGCCAGAAAGCTGCTGTTTCCTCTCGCGCCGGGCCGCACGGTTCCCGCGTGGACGGTCGTGCTGGCGGAGCGCGGCCCCGGGAACCTGTATGTCGTGACTGTCGATGCGGTGCACGGAAGGGTGCTTGCGCGCCACAATCGCACGCGGTACGGCACGGCCCTCGCGACGGACGCGAAATTCCGGGTGTTCACCGGCGAGAGCCCGCAGCCGAACATTCCGTTCAGCACGAGCACGCCCGGTCACGTCGAGCGAGTCCTCGTCTCGCCAGGAAGCTCCATTCTCGACGTTTCGCCGAACGGATGGGTCGGCAGCACCCCGGTCACGATCGGCAACAACGTGACGGCGGTCGAGGACAAGGATGCGAACAACTCCGGCGGCCTGCCCGCGTCGGGCGACAGCGTGTTCACTTTCAGCCCTCCGCTCGATAGCCCGATCGTTCCGAGCAAGCCGAACACCGACGCGGCGATCGTAAATCTCTTCTACTGGAACAACGTCATTCACGATTATCTGTACCGTCTGGGGTTCGACGAGGCGGCGGGGAATTTCCAGGCGACGAACTTCACTGAAGAGGGGCGAGGTGGCGACGCCGTGAACGCGGATGCGCAGGATGGCGCCGGCACCAACAATGCGAATTTTTCCACGCCGGTCGACGGGCTCGAGCCGCGGATGCAGATGTTCCTCTGGAGCGGCGGTTATGACGGCAGCTTCGACACGTCGATCATCATTCACGAGTATTGTCACGGCCTTTCGACTCGACTGGTAGGCGGCCCGGATTATGTCGACGGTCTGACGGGCCCGCAGTCGGGCGGCATGGGAGAAGGCTGGGGAGACTGGTACGGGCTTACGATGCTTGCTCCGCAGAACGCGGCGCCCGACGCGAGCTACGTCGTCGGCGGATACGCGACGCGCAATTTCCGGACCGGGGTCCGGGCGTTCCCGGTTACTACGAAAATGTCGGTCAATCCTCTGACGTACAAGGAGATCGATCCGGCCACGGGCCAGGAGTTCAACGATCCGACGGAAGTCCACAACGTCGGTGAGGTCTGGTGTGCGGCTCTATGGGACGTTCGGGCGAACTTCATTACCGAGTATGGCTTCGCGGCCGGCAAGGCGCTCGTCGAACAACTGGTCACCGATGGAATGAAGTACTCGCTCAACAATCCGTCGTTCACGGATGCGCGCGATGGCATTCTGATCGCTGATCAGGTACGGACCGGCGGCGCCAATCAGTGCCTGATCTGGCAGGGATTCGCTCGGCGTGGTGTCGGTTACGGGGCCTTCTCGCTCAACGGCAGCGCGACATCGGTCAAGGAAGCCTTCAACCTGCCCCCGTGGTGCGAGAGCGAGGGTGCGGTCGCATTCGGCAAGAAGTCCTATGACGAAGCCGACACGATCGTTCAGATCGAAGTCGGCGACGCGGATCTGGCTGGCCAGGAGACGGTGAACGTTACGGTGACGTCGTCGTCGGGCGATTCGGAGCCGATCGTGGTCGGCCAGGCGGCGGGCATCCCGGGACGCTTCCGGACGAACCTTCTGTTGCGGCGTGGATCGGTGACGATGGGCAACAACACGCTCGACGTGGCCCAGGGCGACACGGTGACGGTTACGTACCAGGACGCCACGGGGAACGAGGCCAGGACGGCGACGGCGCGGATCGTACGGAGCGTCGACTTGCTCAACGACTCGCTCGAGCAGGGACAGGCGAACTGGAAAGCGGGGCAGTTCAAGCTCGATACGGAGCGCTCGGCCAGTCCGACGCACGCCTGGAGCGACAGTCCGGGCGCGAACTATGCCGACAACACCACTTACCGGCTGCAACTGCGGACGAAGTTCGATCTGACCGGAGGCGTTGGATCCCGGCTCGTCTTCAAGCATTCGTTCGATACGGAAGTCGGCTATGACCTCTGTATCGTCGAGGTGAAGGCGAAGGGAACCAACGGCTGGCGGACCGTAATGGTGTATTCGGGAGCACAGCCGGAGTTTGAAACGGCATCGATCGATCTCAGTGCGTTCGACGGGAAGCAGAAGGTATCGATCCGGTTCAGCCTCGTCTCGGATCCGTTCGTCAACGAAGGTGGCTGGTGGATCGACGACGTTCAGGTGCAGACTGGCCGGACCGGCAACTAGCCGCGCTGGATGGATGAACGCCAGCGGAGATGGCGACCGGGTAGGCTTGTGCCGCGTGGCCTGCCCGGTCCGACCCGCTCGCTGCCGCTCGCGGTACTGACGCGGCGCTGGCTGTCGATGGCGCGCAACGGTCATCGTGACCTTGCGTGTGACTCCCGATGGCGCCCGGCGTCCCGGACGCGCGGTGGCGCCCCACCGGTGTCAGTACCGCGAGCGATAGCGGGCGGGTAGGCCCAACCGGTGTTCTTGCCCCTACACCGGCACCGCGGCGCCATTCAAGGCCCGGGCATCGTCCGACGCGAGGTAACGGATGACGGCGGCGAGGTCGACCGGGCGCACCCAGTCCGGATGGGCCGATGCATCGCTTCCGTCGAGGTTTGCGGCAGTTGCGATCGTCCCCGGAAGCACGGCGTTCGCACGCACGCCCCTGGTGATGCCCTCGGCCGCGATCGACCGGATCAACGCAACAAGCGCGGCCTTCGACGCGGCGTATGCTCCGACCCCGGCGCCAGGCTCGACGGCCGACCGCGATGCCACGGCGACGATCGAGCCGCGACGTCTGGCGAGCGCCGCCATCGCTTCTCCCGCGCAGACGAACGCCGAGCGCAGGTTCATTTCGATCATCCTGTCGAGGACTTCGTCGTCCGTCTCTTCGACCGTCGCCCCGCCCGAGAAGCCGCCGGCCGCTAGTACGAGCGCATCGATCCCGCCAAATCGGGCCTCGGAGTCGGCGACCGCTGCGCGCACGCTGCTGCGGTCCGAGAGATCCACTTCCACGCCGTGCAACCGATCGACGGCGCTGACGCCGGTGAGAGCACCGTCTTCACGAATCTGTGCGACGAGCGAGTCGAATCCCGAGCGCCGCCGATAAGTGGCCACTACCACGGAGCCTTGGTCGAGAAAGGCGCGCACCACAGCTCCGCCGAGCCCGCCCGTACCTCCAGTTACCAGAATCACGCGTTGCATTTCTTTCTCCTCAATTGTTACATCGGCCCCGAACGCCAGAGGCGAGAAACCGCACCGCCGCCCGGGCGAGCCCCCAGGCGGAAGCCGGCTTCGCGCCGCGGTCGCGATTGGCGGCCCCTATCTCGAACGCGGTCCGCCATTGCCCGAAGATCACCCGGTAAGCGTCCGTCAGTCGAGTGCGTGGGTCGTAAATGTGGGTGGCTTCGGACGTCACGCCGTTCAGTTCGACGACGGTGAACCCCTCGCCGCGCTGGAACGCTTCGATCGATTCGACGCGCACGTCGTAGCGGCCGAAGCAGATACCTCCGTCCGTTCCAGCCACGCGGTCGAACGCCCGCTCCAGTGCCTCCGTCCAGACCCAGCTTCCATCGAGGAACACGGCGCCGCGGCAGTGCGATCCCAACTCGACGAGGCGGACGGTTTCGCCGGCACCGGGAACAGCAGCGATCCGGTCGCCGAGCGATGCGCCGTAGGCGCGGCGCATCAGCACCGCCCGGTCGTCGGCATCGATGAGATCGCCGAGGGTCGAGCGCCCGTCGCCCGTCACCTCGGGGAATCGCTTTTCCGTTATCGAGGCGATCCATCCGCGAGACTCTCCCGGCCTTCGCGCCCAGAACACACCAAACTCGTGTCCCGGTGCATACGCCTGCAGCACGATGTCGCCGCGACGGCCGGCGATCGATGCCGCCATCCGGGCGCCGCAGCGGACGATCTCGACGCCCTCGCCACGTTGCCCCACATCGGGCTTGAGCACGACGGGATACGTGAGCTCGTTTGCGGCCATGAAGTCTCGAGCGATTTCGAGCCGTGAATCCGCAGAGAGTTTCCCCGGCAGCAGTACGGTTCTGGCTACCCGCTCCGGCGCCGCCGTCAGTCTGGACAGGATTCCGAACTTGGATTCCCCCACGAATCCGCCATCGGGAATCGCGGGATTCGCAGCCGTAAACACACCCAGCCCGCGATTGCGTAGCCCGAGCCACACGATGTAGACGACGACGGGTGGATAGAACATCCACGGCGGCCAGAATTCCCAGCGCGCCACCCGCTGCAAACGCGCGCGCACGCGACGGCGCGACTGTGGACGCGCCAGGACGAGCGCGAGACGGACGCCAGCCAGCGCGACGAACCCGGCGACGGCTACCGCCACACCGGCACCGGCCATCGTCGCGAGGGCCGATTCGAGCGCCTCGGCCCCTAGCCAGGCCGAGAGCCAGACGAGCGCCGGCGTCCACACAGCCGCAGCCAGCGCAAACGCTCCGGCGAATCGCCAGACGCTGGTGCCCAGCATCCCGGCGGCCAGGTACGTCGGGAGACGAGTCCCGGGCAGGAACCGGCTGACCAGGATGAGACCAGTCCCGCGCGACTCGAGCCAGGCGGCCGAGCGCTCGACGTCGCGCGCGCCGACGAATCGCCGCGCTACCCGAAATCTCAACAGCCGGCGCCCGAACACGCGTCCGGCGGCAAACAAGGCCAGGTCGCCAAGGAAGATTCCCGAGAAGCACGCGACCGCGGCAAGCGCGTAGGTCGCACGGCCGCTTGCCACCAGCACGCCTCCGCCGATGCACGCCAGGTCCTCGCTTGCCAGAGTCGACAATGCGAGCTGCAGGAAGAGCCCGAGGTCGGAACGCAGGAATCCGGCAAGCGTCGGCCCGAGCCTGGCGCCGATCGGTTCCGCGACGAACGAAACCGGCAACAGCAATCCGGCGCCGAGGAGAATTGCACAGGCCGCTGCACGGAGCGTTCGCCGGCTCGGGAACGAGAACTCAGCCAGCCGTACGCTCATCGGACCCCCGCCATCGGACGCCGCGTTGCGGCCGCCCGCCTCGATATCGCCACCGGGTCGAAGCGCAACGCGTCGCAGGGAGGCCCGTCCTCGTAATGCATGAGCGCCGCATCCCGGCAGACGGCAACACGGGTGAAGCTCACGGTCTCGGCATCATCGCGATGCATGCAGACGGAGCGAAAACCTCGGCTCGGATCGTGTCCGCGATGGAAGCGCTCGAGCATCTCGGCACTCGGCCCCCGCAGCGTCCGGACGAGCTCGGCGTAGACCCCGCTTCGTGACTCGCTCACCTCAACCCACTCCACGGACGACGACGTGAGCATTCCCGAAAGCGGCGCGGCCCCGTCGACGGTCAACGTCGAGCCGTTCCACCGCGCGATGCACGCCGTGACACCGGGCTCAATGACGAGCAGGGTGAATGGCGAGAACTGATCGAGGGACGCCCGCCCCAGTGTCATGCGAGCTTCCGAAACCGACGTCGAGCCGGAAAGCTCGTCGACGAGCAGCCCGCGGCTTCGAGTTCCCTGCCGCGCGCCGGCGCCCGACTGCCCGTTCAAGAGCGCGAGAGCGACACCCGAATCGTTGACCGAGATCCACGTTCCGCCGCCATCCACGTCGCGCGGCGAGATGACGCGCACGCCGCCGCGTTCGAAAATGGATGGAGGAAACGCGACGGATCGCGTCCTCTTTTCGTCCCGATTGACGCGCAACTCGAATCCGTCACGCGACGGCAACCACGTTACGGTGCACATCAGGATGCCTTCCTCCAGTGCGCCAGCGTCGACGGCGCGACCCCGAACGCCGCGCCGGGTTCGACGCCCCGCAATCGCAGCACTATTGCCACGAGCGCGAGATGGTGAATCGTGTGACTTACCAGCGCCTGAAGTTCGCGCCCGACCGACGAAGCGCACCAGGCGCCCCCCGCCGTGTCCTCGGCGCGCACCAGGAGCGGCGACGTAGCCGGGCAACCGAGTCCGCGAAGGCCGCGAATCGTCAGATCGATCCGTCTGGCCGCAAACGACGGGTCGGTCGCCGTGCGAGCGTCGCGCTCGCGGGCGGTGAAGTCGACGCGTCCAGTGGAAACGCCGCGAAGCAGACAGTCGTAAGCGTCCAGGATGTGGCGCACGTGACCGCCGGGACCGCTAGCGATCGGCAAACCGCCAGTCGTGGCGTAGCGGTCGGCGTCGAGTCCGGCGACGAGTTCGCGCAGTTCCCCGAGAACGCGGGCGTTCTCCTCGATTCCGTCGATGAGGCCGTTCATTGGACCTCCGCGCGAAGCGATGCGTGCAGCGAAACGACGGCGTCGCGCGCAGCAGCCGACAGCTGCTTTCGCTCACTGCCGAGGATTGGCTCGTCGCCAAATGCCACGTGGGCCTCGATCCGGCCGAGTTGCAGCAATCGCCACAGATGCGGTGCGAACTTCATGTCTCCCCACCAGCAGACCGAGTCGCCCGGCGCGGTCGTATCCTCCGGCGTCGAGTATGCGAGTGCTGCCGTGTGGACCGGCATCGCCAACGCGACTGCGGGCTCGAAAAGCGAAGTCCGGAAAGGCAGTACGTCGTGACCCGAGGAACTCGTGCCTTCGGGAAACAGGATCACTCCCGAGCCTTCATCGAATGCGGCGCGCATCGCAGCACTCGCCGCGGCTGTATCGGCGCGCAGGTCGCGCCGGATGAGTATCGTGCCGCCCGCGCGGACGAGTCTTCCTATCAGGGGCCAGTCGCCGAGATCGTGGCGTGCAACGAAGCGGCCGTCGGCGACGGCAGCAAGGACGATAATGTCGAGGTATCCGAGATGGTTCGAGACGAGCAGGAACGGCGCCGCCGGCGCCTTGCCGCTCACGTGCAGCCGGACCCCGGCAGCGCGAGCGGTGGCTTGCCCCCACCCGCGAACACACTTCGCGCGCCAGATTCGGCGCGCTTCGGGCCTTGCGGCGCGCGCGAGATCGCCCGCGAACCACAGCAGGTAAAGCGCAGCCGAGCCCGCCGCCATTCCGATCAGTCGAAACGCGGCGCGCGTGAAACCGGCGAGTCCAGCACCCGCAGCAGGTGCAATTTCGGTGGAGGTCGGCAAGGTGGAGGATATCATCGCGTCACCGGGCCTCGACGCCAAAGAACGTCGCGCGCGACGCTGCCGAAAGCGACCTGACGTCCAGCATCACCGGAAAGTCGATGGTGCCGAACGCCCGGTCGAGCGCCGGCGCGCCGCATACCTTCGCACCGTGCCTCAGGTAGATGCCGAAAAGCGGAGGTACGCGGGCGCCGCCCGCATCCGGCGGTTCGTGGACCGCCTGACATGCGTACGCCGCCAGTGGCTCGATCCACGGGCTGGAGGCGACGTGGCCGCTGGTCTGGAGCCAGGCCGCCACGCCGGAAGCCACTTTCGGATCCTGCGACGCAAGCGAGCAACAGCCGAAAAGGTAGCGCTTGCCGTTGTGAGCGACATATGCCGCGAGCCCTTTCCACAGCAGGAAGAGCACGCGCGTGTTGCGGTGCTCTCGCGCGATGCACGCGCGGCCAAGCTCCACGGCGTCATCGAGAACGTGCGCCGGCACGAAGGACAGATCGTACTCCGTCGCTGTGTAGAATCCACGACCGGCGGCCGCCATCGCGCTCGTCTGCATTCGATAGGTGCCTACTACGTCCCCGGTCGCGCGTTCGACGACCATCAGGTGCCGGCAGACCGCGTCGAACGCGTCTTCGTCGCGGCCGGTCTCGAACGACTCCCTCAGTCCCTCGCCCAGTTCGAGGTTGAATACCTCGAATCTCAGGCGGAGCACGTCGTCGAGTTCCTCCGGAGTCCGCGCGTAACGCACCAGGTAGCGGGCGTCGCCGATCTCGACCTCCGGAACGTCGGCGATACCGATGGGGAGCATCGCGAGCGGTAGTGCTGAGGAAATGTGCGGATGAGCGGACATCGTTTGCTCCTCGAAGTTGGGTTCAGGAAAGGCGGCGGATCGACGCCGCCGTGGTGTGCAGGACATACAGATCGCCCGACGACTCGAGTTGCCCGGAAATTTCGACCGGTTCGGCAACGTACGGCAGCACGTCGCGATGCAGCGCGCCCCCGTCAGGACTTACGAGCAGCATCTGCATCCGATCGCCCGACGCGCTGGCCGCGACGAACAGCGGAGGCGCTCCACCGCTTATGCAACGCACGGCGCAGTCGCGGTGGGACTTCGACTCGCCGGGATTCATCACGCCGAGATAGCACTTGCTGTCGACGATCTCGCCGGCGAGCGTGACGCGCCCGAGGTCCACCGTCGCGGGCCGGTCCGTCGACTTCTGGCCGAGCGGCGTCAACGAGTCCCTCAGGACCTCGATCATCGTCTGACCGTCGCGGGCGATCAGCGTGCCCGATAACCGCACGCGCTCACCGTCGAGTCCCTGAACGATCTCGCCCGCGCCGTGCTTTCCGGGTGCGACCAGCAGCCAGGCCGACGGTTCCAGTCCGCCGGCGCCGCGCGAAACGAGCAGCATCGGCGCCGGCGACTCGACGACAACACCTTCGAAAGTGCGAGTCGTGCCGAATTCGAACACGCTGGCGGGAAGCCGGCTGTGTCCGGCCGCCGCCAGAGCTGCAGATGCGGCAGCCAGGACGAGGATCAAGGCGGCGATTCGTCGCATGCGCCTGGCGACTGGAGCCGGCGGCTGAAGGTAGCCGACGTAAAGCGGTTCGTCCGATCGTGGAGTCATTGCTCAGCCCCCTTCCTTGAAGCAATCCGGGACGGCGCGACTCGTGTCCCGGGAGCGAACGGCTGGGGGTCGATGAATACCCGGCCGCCGCGGATCTCGGTCGCGAAGACGGGCACCATTTCGGTAAACGGTGCGGGCGATGCTCCTGTCTCCGGCTCGTACTGAAATCCGTGCCAGGGGCACGTGATGCACCCGTCGATGACGCGGCCTTCACCGAGTGGCCCGTTCTGATGCTGACAGACGCTCGAGATTGCGCTCACGCAGTCTCCGAATCGATAGACGGCGACCCGCTCGCCCGAGACGGTAACGACTCGGGCCCGCGACTCGGGAATCTCGTCGACCGCGCACGCGTCCACGAATCCGTCGGACGCTCGCGGTTGTTCGCGGTCCGCGCGGACTTCGATTCGAGCGGCGGCAACGTGCAGACCAAGCAGGATTGCCGCGCCAACGGCGAGTAGTCCCGCAAGAAGCGGACTTCGGTCGGTCTGCAGCGTCCCGAGCGCCACGTGGGCGACGAGCAGCCCGTAAGCGAGGTACGCGAGCATGTGCAGGCGCTTCCATACCGGCGCCGTGAGAGTCGCGAGCCAGAAGTCGTGGCTGGTGGCGGCCATCAGAAACAGGATCGCGAGCGCCGCGAGACCCAGTTGCTGGAACGGAAACTGGGAGAGGCTGGCGACGCGGGTGTTGCTCGCCAGGAGGCTCACGAACGGGTTCGTGTCGCTCAGCGCGTGAAACTGAAACAGCGCGAACCCCCCGTGCGCCGCGCCGGCGAGAAACGTCACGACTCCGAGGTGGCGACGGTTGTACAGCAGGGGAAGGAAGCGAGAATCGATCCGGCAGAGTGGGCCGATCGCGAGCGCGACGTGAAGAAGAACGATCGCGGCGCTTCCAAGCGCACGGATCAGCAAAGTTTCGGCTGTGGCGAACGGATTCGTGACGGCGCCAAGCCCGGTGAAGATTCCGATATAGGCGGCGAGTGCGAGCCCGATCACGGTGTCGTAGCGACGCTTCTGCTCGTTCCATTGGACGGCAACGTATCCGTGGCTCACGGCCTGCCTCCCGTGCCGCCGATCGCGGCGGTGGCGATGACCGCGTCGCGGCCGAGGCTGTAGAGAGCGATCCTTCCCCCGTGGCTGGCGGCGCCGTCGGGAAGCGCGAAACGGCGGATTCCCGTGCCACGCACCGCGCCGAGGAACCGGCCCGCCATTGGTGGCTCTCCAGCGTCGCCGGGCTCGAGCCAAAAGGCCAGAACGTCCGGTTCGGTTGCGAGCGTGCGGGCGTCGACGGCGATCTCGTGCGTCTCGTCGGTATATCGAACGAGACTCGCGGCTATGCCGGGTCTGGACCACTGAATGGGTTCGACTGACACCGCGCCGGCCGCGGGCCTCGACGCCGGTAGCGAAGCGTTGACTGGCGCCTCTGGCCTGCCGAACAAGGCCGTGCCGAGCATCGCCGGTACCGCGATTGCGAGCGCGGCGGTTGTGCGGCGATGCCACCGTCGAAGCGGCGCAATCACGCCCGCACCTCGCGCCGCGAGCCTGCTGCAACCGTATGAGGCGTTTTCTCGCGAAGCGCAACCTTCCCACGCATCCACCTGGACGCAAGCAGCGGCCACAGCGCGACCGTGCCGGGGACGATCAGGAGGCGAAATCCGACCGTGGCATGTGCGGCCGATGGATTAAGCCTTACGGCGCCGGCCTTCACGAACGCGGCGGCGAAGAGCAAGCCGAGTGCGACGTAGACGGCGGCGGCGGCGACGAGAATGTTCGCTAGCAGGATCACGATGCGACCTCCCTGGCTCAGATATGCTGTTACCGGTTTTCGGTATTCCCGGTTGGAACGCGCCCGTCGTCCAACGACTTCGAAGCGGGCGGGTCTCGCGTACTGGCCGGCATCGCGAAGCGTGTGCTACCGTGCCCGCTTTCGCGCAGGAGTGACTGACAGATGATTCGCACCTTTCGTGGCAAGACGCCGCTTGTCCCCGCCAGCGCCTATGTCGACGACAGCGCGCAGGTGCTTGGCGACGTAACGCTCGGTGAACGCTCGAGCATCTGGATGAACGCGGTCGTTCGCGGCGACATCAGCCCTATCACGATCGGCGACGAAACGAACGTTCAGGACGGATCCGTTCTGCACGTGCAGGGAGAGATCCCTCTGGTCATCGGTTCACGCGTGACTCTCGGCCACAGCGTCACCGTGCACGCGTGCACGATTGAAGACCGCGTGCTGATAGGCATGGGGGCAGTGGTCCTCGACCGATCCGTGATCTCGGAAGGTTCGATAGTGGCTGCAGGCTCCCTGGTGCGGATGGATACGATCGTGCCGCCGCGGACACTGGTTGCAGGAGTGCCTGCGAAGCCCGTTCGGTCACTCTCCGACGAAGACCTCGACCTCATCGATTTTCATTGGCGGAATTACGTGGAATACACCGCCGAGTACCTGAAGGATCGCGCCGCGTCTGCTGGCGCGTGAATGGATTCATGTCAGTAAACGGAAAAAAGCTCTCGAATCTGGGTGACCTGTCGCGCACGCATACGTGCGGCGAATTTCGGCCTGGGCACGCGGGAACCAAGGTGGTGGTGATGGGGTGGGTAAACCGCAGGCGCGACCTGGGCCCGCTGACTTTCATCGACCTTCGCGACCGCGCGGGAATGGTGCAGGTCGTCGTGGACTCGGAGCGCTCGCCCGAGGCACATTCTCTTGCGAAGTCGCTGCGTCCCGAGTTCGTCGTCGCGGTCGAAGGCAAGATCGTCATGCGCGACGCCGACAAGATGAACCCGCAGATGCCGACCGGGAAGGTCGAGGTGATCGCCACGCGGATTCGTTTGCTTTCGGACGCGAAGACTCCGCCTTTCGAGATCGGCAGCGAGAAGGCGAACGAAGACCTGCGCCTCAAGTATCGCTATCTCGACCTCCGCAGTCCGCGTATGCAGCGCAATCTCCGCGTACGGCACGAGGTCGCCTTTGCTGCGCGGAAGTACCTCGACAGGCAGCGTTTCCTGGAGATCGAGACGCCGATGCTGATCCGGTCGACGCCAGAGGGTGCACGCGATTACGTCGTGCCGTCACGCGTGACCCCGGGCAGTTTCTACGCGCTGCCGCAGTCGCCGCAGATCTTCAAGCAGTTACTGATGGTTGGCGGTTACGACCGGTATTTTCAGATCGTGCGTTGTTTCCGTGACGAGGACTTGCGCGCCGACCGGCAGCCCGAGTTCACGCAGATCGACATCGAGATGTCGTTCGTCGGTCCCAACGACGTCTTCGCGTTGATCGAGGGACTGATGGCCGAGGTCTGCAAGCCCCAAGGGGTCGAGGCGGCCGGGCCGTTTCCGCGAATGACGTATGCCGAGGCCACGCGCCGATACGGTTCGGACAAGCCGGACACGCGTTTCGGAATGGAGCTCGCCGACGTCTCGTCGCTTTTCGCCGATTCGGACTTCAAGGTTTATGCGGACATCGTCGCCGGCGGCGGTCAGGTAAAGGCAATTGCGGCGAAGGGAGCCGGCGAGTGGTCGCGAAAACAGCTCGACGAGATGACGGCGCTGTCCAGGACATACGGCGCTGGAGGAATGGCCTGGATCAAATCGTCGCCAGCGGGCGACGTCACTTCGTCTTTGCTCAAGGCGTTGGGCGAAGACCGGGTCCGCGCCCTGCTGTCCGAGGCCGGAGGAGCGTCGGGCGATCTCGTGCTCGTCGTGGCCGGTTCGGCATCCGTCGTGGCCGCGGCGCTCGGCGCCCTGCGCCTGGAGGCGGGACGGCAACTCGGCCTCGTCGATCCGAAGAAGTTCAACTTCCTGTGGGTGACCGAGTTTCCGATGTTCGAGCGAGACGAGCGCGCGAACAGGTGGAGCGCGATGCATCACCCGTTCACCTCGCCAATGGACGAGGATGTCGAGCGGCTCGAGTCGGACCCGGGGTCGGTGAGGGCCAAGGCCTACGATCTGGTTCTCAACGGCATGGAGCTCGGAGGAGGTTCCATCCGGATTCACCGCCGGGACGTGCAGAGGATGGCCTTCGAGCTGCTCGGTTTTTCCGAGGATGAAGCGCGAAAGAGGTTCGGATTCTTCCTCGATGCGCTGGAGTTCGGGACGCCACCGCACGGAGGCATCGCGCTCGGACTCGACCGGCTCGTGATGATCCTTGCCGGGGAGCAGTCGATTCGGGACGTTATCGCATTTCCGAAGACTACTTCGGCGTCGGATCTGATGGCCGAGTCGCCTGGCCCGATCGCACAGGAACAGCTCGACGAACTGCGAATCGTCCAAAGATCGTTGGAGACGACAACGGATCCGGATGATTGATCGTTGAGCGCCGTGATCGATCAGTAGTCGTCCGCACTCCCACGCGGGGATAGATCCGGAGGCATTGGATCACTCGCCGTCGCGGCGCGAGCCGAGGCCGCGCTCGTGACGAGCGCGGTGGGCACCCCTGCAGACCGCTTCGAGGTTGTAGCCGCGGCTTCGAGGCCCGATGGTATACTCGGCGACAGGCGCCCGGGACTGGCGGCCCTCCTGTCGGGCACTCGCAATGATGGACAATGTTGGCCAGAAGCGTGGGACGCTCGATGCGGATCCGTCGGCGGCGGACGGATTCGACGTGTCGTTTCGCGACCTCGTCGAGCGGGCGAACGACATCTTCGTCATCGTCGACGGCCACGGCGTAATACAGTTCGTCAACCAGACTTATTCGCGGTTGACCGGCATCGCGCGGCAGGAGATCGAGGGAGAGAAGCTCGCCGCGCTTTTCGCGCCCGACGAGCGTCAGAACGCGCAGAGCCGGCTCACGTGGGCACTCCAGTCCGGGGGGCAGTCCGCGGTCGGGTTGCCGCTCCGCGCGCGTGGGGGAGATCCCATAGAGCTCTCGTTCCGTCCGTCGGCGGAACGAACGCCGGAAGGCGCCCTGGCACGGATTGTCCTGGTCGGTCAGTCGCCCTTTCTCTATGGGGATCTGGCCGAGCAGTTCAACGGGATGCATCGAGACCTCAAGAACTACTCGACGCAGCTCGAACAGATGAACGTCGAGCTCGAGCATCGCATCCAGGAACGCACCGCCCGGCTCACGGCGCTCTTCGAGATTTCCGCATCGCTCAATGCCGAACTACACCTCGACGCGCTGTTCGAGCAGATCCTGCGTCAGGCCATCGAGACGATTCCGGGCGCCGAAGCCGGAGCGTTGCTGTTGTACGACGCGGAGCTCGACCGTTTGCTCGTACAGGCGGCGACCGGCTACGAGAACCAGAACCTGATCCACGATCTGCAGATCGAGATGGAGCGCATACAGCCACAGGCCGTGTTCGCCGATCGAAAGGTCAGAATCTGGGGCGGAGAAGCGCGCGCAAAGTCGGGCCAGATGCGTTTGCTTCTTCGCCACGTGGACCAGTTCCGGATCCGGTCGGCGATCTCGGCTCCGATCGCGACGCCGACGGAGCGGCTCGGGGTCCTGCTTCTTCACAATTTCGACGAGCCGTCGGCATTCACCGAAGACGACGTCGCGCTTGCGGCATCGCTCGCAAGTTCGGCGGCGATCGCCATTACGAACGCACGTCTGTACGACGAAACCAGCCAGCAGGCAGAGCGCCTCGAGTTCGTGAACCGGCTGTCGGCATCGGTCCGGGATTCGGTGGATCTCGACCAGACGCTCAACCTCGCGGTCGAAGGGCTGCACCTCGTGCTCTCGGTGTCGCGCGCAGCGATCACGTTGTTCGAC
This sequence comes from Blastocatellia bacterium, assembly GCA_021463145.1. GTDB lineage: Bacteria > Acidobacteriota > Blastocatellia > UBA7656 > JADIYM01 > JADIYM01. The sequence goes on along the minus strand of JAJTWZ010000028.1, from coordinate 10,245 downwards.
GAGACGGCGGATCGCGCGACCTATTCGGCGCAGTTCAGCGAACCGGGCGTGAAGGCATTGACCGACCTTCCATCGCTGTTGCTGGGGACGCCATTACTGCGCGAGGTGCTCGGTTTCCGCGTCTCTCGAACCGTTGTGGACGCACGCCAGGATCCGCGGATCGACGACATCCGCCGGAGGATTGCGGAGCTTGGCGTCGAGTCGCTGGTCGTCGTGCCGCTTGTCGTGCGTGACAGGTTCATCGGCACTGTCGAGCTTCATCAATGCGATCGCCGGCGTCACTGGAAAGACTCGGAGGTCAGCCTCGTCGAATCAGTTGCGCGCCAGGTTGCGACTGCCGTCCATCAGGTTCGGCTGCACTCGAAACTGCGGGAGACGGTTCGCGAGTCGCAGGCGCTCTTCCGCGCGGCGAGTATTCTCATCGACACCTCCGATCTCGGCTCGCTTCTGGATCAGATCCTGACGGCCATCGACGATGAGTTCGAGGGGCTACGCAGTGCGATCGTGCTCGTCGATCATTCGGGCGAGTCGCTCACGGTGCGGTCGACCCACGGCCACTCGCCGGAACTAAACGGCGCTCGCCTCGCGCTCGACGGTCCGGGCGCGATTGCTCACGTGGCCAGAACGCGAAAGCCACTGATTCTCGGCGACGCCGCAGGCTCGTCAGGGTATGGCGACCGGTGGACTTCCTGTCTGTCGGAACTTGCCGTTCCGCTCATACTCGAGGGCGATGTGATCGGCGTGCTCGACCTGCAGAGCTCGCTTCCGGGCGCATTTTCGGAGCGCGACCTGCGGATCCTGGCTCCATTTGCCGAACGTGCCGCATTCGCGATCAGCAAGGCCCGGCTGTTCGAGCAGGTTTCACTCGGAAAACGCGAGTGGGAGGGCACGTTCGATTCGATGTCGGACGCTGTCTACATCCTGGGCCCGGATAGAAGGCTGATTCGGGCGAACAGTGCCGCCTGGGAGCTCGAGGGCCGGTCGTTTGCCGATCTTGCGGGATTGCGCTGCTGCGAACTGCTTGCAGCCGACGACGAGCGCGACGTGGAGTGCCTCGTCGAGCGCGCGATGGCGGTGCCGGAACGCGTCACCCGCGAGATGGTACGCCGGGGGCGCGAGCTTTCGATAACCGTGGATCCGATGCTGTCGGCCGACGGCAGTCCACGCGGCGCAGTCGTCGTCGTGCACGACCTTACCCCGCAGCGCCGCGCCGAGCGCGAGTCGCAACAGCAGCGCGAGGTGCTCGCGCACGTCGTTGAAAATGCCTACGACGTCATCGCCCTGATCGACGCTGGAGGCCGGATCGTCTGGTACAACCGCGCACTCAGGGACGTGACGGGATACGATGAAGCGCGTCTGCACGGCGCGGAGTTCGGCGGCCTGCTCGCCGAATCCGCCCGCGCCGACATGCAGCGATGTTTCGAGCTCGCGATTGCCGGCGACCCGCAGATAGTCGAAACGATTCTCATCGACGCCTCGCATTCGGAGCGCGACCTCGTGTTGACAGCCGCGCCGGTCAACGAGGATGGACGGGTGACGGGCGTGCTCGTAATTGGCCGCGACGTGACGGACGAGAAGCGCTCGGCCGAGAAGGCCGCCGAGGCCGACAAGCTGCGCGCGCTCGGGCAGCTTGCGTCGGGCGTGGCTCACGATTTCAACAACGTGCTCGCTGCAATTCTGGGACGGGCGCAATTGCTCAAGCGGAAGCTCGAGGGCGTCGAAACGCACCGTGCACTCGATGTCATAGAAACCGCCGCGCTCGACGGTGCCGCGACCGTCAAGCGAATCCAGACTTTTGCTCACCAGCGTGCCGATTCCGAGCTCGTGCCCGTCGATGTGAAGGCCATAGCTGCCGATGCCGTCGAGATCACGAGAACGCGGTGGCGCAACGAAGCCCAGTCGCACGGAGTGCAGTACGACATCCGGCTGGCATCGACCGAAGAGGGAGTGGCGGTTCTGAGCGACGCGTCCGAGTTGCGCGAGGTTTTCGTGAACCTGCTGATAAACGCGCTCGACGCAATGCCCGGAGGCGGTGCGATCGAGATTGAAGTCACTTCGGCGGGCGACTACGCGAAGGTTCGATTCGTCGATTCGGGCACAGGCATGTCCGACGACGTGCGCAGGCGCGCCTTCGAGCCGTTCTTTACAACGAAGGGCGTCAACGGAACGGGTCTTGGACTAGCCGTCAGCTACGGCATCGTTAATCGCCACCACGGCCGGATCGAGGTCGAGTCGCAGCCCGGGCAGGGAACTGCCGTTTCGATCCTTCTGCCAAGGGCCACGGCGCCCGTGCCCGCCGAGCCGCGCCCGGCGGCGCCCCCGGCCCGGTCAGTGCGCGTACTGGTCGTCGACGACGAGGATGCGGTGCGCGATGTGCTCGTCGACATGCTCGCTTCCGCCGGCCACGACGTTTCTTCTTCCAGAAGCGGCCTGGAAGCGATCGAGGAAGTACGTGCCGGGCATTTCGACGTGGTCGTTACCGATCTGTCCATGCCCGGAATGGACGGATGGGCGGTCGCGAGAGAGGTGAAGTCTCGAGCTCCCGGCACTCGAGTCGTGCTCGTGACGGGCTATGCGGCGACGATCGATCCGGGGCTGGCCGGTTCCGGGCCCGTGGACGCGATCATCGGAAAACCGTTCGACTTTGCCACGATCAGCGACGCAATGTTCGAGTCGAACTGATCGATTCGATCCTGCCTTTCTGCTCGCGTTTTTCGATGAAGCGTTAAATTTGTCATTAAAATTAGTACTTTACGAATTTCAACTTCAAGCTTTACCTTACTGTCGGCATTGGCTATACTTCTGACCGCGCTCAATCGAGTGCAGCCGGAAGCCTATGTCGATCAAACGCTTGAAGGTTGTTTTCGCGGCACTCGTCAGCTCATTGCCGGTCTGGGCAATTCGGGCAGGGGGCGAGGCGTGCCGGGAAGCGGCGTGTTTTCGAATTCCGGGCTTCGGCGGCCGAAGTTAGCGAAGGATCGCCGGCGTGCGCCGGCTCTCTCACCACGCGACGACGCTTTGCAGGGGGCTCGATACATCATGTTCACGTTCACAAACGAAAATTCGACGATCCATCGTGCGCCGCTCCTCGCGGCAACTGCCCTCGGAATCACTTTTCTCGCTACGCCGAGCACGTTTGCCTGGCAGGGCCAGAGCCCAATTCCGGCCGTGCCGGCCGTGTCGCCGGCGAATCCCGACCTCGACGCTGCACTCGCAGACATGGCCATGTCGCAGACAGAGGTGCAGCAACTGCAGGAGACACTTCGAGATCTCGGCTATTTCAGCGGTCCGGCCGATGGACGGCGCGGTCCGGCTACTCGCCAGGCTTTGCGAGGGTTCCAGACGGACCAGGGTCTAGCGGTTACCGGTAGCCTCGATCCGCTTACAGTCACGCGTATCGGCTACCAGGCGCGAATGGTTGGCGTTCCGAACCAGCCCCCGTCGGCGTTGATCGAGAGAGCGGCGGGTCTCGAGCCGGGAGCCGTTCCTGTGGCCGGGTCCGCTGCGATACCAGAGACTGCAGACCCTAATGAGGTTCTTGCCGCGGCGGTTGCCGATCCGTCAGCGGTTGCGGCCGCTGGTTCGGTCGATCCGCCGGTGGCGCAAGTCGAACCAACTGCCCAGGCGGCCGATCCCGCGTCTGCCCCTCCGAGTTCAAAGGACCGGGACAGCGATTCCAGCGTCGGTGGCGCCCTCGGCAAGTCGGGTGACGTAGCTGCGGACGTGGGTAAGGCGACGGTCAAGGGCGTCCGAACGGGCGGAGATGCGGCGGTGGATGGTGTCACCACGGCCGGAAAATCGACCGCGATGGCAGGTACGACGACGGCGAAGGCGGGGGTGATGTCGGGCAAGGCCGTGGCGACTGCTGGCACCAAATCGGTCGACGGTACGCTCTACGTCGGTAAATCTGTAAAAAATGGCACGATGTTTCTTGCTGGCAAGACCAAAGCTCTCTTCGTAGGCGATGGTGGCTCCGGCAAGAAGAAGGACGAACAGATTCGACAGTCGCTGATATCACAGTACTCGGGCGATGATCAGCTAGTGGCGTCCGAGATCGACGTGAAAGTGAAAAAGGGACACGTCACCCTCGCGGTCCCGGACGGCTCACTATCGGACATGCAGCTGGCCTCGCGAATCGCGCGTGTAACCCCTGGCGTCAAGTCCGTGACGACCGTATACACCGTGGCGATCGACGGACAACCTGCTGCCGAGCCCGCACCGGCAGTAGCGATTCCGGAGGGCGCGCCCGTGGTCGAACCGGAACTGGCGGCTCCGGCACCGCCCGAAGAACCCTCTTCGAACTGACGCGACCTACAGGTTGACGGGAGAGTCGACGGGAAACGCAGGTTTCCTGTCGACTCATTTGTTTTTAAAGCTAATTCCGCTGCACAACGGAATATGACTCAGTTTGAAATGTGGGCCGTTGACAGCGGAAAGTAATTTCCATACCCTGAACCTGTCCGGCCGACCGAGTCCATATCTGCCACGATGAACGAGATTACCCGCATTAGACCGGTTAGGCTCGAAGAGCGTTCGGAACTCGAGCGTTGGACTGCCGACGACGACGAGGACCGGGCGCGGCGGGCCCGAATCGTGATTCTTGCCGCCCAGGGAAAGTCGATTCGCGAGATTGGCGACGCGGTCGGCTCGCATCCGGTCAACGTAAAGAAGTGGATTCGCCGCTTCAACGAGTCGGGCATTCAGGGACTGGACGAACGGAAGCGCGGTCCGAAAAAGGGATCGCGAGCGCGGTTTACCGAAATCGACGAGCGGGCGATTCTGGAGCTCTACGCGCTGTCGCCGCGCTCGCTCGGACTCGAGTTCGACAAGTGGTCGCCCCAGAAACTGGCCGATGCCGCGGTGAATCGAGGTATCGTCAAGGGTATCAGCCACGTGACGGTGCGCGCGATGCTCGCATCCGCGGGCAGGAAGGCAGGACGGAGTTCGCAGCAGCAGGCGCCGGCAGCCCCGGTCGAGTGGTCCGACGATGGCCTCGGCGAGGTTGCCGAGTTGATGCAGGCAGGACAGGAAGCGCTCGACTCCTCGAACAATCGCGAAGCGGCCGACCGTTTCCGGGCTGCGCTCGACGTGGAGGGTCTATCGGCGGCGACGGAAGCGTTCGTGCGGGCGAGGCTTGCTCAGGCGCTCGAGGGGCTTGCGCGCTACGACGATGCTCTCGACACGGTTCGCCGATACGACGAGCCTTTGGTCCTGGCCGCTCTCCCACCCCGTGCCCGGGCGCTCGTCAAGTTGCGCCTGGGCTGGGTGAACAGCTGGCTGCGGAACTATCCGCGCGCGATCGCCCGCCTGAACGAGGCGATCAAGATCTATCGCGAGTCGGACGACAGTGACGGCCTTGCCCAGAGCCATTACGCGCTCGGACGGACTTACATGGAGATTCACGAGTCGAGCATGGCTCGCGATCATCTCGAGCGCGCGATCGACCTGCAACGCCTGACCTCGAATCACCATTTTCTTGCGCAAGTTTACCTGCGGCTCGGGACCGTCGAGTTCAATGAAGGGGACATTGCGAAGGCCTCCGACTTCTGGGAGCGCGCCCGCGAGCTAGCCGAAGGTTCCAGTGACGACAACCTTCTCGGTCTCATCCTGATGAACCTCGGCGTGGCGCGGATTCACGCCGACCGTGGCGAGCGTGACCGGGCGTCCAAGGATCTGGAGCGCGCGATCTTCCTCTTCGAGCGAGGCGGGCATCGCGCTTTTCTTGCGCAGGCTCACTCGAATCTTGGCGACAATCTCCGATTCGCGGGCGAGTGGACACGATCGCTGGAACATTCCCGCCAGGCTTTCGAGCTTGCGAAGGAAGTTGGCGACGCGCGTGGCATGGCCGACCCGCTGATCACGATCGCCGAAATTGCCGTCCGGCAAGGCCGAAACGACGAAGCCTACGCACGGATCAACGAGTCGCTCGAGCTGTTGCGAAAGATCGAGGATCGATGGGGCGAGTCCTACAGTCTTCGTGTCCTGGCAAGCGTTTACTACCGCACCGACCACGCAACGCTCGCGGTCAATACGCTTCGCGACGCGCTTCACCTCGCCACTATCATCAAGGACATGCGCGGCGTGACGGCGTCGCACCTTCTTCTCGCCGAATTGCACATTGCGGAAGAGCGGTTCGAGCAGGCCGGAGAGTACATCGAGCTCGCGCGCGGCGGATTGAAGGCCGATCCTTCGCAGCTCCGGAGTTCCGGCCTTGCACAGCGGCTGAGTGGAAGGCTCGAACGCGTGCGCGGAAGGTTCGCGGAGGCACAGCAACAGATAGCGCAATCGATCTCGATCTTCACGGCCGTGGCGGATCTGTTCGAGATTGGACTCAGCCATTTCGAGATGGCGGACCTGCACGCGCAGACCGGGGACGCGGCCGCCGAGCGCCAGCATCTTGACCACGCCATTGAGTTGTTCACGAAGCTTGGTGCAGCACCCGATCTGGCGCGGGCGATCGATCTGCAGCACCGTCCGGAGCCGGAGCGGGACGACACGATTCCGCCCTCCAGCGCGCTCGCCCTCGTGCCCGGCGGCGATCACAAGGCCTCGGATGTGCTGCTGATGCAGCGCCTGCTCGACGCATCTGCATCGCGCGATCTTCTGCTTCAGGAACTGGTCTCGATCGTCGAAGAGAATTTCGATCCGGGGGCCGTCGTGCTGCTCGAACAGGAAGGCACGGCCGAGGCGAGCGTATTACACGCCCGGGGCTGCGACGCCGACTCGTCGGTTTCGATCTCGCGCGAGGTCAACTGGGCCATCGCCTCTGACGGGAAGCCGCCGAGCGGCTCGATCTTCGCGCTCGACGACAGAACGGACGACAGACTCTTCCTTTACCTCGAGCGCGTGCCGCCGGCGGACCGGTTGCGCCCGTTGCTGCGGCAGGCCGAACTCGGGCTCGAGACGTGCGCGCTCCGGGAATCTACACGCCGATCGGTGGAAAGCGAGATGTCGCGCTCTCGAGTCGAAACCGTAATCCCCGGGTTCATCCTTGCGGGCGCGGCGATGCGGGAAGTTATCGAGCGCATCCACAAGATTCGGACGTCAGACGTCACGGTGCTGATCACCGGTGAATCCGGAACGGGAAAAGAGCTCGTTGCGCGCGCGATTCACGCCGGCAGCGAGCGGCGCCGCGCGGTGTTTCTGCCATTCAACTGTACGGCGACGCCGAAAGAGATAATCGACAGCCAGTTGTTCGGGCACAGGCGGGGGTCATTTACCGGGGCAACGTCCAACTATCCTGGGATTGTCAGGGCGGCCGAGGGTGGAACTCTCTTTCTCGACGAGATTGGCGATCTTGCGCTTGAAGTTCAGCCAAAGCTGCTGCGCTTCCTGGAGTCCGGCGAGATCCAGCCGCTGGGTGAATCGAAGCCCTCGAAGGTAGACGTGCGGGTGGTAGCCGCAACGAACTCCGATCTCGAGCGCGCTGTCGAGGAAGGCCGTTTTCGGGAAGATCTTTTCCATCGGCTCAACATCATTCGGATCGTGGTGCCTCCGTTGCGCGAACGGCGAGAGGAGATTCCGGTTCTGGCAGACCACTTCCTGAAGCACTTCGCCGAGCGGCTCGGTAAATCGGTTCTATCGCTTACGCCGGATGCAATGGCTTCCTTGACAGGCTATTTCTGGCCCGGTAACGTCCGCCAGCTTCGTAACGAGATGGAGCGCGTTGCGGCATATGCCGTGGCCGGTTCCAAAGTCACGGAGACTGATCTTTCACCTGAACTTACATCCAGCGGCGGCGGAAGAAGGTACGAGCGGTCGGCCGATCTCGAGTCCAGGTCCGGAGGCAGGGGAGTCAACGATCGAAGCAGCCGGAATCTCAAGGAAGCCACGGCAATGTTTGAACGAAACCTGATCGAGACTGCACTCGAGCGCTCCGGTTTCAGTCTGTCGAGGGCCGCTCGAGAGCTGGGAATGAGCCGGCGCGGACTTCACGTCAAGATGGCCCAGCTTGGAATCGCGCGATCGGCGGACTTTCCTTGAAAGTCATTGCAATTCAACAGGCTAAGATCGAATATGATCCATTGGAAAATTTCATCCTGATTGTCGACGAAAACCCCAACGCTTCGGGTATTGAACTGAAATCTACAAGCTATTGATTCTTAAAGCCATCTGCCCATTAGTGAGGCATCTGTCAGCCCAGAAACCCTTTTTGACTCGGCGCCTGCGGCTATCCGCAGGCACGCGGATTGCCTTAGTAAGGCCGCGAGGGTTCCTGCGCCTTTTCGGGCTAATCGTTATCAATTTCACGGGTAATTCTGTAGCAATGCTAAATCGAGCGAAAGTGGTCTGGTTCAGAGCGGCGGCACTCGTTGTGGCGCTTGTTGTGTTGCCGGCGTTGCTGGTTCCGGTAAGGGCTCGGGGCGATGTGGGCACGGTGCGGGTCCTGCTCGATGCGGAGGTCAGGCAGGGCGCCAATACCGTTGCGCTCACGGGCGACGGCCGAATTGGCTTCGTGGCCGCTTACGGGCGGCCTGACGTCGGTGGGGCCGCCGTCAACGAGGTCTATTCCTTCGACACGGCGACCGGAGAGGTGATCGACCGCCGGGAGTTGGCGGGATACTTCCCGCGTCAGGTGACGTATTCGGAATCGAACGGGCTCGTGGCGGTTCGTCATATGGGCTCGACATACGACAGCGAGGGATACCTCGTTGGCCAGGCCTTTATCGACGTGCTCACGACCGACACCGGCAGGCACCCAAGCGGAGTGCCCGGTGCGTTCAATCTTCGATACAGTTTCCCGATCTGGGATCCGACGGTCGTTTCCGAGAACGTCCCGGTCTTTCCGGCGGCGGACGCGCTCGACGATCTGGCATTCTCGTCCGACGGCAAGCTGCTTTTCTACTCGAACTGCGTCCAGATGCTCGGTCATAACACCGAGAACGGGCTGCTCGCCGACATTGGTGCGATAAGCAGTTACGTGGACGCCGCCGCAGGCGATCAAATCACCCTCTTCGGCTACACGCCCACTTCGCTCGTTGCTGCCAATGGCGCGCCGGTCGGGTTGCTGTCGGTTGGAATCTCGCGAAACGTCGAGACCTTCGACGATCCCGCGACCGAGGCAGACGAGTACACGCTCGTTCCAAGCGCCCGCATCGTCAATTTCCGCGTCTGGTCGGACCCTTCGGCCGTCAATTCGGTTGCGGGCGTGGAGTACGTCAGCACCGTCGATCTCGGGGCCGACGGCGTCAGCGAAGGCAGCAACGTCGTCGTCGATCAGAACCTTCGATACGGGTTCGTGATGGGCGTCGACTCCGGCACGGTCTATACCTTCAGGGTCGACACCGGCGCCATACGCCGGTCGGTATCCGTCGAGGGGTTCGCGGCGCGTCCGAACGATCCACAGTCGCGTGGCCCGCGGCGTTTGAACGCGAGTCGTAGCGGCGGTTCGCTCACCATCAGCCGTCCGGGGAATATCAGCCGTCCGGGGAATGTATACATCTCCCGGCCCGGTAACGTGAATATCAGCCGGCCAGGCAATGTGAACATCAGCCGGCCTGGCAATATTATTGAGGCTCCTTCCATAGCGCTTGCGAGCGTCAGCGAGCGCGGCGGACGTGTCGCGATCGACTCGGTTGCTTCGTCGTTCGGCGATAGCGCATCGATCACGAACGTGGCTTTCGATGGAACTGGAGCGAATGTTCTCTTTGCAACCTCCGGCGGGGCGCTCGTGACCCTGTCGGTCGCGTCGGGCACGCAGTCGCAGGCTGGAATCGTCGGGGCTGGCGCTTGGTCGCTTGCCTTGCACGCAGAGACCGGCCGGCTTGCAGTGGTCAACGCAATGGTAACCGACGAGGCCGGAACGGTGATCGACGCGGGCGGTGTGACTCTGACTACGGTCAGTGCTGCATCGTCTGCCAAGAATTCGCACCACGGCGTCGAATCCCCGTCCGTCACTCTCCACCGGCAAGCTTCTTCGATTAGCCGGCCCGGAGGGCGATCGGATGGACACTGATGACCTGATCGCACGGCTTGGCCTTTCTCGGCCCGCACGGTGATCAACGCTTCTTGAAAGTGCGATGGGGTTCGGCGAACGGAGGCGTCGCGGTAGACGCTCCGGAGCCATCGAGGAAGCCGGAGTGGCGTCCGCGACCAGGCATCGCAGATTTTGAAGTGCAACCTTTCGCAATGGAGATGGAGATGGGACTCAAGAAGACTCTCTACGCAATGGTGATGCTGTTTGCCGTTGTGTCGATGGTCGTTCCGAACGTGTACGCCAGGGGGAACAAGCCCTTTGTGCGTAAT
>JAJTWZ010000027.1 GCA_021463145.1 Blastocatellia bacterium | reverse complement strand
GAGTCGCTCGCGGGGTCGAGCGTCTCGACGAGCGGACGCACGGGCGTCACCACCGCGAGATTGGAGACCGGCGTGCGCAGCGGTCCCGTTGCAGCGGCCGCCGACTTGCCGACACGGCCATAGTTGACGAACGGCGCGCAACTGCCGAACCTGAGCCCCCGAACCGCGCGGCTGATGAGGCGGCAATCGGCATCGTGAAACAACGGCGCGACGGACGCCGATTCGATCAGCGCCTGTTCGAACTTGCGGTAAAGCGCGTCGCGAAGCGCCGGACGCGTCTCGGCACGCGCCTGCTCGGTGAGCGCGTCCAGTTCGTCCGATGATGCGAACTGCCTCAGCAGTCCATCGCGAGAATGGAAGATCGCGTGCGTGAAATTGTCAGGATCCGCATAGTCGCCCGTCCATCGAACCAGCATGAGGTCGATGCCGCGCGCGTCCTGCATCACGTACCTGTAATCGTCGATCGTCCGCGTTGCGATATCGACGTCGACGCCAATGTCGGCCCAGGTGGATAGCAGTCCGGAGAGCAGGTCGCCGTGAACCTCGACGAACTTCGGACTGACGGCGGCGACAATGCGAATGCGATCGTCGTGTCCCGACTCGCGCAACAGTTCGACTGCGCGTTCGCTCGTCAAAGACGGCAACCTGCGGCCCGGATCGTGCCCGAGCATTCCTGGCGGGATGATGCCCGTCGCAGGCTGCCCCGACCGGCCAAGTGAAGACCACACGAGCGCGCGCGTCCGCACCACGCCCGCCAGCGCACGCCGAACTATCAGGTTGCGCGTGACTGGCCCGCTCCGATTGAAGAGGACGAAACAACTGTCGTGGCGCGGCGAGTCGACTAGCGTAGCGCGCAGCCGGTGATCGCGCAGGATTCGTTCGAGATCGTCCTGCGGCACACCACGCGCAATGTCGATTTCGCCGGAGCGAAACGCCTCGGTCAGCGCTGGGCCCGAAAGCCCGGTTCGGAAGTCAATCGCATCCAGATTCGGCGGTATTGGACCCGCGTAGTGGGCATTCGGCTCCAGCACGACCCGCTCATCCGCGTGCGAGGCCACGCGAAACGGTCCGGTGCCGAGAACTACCTCTCCACCTTCAGTCTGCACGGCCAGACCGACCGCGGTCGACACGTCCGTAAGCATTGCGGGATAGATCGGCAGCGGTTCGTCGAGGCGGATCTCGAGCCGGTCGGCGGCGATGACCTCGATACCATCGATCGATCCGCTCCCGCCCGAATCGGCGAAATGCTCGACGCCGCGGATCGCCTGAAGAGCGCCCGGCAGGATTGCCCTGTTCATCCGAATGGCGCGCTCGAAGTAAGCCTTCACGTGACCTGCCGTAAGAGCATCGCCGTTCGAGAACCTCGCGTCGCGTCTGAGGCCAAAGATGAATCGCGAGCCCCCGTCCAGCGTTTCCCATTTTTCGGCGAGGGCCGGAGAGAGAATGCCCTGCGCGTCGGTCGTAAGCAGGCACTCGAAGACGTTGGCGATGACCTCTTCGTCATCACTTGTAAGGATCGTCGCGGGCTCGGAGGCCACAACCAACGGATCGTTTAGCGCGACGACGAGTCGGCCTCCCTTCGGGACCTTGGCGGGACGGAACATGCCCGACGGCCGCCGCTTCTCGGCTTCGTCGAGAAACTGTCGAGCAAGTTCGTACTCGCCGCGCAGGTTCGCGACCGTAGCTCCGAGCGTGAGGAGTCGCGAAAGCGCCCAGTTGTCGTGCTGAAGCCTCGCAGCCTCGATGCCCCGGTCGGCGAGGCGGCGCGCGTCGTCGACTTGCCGTCCGTCCCAGGCAATCTCGGCCGCCATCAGCAACGCCCGGACTTCGTGTGCAGGCTGCCCTTCTCGTTCGAAAATTCGGATGGCCCGCTCGGCTTCGCGCAGAGATTCGTTCGGATTCCCCTGAAGCCGATGGGCGCCAGCGAGCAGCAATCGTGCCTCGCCTTCCAGGGCCCGGTCACCCGCCCAGTCGTCGTCCTCGAGGAACTCCAGTGCCGTTCGTACCGCGGAAACCGCGTCCTCGGCGCTGAAGGCGTCGAGAGACTTCAGCGCGGCCAGGAACCCATACTCGACAGCCTTCTCCGCGACATCTCCCTGCGAGTAGTGATGCAGAAGCAGGCCGTAAACTCGATCGAGCCGGGCGGCGTGGCGAGACTCCATCGATTCCGCGATCCGCCTGTGAAGCGACCTGCGGCGGCGGCGCGATATCCCCGCATACAGTACGTCGCGCACGACGCGGCTTGCGAAGGTGTACCTGTCGCCACGCCACTCCCGTTCCTCGAGAAGGCCGAGACGCAGGAGGCGCTCGATGGCGTCTTCGAGTTCGCTCTTCGAGTCGGCGATCGCTTCGAGATCGCGCATCTCGAAAGTACGGCCGAGCATGCAGGCGAGCGAGAGAGTCTCGCGAAGTTCTGACGGCAGCCTTTCGATCTGCCGCTCGACGACCTGCTGAATCGTCTCCGGCAGCGCATCAGAGGACACGCCCATGTCCGACGACATGCTGAGCAGTCCGGTTTCGTCTTCCGCGAGTCCGCCGGAGTCGATCAACGACTTCACGAGTTCGCGCGTGAAGAAGGGATTGCCTTCGGTAGCCGCGTGGAGTGTCGCCGCCGTGGCATCCGACAGCGGCGCACCGCCGGCCATGGCTTCGATGAGAGCGCGATGGTCGGCGGGCGCGAGCGGTCCAAGCGCAATGGAGGCGAAGTACTTGTCGCCGCGGAAGTTCGCGATCAGCCGGCTCAGCGCGTGACGGCGGTCGATCTCGGACGCGCGATAAGTTCCGACGATCAGCACCGGCGAGAGACCGAGCCGCCGGACGACGTACTGAAGCGCTTCGATTGAGACATCGGCTCCGTGAAGATCCTCGAACAGCAGGACGAGGGGCCTGCCGCTGGCCATGCGGGTGATGGCGCGCGCGAGAACGTCGAACACGGCTGTTCTGTCGTCGAGCTTGGAGGGGATGAACTCCAGTGAGTCGCTCGCCTCTCGTGGCTCGGCCAACTCGCTCAGCTCCGAAAGGACTGGAAAGAGCGCCAGCAGGTCGGTCGCGAGATCAGAAAAGTCGGCGGCATCCTGGGAAGCGACCGAGCCGCCGGAGGCCCGCAGGAACTCCTGCAGCACCTCGCAGAATCCCTGGTACGGAAATCCGCGATCCTGCTCGATGAACCGGCCGTGGAGAACGCGAATGTTGCGGGCGCGTGCGATGGCTTCGACCTCTTCGAGCAGACGGGACTTTCCAGTGCCCGGCTCGCCGCCGACGACAACGAACTGCGTTTCACCGGCAACCGCGGCGTCGAGCCTTCTGTGCAGTTCGCCAAGCTCGCCGTCGCGTCCGACGAGCGGGAGCGCGTCGCGCGGCCGCAGTGTCGATCCGCGTTCGAGATCGCCGCTCCCACCAACGACGCGGTATTTGTCGCTGTCGTCGAGGCGCGAACGGCAGGCGGCCAGAACGTCGGCGACATCCCTGGCTCTGGCTGGCCGGCCCGAGGGCTCCTTCGTCAGGCAGCGCACGAGGATATCTTCGAGTGACGGATCGAGCTGGATCCCGATGGCCGACGGCGGCGTTACCGCCTCGTGCACGATTCGGTAGAGCGTGGCCTGCACGTCGCCGGTGAACGGCGGAACGCCGGTCAGGGACTCGTACAGCACGGCTCCGAGCGCGTGGATGTCCGACCGGAAATCGATCTCCAATCCTTCGACCTGCTCCGGACTGACATAGGCCGCCCCGGTCGCGAGCGACCCGCTCGAGGCCATTCGCGTGAGCTGGCTATCGAACGATGCCTGTATCAGACCGAAATCCATCAGGCGCACGCGGATTCCCTCGCCTTCGCCTCTGGAGACCATGATGTTCTCCGGGCGAAGGGCGCGGTGGACGATTCCCTGGCCGTGTGCGTAGTCGAGGGCGCTCGCGATCTGCACGCCCATTTCGAGCGCATCGCCGAGCCGCAGCTGTCCTTCGCGAAGCACGGCGCGGAGGCTCGAGCCAATGACGAGTGGCATCACGAAGAACAGAGAGCCGTCGTACTGGCCGAAGTCATAGATCGGAACGACGGAAGGGTGATCCATACCGGCGATAATCTGCGCTTCGCGCCGGAATCGGTCGCCCGAATCGGCGCTGAGCAACTCAGGGGGAATGAGCTTTATCGCGACGTCGCGGTCGAGCAGCGGGTCGCGGGCGAGGTAGACGACGCCCATGCCGCCACGTCCAAGCTCGCGAACGATCTCGTACCGATCCGAAAGCTTCGCACCGAGAGTTGCCATTCTGGCCGCCTGAGTGAGGAAGACGCGGTCGAACTATACTCCTCGACGGGCCATTTCAATCAGGTCTGAGGCGGCCTGATATCATCCGGATCGTGCGAACGTCCAAACGGCTCAAGATCGGATTCGCAGTGTCGTTTGCCACATTGGTGGTGATCGTCGCCCCCCGGCTTGTGGTGCATTCGGCCTATTCGGGCTTGCGTTATTCGGGACCGGAGTCGGTTCCCTCGAATGAGGAACCGCGCGTGGCGCTTGTATTCGGCGCCGGTTTGTCCAGCGGCGGATCGAGGCCTTCGGTGGTTCTGTACGATCGCGTCGCAACAGCGGCCGACCTTTACCACGCGGGCCGCGCTTCGAAACTGCTCATGTCCGGCGACAACCGATTCGTCGAGTACAACGAGCCGGAAGTCATGCGAGCGACGGCGATCGACCTCGGGGTGCCGGAGAAGGACATTGTCCTCGACTATGCGGGAAGGAGGACTTACGACAGTTGCTACCGGGCGAAAGAGATATTCGGTGTGGAGCGCGCGGTTCTCGTTACGCAGTCGTTCCACCTCGACCGAGCGCTGTATCTCTGCAATTCCCTGGGAATCGACGCGATCGGCGTGGCAGCGGACCGGCATGTTTACCGGGAGGACTCGCTCCGCTGGTGGCATGTAAGAGAGATTCCCGCGGTTCTCTCGGCGTGGTTCGACCTGAATGTGCGTCACCCGGTGCCGGTGATGGGCGAGAAGTTGCCGATCGACGCCAACCCGGCGCCCGGTGAGATCGTTGGATCGGATGATCCTTCCACTCTGGACGCCGACAAGAAGTGACCCAGAGGCTGACGGGCTTCCGCTGTCGTACCCGGAGCGCGACGGGCCGGCCGTGCTACCCACAGCGGTCCGCCGCACGACCGGCCCGCTCGCTGTCGCTCGCGGTACTGACGCGGCGCGGAGCGTCGACGGTGCGTTCGACGTGGTCCGAGCGTGCAGCTGGCCCGCTCGCTGTCGCTCGCGGTACTGACGCGGCGCGGAGCGTCGATGGTGCGTTCGACGTGGTCCGTGCGGCCGGCCCGTTACGATAGAGTGACTCCACCGCGGAATTCGGAGCGCAGCGGATGGAAGCGGCGGCGAACTCGTGATATTCCTCCGTTTATCAAGGTTCGCTAAACCAAGCCCCCCTTCTCACACTCCGGAGGTGATCCCGTGGCAAACGAAGAAGCAAAGGTGATGGGCCTGGGCCAGATCATTGCCATAATGGTGGGCGTGGCACTCCTGCTCGGGCTCCTGGTCGGTGGCCTCGGCGGCTACGCCGGCGTCCCGTCGGGCGTTCTCGGCGCCTGCGTCGGCGGGGCGGTCGGATTCATCGGAGTCCTCCTGCTCAACAAGAGAAAAGCCGCGCTCGCGCGTCGTAACCCCGACCGCTGAGCGACGTCAGCACAAGCCGGTCATTCGGGGCCGCTCGCGAGTCGAAGCGCCGGTCCCTGTATCAATTCGCAGCCCTGCCGCCCTCATCAGCCTGTTCGCCTCGCCCCTGTCGACTCCATCGCCTCTGGAGGTTTTCATGAACCGCTGCATTGCCTTGTTGCGGAACACTTCCGTAGCTGCCACTACGATCGCCCTAGCGGCGGCGTACGTCGCGGCAGCGCCACCTCGTCGCATCGGTCCCCCGAAGCCGGCGTCGACCATGCGCGCAATTCCAGCGACGGCGGGACGCGGCCTTTTCAGGACGGCTCCTGCCGTCACGCCATTCGGCGCCACACGCACGGGTGCTCCGTCCATCGTTGACCGCTCTCCTGTTGCGAATCCCGTTGCGCTTGCTGCATCGGCCAAACCATACGACCAGAACAAGCTCAAAGCCGGCCACCTGCTGCGGCGCGCGGGCTTCGGGCCGTCGCCATCGGACATGCAGGAGGTGCTAACGCGCGGCCAGAATGCCTGGATCGACTGGCAACTCGACCCGTCGGCCATCGACGACTCGGCCAACGAGGCGCGCTTCTATCCCGTTCCCGACCCGTTGATCGACGACTTCGGATACTCCTGGCAACTTCACTGGATCACGCGAATGCTCTATTCGCGCAAGCAGCTGCAGGAGAAGATGACGCTCATCTGGCACGAGCACATGCCTGTTTCCATAGGCAAGATCGGCTGGGGCAAGCCGATGCACGACTACGAGCAGATGTTGCGGCGGAACTCGCTCGGTAGCTTCCGCGAAATGCTCGAGGATCTGACTCGCGACCCGGCGATGCTCATCTACCTCGACAACAACTACAACTCGGCGTTCGACTACGAAGGCAATCCGGTTCCACCCAACGAGAACTACGCCCGCGAACTGCTCCAACTCTTCTCGACCGGTCCGCAGCTTCTGAATATGGACGGAACGCCGGTGCTCGACGGCGAGGGTTCGGTCCGGCCGGCGTACTCCGAACAGGACGTTCGCGAGACTGCGCGCGCGCTGACGGGCTGGTACATCGAGGACTACGACGAATGGACCGGATCGCTCTTCTGGGAAGGAATGCACGATCCGGGTAACAAGACGATTCTTGGGCGAACCCTGCAAGGGCGCTCCGGACCGGAAGGCGCGCTCGAGGTCGAAGACGTCGTCGACATCATCATGGATCATCCGTCGACGGCGCCGTTCATCTCGAAAATGCTCATACAGAAACTGGCGACCGAGACACCGACGCCGGGCTACGTGCAGCGCGTCGCGACGGTTTTCAGAAACTCGGACGGCAACCTGAAGCAGACGGTTCGCGCCATCCTCACCGACTCCGAGTTCACTTCCGATGCGGTCGTCCGTACACAGTTCAAGTCGCCCCTCGAGCACTTCGTGGGCGCGGCCCGCGCGACCGAGACGGTGACCGAAGGCCACTCCTTCTACTACTGGTCGTACTTCACGAGGCACATGCCATACCTGCCGCCGTCGGTCTTCTCGTTCTATCGGCCGGGTCAGAAGGGAGCGCTCGTCACCGCGTCGCAGATCGTTTTCCTCGATACCTTTGCGGAAGACCTGATCGACACATACACCGACGACTACACCGACGCCGAATTCAGCGTTCAGGCCATCCTCGACAATCCGAAGCTGCGGAAACCGAAGAAAGTGGTCAATTACCTCGGCGACCGTCTGCTCGCCGCCCCGCTGGACGCCACGACGAAATCGGCGCTGATCGACTACTTCGGCGGACGCGTCACGGAAGAGAAGATCCGCGGCGCCATCTGGCTGATCCTGACGTCGCCCGACTTCCAGCGGAACTGAGGAGGCTGCCATGAAATCCCTATCGCGACGCTCGTTTCTCCGCACAAGTGCGATCACAGCAATCGGCGCGGGCCTCGGAAGTCCCCTGCTTGGCCGTACGGCCTTCGGGAATCCGCTCGCGCCGCGCGGAGCCGCAACGGATCCAATTCTTGTCATCGTCAACATGTTCGGTGGGAACGACTTCATGAACACGGTCGTGCCGCTCGGTCAGTTCGACCGATATCGTGCAATGAGGCCGATGCTTCACATTCCCCGTGAGCGCGCGCTCGCCTTGCCGGGCGTGTCCGAAGTCGGACTCAACCCCGGAATGGGAGCGTTCCGCGACCTCTACGCGAACGGGAAGCTCGCCGTGGTTCTCGGCACCGGCATGCCGATGGACTCGGAGGGCCTTTTCGACCACGAAGCCAGCCAACTGAACCTGCAGGCCGGCCACACGTCGGGCTCGGCGTTCGAAAGCGCCCCGTCCGGTTGGGTAGGACGATGGCTGGACACGGTGGGTGCCGGCCTGGCGCCGCCGGGTGTGAACGTCGGCGGTTACTCGACTCTCGCGCTGGCCGGAACTCAGCGGGACGCACTCACGATCTACGACGTCTCGAATTTCGGTGTGATGCCGTACTTCGATACCGAGGCGCGGCTCGCGAGCTACGAGCGAATCCAGGCCGAGTCGACGTCGACTGCCGCGCCAGCCGTTCGAGGCCGCGAAATGCGTGAGCTCGTGATGTCGCTCGGCGACACCTTGCGCGAGCGGACCGAAGCTTACGTGCCGGCAGTCGATTATCCGGAAGACAACTACGTCGCCTACACGCTTCGTCAGTGCGCGCAGTTGATCGACGCGGACCTGGGTGTGCGTGCGCTTGCCGTGGGGGCGGACGGGTACGACACCCACGCCAACCAGAACGACGGCGCGTCGGACTCTTCACTCGGCTATCACGACTACCTTCTCATGCAGCTGACGCAGGCGATTGCGGCGTTCCTGACCGACGTTGCCGCGCACGGACACGGCGACCGGGTCGTGGTTGTCGTCGCGTCGGAATTCGGACGCCGGTGTTTCGAAAACACGGATGTCGGGACCGACCACGGATTCGGCGGCGGCATGTTCGTCGCGGGCCAGCCGGTGCGGGGTGGAATCTACGGCGACTACCCGAGCCTGGCGGCCGGCGACCTCGTGCTCGACGGCAACATCGCGGTGACTACGGACTTCCGGTCCGTCTACACCACGGTGCTCGACCGGCACCTCGGAGCCGATCCAGTGCGGATTCTGAACGGCACCTTTCCTTCGCTCGGGTTTTTGTAACCCGGGCGGGCATCGAGCGGATCGGGGTGGGTCTGGCAGGCAGATCCATCCCGATCCCGGCGATACGCGTCATCCGAGTGCTTTCTTCAATGCATCCGCCAACGCACTTCAAGTAATCTCCACGGAATCGCCCTGGAGGTACCAATATGACAAGTTTCGATCGAATGCTGGCGGCGACCGCCGTGATTGCCCTGCTTGCGATGGGGTCGGTTCCGTCACCGTCCTTTGCGAAGTCGCCAATGCCGGGAGCCGTCGCTGCCGCACGGCCGGTCGTGTTCGAAAGAAACGACGGGCAGACCGACGCACGCGCCCGCTTCGTCGCGCGTGCGGCCGGTTTCCGATTGTTCGTTGCCGGCGATGCAATTTCCATTGGTCTCGCTACGCCGTCAGGGCAGCACGCCGTCCGGATCGACTTCGATGGCGCCTCCAGATCGGCCGCGGTTTCTGGAGAGCAACCGCTCGCCGGCCGCGTGAATTACCTTCGCGGCGCCAATCCGGAGAGCTTCGTAACCGGCGTTCCTACGTTTGGCGCAGTCCGAATCCAGGACCTCTATCCCGGAATCGACGTGATCGCTTACGGCCGCGACGGTGAGATCGAGTATGACTTCGTGGTCGCACCGGGCGCCGATGCTTCGGCCCTCCGGCTCAGACTTTCGGGAGGCGGCCCGATTGCGATCGACTCGGATGGCGACCTCGTAGTGACGACGCCGGGCGGCCAGTTGCGCCATCGGCGGCCGGTCGCCTTCGAGATCGCGAGCGGCATCCGCACGGCCGTTCCGGCGCGCTTTCGTATCGTCGGAACCGATCGGATCGCGTTCGACGTCGCGCGTCGCGATCCATCGGCCTCGCTGGTCATCGATCCGGTGCTGAGCTACTCGGCCTACGTCGCTGGTGGCGGCGACGAGTCCGGCGCCGGAGTAACGGTCGATGCAGCCGGGAATGCGTATCTGGCCGGCGGCACGAGTTCGCTCGACTTCCCGGCGACTGCAGGGACGGTCTCGCCGGCGCCCATCGGGGCGGCGGATGGCTTCGTGGCGAAGGTCGCTCCCGATGGCGCGAGCTACGTTTTCTGCACTTATATCGGTGGAATCGGCGACGACGGCGTCGCCCGGGTGATCGCCGATGCGGCGGGCAATCTATATCTGTGCGGCGGCACGGCCTCGACGGACTTTCCCACGACGGCGGGAGCGTTCGACACCTCGTACGGCGGTGGAGCGTTCGATGGCTTCGCCGCGAAACTTGCGCCAGGGGGCGCGTCGATCGTGTACTCGACGTTCCTCGGCGGCAGCGGTGACGACGGCATCGCGTCGATTGCGGTCGACGCGAGCGGAAACGCATACCTGACCGGTGGTGCTACTTCGGCGAACTATCCGACAACGCCTGGTGCATTCGATACGAGCAACCAGTCGCTCGTCGGCCTTCCCGACGCAGTCGTCACGAAGCTCAACGCCGCGGGCAGCGCTCTCGTCTACTCCACGTTCCTTGGTGCGGCCTTCAACCTCGATGGCGGCACTTCCATCGCGGTCGATGCGGGCGGTTTCGCCTACGTCGGAGGAGCAACGAACGGCGGCTTTCCGACAAAGGGCGGGTCGTTCGACACGTCCTTCAATGGCGGATCGTTCGACGGCTTCGTGACCAAGGTGAATGCTACGGGCTCGGACCTCGTGTACTCGACTTACCTGGGCGGCAGCGACGAGGACTACGTGTTCGGACTGGCGATCGATGGCAGTGGAAACGCCTACGTGACCGGATACACGCCGTCCACGAATTTCCCGACGACCGGCGGGGCGTTCCAGCCGGCGATCGGTGGCGGCTTCGACGCCTACGTTTCCAAGCTCAACGCGACCGGGGGAGGTCTCACGTACTCGTCATTCATCGGAGGATCGGGCAACGAGGGGCTCAGCAGCAATGGCGGCACCGAGTTGCAGATCGCCGGCGGGATTGCCGTGGACGGCGCCGGGAACGCCTATGTCACCGGCTTCACCGATTCGGCGGACTTTCCGGTTGTCGCAGCCTGGCAGCGGGCCCGGGCGGGCGGGTTCGACGCGTTCGTGGCGAAGGTGAATGCTGCAGGATCGTCGAAGATCTACGCTTCTTATCTCGGCGGCGCGCTGGAGGAACGCGGCCTGGGCATCGCCGTGACGGCCGGCGGCGACGCCTTCGTCACGGGATTCACGGTCTCGCAGAACTTCCCGACGACCGCCGGAGCGGTTCGGACGACTCCGGGCGGCAACGGCCTGTCGGACGGCTTCATAGCCAGGATCGGAGCCGGACCGGGCGATACGCCGGGGATCTACATCCCGTCGAGCGGCGCGTTCTTCCTGCGGAACTCGAATTCGCCTGGAGCGGCAGTTTCAGTCTTCACATTCGGTCCCGCAACGGCCGGGTACGTGCCGGTTGCCGGCGACTGGGACGGTAACGGTACTACTACCATCGGAATCTACGACCCGGCCACCGGCGCGTTTTTCCTGAAGAATTCGGATTCGAACGGCCCGGCTGACGTCGTGTTCAACTACGGCCCCGGCGGCGCGGGAATTTCGCCGGTCGCGGGCGACTGGAATGGCGACGGCACGGATACGATCGGGATCTATTCCGCGTCGACCGGAGCGTTCTTTCTGCGCAACACCAACGATTCGGGCGCGGCGGACGTCGTTCTGAACTTCGGTCCGGGCGGACTCGATTACAGCCCACTTGCGGGGGACTGGAACGGCGATGGCACGGATACGATCGGGATCTACAGCACGTCTACCGGCGTTTTCTTTCTTCGAAACGTGAACGCACCTGGTGGAGCCGACCTGGCGTTCAACTTCGGACCCGGAGGGGCAGCGATTCTGCCGCTCGTGGGAGACTGGAACGCGGACGGCACGGACACGGTTGGGATCTATGGAGTGACGACCGGGGCGTGGTTCCTCCGGAACTCTAACGCGGGAGGCGCGGCGGATGTCGTCTTCATCTACGGCCCCGCCGGCGCTACACCGATCGCGGGGCACTGGGGTGGGTAGGACAACGAGAGAGCAGCGAACGAAATCGCAATCGGTGGCCGAATGCCGGCACGCACTCGCGATGGCGCAAGATCCCGGCGGTTAGGTAAAGTTAATCCCGCAGGTTCGATGTCGCGCCCGTGGGGTCTTTCTCATCAAGCATCATCGAAATCAACGACAGTCGTACGTGATTGATCTGCGCCCGTACTCGACCGTCGCCATTGAGGAGAATTCATCTTGGATAATAGGCAGATTCGGTTCTTCGGCGTCATTGCCACAATCTTCGTGGCCGCATCGTTGATCGGTCCACAGCAGACGAGCGCCGACAGTGAAAGGCTCTCTCAGGTTTCTGCGACTAAGGCGGAATCGTTCTACGTCTCGGCCAGCACCGGCGACGACTCCAACCCGGGCACTCTGGCGCAGCCCTGGAGAACGATCAATCGAGCGGTGAATCGCTCCAGTGGAGTCCCTGCCGGCTCGGTAGTCTACGTCGCTGCCGGCAGCTACAGTGAGAGGGTCGTCGTACAGCGCGACGGCATCTCGCTGATCGGCTACAAGAGTACTCCGGGTGACCAGCCGCCCATACTCGCCGACGCGCCGATCAATCCCGACAACGGAGATCCCGTCTTTCCGGAATTCGACCCCGAAGACATGCCCCTGCTCGATGGCGGCGATCGCGCAAGCGGTATTGCAATCAGCCTGCAAGGGCGCCAGAAAGTCACGGTGCGGAACTTCAATATCCGTAACTACGCTTACGGCCTGATTGCCGGCAACGACGATCGCGCGTTCGTCGAGGGGCACAACATCAACAACGTCAACGTGTCGACCATCGGAGACACTACAGCGGACTATTCCGGCATTGGCATCGGGCTCGGTTCGCTGAGCACATCGTTCTCGAACGGCAATCGAGTCCGCAACGCGCTCATAATCAATTGTTGCGCCGAGGGCTTCAAGATCAATGGCGACGACAACCGTGCACGCAACATCCACGTGTACAGCACGGAGGGCGAAACGGAAGAGGCGTCGACCGACTACTACGTCCTGGTTAGCGGAAGCCGTAACCGTGTCCGCCAGTCCTACATCTGGCGACAGCCGGGCTCCGCGCACGCCGGTCACGGCTTCACGGTCAAGGACAACGCGGATCAGCGTGTCGGCGGGCCGCTGATCGGCGCGACCGACAACGTGTTCAAGGACGACGTTGCGGTCTACATGGGCGAGAGCTTCTGCGTTCGCCATCGTGGTGTCAGGAACAACAAGTTCATCAACTGCACGGCCTATGGCAACTACGACGGTCAGAGCGAGTCCTGCGGCGACGGAAACGGAATCGTCCTTCGCGATGGCGCCAGCTCTAACCAGTTCATCGGCACACGCATGATTAATACCTGCGTGGCCATCGCGATCGGCGACTCGGTTGAGGACGAGCACGATCCCACGCCTGAAGTCTCGGCATCGAACAACCGGATAATCGGCGCGAAGGTCGAGAATTCATACATCGGCATGTTCTACTCCGACTACGACCCGATCAGGGAGACCGGGAACAACGTGATATCGGACTCGACCTTCAAGCTGACCCGGTTCATGTTCATTGCCCTGAGACCGGCGCAGGACATGCGTTACGTCAACACGACGTTTGGCGGCACGGAAGGCACCGACCATCCATCCGGGTGGTTCCGCAACGGTGATTTCGAGGCGGACATCGTGCGAGGTCAGTTCACAGGATGTAAATTCGACCACATCGACCTGCCGCCGGACTGGTAACCCCAGGCGGCATTCCGGGCAGCCGGGAGTCTCGATTTCGCCGGCAACCCGGAACTCGGAGAGTAGCACGCGCGTCTGGCATCGCCAGACGCGCGGCATTTCGGACTGAAGCAATCTCGCGATCGGATCTTCCGGCTTGCTTCGGATTTCCCACAGGATCGGGGGGACTCGTGGCCATTCCCATTTCGAATTCGCGCATCATTTTTCGACTAGCCGCCGAATTTCGACGGAGTTGCCTTCTCACCATTGCCGTCTTGCTTGCGGTCGGGACTTTGCCACTGGCTCCTTCCGTTTCGCGGGCGCAACAGTACGCCCCGCGTCTATTCGAAATTGGTGCTGCCACCGTCCAGGACATCTGGGTAGATCGAGCAAACGGCAACGACTCCAATTCCGGCGATTCGCGTGCAAACGCGCTCCGGACCGTCACTGCCGCCTGGAACCGGATTCCGGAGGGGACACGCCTGACCGGCACGGGATACCGGATACAGTTGACGGCCGCGACGTACCCGCCCGAAGAGTACCCCGTCTATTGGGAGTCGCGCCTGGGCAGTTTCCAGTGTCCCGTGATTCTGAACTCGGTAGATGGTCCGGGACTGGCGCGTTTCTCGAATGTCAACTTCTTCGGCTGCGACAATCTCTACGTCATCGGACTGCTGATGACGTCCGGCGGCGGAGACGTCGCGCATTTCGCCGAGTGCGATGTCCTGCTGCTTCGTGACTGCACGATTCTCGGCACTGGCGACATTCCGACCTTCGACGTCCCGCAGGAATCTCTCAAGATCAATCAGGCTACGAGCGTCTACGTCGAGGGCTGCGATATTTCCGGCGCCTGGGACAACGCCGTCGATTGCGTGGCGGTGCAGTACGGCGCGTTCGTCGGAAACAGGATCCACCGCTCCGGCGACTGGTGCATGTACCTCAAGGGCGGCTCCGCACAGATCCGGGTCGAAGCCAACGAGTTCTACGACGGAGGCACCGGGGGATTCACGGCCGGACAGGGCACGGGGTTCGAGTTCATGACGGACCCGTTCCTGCACTTCGAGGCGTACGACATCCGCTTTTTCTCAAACCTCGTGCATGACACGGAGGGCGCCGGAATCGGGGTCAACGGCGGATACAACGTGCTCGTCGCATACAACACGCTCTACCGGGTCGGGTCGCGCAGCCACGCGCTCGAGTTCGGATTCGGGCTCCGCGGATGCGACGGCGACGCCGACCGCTGCCGCGACTACCTGGCGCGCGGTGGTTGGGGTACGGCGGAGCGCAACGACGGCACGAACGAGCAGCCGATTCCGAACCGTAACGTATACGTATACGGCAACGTCTTATACAACCCGGCCGGATTCCGCAGCGAGTACTCGCACTTCTCGATACAGGGACCGCGCAACCCGGCGGCCTTCTCCAACATACCGTCTCCGGCTCGAGCGGACGACAACCTTCGCATCCGCGGCAACGTGATCTGGAACGGTCCGGCCGATCTCCCGCTCGGAATCGAGGATTCGACCGCCGGTTGCCAGGCGTCGAATCCATCCTGCTTCGCCGAACAGTTGCGGGCCGACAATTCCATCAACACGGTCGAGCCCCAGTTGGTGGCGCCGGCGGCGGGCGATTTCAGGCCGGTCGTTGGAGGAAACCTGTTTGCGGTTCCGGTTTTCGAGTTGCCGGATTTTGCGGGAGGCGATCTTCCGGCAAGTCCCGCGACACCCGCCGGGAACCTGACCAACGACGCTCCGCGCGACTTCACGGGCGCGGCTCGCACTGCTATCGCCCCGCCGGGCGCCTTCGCGGGGTCCGGAAACGGTCCGTCGACTTTTGCGCTATCGGGTCGCGTGACCGGGCCGGACGGCTCCGCGCGGCCAGGGATAAGGATGACCTTCACGGCCGTCACGGGATCTGGCAGCGTGCCGGCAACGGTGACCACCGACGGCGGGGGAAGCTGGAGCCAGACTGGATTTGCGGATGGTACCGTCTATCGGATCACGCCGTCGGACACAGCCGGGTCTACGTTCGAGCCGGCCTCGCGCGACGCCTCAGCCGCCGGGTCCGGTATCGATTTCCGGGCGAGCGGAGGACCGGCCGAGACCTATACGGTCTCGGGCGCAGTTCGAAAGCGGTCGCGGGTATTTGCGAACGTCGAACTGCGCTTCAGCGTAGTTGCTGGACCCGGAACGGCACCGCCCGCGGTCCTGACTGGCGCCGACGGGCGATGGAGCCAGTCCGGTTTCGCCGCCGGCACAACATACCGGGTGACGCCGGTGCTCGACGGCTACCGCTTCAAGCCCGCGTCACGCGAAGTGAGCGGCGCGTCGACCGGAGTCAATTTCAAGCCGAAGAGAACCTGACGTCCTTTTCACGCCAGGCCCCTCGCACCGGGACATTGTAAGTTCTGGTGCGAGAGGGGCTGAGCCATGCGCATTCACTTCTTGTGAACGAGTGCGAGAGCGGCCTCGAGCACGCCGTCTCGACCGGTGCGGAGGTCCTGCAGGGTCGGGCGAACGATCTTGTCCGGCTTGACGCCCACGCCCACGAATGTGACCCCATCTGGTCCGGTATCGGCCTTGGTGCAGACGCGGGCGCCGCCACCTCCCGGAAGCGAAAAGGCCAATGGCTGCCCGGTACTGCCGCCGGACGGCTCGCCTACGATCGATCCTCGCTTCATCCCTCGAAACGCCACGAGGAAGTCCTCGGCCGCGGAATACGTTCGAGGACCGGCAAGCACGACGACCGGCTTCGAGTATTGAAGCGCGGCATTCGGTGCTGTCGTGTCCATCTCGCCGTCGAATCGACCCTCCGGCCGTCCCCAGGCCCGGAATGCCGGGCGGTAGTCGCGCGTCGACCAGCGCGAACCGTGGAAACTTACTGGTGACAGGCACGCCAGCACGCGATAGCCGACGTCACTGTTGCCTCCACCGTTCTCTCTGACGTCGAAGACGATCGCATCGGCCTTCGAGATCTCGGCAAATGCAGCCTCGAACATCTCGGCGGCACGGTTGTCCGTGAATGTATTGAGTGCGACATAGGCTACGTTGCCCGGGAGCATTCGAAACGTCATCGGCTCGGCCTCGAAGGCCTTCCAGATTTCGCCACTTGCTCGCCGAGCCACCGTCTTCCGTACGGTGGCTCCCGACGCGTCTCGCAACGTGAGCGCGACCGGTTTCGAAATCGGCCCCGCAAGCAGAGCGGAGCCATAGGAACGGGCCTCGAGATCCTGCGGCGTGGAGGCAGGCTGAAACGGCGCTATGTGCCGCTCGACGTAGGCGCTCACCGGCACTCCGTCCACTTCGACGATCTCGTCGCCAACCCCGATTCCACCATCGCGAATTTCCTGGCCGGCGACTGCGACCACGACGGCTCGTCCTTCGATGAGCGCAGTCTTCAACAGCGGACGGGCTAGCACTTCGTCCGACAGCTCCTTCGGAAACCAGACTCCCGAATGACCGTCCCGCAACCGGGCGGCGAACGCCTGAAGCACGCGGTAGTACTCGAGAGTCGACGTTGTCGCCCGCACCCTTGGAAGCGTTTCCATGTACAGGGCGTCCCAGTCGAGGCCGGGCACCTTGTCGAAGTAGATGAAGTTGAATTTGGCCTCCGACCAGAGCTTCGAGAGCCCCGCTACCTTTTCGTCCTCGGAGAGATCACGAGCGAAAGGGGTCTGCATTGCAGGACTCGTCCAGAAATCGCGCCGCGCCTTGACGCGCGCGGCGATGCGATCCAGCATCGCTGGCCAGCGCGGATCCGAGTGCAGCGACTCGAGATCGGAGTCGGCCTTGTACTGATCGACTTGATCGAGGCCCGCGTCGCTTGCCTGGTCGAGCGCCGCAAAGCTCTCGTCCTTCCTTCCGGCAAGCGCAAATCCGCACCCGGCATTGTAGAGAAGCGCGGCGCGGTCATCCGCGTCGAGTCGTGCCGCGGCAAGGTAGAGTTCGGCACACTTCCCGAACTCACGCTGCCGGTACGCCAGGTCGGCCTGTTCTCGAACGGAGCCTGTCGCCTGTGCCGCCACGACCGCCGGCAGGCAGAATGCAAGCAGGAGAGCGGCCGCGAATGGCCGCCGTGATGTTCGCATCGGATGTCCTCCCTATGGACGAACTGGTTTCGTGCAATTACGGCCAGTGAGTGACCGGCGAATGCAGAAAGTCGCGCGGGAATTCGCTAAGCACGGACCATCGAGCGCGTACAGTGTTCCCGGCGAGCCTGTGTGCGACGAAACACGGCCGTGCATGTTCGCCCGCCGTCCGCCCGTTTTGCTGCCGCGGGGCACGCTGCCTTCGCGCGGCGAACTACTGCTTCCTTCCGGGGTCCCCTCGGAAAACTGAACCCATCGTACGCGAAGGCGGGGTGGTGCCCCTTCCCCAGCATCGCCACAGCGCCGCAGCCGTGGAGAGCCCGGGTCGCCGCCGTCTTGACCGGACCTGCTACTTCCTGAGCCCCTCGAACCGGAACGCAGCCGTCTTCGTGTAGCTGACGGTGTGATTGATGTTGACGTGCCCGAGGTAGTCCTGGATCAACCGCGTGTCGCACCCGCGGTTTGCAAGGTAGAAGCCCGTACTGTGCCGAAGCATGTGCGGATGGACGCGAATCCCGAGATTCGCCCGCTCGCCGGCCTGTCGGATAAGGTAGTTGACCGCCTGGCGAGTAAATGGCCCACGCTCTCCAAGGAAGAGATACGGTGAGCTCGTCTCTCCCCGGAATCGCAGGAGGGCGCGGATCGCGCGCAGCTCATCGCCAGGGATCGGTTGAGTCGTCGACGTGCTTTCCTTGAGCCTGAAACGAAAATTCGGCCGGCCTCGAGATCAAGTTCGGAGATGCGGACGTCGATGAGCTCGGAGACGCGAAACGCGTGGCGGAACGCCATCAGGATCATCAGATGATCGCGCGTGCCGTACTTGCTCTGCTTCGCGGCGAGGAGGAGTTTTCGGATCTCCTCCTCGGTCAGAAACATACGCTCTTCGACTCTCGACTCGCCCATCTCCGACTCACTCTTTACATTACGGAGACTGGAGACTTGTATCGGTCGGCCCCTAACCTACTGAAAACACGTGAAGCGACGGCGCTCGTTCCTTACACAAGGGACATTGTGTAGCGAATTCGGCTGCGGTCGTCAGTTCCTCAAGGCCCTCACGCGAAACTCTGCCCTTCCCTCGCAATGAGTCTCCTCATACTTCCAGACCGCATCGCCTCGTAGGTGCACGACCTGATTGAGTACACTGAACAACGGAACTCCCGAGACTCGAGTTGGCTTCACGTCGACGTACTCCAATGCAGACTTCTCACCCGTCATCATCGTTCCGAAGTACGTCCCCTCGTGAAGGCCAAGCTGCGAAATGCGCATGCGGACTTCTGGCAGAGCGAACAGCTCGCTAATTAACAGCGAGGTAGGCTTCCTCGGGTCGATTTCAAACGATGTGACCTGAAGACTCAAAAGAGGAGGATACCCGGCCTTGGGCCGAAGATTGACCACCGAATCGGCCTCGACCCACATGTAGTGGGAATCAGCTCTAGCAATCGCGTCTAGGGCATTGCGAAATGACGATCCGGATGGTGCCAGAGTCAATGCGGCCTCTCTCTCGCAGCTTCTCACGATTGCGATCCCGCCCGGGCTCTCAGCCCTACCCAGGGCAGACAAGAAGTGTTGCGTTCTGGTCGCAGCAAGGA
Organism: Blastocatellia bacterium; assembly: GCA_021463145.1. Lineage (GTDB taxonomy): Bacteria > Acidobacteriota > Blastocatellia > UBA7656 > JADIYM01 > JADIYM01. Next base: position 35,177 of record JAJTWZ010000027.1, on the reverse strand, counting down.
CGTCAATCGATCCGATTTGTCGATCCAGTGAACCACCTTCGCTCAGCCGACCTTGTGGAACGTAGCGGCCGTCGGCCACGACAGCGCAGAGTAGCAATACAATGATCTGCCTTGTGACAAACTGGGTTGGTCGTGACATCGGCGCCCCTCTCTCTTGGCTCACGGGATTAAGTTCTCCACGTCAAGTGTGTACGTGCCGCCTTGCATAACCTGCAGTGTCATCTTGTTCTTTGTCGTCAACGTGTACTGCTTGCCGTTCGCCGTAAACACGAACGTTTGCGTGCATACCGTGGGTGTATTCGGTGAAGGACACGGCGGCGGGTTCGCGACAAAGATCGCAATCACGTCGTAGACCAAGGTATGAGTGTAGTCATACGTACCACCGACGGGATCACAGTCGTCACCAAGCGCGAACACTTCGTCGACACGGAACGACCCACCGTACTGGAAGACCTTCCAATCGATCTCCTGTGCGGGAGCGTCCTGATCCATAACTTTGTAAGTGACGAATCTATAGGCCCCGCATGCGCTGGCAGCATGGGGCGGTGCCGATGGATCAGGGCTAGGAATAGGTCCGTACGTCGGCGGCCCAAGGACGACTGGTTCCGTGATTTCTTGCCGAACGAGCTTGGTTGGAATCTGAAAATAGATATCTACAGTGGCGCTCTTGCCTCGACGGGTAACAGTGATCGTGTGGTTGCCGCCGCCAGTGTTGGCGTCGGTGATCGATATGCTGATTTCGAATTCACTATCGGTCGGTGGGAAGAAGGGATGCTGCTCAATTTCGACTCCGGCACCGCTAATAGCGACCGAGACCTCCGAAGGGTCTGTTCCAAAACCCGCTCCGAATATGCGAACCGTAACATCGCCGCCAAATAGAGGCCAACGGCGGTGACTAATGCCTGCTATCGAGAGAGCGCTCGATGTCGGCGCTGTTGGCGCGTCCACACGTACGTTCGGAATACAAGAACATCCCGGGTTGAGTACGGCCCCTGGACAGCCTGGGCAAGGCGGAGGTCCGCTGCACTCTTGAGCGCGTACCCAAGCGATAATGCCGGTGTCGCCTGCCGCCCGAAAAGTCACGGTCGCGACACTGTTCAGCTTTGTGACTGAAGCAATAGTCTCATCTTCGGTGGAGAAGTGGCCGCGTCTGGTCACATCGCAGACCATCGGAAACGGGTCGCATCCATACTGCACATCTGCCCAGAGCCGAATCTGTTGTTGCGTACCGGCATTGCCCGAGATCACGGCCGGGGCGATCTGAAGATCCTCCGTACTGCTCAAACAGCAGTCCGGCGGGCAACTGTAACTTGCCGCCGTTGCGACTGTCGGGTTGTATGGTTCGAGACGCCCCACAAGGCCGGTTGACCCGAACTCTCGCCAAAAGAAGCGCCCTTCTGTCGCTGAAAGCGGGATGGTCCGACCCGCCGGGTCCGCTATTTGGCTATCGCGAATCTCCCGTATGTCGAGGGCGCTTGCTTGCCCGGGTTCCAGAGTTATTGCGCCAGGAATGAATGCACCCGAGCTGGTATCGATTCTGACTACAAATGCAGCTTCCTCGACTCCGGAATTCACAAGATGGACCACCGACTGGTTGTCGCCGATGAGGCTCCAAGGATAAGAGCCTCCGTAGTTATTCATCGGACTCTCAGGATCCTTCAGTGGAACGTCAAAGACGTGCGATCCCGTCGAGTCGACACTCGTGAGCATGCCGACGAGTGCTTTCCCTGGACCATCCCAGGTGAACGTCACACTGGCATTCCGGAACGGACCCGCAAATCCAGCCTGGGCAAGGGCCGCTTTGACGTCGAGCACGGCAACCTGCTGAGCCACGAGATATACGGTCGGAAGCGTCACGGTATGTGTCGCATTCCCTGCGGTCTTGAAGACCACTCGCGGTGTCACGGTGATCGGAACGGTTGCTGCGTTCGATAGCAATGCTGCAGATCCGAAGGACAACGAAGGCGAAAGCGTCGCGACATCGGGCGTTCCGATCAAGGCGTGAATCGCGATGGCCTTGTTCGATACGGCCATCATCGGATCGGCAAACTGGACCTCCGACGAAAACCCACCGGGTGCCGACACCATGCCACAGGCAATGACGGCGCCCGGGATGCCGGTATGACTGATGGCGATTCCACCGAGACGAACACTTCCGATGGTCGTCGAAGACGTCACCGTTGTAGGTGCGCCGAGACCGCCCACGTCGATCACTCGTGTCTGGTGCGCCGTGAGAGCGTACGTCTCGACGATGGTTCCCGAGCCCTGTGCAGTAAACGTCGCCGTCGCGGAGACGGCACTTCCGGTCGTGTTCGTCAGCACAAGGTTGAAGACTGAGTTCGTGCCGCGCAACCACCAGACGGATCGCAGTTCGGAAGTTCCAAATCCCGCGAGATTCTCGCCATGAACGTCGAACGAAAGGCTCTGAGCCGCCTTGTTCACGTAAAGCTGAGCACCAAGGCTCGCAGCGTGGGCGGCGGTGTAACTCAGAATCAGGCTCCCCGTCGTATGCGACGCGGCGCCGCCGGCCGCGGCAATCCAGGCGCCGAGATCGGAGTTGACCTGTCCGCGGGCAGGAACGCTCACCGGAGCCGCCGTGAGTGCTTGACCGTTCAGGTTGTAGAAGACGGGAGAGACAGAAATGGCGTGCTCCGTGGTGTTGTTCAGGACGATCGAGGTCTTGAGAGACGAGTCATTCACCCAGTAGGCAAATCCAATTGCCTGTGACTGTGCCGGATGTGTCTGCGCTTCGGCGAAACCGACGCACAGAAGGATGATCAAAGCTGCCCGAGCGAGAAGCCGGATTTTCAGAAGTCGCCCCTCCGCGCTGCCCTTGTCACCCCGCGAATCCTCGCTCTACGTCTCGCATAAAGACAAGATTGCGATCAATCTTCGAGCATCCGGCATATCAACCTCCAAGACCGTTCTTCCGTTTCGGTGCGTACTCAGGATATCCTGGGTAGACTCAGTGGTTTGTCAAGAACAATCTCGCGGGGGAGCTTGCTGCTGGGCCTCCCGATGGCGGCATCACCACCGCGACTCGACGAGCGGCGCGTCTGTAGCGATGATTCGCCGATGACGAAGTTCCCTGCGATGTCACTCCGGAGAGCCTGACGGTGCCCCGACGCGGTGTCCTAAGCGCTGCCGAGCGTTCGAGTCTCTTCGCGCTTCCGGAGTCAAGTGAACGCCGGTCTCAACAAGGGCGAGGCGCGCAACGCCCTCGCCCGAGCGCTGTTCATCAATCGTCTCGGAGAGATTCGCGATGACAGCTACGAACAGCAGCGGTTTCGAGCGAGCGGGCTGACCCTCCTCACTGCCGCCTTCGCACTTTGGAACACCGTCTATCTCGAGCGCACTGTCGCGGCACTCGCGGCGAGCGGCCATGAGATCGACGAAGAGCTGCTCCCGTACCTCTCGCCGCCAGGCTGGGGGCACATCAACCTGACGGGCGACTATGTCTGGAAACGGGGCCGGAAGGCCGCCAAGGGTCGATTCCGGCCCCTACGGCCGTTCAGAGCTCCTGAGCGTACGATTTTGTCCGTTAATGCCGAGCTCGGCATTATTCCGTTTTCTGAGGGGACCCCCTTCCGTCCTTGCGCCGGACGGCGAGGATGGCGATCTTCGTGGGGCCATTGAAGGGCGAGGACGGCACGATCCCTTCCCCTGCTTGCGTATGTCCAAAACCGAGAGCGTCTTCAGGAACGTCTACGAATCGCTCAATTTCCATGTACCCGTCGGCGCAGAGTGACTCGAGCAGCGCGACGTATTCGGCGCCGCTCACGAACAGCGCGTTGTTGATGGCCACGAGCCGTCCTCCGTCCGCCACGAGCGGACGCACCTTGTTGATGATGCGGTGCGCGCCGGTCACGAGGTCAACCTTCCCGAACCGCGTCTGCGAGAAGAACGGTGGATCCACGAAGACGATGTCGAACAACGCGCCCGATCGCTTGAGGCCCGTCACTCGCGAAAAGAAATCGCCCGATACGAATTCCTTCTGCCGGATCGGAAAGCCATTGAGCGTGTACGACGTCTTCGCCAGGTTAAGGAAAGTCCGATTCAGGTCGACGTGCACCACGGAAAGTGCTCCCCCCGCCATCGCCGCGACTCCGAGACTGCCGGTGTAGGCGAAAGCGTTGAGCGCGCGGCAACCTCCGGCGTTATCGATCACCCACCTTCGCAGATTCCGCGTGTCGAGGTAGAAACTCGCATCCTGGTTCAAAAAGAGGTCAACTGCGTAAGCGACGCCGTGCTCGCGAATGCGCCTGTCGGCCTCGTCTCCATAGACGAATCGGCCTCGACGGCGCACCGCGTCGGATTCCCATCGCGGTTTCAGAACGATGCTGCGAAGAAACGGAATCGACTCGAGGAGCACCTCGCAAGCCGTCCCTACCCGCGACCCCGCAGGATTTTGGCAGCGAACCGGCGCGTCGTGCTCGTGAACGACGGCCGTACTGCCGAACACGTCGATTACCAGTCCAGGGACACCCTCCCTGAATCCGTTGAGCAAGCGGAACGCCGTCTCGTGACGTGAGTCGACGTACGATGCCCGGGCCTCGATGGCGCGACGCAATCGGACCTCGATATCGGTTTGCCCGGCCGCTCCGGCCGCCGTCGAAGGATCAAGTTCGTCACTCACGCCGCCAGCCTATGCCGCGCCCGTCGTAAACTCAAGCGACACAACAGTTTCGTTCTTTACTCGCCGATGCCCGGGCGTACTTCGGGCGAAGTGTCGTAGGATGTCCCGAAGCTATGGGCCACGCCGATCATCACGGACACAGCCACGCTCCGGTGTCATTCGGCCGGGCGTTCGCCATCGGTCTCGTCCTCAATCTGGCATTCGTCGCCGTCGAGTTCGTGGCTGGACACCTGGCGAATTCGCTCGCCCTCGTCGCCGATGCGGGCCACAACCTCAGCGACGTTCTCGGGCTTGCACTCGCCTGGGGCGCGGCAGCACTTGCGAGACGGTCCCCGACGCCGCGCCGCACCTACGGCTTTCGACGGTCATCGATTCTTGCCGCGGTGATAAACGCCGTCGTGCTCCTGGTCAGCGTAGGCGCGATTGCCTGGGAGGCGTTCGCTCGGCTGCAGACTCCCGCTCCAGTCGCAAGCGTGTCCGTTATCTGGGTTGCGGCGATCGGTATCGTTATCAACGCCGGCACGGCAATGCTCTTCGCATCGGGACGAAAGGGAGATCTGAACGTACGTGGGGCCTACCTTCACATGGTTGCCGACGCCGCCGTTTCACTCGGAGTAGTGATCGCGGCTGTCGCGATGCTCGCGACCGGCTGGTTGTGGCTGGACCCTGTCGTCAGTCTCATCGTTTGCGCCGTGATCGTCGCTGGAACGTGGGGCCTGCTGCGGCACTCGGTAGACCTGGCACTCGACGCCGTTCCTCGCGGCATCGACGCCCTCGAGGTCGAAAAATACCTCGAGAGTCTGCCGGCCGTCGTCGATGTACACGACCTGCACGTGTGGGGTATGAGCACGACCGAAGCTGCGCTGACTGCGCACCTCGTAGTCGCGGGGACGCATTGCGACGACGCGCTGATCTCGGAAGCGGCGCGCGAACTGCACGAACGGTTCGGAATCGAGCACGCCACGCTGCAGCTGGAGAACGGGCACCCTGACTATCCCTGCAGTTGTCGCTTGCTCATCGCGCATTGAGGCGCGGACAGGATTCCCGAGAACCCTGCCCCCCGTCTACCGGATTGCAAACTGTACGAATACCGTCATCGTCGAGTCGACCGAACGCCCGCCCGAGTCCCGAGCCGGCTCGAACCGGATCGAGTTCACCGCCTTCAGCGCGCATTCGTTCAGTCCGTGAGGAAGACCCGCGACTACACGCGCGTTGCGCACGCGACCGTCAGCGCCCAGCGTGACCTGCACGCGCACCGTGCCCTCGGTTCGATTCGTGCGCGCTTCCTCCGTGTAGGACGGATGCGGCGTGTTGAGAATGCGAGCCCTCACGGCCACCGCAGTCGACTGGTTGCGACGCGCGGCTCCGGATGGATCGCGCGACGGCCCGCCTGGACCGCCGTGTGTGCCATCGACCTTGCCTGGCCCGTCTCCATTACCCCAACCGCCATTCTCGCCGTTTCCGGCGCCACCATCCTCTCCCGGACCATCGGAAGGCTCGGTCGACGAGCTGAGCGGGTCGCCGAAGATGCCGGGGTCGACAGGAACCGGCGGCGCAAGCAGCGGCGGCGGCATGGGAAGCGGATCTGGCGGCGGCGGGATTGGCTTCGTCGTAGCGGGAACGATTGGAGCGACGAGGGACGACGGTGGAATCACTCCCTTCGAGACTGGATGTGAATTGCGGCCGCCTCCGCCGCCTCCACCCGGCCGAGACGTCGAGGATTCAGGCGCGGGCTGGGCTTCTGCCGTCACGAACGCTGCAACCCGCAGCGGTTCGTCCTCAGCCGGGCCTGCCGCGTCTACGACCGGGCGTCCGAAAAGGGACAAATGGAGGAGGATGCCCAGAACAAAACCTCCGGCGGTAGCCGTCGGAAGTCCCAGGCGAATGGCCCAGAGAATCCTCCGCCGCTGCCGGTCGACGGTATCACCCTCTACGAGCGATCTCAGGTACGCGACCGGATCGGAGCGAAGCTCCGCGGCCGAGTGACGAAGCTGACGGCCCAGCCGGACTGCGAGTGATTCGTATGCCAGATCCGGAAAAACAAGTTCGGGAGTTCGTGTCGATTTGTTCATGCCGGCCCAAACGGCCGATAGCTCGATGTCTCGCATCTCGCCTCGCAGAATTTACACGGCTCTTGACGGTCCCTTTGCGAAGGCCGAGAGTAGCGGATCCCCATGCGCGAGATTGCTGAAGAATCAGAAAGGCCGACGACTCGCGGCGGTGGCGCCGAACGCCTCTTCGTCATCGGCGTCTTTGCGGTCATGTCGGCGGCGCTCTACTTCTACGTGTGGTATTTCGGCAGGAATGTGCCCTTCTGGGATGACTGGGAATTCGTCCCGGCGATGACGGGCCATGAACCATTGAGCCTGCCCTGGCTCTGGACACCGCACAACGAGCATTCGATTCCTGTTGTCCGCCTTGCGATCATCCTCGCGTGGAGAATTGCTGGCGACCTTCGGGCGATGATGTTCGTCTCGGCGACGCTGTTGTGCATTGGAGTCTGGGGACTCATTGCGACGACTTGGCGCTCGAGGGGCAGGCCAGCCTTCACCGATGCCGTATACCCGCTCGCTCTGCTGAACTGGGGCCTTTTCGAGAACCTCATCTTCGCCACCCAGTTCTTCTATGTTGCGGTTGCAATACTCGGCCTCGCCATCGTCATTCTCGGAATGGGAAGGACGACCCTCGGGCTGTGCCGTGCAACCGTGATTGCCGCGTGCCTGGTGGGACTCCCATTGTTTGGCGCGATTGGCCTGGCAATGCTGCCGTGCCTTCTGGTCTGGGCGGCGGCGACAGGATTCCAGTCGATTCGTTCGGAAGATTCGAGAAGACGATACTGCGGAGCTATCCTTATCACCGGTTGTGCCATTGCAATCGTTGCGGCGCTGGGATCCATCGCAGTACTTCCCGCTGGCGCGACGATGACGCATCGCGGGACCCTTTTCGATATGCTGCGCACGTCTTGCGAGATGCTCAGCACGTCGATCGGTCCCGCTGGCCAGATGTTCTGGAGATATTCGACCATCGGCACGATCGCCGCAGTCGCCACGACGGCCGGTCTCGCCGTGCGCGCTGTGCGGCAGGATTCGAACGAGCTTCCGTCCTCATCGCTCCTCTGCGCGGGCATCGGCGCTTACCTCGCCGTGGTTGCGGCCGTGGGATTCGGCCGCGGCGCTCTTGGCCCCGGACAGGGCTTCTCGAACCGCTACGCTCTGTTCACCTCGACGATGCTGTGTCTCTGCTACCTCGGCTTCTCGCTTTACGCGCGTGGACTCGCAGGACGGGCCGCGCGCGCGGGCCTCCTTACAGTGCTGACCGCCGCTCTCGTCACGAACGTACTGGCTGGCGTCGACTACGGTGCTGACCGCGCGGAGCGCGCGGACGCGTTCGTCGACGCGATCGAGTCCGGCGTTCCCGCAGATGCCGTTGCGGCCCGATTCGCGGACCGAATCTATCCGGCGCCGGAATTGCTCGCGGCGCGGCTCGAGATGCTCCGCGACGCTCGTTGGGGACCATTCTCGAACCCTGGGGCGCTTCCCGACAGGCCACCGTGTCGCGAGGTCGATGGCTCGCTGACCAGGCTGGGAACTCACCACCTGGAACCGGACGGCGAACTGTATCGCGCGACAGGAGACGATCCTTTCGTGGTATTTGCCTTGCCCGAGCCGGTCTTCCTCTGCGGCGTCCGGCTGCGATTTACTGTGTCGAATGCATCTGACGCGGCGCCAGAGATCCAGCTATATTGGGCGGATTCCTCGAATTCGGGCTTTGCCGAGGGCCGGCGCCACACGGCAGTACCGATCCAGCGCACGTCCGAGGTCCAGGAGCGAATCGTCTGGATCTATGGAACCGTAGACCAGTTGAGAATCGATCCGCCTGGCTCCACATGTGTCATTGGGCTCGAGCAGATTTCGCTATTCGTTCGTGAAACACCGCGATGACCGACATCTGTCCGTCGGTATCCGTCCTCATTCTCGCTCGAAACGAGTCGGAGAACCTCGCTGTTCTCCTTCCAGACATCAGGCAGGTGCTCGGTGACGCCGGCATCTCATTCGAGATACTCGTGGTTGACGCAGCGTCTCCGGACGGGACGGCCGCAACGGCTCGGCGGCAGGGCGCGGCCGTAATTCAACAAGAGCGTGCTGGATACGCTAACGCCCTGCGACAGGGTCTCGCGGCCTGTCGCGGCGACTCGATACTCACGCTCGACGCCGACATGTCGCATCGCCCGTCGTTCATGCTCGACCTGCTGGCCGAGCGCGATCGTGCCGCGATCGTCATCGCGTCGAGGTACGTCGCTGGCGGCGCTGCCGACATGCCTCTGAGCAGGCGCGTGCTCAGCCGATTTCTGAATGCTCTGTTCAGGGGCTTTCTTTGGATCGACATCCTCGACATGTCCAGCGGCTTCCGCTTGTACAACCGTCTTGTAGTTCAGTCGCTCGCCCCGAGAGGTGACCATTTCGACGTCCTGCCCGAGATCGTCGCGATGGCATTGGCGGGGGGCCACCGGGTCGTCGAAGTGCCGTTTCACTACCATCCGCGCGACGCCGGCGTATCGAAAGCACGTGCCATTGCCTTCAGTCCATCATATGCACGGACGCTCGGCAGATGCTGGCGCAGCCGGCTGGCCTGGCGTTCCGCCGGGGCGTCTCCGCCCAGGCACCAACGGCCGCGCTGATCGAAGGAGCGGCGTCGCGTCAACCGGCCGACCGGTTCCCGCGCTGCATCCGTTCCATCCACTTCGTTTTCGGCAACTCGCGACGGACGTACTTGTCGTCGAGAAGGTGATGGATAGTTTCGCCACCGGCCTGTCGTAGTCTGAGGTACAACGCGGCATACGCCACCCCGAGCAGCGGGAGAACGACCGCCTGGAGCAAAACCGCGAAGACCTCGGCGAAGACACGCGCGATATGCGGATCGAGAATCACGCCGAACGCCACCACCGAGAACGTGAGAGTCGCCGCGTATGCCAACAACTCAATCATCGCGACAGGAACGACCATCCCTCGCGCCCGCGCGACGAGTTCGCGAGATCGCGTCAGCGCCTCGCGCACCGGAAGGCCCTCTACGAGGATTGCGATCGGAAGCATGGAAGTGTTGACGACGTTGCGAAACGTCAGAGATCCACTCGCGCCCGAGAGAAAAAGGGCCACCGCCGACTTGACTCCGAGGCCCACGTCGAATCCCCCATATAACCCTGCGGAAGAGAAGTCGAGGAATGCGCTCGTCGAAAGCATGAAAACCACGAGCGGCGCGATTACCAGCATCAGATACCAGAGACCGCCATCCAGAAGCCGCGTAAATCGTCGGCGGATCAGCGACTTCCCGATCGACATCCGCACGCGGCCGAGTGGCGCGACCATGATCTGGGTGAGCAGTAGCGCGGAAACACCGCGCATCAGCGCCGCGGCGTAGAATATCGCAAGGCCGGCAACGACCAGGCCGATTCCAACCTGCCAGACCGCCGTTGCGAAGAACGGCACTTCGGTACCGGCGAGGTCAGTCGCCAGCTTCAAGATTCGGATGACAACCAATGGTCCGAGTGAGATGACCATGAGCCGCGTGAAAACGCCGAAGTGCTCGCTCACCAGTGATATCGCACGACGGAAAATAGCGCCGGTTCCTTCGGCATTTGCCCGCAACGTACTGGCAAACAGCGACGCTCTGGCAGGACGGTCTTCAGGCTGCTTCGCCAGCGCCTTGAGCACGACAGAAGACACGGCGGCCGGAACGTCAGACCTGATTTCGTGAAGCGGTTTGGGGGACTCGCTCAAGTGGCGGGCGAGTACCGACAGCACATCGCCACCGGAGAACGGCGGATGTCCCGAGAGCATCTCGTACGTGATGACTCCAAGGCTGTAGATGTCGGTCCGCGGGTCGGTGATGGGCCCTCGGCACTGCTCCGGAGACATGTAAACCGGTGTCCCGAGCACGGTGCCTACCTGCGTCAGTGGGTTCGAAGGCAGCGGGGCGTCGAGGCTCCATCTTCCGGACGACTGCCCCGGCGATCCGCTCGAGGTGCTCGAATCGAACGAGTCCTGTGAGGAATACTCGTCGACGATGGTGGCAGCCGCACCGCCCGGCGCCAATCCGGCATCCGTGCCGTCGACGATCGTTGCCGCTCCTGGACGGTCGGGTGAGCCCACTATGGTCGGCGATCCGATCTGGACGCCCGGGCCGATCGTCTCCGGGACCGCGGCGTTCGAAAATCCGCCCTTCGCAATGAAATCGCCGAGCCCGCCGATATTCGTCGCGTAGGCGTCGTCGCTCGAGCCGGCGACGTCCCGATCCGAGATCATCCCGGGATTCGAGTTGTCCTGGCCGGTCTGTGTCACGGCCTCACTCAATATCGTGTCCGGAGACGAATCGTACTCGCCTCCCATTGCTGCCAGATGAGCGGAGCCGGCGAGATCCTCGGTCAGTCGTTTCCTGGGCGTCTCCCCGAGTACGGCGGCATCCTGGATTTTCGCCAGTCCGAAATCCAGGACCTTGACGGTGAACCCTCCACGACGGTTCGGCTCGAGCCAGATGTTCTGCGGCTTCAGGTCCCGGTGGATGATGCCGTGCCTGTGCGCCTCGTCGATCGCGTCGCATGCCTGCTCGATGATGTCTACGGTCCAGTCGACCGAGATCGTTTTCTCTTCACTCAGCACGTCGGCGAGCGAGCAGCCATCGAGATACTCCATCACGAGATAGGCGATTTCCTCATCGCCAAGCCTCGTAAAGCCGAAGTCCGTAACGTCGACGATGTTCGGATGGCGAAGTCCGCCGGCTGCTTCGGCCTCGCGGCGGAATCGCTCGATGAACTCCTCGCTGCCGGTCTTGCGCGGGATGATCATCTTGACCGCAACCAATCTCTTCGTACCGAGGTGCCGCGCCAGATACACCGCCCCCATCCCGCCTTCGCCGAGCAAAGCGTCGATGGCGTATTTCCCATCGAGCACGAGGCCGGTCATGGTGCAGGAAAGAGTCACAAGCTACTCCTCGGGCGAGCCCGGTTTTCGAAGTCCTGACCATCCAGGATTCCACGACTCTCCGCCGATCGATTGCGGGGAACGACGAGGGAGAGGCGGATTCGTGGGAGGCTGTTCCGGAAGTATTGCACAGCCTGCGCCGCACGCGTACAGGCCGCTCGCTATTCGCGTGGGTGGTAATTCCGGCAAGCGCGCGTGCATACTCCGTTGCTTATGTCGGATCCTATGATCAGTGCCGAATCGCTCTGCGTCGAACGGCCGGTGGAAAAGCGCACCGAACCTGCCGCTCACGCTGCCCTTCTTGCGGTGCAGGTGTTCTTTTCGACGCTGCCGATCGCCGCTAAGTATCACGTTCTGCCGTACGTGCCGCCGGCAGGACTCGTTCTGTTGCGAGTACTGGGAAGCGCAGTCGTCCTCGCGGCTTTTGCGCGAGCGCGCGGGCGGCTCACGATTCTGGACCGGCAGGATTTCGGGAAGGTAGCTCTCTATGCAACGCTTGGCGTAGCCATCAACCAACTTTTGTTCATCGAAGGGCTCAGCCGGACCACGGCAATCAACGCACAGGTCATCGCGACGACGATTCCGGCCTTTACCCTCGGACTCGGGGTGTTACTCGGAATTGACCGGCTGAGCTGGAATCGCGTTGCGGGAATTGTGTTGGCCGCTGGCGGAGCGGTGCTGCTCGTCGGTCCGGACCGGATTCAGTTCACTCCCGATACCACGATTGGAAACGCGATGATCGCAGTGAACGCGATCGCCTATTCGCTCTACCTGGTGCTGGCGAAGCCGATACTCGCAAAGTACGACTCGTTGTCGGTCATGGCCTGGGTCTTCATTTTCGGCACGCTCGGGGTGCTGCCCTTCGGGGCCATTTCGCTCGCAAGGTCGGGCGCGTGCACTACTATGCCGGCATCGGCCTGGGTGGGCGTCGCATTCATCGTGCTCGTGCCTACGGTCGGCTCATACCTTCTGAACGCGTGGGCTCTAAAGCGAAGCGCTCCGTCGGTCGTGGCGACATACGTCTACGTTCAGCCAGTCCTTACAGGCCTGCTCGCGGTTGCATTGCAGGGCGAATCGATCGATCCGCGCGCGGTCCCGAGCGCGGTCCTGATTTTCGCCGGTGTGGCCCTCACGACAAGAAGGACCAAGGGCTGACGCGATTGCCGGAGCTATCGGGAATTGCGTTGGCGGCAGGCGCCGCGCCCCGGCAAATCCCGATTCTCCTCAGTTTGCTTTCTCGACCTCGGCGCGAATTTCGGCCGTCGCAGGGCGGATCTTGTAGTCGTCCGAGACACGCAGCCAGGTGACGACGCCTTTGGTGTTCACGACCAGGGTAGCGGCTCGCGGAATACCTGCGTATTCGCTTCCGTCATATCGCCCATCGTGCAGTCCAAGAGCGTCGATCAACTTGTGGTCCGGATCCGAGAGCAGGCGAAACCCCAACGGGCCGCGACCGTCTCCAGCTATCCGCTTCGCCAGAGTCGCGCTCTTCGAACTCGAGTCGATGCTGATGGCATAGAGATCGAACGAGTCGTCCGTCTTGCGCAGTTCTCGCAATTCCCCGAGTTGGCGAACGCAGTACGGACACCAGGATCCGCGATAGAAAACGAGGACCGTGGGGCGGCGGGTCGCGCCGGGAAACCGCACCTCGGCGCCTGTTTCGTCGCCCAGGACAAACGCCGGAATCGAATCGCCCACTTTGACGATTTCAGCCGCCGTTGACCCGGCACTGGCTTCGGCATCGCGCGCTCGAGCCGCGCCACACGCGACGGCGAGCGCAGTACAAATAATGGAAAGGAGTAACGATGTTCGCATCCCGGAACATCGCTCGATGCTCCAGATCTATTCCACGTCCAACTCGGCGCCGTCCTCGAGTCCCCGAGCCAGTTCCCGCAATCGACCCTGGACCGTTTCCGGGTCGAAGCCACGCCGCACGAGGAGCCGGCCGAGCTTGCTCAGTTCGTTGCGACCGGCTGCCTGCCGGCGGCTGAGATTCCGGTCGATGAGCGCGTCGATGGCGTCGGACTCGGGCCACTCCGCGAACGCCGCCTGCACAACTGTCTCGATCGTCTCGCTGTCGTCGATGCCTTTTGATTTCAACTCCAATCGAAGCAGGCTGGCTCCGATCCTGCCCCGGCTGGCACGCCGCTCGGCATAACGCATCGCGAAATCGAAGTCATTGACGTAGCCGTAACGGCCGAGCGCCGACATTACATCCTCCACAACCTCCGGACTGCCGTATCGCGTGCCGGCGAGTCGACGCCGCAACTCCTTTTCGGTTCGCGGTGCGCGAGCGAGCAGTCGAGCCGCGTGGTTGAAGAGCCGGCTCCTGAGGGCCCTGGCGTGGCCATCCTCCCCGGCCAACCCGTTGCCGACGCATCGCGCGACCATTTCATCGACGAGCTCTGGATGCGATTGCGCCCAGACCTTCTCGAGCAGCTTCGAGCGCAACTCATCCTCGGAGAGCGGCAATGCCTCGATCAGGCGCTGCGCACGAAACTCGAGGCGGCGTAGGAGTGCGGCCTTGTCCTGCGGCGAAAGATCGGTCGCCACTACGGCATCACTCGGCCTCGAGGGCAGCAGTCAACCTGGACTCGGTAACGTCCCAATGCGAGGCATTCCAGACTGGTATCGCGTTCTTCAAAATGATGGCTTGCGGCGTTTCATGACGGATTCCAAAACGCTCTTCGATGAGGTTCGACAGCGGTCTCGCCGTCTGAACCGTCAGCATCGCGGCCGTAACCGCCGCCGGTCGATCGGCGGCAAGAAACCGGTCGACCTGGCTGTGCGCCCTCGAACTTACGGGACACGCATTGCTGTGCTTGAAGAGCAGGACGGGCGCGGTCCGAGAGGACTCGACGAGCTCGTCGAGGTCCGCCTCTGTAGCGATTTCACGAATTTGCATGGCTTGAGTTTAGGGGCCCAGGACCGCCGAGATCAACGCTCGATGCGACGAGGGCCCGGCACGTCGCGCCGCGTTGACCGACCTCGGCGAGTCCGTTCATAATCGCTTCGGCCAATCCCCCGTCTTGCGGCCCTTTTCCGATCCATTTCGAGGTTTTCATGCGCATTCGACGTTCGTGGATGTTGGCCGCTCTCTTGCTCGCCGCTGGCCTCGCGATGACGGCAATTCCGTCTGCAATCGCGACGAACGCTGGCCGTCTTGACGTCAGGGAGCCGCGGATTTCGGCCAGAGTATCCGGTTACGCCAGCGACCGGGTCGTCGTGAAGTACCGCGATGAAGCCGCGAAGCAGGATGCCGTTCGCGAGCAACTCGTCGATGCGGCTGGCGGAACGATTCGAAGACAGTTCGCGGCTTTTCCGGCAATGGCCTCGATCGCGCTCGATGGCCGCACGACTGTCGAGGAAGCTATCGCCGTCCTTTCGGCGGACCCCAGGGTCGAGTTTGCGGAACCAAGCTACTTCGTTGAACTTCACGGCGTTCCGAACGACGAGCACTTCGGCCAGCAATGGGGACTTCACAACATCGGTCAGGAGATCAACGACTACCCGACACAGGGCGCTGACATCGATGTCGACGGCCCGGAGGCGTGGGATCACGGAGTCGGCAGCTCGAGCGTGGTAATTGCGGACATCGACACGGGCGCCGATCTGGACCATCCGGACCTTGCCGCAAACGCCTGGACGAATCCGGGAGAAGTCGCCGGAAACGGACTCGACGACGACGCGAACGGCTTCACGGACGACGTACACGGATGGGACTTCCTCCACGACGACGCGACGGTGTTCGACGGCGCGTCGGATGTGACCGACTCGACGGACTTTCATGGCACGCACACCAGCGGGACGATCGGCGCCGTCGGCAACAACGGTATCGGCGTTGCGGGCGTCTGCTGGAACGTCCGGCTCATGTCGCTCAAGTTCCTCGAGTATCAGGGCACGACGGACGATGCGATCGCCGCGATCGACTACGCCGTCATGATGAAGCAGCGAGGCGTAAACATCCGGGCCATCAACGCCAGCTGGGGTGGTGGCGACAGTTCGTCCGCCCTCTACGAAGCGATTCGCGCCGCGGGAAACGCCGGCATCCTCTTCTGCGCTTCCGCCGGGAACGGCGGCGCTGACGGCGTCGGCGACGATAACGACGCTTTCCCGACATATCCGGCATCGTTCGACCTCGACAACATCATCTCGGTAGCCTCCTGGACGCGGTACGACCTGCTGTCCAACTTTTCGAATTTCGGTCTGCGCAGCGTCGACCTGGCGGCTCCGGGCGGTCTCGTCGCGTCGACCGGCCCGAACGGGCACTATTACTTCTCGTCCGGAACTTCGATGGCGGCGCCTCACATCACCGGGGCCGTCGGCATGCTCGCGTCCGTCGCACCTTCGTTGTCCGCCGCACAGATAAAGGACATCCTGCTCGAAACGGCAGCGCCGATTCGCACCCCGCGGGCAACACTGACAGGTGGCAGGCTCGACCTGAACGCAGCGGTACTGTCCGCGATCGCCATCGGCGGAGGTGACGATGACGACGACGATGACGATGACGACGACGATGATCCTCCTCCCCCGCCAGCGCCAATGGCAACGTCGGCGCAATGGCTCAATCGCAAGTCCACTCTGTATGTATACGGGTCGGTCCTGACGGGAACGTCCGTCATCGAAATCGACGGCGTCGCCGTGCCGAAGATGGTCTACGATGTCGCTGACCAGATGCCGGACGGCACTTACGAGAGAATCGGCTGGCGTGCGCGTGGCAAGTCCAAGCGCATGCTTCCGAAGAACGTTCCCGTCGTCATCACGGTTTACGAGCCAACGACGAGACTGCGTTCGGCGCCACTCACATTCACACGCTGAAATTGCCGGGACGCTTTCAGCTCCCGCACGGACGACTTCCCCCTGCGTACATGCACTACTACCTGATCGGCATCTGCGGGACGGCGATGGCGAGCCTCGCTGGACTGCTCCGTGAAAAAGGCCACCGCGTCAGCGGATCCGACGAGCACGTGTATCCGCCAATGTCTACGCAGCTCGAGGCTCAGGGCATACCGGTTGCCGATGGCTACCGCACCGAGAATCTCGAGCCGGCTCCGGACATGGTCGTCATCGGAAATGCGATTCCGCGAGGAAATCCGGAGGTCGAACAGGTCCTGGATTCGCGGATTCCCTACACTTCGGCGGCTGCGGTCCTTCGCGACGAGTTCATTCGCGGCCGCCATTCGGTTGTCGTGGCCGGCACGCACGGCAAGACGACGACGTCGTCACTTGCGGCGTGGGTGCTGGACCGGGCCGGCTTTGCTCCCAGTTTCCTCGTCGGCGGTGTGGCCGAGAATTTCGGGTCGAGTTTTCGCTGGACTGGTGGATCTACTTTCGTAATCGAGGGAGACGAGTACGACACCGCCTATTTCGACAAGGGTCCGAAGTTCATGAAGTACCTGCCCGACACGGCAGTCCTCAACAACGTCGAGTTCGATCACGCGGATATCTATGCGGACTTCGACGCCGTCAAACTCGCGTTCCGCCGATTCGTGAACCTCATTCCATCGCGTGGGACCCTGGTCGCCGGTTTCGACTCTCCAGCCGTGCGCGAACTGGCGGCGAAGGCATTCAGCAAGGTGGAATCGTTCGGAATCGAGGAAGGTGCGAAGTGGCGTGCCGAGGCGATCGCCATCCAGTCCGATGGGATGTGGTTCAGGGTTCGCGTCGACGGCTCGGATTTCGGCAAGTACGCGACGCCGCTTGCGGGTAATTTCAACGTGAGGAATTGCCTGGCGGTCATCGCCGCCGCCGAATCGATGGGCGCCGATCGTGAGGCGGTCCGCGAGGCGCTTCTCTCGTTCCGAAGCGTAAAGAGGAGGATGGAGATCCGGGCCGAAGTCGAGGGCGTCAGGATCGTCGACGACTTTGCTCATCACCCAACTGCCGTGCGCGAGACGCTTCAGGCCGTGAGACTCAAGTATCCGGACGATCGGCTGATTGCCATCTACGAGCCGCGGTCTCTGACGAGCCGGCAACGCGTCTTTCAGCACGACTATGCTTCGGCGTTCGTGGATGCCGACATCGCGGTCATCGCGGATCTCTTCGAACCTGGCAGGTTCGCCGTGGAGAACCGCCTTTCTACCGACGAACTGGTTGCGGCGATTCGTGAACGCGGCACCGAAGCCATCTTCATTCCTACGGCCGATGAGATCGTCTGGCACCTGGGTCCGCGGCTTACTCGCGGAGACACTGTGGTAGTCATGTCGAACGGCGGATTCGATTCAATCCACGAGAAGCTGGTGAAGTCGATCGGCGGCTGACGGGTCCTCGGCATATGGTCGAGGTAATGCAACCGAGGATGACACGGCGCGGAGTATGATGTTCAGCGATGTCGACCCGAAAGACGCATCGGTACACCACGGCTGAATATCTCGAGCTCGAGCGCGCAGCCGAGGCGAAGAGCGAGTTCGTCAACGGACAGATCTTTCTGATGTCCGGAGCGAGCCGGCGACACAACCTGATTACCTCCAATCTGCTTCGAGAGCTGAGTTCGCAGCTTCGCGGTCGGCCTTGCGAAACGTATGGCAGCGACATGCGCGTTCGTGTGCCGGAAGCCGGTCTCTATACCTACCCGGACGTGGTAGTTGCCTGCGGCGAGCCCGTGTTCGAGGACCGACACGTCGACACGCTCCTGAATCCGACGCTTCTTGTGGAAGTGCTCTCCCCTTCGACGGAAGCCTACGATCGGGGTCGCAAGTTCGAGTACTACCGAAGGCTCACGTCGCTTCGGGAATATCTCGTCGTGTCGCAGGATGCGCCACACGTCGACAGGTTTGCCGTCGACGATCTCGGTCGCTGGACGCTGACGGACGCTTCGGGACTCGAAGCGACCCTGGAGCTCTCGAGCGTCGAATGCTCGCTTCGCCTCGTGGACGTCTTCGACCGGATCGACTTCGGATCGGATGATGTCGCGGACACGCCGTAGCTGCAGCGCTGCGTGATCGCATCCGACGACAAGTACGTAGAAGTCGCCGTTCCACTGAACGTCCGGCAGACCTACACCTATCGTCTGCCCGCAACGCTTGCACCCGACACCGAACCGGGCTGCCGCGTGCTTGTGCCGGTCCGGAACACGATCGTGACCGGGTTCGTGGTCGCTATCCACGACGTGCCAGGCGAGGGGCTGGAGCCGTCGTCAATTCGCGACGTAGAGCAACTCGTCGACGAGGCGCCGATCCTCACCGGAGAGATCCTCCAGTTGACGCAATGGGTAGCGGACTACTACCACTCGGCTTGGGGCGAGTGCCTGAAGGCCGCGCTTCCCGCAGGCCTCGCGATGACGAGCGAAGTAGTGCTCACGATTACCGAAGCGGGCCGCCTCGCGCTTGCGACTTCGACCGGACGCCGCGCCGATTCCGCGCCCATGCGCGCTCTTTCCCGGCTGGCCGCAGCCGACGGGGACGTGCACGTGCGCGACCTGCTGGAAGGTGCGACGCCGTCGCGGTGCTCTGCCGTCGCTCGCGACCTGGATCGCAAGGGCCTTGCCAGGATCGTAAGACGGGCTGGAGAAGCCCGCGTCCAGCCCAAGCGCCGGAACGTGGTCCGTCTCACCGGTCAGGCCGTGGATGACGAGTCCGCACGCACGACCGATGCTCAGGATAGAATTCTCGCGGAACTGATCAGGCGTGGAGGCTCGGTCCCGCTCTCGACGCTATTGGACGCAACCGGCGCCAGCCCGTCGGTCGTCCGCACCCTCGAGCGCCGCGGCCGCGTCGAAGTGATTGTCGAAGAGGTCCGGCGCGACCCGCTCGCCAACGTCACGATTCCTGAAGCCTACGATCTGGCGCTCACCCTCGATCAGACCGTCGCGGTGACCGAGATCTGCACTGCGGTCGAGGACGGCGGCTACAAGGCCTTCCTGCTGCACGGTGTGACCGGAAGCGGAAAGACCGAGGTTTACATCCGTGCCATGCGAGCGGCGTTCTCTCGCGGCAAGTCGGCGCTGATGCTCGTGCCGGAGATCAATCTCACGCCAGTTTTCTCGCGACAACTCGCTGCGCATTTTGGCGATGCGGTGGCAATCCTCCACTCGAATCTCTCGGACGGCGAGCGGCTCGACGAATGGCGCCGGATCCGTCGCGGCGATGCGCGTATCGTAATTGGCACACGGTCAGCCGTCTTCGCACCGCTTGTGGATCTGGGCGTGGTCGTCGTCGACGAAGAGCACGAAACGAGCTACAAGCAGGATGTATCGCCTCGATACAGCGGGCGCGACACCGCTGTTGTCAGAGCGCGGTCCGCCGGCGCCGTGTGCATTCTCGGGAGCGCGACGCCATCGCTCGAGACCTACCACAACGCGCACGTCGGGAAGTACGGGTTCATCCGGCTACCGGCACGTGTCGGCGAGCGTCCGCTTGCGTCCGTAGAGATCGTGGACATGCGAGCGGTGTTCGAGGCAGCAGGAAAGCGGCTGACATTCGCTCCGGTATTGCTCGAAGCCGTCGAGGAAGCCGTATCGCGGGGCGAGCAGGCGATGATCCTGCTCAACAGGCGCGGTTTCTCGTCGTTCCTCATGTGCAGGAGCTGCGGGCTTTCGATCCAGTGCCCGAACTGCGACGTCACGCTCACGTTTCACCGTGCCCAGGCGAAGCTGGTCTGTCACTACTGCAACCACCAACAGGGCGTTCCGGCGAACTGCCCGTCGTGTGCGGGCGTGTTCATCTATTACGTTGGCGAAGGTACCGAACAGATCGAGGCCAAACTGGTCGAGACTTTTCCGCAGATGCGCATTTCGAGGCTTGACCGGGATGCCGCGCAGCGTCGAGGCGCATACGACCGGATCATCGCCGAGTTCGGCGCGGGTGCGATCGACGTGCTCGTCGGCACGCAGATGATCGCGAAGGGACACGACTTTCCCAACGTGACGCTCGTCGGCGTGGTTTCGGTGGATGCGGGGCTGGCCATGCCCGATTTTCGCGCTTCGGAGCGGACGTTCCAACTCCTGACCCAGGTCGCTGGCCGCGCCGGCCGCGGAAGCGCGCACGGACGCGTCCTGATCCAGACGTCGCACCCTGACCACCCGGCGATCCTTCACGCGTCGGGGCAGGACTATGAAGGGTTCTACGAGCGCGAGATTCAGTTCCGGCGCGCAATGAGCTATCCGCCATTCACTACGCTCATCAACTGCCTCGTTCAGGACGAGGATCCCAGCAAGGCTCGCGCACTCGCGCAGACGCTCGCAGCGTCGCTCGTGCAGGCCGGCAAGGGTAGAAGCCTGAGGGTGCTCGGACCTGCCCCGGCGCCGATAGCTCGAATCAAGAATCGATACCGATGGCAGGTGCTCGTGAAGGCCATGTCTCGACCGGAAGCGCGTGACGCCCTCGATCTGGCGCTTGCCGGGCTCGGCGAGAAGCACGCGGCACTTCGCGCGCTCACGATCGAGGTGGACCCGGTGAACCTGATGTAACCCAGTGGCTACGGGTGTCGGTGTCCTCGAATGCCTGGCTCTCGACCGTCCTCAATAGAAAGTCCGTGACCACGACGGCCCGTAACCGTGAAGCCCTTGATCGAATTGCGGCGGCCCGCGCGCGGCGAGTTCAACGAGTCGTCACGGAAAGGCGCGATTGGGTACCTTAAATCCGGCCGCTCCGCGGTCGCGGAGGGTGTTCCAACACCGAATCGTCGAAGATCGCGAACCGGGTCAAAGCGACGGGCCGGCAGCGGTCGCCGATGGTGTTACAGCAGCGGCTCGATAAGCTTCGCGAGCCTGTCCGCGAATGTCGCCTCACGATCGAATCCGCCTACGGGCTTGCCCGCTACCGTTCCGGTCTTGTCGATTACGATGACCGTCGGAAGTTGTGGCCGCCGGCCGGCGCTTGCGGAACCGAGAACCCGTCCGGATTCGTCCCGAAGCACCCGTCCCGTGAACCCGTTGCCCCTCGCAAACTTCAAGAGCGCCTCGTCGGTCACTGACGCGTCGTCGAGGCTAACCCACATCACGTCGACGCTACCTCCAGAGTAGCGCTCCGAGATTCTCTGCAGCGCCGGAAGTTCGTCGGGACTCTGTGGGTCGAGGATGCCACCGAAGAGCAGCACCGTCACCCTGCCGCGAAGGGTCTCGACGCTCGAGGTCGAACCGTCGGTGCCACGAAGCGTACCGGTCAAACCCTGACCGAATGCCGTCGATGACGCGAGTGCAACTACCAGAGCAGCCGTCGAAAATGCCTCGATTCGTCGAATTGTCTTCATGCCAGCAGTGCTCCTTCCGAGTCCGTTCACCGGTTCACGGCGTGTGATGCCGTCTCGACTCCGGACGTTGTGATGCGACCTACCTGTCTGTCGGCTCGACGGGGAGCCTGGCGACCTTCGGCCCCGCGACGTGACACGATGCGCAGTCAGCTATCGGGTCGATCGGGATCTCGTTCCCGGCCCCATCATAACTCGCGTAGCCCCAGCCGCCCGACCTCGCGTATCGCTCAGGATCGAGCACCATCAAGTTCACCCGGACGACCTTTCCGGTAGCAACTCCGTTCGGATCGAACACCGGCTCGTGGATGAACTGCGCAAGTTTGAAACCCCGGTCCGCGCTCTGATTCTCTTCCATCAGCCGCGCTGCAAACGGATTTGCCAGCACCACGCGAACGCCGTCGAACCCATCGGGATTCCCAGTAGCGCATCGCGAGGAAATGAATGCCCAGCGCCTGGTGTTCTTCGGGAACGAAAGCTCCGTATTGATCTGGCGGTCAGATTCGATGTCGACCAGGAGCTCGCCCTCCTGCCGCGGTGTGCAAGCCGGGAACACGAGCAGCAGGCAAAGAAAAGCGCAACGCAGGACGAGGAGCCCTTCCTTCGTCCTGCGTTGCACCGGAACCATCGATCTGCGCCTGCTACTCGCCAGCCACCTCGGCCTGAGAAGCGTCTTCCGCGGCAACGTCGGACAGGTCGTCCTCCTGAAGCCGAATCTGACGGTAGTGATCCATGCCCGTACCGGCTGGAATGAGCCGGCCCATGATCACGTTCTCCTTTAAGCCGCGAAGGTAGTCGACACGCCCGGAAATGGCCGCCTCGGTAAGAACACGAGTCGTTTCCTGGAACGAAGCAGCCGATATGAACGACTCGGTAGATAGCGAGGCCTTCGTGATTCCAAGCAGAAGCGGTTCGGCTTCCGCCGGCGACTGGGAAGTTGCCTGCATCTGCTCGTTCGCGTCCTGGAACACGAAGCGGTCGACCTGCTCGTCGAGCAGGAAGTGCGTGTCACCCACTTCCTTCACCCGCACCCAGCGCAGCATCTGACGGACGATCACCTCGATATGTTTGTCGTTGATGTTGACGCCCTGCAGCCGGTAGACCTCCTGAATCTCGTTCACCAGGTAGCGCTGCAGCGCTTCGATACCCTGGACCGCCAGGATGTCGTGCGGGTTGAGAGGACCGTCCATCAGCGGTTCGCCAGCGCGGACGACGTCGCCTTCCTGGACGTTGAGGTGGACGCCGCGCGGGATCGAGTACTCGCGCTGCTCGCCGTCGTCAGCCGAGACGAGGACCTTGCGGAGACCCTTCGCGATGGCGCCGAACTTGACGCGGCCGTTGATCTCGCTCATCACGGCCGGTTCCTTCGGCCGGCGCGCTTCGAAGAGTTCGACGACACGAGGCAAGCCGCCCGTGATGTCCTTCGTCTTCGTCGTTTCGCGCGGAATCTTCGCGATGATGTCGCCCGGCGCCACGCGAACGTGATCCGCTTCCATCTCGTCGAGGCTCGGAGTCTGGCCCTTGTGCTTCTTCTTCCACTCGTCGTAGTCGGCGACCAGCAGATTCGCACGCACCGGCATCTGGTACGTGAACAACACCTTGCCCTTGTCGTCCTTGATCTGAATCTGCGGCTGCCGTTTCTCGTCCGGTGAGTCTATGACGACGAAGTGCGAGAACCCCGTTACTTCGTCGAACTGCTCGTGCACCGTGATGCCGTCGACCAGATCCTTGAAATGGACCGTGCCGCTGACGCCCGTGAGAATTGCAAATGTGAAGGGATCCCATTCGGCCAGCGTCTGGCCCTGCTCCACCGCCTGGCCGTCTTCCACGTTGAGAGTCGCGCCGTATACAACCGGGTAGCGCGCGACTTCGCGGCCGCGATCGTCTTCCAGAAGGATGGCTCCCTGCCGATTCATCGCGACGCGCTGCCCCTTGCGGTTGCGGACCGTTTGGAGATCGGAGTACTTCACCTTGGCCGCGACTCGCGCTTCGTGCGAAGTCTGCTGGTCGGCCATCTGACCGACGCCGCCGACGTGGAACGTGCGCATTGTGAGCTGCGTGCCTGGCTCGCCGATGGACTGCGCGGCTATGACTCCCACCGCTTCGCCCATCTCGACCATGCGTCCGGTGGCGAGATTACGTCCGTAGCACCGGATGCAAACGCCGCGGCGCGCCTCGCACGTCAGCACCGAGCGAATACGAACACGCTCGATGCCGCCGGCCGACTGGATTTCGTTCGCCAGGTCCTCGGTGATCTCGCTGTTGAAGCTGATGATGACCTGGCCCGTGATCGGGTCCCGGACGTCGTCGAGCGATACCCGGCCAACGATGCGCTCGCGGAGTGCTTCGATCTCCTCTCCACCCTCAATGATCGGCTCGGCCCAGATGCCGCGAATGGTTCCGCAATCGTCTTCCGAGATGATCACGTCCTGCGCAACGTCGACCAGCCGCCGGGTCAGATAGCCAGAATCCGCCGTCTTGAGAGCCGTGTCCGCGAGTCCCTTGCGCGCGCCGTGCGTCGAGATGAAGTACTGCAGCACGTTGAGGCCTTCGCGGAAGTTCGCGCGGATCGGCGTCTCGATGATCTCGCCCGTGGGCTTGGCCATTAGGCCGCGCATTCCGGCGAGCTGTCGGATCTGCTGCTTCGAACCACGAGCGCCGGAGTCGGCCATGACAAGGATCGGATTGAGCTCGCCGGACTCCGCCTCGACGCGGTCCATCTCCTTGAACATCGCCTTCGCAACGTCCTCGGTCGCTTCCGACCAGATGTTGACGATTCGGTTGTAGCGCTCGCCGTTCGTGATGACGCCTTCCTGGTACTGCTTCTCCACCTCGATGACTTCGGCTTCGGCCCTCGCCAGAATGTCCTTCTTCTGAGGCGGCGTGACCAGGTCGTCGATTCCGATCGAAAGGCCCGCCTTCGTCGCATAGAGGAACCCGAGAGCTTTGAGCCGATCGAGAATCTTCACGGTCTCGTCGTGCCCGAGTCGCAAGTGGCAGAAGCTGACGAGGTTCGTGAGGCCCTTCTTCCTGAGCGTTCCGTTGATAAACGGAAGGTCCGCCGCGATCGCGTCGTTGAAGATCACGCGGCCGACTGTCGTATCCAGCAGGCGGCGTTCGACGTCGCGCTGCGTCGCGTGGATGAGATCCTGGTCGTCACGCTCCTGGTCGAGGTCGACCAGTTGTCCGCGAAACTGAAGTTTGATCGGTGTCTGAGTCGTCACGACGCCAAGGTCGAGCGCAAGCAGCACCTCTTCGGGCGATGAAAACGTCCGGCCTTCGCCCTTCGTTCCGGTGCGCTTCCGCGTCAGATAGTAGATACCGAGGACTATGTCCTGCGTCGGCACCGCGATCGGCTGTCCGTGTGCCGGGCTCAGGATATTGTTCGCCGACAGCATCAGCACCTGCGCCTCGATCTGCGCCTCAGGGCTGAGAGGAATGTGAACGGCCATCTGGTCGCCATCGAAGTCGGCGTTGAACGCCGTGCACACGAGTGGGTGGATCTTGATTGCCTTTCCTTCAACCAGAACCGGCTGGAAAGCCTGGATCCCGAGACGGTGAAGCGTTGGCGCACGATTGAGCAGCACGGGGTGCTCGCCGATGACTCCCTCGAGGATGTCCCAAACGACCGGTTCCTGCCGCTCGACCATTTCCTTCGCCTGTTTGATCGTCGCGGCGTGGTTCTGCTTCTCGAGTTGGTTGTAGATGAACGGCTTGAACAGTTCGAGCGCCATCTTCTTCGGCAGTCCGCACTGGTGCAGCTTCAACTCGGGGCCGACGACGATCACCGAGCGGCCCGAGTAGTCGACGCGCTTGCCGAGCAGGTTCTGGCGGAAGCGGCCCTGCTTGCCCTTGAGCGTGTCCGAGAGCGACTTGAGCGGACGATTGTTGGCTCCGCGCAGAATACGGCCCCGGCGGCCATTGTCGAACAGCGCGTCGACGGCCTCCTGAAGCATGCGCTTCTCGTTGCGGACGATGACTTCCGGCGCCTTGAGGTCAATGAGCTTCGAGAGGCGGTTGTTCCGATTGATTACCCGACGGTACAGATCGTTTAGATCGGATGTCGCAAACCGTCCGCCGTCGAGCGGCACGAGCGGGCGAAGCTCGGGCGGGATAACCGGCAGCACGTCGAGGATCATCCACTCCGGGCGGTTTCCGGACTTTCGGAAGGCCTCGACGACTTTGAGCCGCTTGGCGTACTTCAGCCGCTTCTGCAGGCTCGTCTCGGTCTTCATCTGGTTGCGAAGCTGGTCCGAGAGCTGATCGATAGGGATCTTCTGAAGAAGCTCCTTGATCGCTTCGGCGCCCATCTTCGCAAGAAACCTGCCAGGGAACTCCTGCACCAGCTGACGGTAGCGGTCGTCCGGAAGCAGCTCCTTCTCCTTGAGGTTCGGTACGTCACCCGGATCGATGACGATGTACGACTCGAAGTAGAGCACCTTCTCCAGTTCGCGAAGCGGAATGTCGAGCAGGTGACCGATACGCGAGGGCAGCCCCTTGAAGAACCACACGTGCGAACACGGACTCGCGAGCTTGATGTGGCCGAGGCGCTCGCGGCGAACCTTCGACTGCGTCACCTCGACGCCACACTTGTCGCAGATCACTCCGCGGTGCTTCATCCGCTTGTACTTTCCGCAGAGGCACTCCCAGTCGGTCACCGGTCCGAAGATCTTCGCGCAGAACAGACCGTCACGCTCCGGCTTGAACGTGCGATAGTTGATCGTCTCCGGTTTGGTGACTTCGCCGTGCGACCAGGTGAGGATCTTGTCGGGCGATGCCAGCGAGATGCGAATGGCCTCGAAATCAGGGGCCAAGCTCGTCTTCTCGAGTGTACGAAACATTGTGTATCGATCTCCTTGGAGCGGCGGACTCCCGGCCGCCGCGTCCTTGTAACGGCCGTCTTTACTCTTCGTCCTTGTGCATCAGTTCGACGTCGAGACACAGCGACTGCAACTCGCGAATGAGAACGTTGAACGACTCGGGCACCCCCGGATCGAAATCGGCCTCGCCCTTCACGATTGCTTCGTAGATCTTCGAGCGGCCCGCAACGTCGTCCGACTTCGCAGTAAGCAGTTCCTGCAGGATGTGCGCGGCGCCGTACGCCTCGAGCGCCCACACCTCCATCTCGCCGAACCGCTGTCCACCGAACTGCGCCTTGCCTCCCAGCGGTTGCTGGGTGATGAGCGAGTACGGTCCGATCGAACGCGCATGGATCTTGTCGTCCACGAGGTGCGAGAGTTTGAGCATATAAATGTAGCCCACCGTCACCCTCTGTTCGAATACGTCGCCCGTCATGCCGTCGAACAACATCGTCTTGCTCGACTTGTCGATCATCGGCGGACGGCCTTCGGCTTCGAGCGCCTCGCCCGCCTTTACGATCGTCTCCTTGATCTCGGCCTCAGTCGCTCCGTCGAACACCGGCGTCGCGAAGCGCACCCCGAGCGCGGCAGCTGCCCAACCGAGATGGGTCTCGAGGATCTGACCGACGTTCATGCGCGAAGGCACGCCGAGGGGGTTGAGAACTATCTCGACCGGCGTTCCGTCGGGCATGTAAGGCATGTCTTCTTCGGGAAGAATCCGAGCGATGACGCCCTTGTTTCCGTGACGTCCGGCCATCTTGTCGCCAACCGAAAGCTTGCGCTTCATGGCGATGAAGACCTTGACCATCTTGATGACGCCCGGAGGCAGTTCATCGCCGCGCCGCAGTTTCTCGACCTTCTCCCCGTGGAGCTGGTTGAGAATGCCGATGGCCCGCTCGGTGCGCTGCTCGAGCTCGCGGATCTGCGACGGAACGTCGATCTTCGTGTTGACGACCTCGATCTTCCGCAGCGCGGCGAACTCGTGCTCGGCAAGAAGCTCACGCGTGAGCACCACGCCCTTCTCGATGATCGTCTTTCTGTTGAACTGCAGGTCCTTGGAGAGCTTCTGTCCTTCGAGCATCTCGTAGACGTGCTTGTTGCGCTCTTCCTCGAGAATCCGGACCTCGTCGTTGAGGTTCTTCATCAGCTTGAGCTCTTCGGCCTCTTCGATAGCAAGCGACCTTTCGTCCTTGTCGGCGCCCTTGCGAGTGAAGACCTTCACGTCAACGACCGTTCCGTCGATGCCCGGCGGGCACGTAAGCGACGCGTCGCGCACGTCGCCGGCCTTTTCGCCGAAGATCGCGCGAAGCAGTTTCTCTTCCGCCGTCAACTGCGTCTCGCCCTTCGGAGTGACCTTGCCCACGAGAATAGAGCCCGGCTTCACGGTCGCACCGATTCGGATGATTCCCGATTCGTCGAGATCGCGGAGGGCCGACTCCGAAACGTTCGGAATGTCGCGCGTGATCTCTTCCGGCCCGAGCTTCGTGTCGCGGGCCTCGATCTCGAGCTCCTCGATGTGGATAGAAGTGAAGCTGTCTTCCTTGACGAGCTTCTCCGACACGAGGATCGCGTCCTCGAAGTTGTAACCGCGCCACGGCATGAACGCCACGAGAACGTTCCGGCCAAGCGCGAGCTCACCCTGGTCCGTACACGGCCCGTCGGCAATTACGTCGCCCTTCCGGACCCTCTGACCGACCTTCACGATCGGCTTCTGGTTGATGCACGTGTTCTGGTTCGAACGCTTGAACTTCGTGAGCTTGTAGATGTCGGTCGCAACCTCGCGAGAAAGCGTGGCGGATCCGCGGTTGTCGGCACGGATAATGATCCGCTCCGAGTCGACGGTGTCGACGACGCCATCGCGCTTTGCGACGACGACCGCGCCCGAATCCTGGGCCGTGACCTTCTCCATTCCCGTCCCGATCAGCGGAGCGTTGGCGCGAAGAAGCGGCACGGCCTGGCGCTGCATGTTCGAGCCCATCAGCGCGCGGTTCGCGTCGTCGTTCTCGAGAAACGGGATCAGCGACGCGGCCACGGACACGAGTTGTTTCGGCGAAACGTCGACGTACTCGATAGTTTCGCGCTGGGCGAGCTTGAATTCACCTGCGCGACGCGAATTCACGCGTTCGTTGACGATCCGGCCCTGCTTGTCGAGAGCGATATTCGCCTGGCCGATCGTATGCTTGTCTTCTTCCCACGCAGACATATAGAACGGGTAAGGCTCGAACTCGGCCGGCGTCTGCTTGTCGGTGAGTTTCTTGTTCGCCTTCTCGATGTCTGCAACCGGGATGTGCGAGCCAACCACGAGGTCCGTATCGCCGCCCGAAAGCACGCGTGCATAGTCGACGACGCGGTTCTGTTCGACCTTCCGATACGGAGACTCGATGAAACCGAACTCGTTGATCCGTGCAAAGCACGAAAGAGACGAGATCAGTCCGATGTTCGGACCTTCCGGCGTCTCGATCGGGCAGATGCGCCCGTAGTGCGTCGGGTGGACATCCCGGACTTCGAAGCCGGCGCGCTCGCGTGACAGGCCGCCCGGTCCAAGAGCCGAGAGACGCCGCTTGTGCGTGATCTCGGAAAGAGGATTCGTCTGGTCCATGAACTGCGAGAGCTGGGAGGATCCGAAGAACTCGCG
This sequence comes from Blastocatellia bacterium, assembly GCA_021463145.1. Taxonomy (GTDB): domain Bacteria; phylum Acidobacteriota; class Blastocatellia; order UBA7656; family JADIYM01; genus JADIYM01. Next base: position 5,888 of record JAJTWZ010000027.1, on the reverse strand, counting down.
CACGGCTGCCGTGACCGGCTTTGCATTGATCAGGTCGCGCGGCATGGCCGTCTGCATTTCCTGATGAATGGACATCTTCTCCTTGATGGCCCGCTCCATCCGGACGAGACCGATCCTGAACTGGTTCTCCAGCAGTTCGCCCACCGCGCGCACGCGACGGTTTCCGAGATGGTCGATGTCGTCCGGTTCGCCGTTCCCCTTCCGCATGCCAAGCACGTAGGAAATTACGGCGTAAAAGTCCTTCGGCGTGAGCGTCTGCTCGGAAATCCGCTGCATCTGCTCGTAGCCCATCTTGATGTTGAACTTCAGGCGGCCCACGCGCGAGAAGTCGAACTTCCGCTCGTCGAAGAACATCCCCTTGAAGAGGTTCCACGCCGTCATGATCGTCGGCGGATCACCGGGGCGCATCTTCCGGTAGATCTCGAGGATCGCGTTGGACGGCTCCTTGATTGCGTCCTTCTTGAGCGTCTGGCTCAACACGACGCCGATGTCGTCGCGTTCGGGGAAGAACACCTCGAACGCTTCGACGCCGCCAGTCGTGAGACCGGAGATGGCCTTCGCGTCGATCTCGCCGTTCGTCTCGGCCAGCACTTCGCCTTCCGCGGTGATCACGTCGCTGGCGAATAGCGCGCCTTCGAGATCCGCAACGTCGATCTCGACTTCCTTGATCTTCGCCTTCTCCAGGAGGTCGATGTCTCGCTTCGAGATCTTCTTGCCGGCCTTCACGATGACTTCGCCCGACTTGTCCTTGATGTCGGCGCTGGGCTTCAGGGCGGCGATGCCGGGCCCCGTCGTGATCGTCAGGCGGCCACTGTGGATATGGATCGTCTGTGTGGCGTAGAACGTCCTGAGCAGTTCGGCATCACCGTACTGCGAACGCTTGATCGCGTCCTCGAGTTCCGAATCCGAATGGATTCTGGAGAAGTCGAGCTTCTCGACGAGGCCAAGCGCGCGAAGGAACACCGTTGCGAGAAACTTGCGCTTCCGGTCAATGCGCACATAGAGCAGGTTCTTGGCATCGTACTCGAACTCGACCCACGAGCCGCGGTACGGGATGACCTTCGCGAGAAAGTAGGTGTTGTTGTTCGCGCGCTCGAAAAAGACGCCCGGACTGCGATGCAACTGGCTGACGATGACGCGTTCGGTTCCGTTGATGATGAACGTGCCGTTATCGGTCATCAGCGGGATATCGCCGAAGTAGACCTCTTCTTCCTTGATGTCGCGAATCGAGCGCTGACGCGTCTCTTCGTCCTCGTCCCAGACCGTGAGCCGGATCTTCACATGCAGAGGAACGGCGAAGGTCATACCGCGCTCCTGGCACTCGTCGACTTCGTACTTGTGCTTGAGCGTGACGGGCTCGCCGCAGACATCGCACAGGTTGATCACGTTCTTGTTGAGCGTTCCACACTCTCCGCAGAGGACGTCGTCGCCCGACAGCGGATCGACGCGGATGACCGAGCCGCAGCTCCGGCAGTTGGAGCGCAGGTGGTGGAGGCCTTCCATCTGGCCGCACTTGCACTGCCACGATCCGATCCGATACTCGACGAAATCGAGCTGTGAAGTGCCGCGGAAATCGGTGATTGGAAACACCGACGTGAAGACTGCCTGCAGGCCCGCGAGGTCGCGTTCGGTCGGCAGCAGATCCATCTGCAGGAACCGGTTGTACGACTGGCGCTGAACCTCGATGAGGTTCGGAATGCGCACCGTCGTATTGATCCGGGAGAAGTCGTGGCGATGCCGCCCGTTTCCATCGATCATCTGCGTAGACATTCTGTGGGTCGCTCCAGGTTCATCGCCTCGGATTGCAGGAGTGGTTGGCAACAAGGGTCGTCGACGCGATCTCAATCCGAAACGGCGCGCCCTTCCATCGAGGGACGGCACCCGGAATCGCTCGGCAAGTCATCTTCCCTTTGCTTCCTCACCCCCGAGCCGCGGCACGGGTCACAAAATCACGTTTCGCGCTCTCGCATTTCGGCGTCACGTCCAACGTCGCGAGCCGGCGCAATTCCCCAATGGCGAAATGTCGCTCGAACGACAGCGATTCCCGGGGATTCGAGTCTCGTTTGAGACAGCTCACCGAGCCTCCTCCGAAAAACGCGACAACGCGACCGCGCGGAGGGACACCTCCACCGGCCGCAAACTCGCGTGCTGTCTTGGCTGGGTCGTCCGAATCGTTCCCCGCCTTCACCAGATACTCCGTTCCGGAACCGGTCCGGGCAAGAGTCGACAATCCGCCGAGTTGGCGTGGTGCGCCGTCAGCGCATAGTTGCGCGTCCGCCGCCCCACGCCGAGTCGGATTCTTCTACTTGAGCTCGACGGTCGCGCCGGCCTCGGCCAGCTTCGCCTTCATTGCCTCGGCCTCGGCCTTGGCAACGCCCTCCTTGAGGGACTTGGGCGCAGCTTCGACGAGGTCTTTCGCTTCCTTCAGACCGAGACCGGTCAACTCGCGAACGACCTTGATGATTCCGATCTTCTTCGCGGCGTCGAACGCTGCGAGTACGACGTCGAACTCATCCTTTTCCTCGACAGGAGCGGCTGCAACCGCGCCGGCAGGCGCCGCGGCAACTGCCGCCGCCGCCGCCGAGACGCCGAACGCCTCTTCCATCATCTTCACGAGATCCGCCGCCTCGAGCAGCGTCAGTTCCTTGATCTGGTCCAGGATGCCCTGGAGCTTTGCCGTATCAGCCATTGTGAGGTCACTCCTTCCACAGCGCTTTCGCGCTTTTCATCTGATTCTTCAATATTCAAAACCAGCCATCAGCGCCCGTGGGGACCAAACAGGACACCACCCGGTTGCGGACGGTCGAGCGCCGGGAGCAGCTATCGCTCCTTGGCCATTGCTTCGTTGACGACGATCGTCAGGTCGCGTGCTACCGCCGAGGTAACCGTCGCAAGCCGCTGCGCACCGCTGTTGAGGACGTACATCATCTTCGAGATGAGTTCCTCCTTGGACGGCATCGTCGCAAGCTTTTCGATATCGGCCACGTCGATGACGCGACCGTCCACGATGCCCGCCTTGAACACGAACTTGGCGTGATTCTTCGCGAACTCCGATAGGACCTTTGCCGTCGTGACGGGATCGTCCGGCGTCGTCGCAATTGCAGTCGTCCCGACGAACTTGTCGCGGATGGGCTCGAGCGGCGTGCCTTCGACCGCGAGCCGCGCGAGAGTGTTCTTCACCACCCGGTACGTGATCTTCGCCTTGGCCACGGCCTCGCGAAGCTCGGCGTCCTCCGACACCGTCATCCCCTTGAAATCAACGAGGTATGCGTTGCCGACGTTGGTGAAATCGCCCTTGAGCGCCTCGAGGGCGGAGTTCTTCTGCTTCCGTGTCTTCACTGCTTCCTCCTCGCTCCTAGGCGACCACTTCGATCTTGATGCCGGGACCCATCGTGGTTCCCACGACGGCGCCCTTTACGTACTTGCCTTTCGCAGCCGACGGCTTCGCCTTGAGCACGGCATCGATGAGCACCTGAGCGTTCTCGACGAGCTTGTCAGTTTCGAACGACACTTTTCCGACGCCGCAATGAATGACGCCCGTCTTGTCGACGCGATACTCGACCTTGCCGGCTTTGGTTTCTTCGACGGCCTTCGCCACGTCGAGCGTCACGGTTCCGGTCTTCGGATTGGGCATCAAACCGCGCGGACCGAGTACCTTTCCGAGCGCACCGACCAGCCGCATCATGTCGGGCGTGGCAATGACCGCATCGAAGTCGAGCCACCCGCCTTTGATGCGCTCGACGACGTCCTCGGCTCCGACTTCGTCGGCACCGGCGTCACGCGCTTCCTGGGCCTTGTCGGCCGACGCGATGACAAGCACGCGCTTGTTCTTTCCGAGACCGTTCGGAAGCACGACCGTCCCGCGAACCATCTGATCCGCCTTCCGGGGATCGACGCCGAGGACCATGGTCACTTCCAGCGTCTCGTCGAACTTCGCGAAGGCAACTTCCTTGGCCAGCACCACGGCATCGTGGAGCGCGTATCGACGCTGACTTTCAACCTTTTCCGCCGCCGCGCGGAACTTCTTGCCTGCCATTTCGGCTCCTTTCAGGTCCTTGCGTGCCCGAAGGCACTCCCTGCAGAACGACCGTGACGGGACTTTCCCGTCGTCTAGTCGCTGATCGTCAATCCCATGTTCCGGGCCGTGCCCTCGATCGTCTTCACCGCCGACTCGAGCCGGAAACAGTTCAAGTCGGGCATCTTGAGCTGGGCGATTTCCTCGACCTGCTTGCGAGTGACCGAGCCAACCTTGGTCTTGTTCGGCGTCGGCGAACCCTTCTCCACGCCAGCCGCCTTCATCAGGAGGTCAGGCGCCGGAGGCGTCTTGGTGATGAAGCTGAACGACCGGTCGGCGTATACGGTGATGACGACCGGGATCTTCAGATCGCCAGCATTCTGCGTCTTGGCGTTGAACGCCTTGCAGAACTCCATGATGTTGACGCCATGCTGACCGAGCGCCGGACCGACGGGCGGGGCCGGATTGGCCTTGCCTGCCGGAATCTGAAGCTTCACCATCCCGATGACTTTCTTCGCCATAACGCTGACTGCCAGGGCCCGCCGAATCGATCGAGGACCCTCCTCCTCCAGTTCATTTGCCGGTTTGCGTGGGCTTCGCGCCCAAGAGCCGCCCGGCTATTCCTCGTCAGAAAACGAAAGCTTTTCGACCTGCAGGAAGTCCAACTCCACCGGAGTCGACCGACCGAAGATCGTAACCATTACCTTGAGAGTGCTCTTGTCCGAGTTCACTTCCTCGACAACACCCGTGAATCCCTTGAACGGGCCTTCCATGATCCGCACCGTTTCGCTCTGGATGAACGACACGCGCGGTTTCGGACGCTCGGCCGCCTCCGTGACGTGGTGGACAATCTGATCCACCTCTTCGTCCTTGAGCGGCGTCGGTTTCTGCCCGCCGACGAATCCGGTGACCTTCGGCGTCGCCTTGATCGTGTGCCAGACTTCCTTGCCGACCTCGTCCTTGTCGTCGACCTCGAGGTGAACGAGCACGTACCCCGGGAACAACATCCGAGGAGTCTCGACGCGTTTCGATCCGCGCAACTCGACGACGGTCTCCGTGGGCACGAGAACCTCCGAGATCTGGCTCTCCATGCCGTAGGCTTTCACCCGGCTGACGAGGCTGTCCCGGACTTTCTTCTCGTAACCCGAGTAGGTGTGAATGATGAACCAGCGCTTCGGCATTTCGATCGCGAATGTCCGTTCTAAACCAGCCACTTCTCGAGCTGCGTGAAGAAGAGCTCGAGCAAATTGTCGACCACCCACAGGAAGGCGGAGAAAAAGACGACCGCGATCATCACGACGACCGTTGTCGAAACGACTTCATTGCGCGCCGGCCACGAAACCTTCTTCAGTTCGAGGCGCACGTCCCGGAGAAACTGGACTGGCTTCGACATGAAGCCGCCCCCGGAACTGGCTCGCGGTGCCGGTTTGGATACCTCCGGCATTTCGGCTGAGTCCATCGATGCTTCCTTGGTCACGTCTGTTTCGGTCAACTTGATCTGGCAGGGGTACCAGGATTCGAACCCGGCCTTACGGTTTTGGAGACCGCCGTGCTAGCCGCTGACACTATACCCCTGTGGTTGCTGTCGTTCCCTTGCGAGCTACTTCGTCTCGCGATGCGGTCTATGCGCCCGGCATTTCTTGCAGAACTTCTTGAATTCGAGACGCTCGGTCTTCGTTTTCTTGTTCTTGTCCGTGTAGTAATTCCGGTTCTTGCACTCGGTGCACTGCAGAATGATGTTGTCGCGCGGCATGATCTGAACTCCTACTCCACAATGTCCGTGATGGTGCCGGCGCCGACGGTCCGTCCGCCCTCGCGGATCGCGAACCTCAGTCCCTTCTCCATCGCGATCGGCGTGATCAGCTCGATCTCC
>JAJTWZ010000026.1 GCA_021463145.1 Blastocatellia bacterium | reverse complement strand
AGCCGGGCCCGGAGCGCCAGCACCGGGCCGGCTCCCCCGTCCGCGCGATCGGACGATTCCATACATCCCTCCTCGCCACCCTCCCCGACCGCGTTCCGGTCCGCCACGGCTGCAGCCTGCCATCCAGATTGACGAGTATCGGGTAGATAAGACCTTGTAACGTGTGCAGCCGGAGCGCTGCGCATCGGCTCGGGCCTGACATTCCGCAATCGGTGGCGACACGTACCTCGCATTGACGCCGGGCCGGCATTTCAACCTGGCCCACCACACGTTGAAATCAAGGCTTGATGTCTTCTCTCCGGCCGGTCAAACTGTAGCCTCGCAAGGTTTGGCGATTCCCAGAGAGACTCAGGTCACCATGCCCACATCAGGTGTGCCTACACAGCACGACGTCACCATACTGCTTGCTCGTTGGAGCGGTGGTGACAAGGCCGCGCTCGACGAGCTCGTGCCGCTGGTCTACGTCGAGCTTCGTCGTCTGGCGGCCTCTTACCTGCGGCGCCGGCCGGGTCCTCGCCCGCTCGAGGCGACTTCGCTGGTTCACGAGGCATATGTTCAACTCACCGATCAGTCGTCGATCACGTTCGAGAACCGCGCGCAGTTCTTCGGTTTGGCGGCAAAGTTGATGCGCGACATACTTGTCGATCACGCGCGACGGCGGCACGCTGCGAAGCGTGGCGGCAACCAGCTCATGCTGTCTCTTGGCGAGGCCGATCGCGTCGGAACAAAGCCCGAGATCGATCTGCTCCTGCTGGATATGGCGTTGAAGCGTCTTGCCGAGACTGAGGCCGGCTACAGCCGCGTCGTCGAGCTGCGCTATTTCGGTGGCCTCACAATCGAAGAAACAGCCGAGGCAATGCATCTCTCGCACGCGACAGTAGAGCGCTACTGGAATTTTGCCAGGGCCTGGCTTCGCCGCGAGCTCGACGCATAAAGCCGCATGATCCCTCCCGCTGACATGCGTCGTCTCGAGCAGCTCTTTTATCAAGCCGCGCAACTCGGCGGAGACGAGAGGGCGGCCTTCGTCTCTCGGATCAGGGAGTCCGAACCGGAGCTAGGTATCGAGCTGGAGGCGCTGCTCGAGGCGGATGCACGCGAGGGCACGTTCATGGGGGCGCCTGTAGTCGATGCAGCGCTCGATGCGATCGCGGACACGATACACGAGGTTCAGCCGGGTCGAATGCTGGGCCGCTACACGGTCGTTTCGCCGATCGGCAAGGGGGGAATGGGCGAGGTCTTTCTCGCCGAGGACTCGCAGCTGGGCCGCAAGGTCGCTCTCAAGCTGCTTCCAGGCCGCTTCACGGACAGCGAGGATCGATTGCGCAGGTTCGTCCAGGAGGCCAAGGCGGCTTCGGCGCTCAATCATCCGAACATCATCACGATTCATGAAATCGGCGACGCCGACGGCACGCATTTCATTGCGACGGAGTTCATCGAGGGCCGAACGCTGCGCGGCCATCTGGCCCGCGGGAAGCTCGCGGCGTCCGAGGCGCTCGATATCGCGACTCAGGTTGCCGGCGCGATCGAAGCGGCGCACAAGGCCGGGATCGTTCACCGGGACATCAAGCCCGAAAACATCATGATCAGGCGCGACGGCTACGCGAAGGTGCTCGACTTCGGGCTCGCGAAGCTCGCACAGGCGCAACCGGCGGCCGACGCGAGCGTGGACTCGCATTTCAGCACCGCGATCATGAACAGCACGAAGCCCGGGATGGTCATCGGAACGCCGAGATACATGTCACCCGAGCAGGCACGCGGCCTTGTTACCGATTCCAGGACCGACATCTTCAGTCTGGGCGTCGTGATCTATGAAATGATCGCGGGGCGCGCCCCGTTTTCGGGCGACACGAGCCTGGATGTGGCGGCCGCGATCATCGGTAGCGAGCCCGATCCGCTGTCCGAGGTGGCGCCGGGGGTTCCGTCCGGCCTCGAGCGCATTGTCGGGAAGGCGATGCGGAAGGACCGTCGCGATCGTTACCAGTCGATGCACGAACTGCTTGCCGATCTGAAGGACCTTAGGGATGAGCTCGCGATCGGCGAGCGGCGCGAGAAGATGGAGAAGGGCCGGATTCCGGCGGAGCAACCTCCGAGCCGCGGGAGGAAGAGCCGTATGCGCCTCGTTCTCGTTGCCGTCGGGCTCGTCTTCGCCGTTTCCGCCGGCGTTGCCGTGGTATTGCCATATCTCCGGCCGCCGGCGCCTCCGGCTACCGAGGCCGTCGCGGCGCCCGAACGCTCCATCCGCTACTCGATCGAGGTTCAGAAGTACCGGAACGGCAAGCCCTACCTCGAGCCGATTCGCCTTCGCGACGACATCAACTTCGAGAAGGACTACAGGCTTCGGCTATACATCGGAAGTTCGCAGAGCGGGTATCTGTATCTCTTGAACGAGGGACCGGAGCTCGACTCAGGCAAGCCATCGTACATCGTGATGTTTCCGACGACCGCCAACGGGTCCGCATTTCTCGACGCAAACCGCCAGGTCGGCATTCCCGAGCCAGAGTGGTTTCAGTTCGACGGCCAGTCGGGCACCGAGAAGATCTGGCTGGTGTGGGCCGATCGAGAGGTCGCCGAACTCGAGGCCCTCAAGGCGTTCTCGAACGAAAAGGACAAGGGGTTCGTCAGCGACGCGGGCAAGCGCGCTGGCGTCGACGCCTTTCTCGAAGCCAATACCCCGACCGCGACCACGGTCGAGCGAAACGAGACCACTGCCGAAGCGACGGTGCGCGCGCGCGGTGATATCCTCGTTCACATCATTCGGCTCTCGCACCGCTGACCCGTCCGCTACTCGTGTCTCCGTGAGGGGGCTCCCCACTAAACTACGGTCGCTTGGATGGAGGTCGTATGTCCAGGAACACTCGCATACTGCTCGCTCTGCTGCTCGTTCCGTGTTTCGCTCCGGCTGTGAACGGCCAGTCAGGCCCGGAGGCACAGCAGTTCGGCGTCGATAAACCGATCGAGCGCGAGATAGCCGGTGGGGAGTCGCAGACATACAGGATCGCACTGACGGCGGGCCAGTTCGTTCGAGTCCGGCTTGATCAGAGGTCCATCGACGGTGCCCTCGCTTTTTCGGCGCCAGACGGCACGCCGGTCGGGGAAGTGGATTTCACCGGCATCGGAGAGCAGGATGTGCTCGCCGCCGAGGTCGCCACGGCCGGCGACTATCGACTTGAAGTGCGCAGCGTATCGACGTGGCGCGGCGCCTATCGGCTCGAGGCGACGATCCAGTCGCAGGCCTCCGAGCCGGATCGCAAGTTTCTCGCCGCGCAGACCTTGATGCTCGAGAGCATTGCGCTTCGAAAGTCCGGTCCGGAAGCGGCGCCTAAGGCAATCGAGAAGCTCGAGCAGGCACTCGCGATCTGGCGCGAGTTGAAAGAACCGTCGTGGATTGCCGTCACCCTGGGCGGCATCGGAGACGCGCATTTTGGCACCGGTTCGCAGGAGAAGGCGCTTGCGTCATACGAGCAGGCGCTGGCATCCGCCCGCGAGTCGAACCTGCGTGCCCGTGAAGCCGCAGCGCTGACAGCGCTCAGCGGGTTCTGTTACAGCACGCGGGAGTACGAGAAGTCTGTCGATTACGGTAAACAGGCGCTGGCGATTCAGCGCGAACTGAAAAACCGCGGCGGCGAAGGCGCTACGCTCAACGACCTTGGCATTGTCGGTAACACGATGCGCGTCCCAGACCGGGGCATTCCGTTTTACGAGCAGGCACTGGCAATCAAGCGCGAGTTGAAGGATCGGTCCGGCGAGGGAGGTACGCTCGCCGATGTCGGTTGGGCTTACCTCGGCGCGAGCCGGTCGCAGGAAGCAATCTCCAGTTTCGAGCAGGCGCTGGCGATATTCCGCGAAATGAAGGACCGAAGCCGCGAGGAGAGCGCGTTGAACGGCCTGGGTATTACAAGCCAGTCGCTGAGCCGCTACGAGAAGGCCATCGAGTACTTCGAGATGGCCCTTGCGGTCCAGCGTGAACTGAAGATGCGCCGCGATGAGGGCGTCACGCTCGCCTATATCGCGAACGCATATTCCGCGCTTCGCCGTTACGACAAGTACTTCGAGTATGCCGAGCAGTCGCTCGCGATCGCGCGCGAGACCAGGACCCGCTACGCAGAGGGACGGACTCTTGGTGACATGGGCGGCGTTTATCTCACGCTTGGTCAACTCGACAAAGCCAACGAGTTTCTCGAGCAGGCTCTGGTCATCAACCGCGAACAGAAGGATGTGACAGTGGAAGGCTTCACGCTCCGGTCGCTGGGCTCGGTGAGTTACAAGCTGGGCCAGCCGGCGAAGGCAGCCGAATACTACGAACAGGCTCTGGCCATCTTTCGCAACATCAAGTCGCGGCCGCACGAGGCAGGCACGTTGAACGCGCTGGCTCAGTTGAATCGATCTCAACGTCAGTACGACAAGGCGATAGCGAATTCGGAGCAGGCGCTTGCCCTTGCCCGAGAGGTGAAGAATCCCGAGTACGAACTGACTGCACTCCAGAACCTGGCCTGGACCGAGAACGACCGCGATAACCTGGCCTCGGCGCGCACGCGTATCGAGGAGGCACTGAAGGTAGCCGAGTCGCTTCGGGCCGATCAGGTCAGCCCGGCATCGCGCACGTCGCTTCTCGCGTCCGTCCAGACGTCGTATCAGCTCTACACCGACATCCTTATGCGCCAGCACAAGGCGGACCCTTCCAGGGGATTCGATGCCCTGGCGGTCAACGTCAGCGAGCGGCAGCGAGCCCGCAGCCTTCTCGATCTGCTCGTGGAGGCAGGAACGGACTTCCGGAAGGGCGTGGATCCGGCGCTTCTGGAACGCGAGCAGGTCCTTGCCCGACGGCTCAACGAGAAAGCGCGGACCAGGACCGACACTCCCGAGAAAGCCGCCGCGCTCAAACTCGAGATCGGCCAGATCGAGACCGAGCTCGAGCGGGCGCAGGTCGCGATTCGGAAGAACAATCCTCACTACGCGTCACTTGCGCAGCCCGAGCCGCTCGATCTGAAACAGATCCAGGCGCAGCTCGACCCTGACACGCTGATGCTCGAGTACGCGCTTGGTGCGGACCGCAGCTACGTGTGGGCGATCACCAGCGATTCGCTCAAGAGCTTCGAGCTGCCGAAGGGAACCGAGATCGAGAAACGCGCCCTCGACGTCTACGGACTTCTGAAAGTGCGCAATACCGATGCCTCGGCTGCTGCCGGCGAGCTCGCCAGGATGGTGCTCGCGCCGGTCGCGGGCGAGCTTGGGACGAAGCGTCTGGTCGTGGTGGCGGACGGCGCACTTCAGTACGTTCCGTTTGCGGTGTTACCCGCTCCGGCCTCAGCGGACGGGCGTCCGCTCGTCGTGGATCACGAAGTCGTAAGCCTGCCGTCCGCTTCGGCGCTGGCGATTCAGCGTCTGGAGATTGCTGGCCGGCAGCCTGCCCCGAAACTTCTGGCCGTCGTCGCCGATCCGGTGTTCGACCCGTCGGACGTGCGGCTCAAGGCGGTTGCCCGAAAGGCCAGCGACAAGGGGCCGATGCAGTCGCTTGCGGTGAACGATGCGCGCACCATCGAGCACCTCGCCGATAAGTCGAAGGACGGCGCGGCGGCGACGACTCGGCTCGTGATCCCTCGACTTCCGTTCACCCGGCAGGAGGCGACGCGACTGATCTCGCTCGTGCCGCCAGACTCGGGCTTCGGCGCGGTCGACTTCAAGGCGAATCGCGACGCGGTACTCGGCGGCGAGCTTTCCCAGTACCGGTACGTCCATTTCGCGACTCACGGACTGCTGGACACCGAGCGGCCGGGGTTGTCGTCGCTCGTGCTGTCCATGGTCGATGCGGACGGGAACCCGACGGACGGTTTCCTGCGCGCGAACGATGTCTACAATCTGAAGCTGCCCGCGGACCTCGTGGTGCTGAGTGCGTGCCAGACGGGGCTGGGAAAGGACGTGAAGGGCGAGGGGCTCGTCGGATTGACGCGCGGGTTCATGTACGCGGGTGCGGCACGGGTCGTCGTCAGCCTGTGGAACGTGAACGACCGGGCGACGTCCGAGTTGATGGCCAGGTTCTACGAACGGATGCTGAAGCGTGGCGAGCGGCCCGCGGCGGCGCTGCGCGGGGCTCAGGTCGAGATGTGGAAGCAGAAGCAGTGGCGATCGCCGTATTTCTGGAGCGCCTTCGTCCTGCAGGGAGAGTGGCGATAGCGTGAGGGCATTTTCCGGCGGGTTACGGTTTCCGTGATGAAAGGGGGTGCAAACCATGAGGAAATGGATCTGCCTGTTCGCCGTCGGTCTCTTCACTCAACTTTCGCTCGCCGGGGTGGGCGCCCAGGATTCCGCCGGACCGGACGACGGAACTCGACACCTGTGGAATACGGCGTATATCGCCCCCGCGGCGGGGACGGCGGCCAGAGGGAGCCGCTCGAAACGGATCTACCGGATTGCGACGCCGAAGGTGCCGGTGGCCGGTGTCACCGCGGACACGGTCGTGGGTGTGACGATGTGGCGGCTTCGACCGGCGCGGCGGTCGGACGCTGGTGAACGGATCATCACGCACAACGGTCAGGAAGACGCGGAGTGGGTGCCGCAGCGTGTGTCGTCGTCGACTCGGCTCGCGCAGGGAGATCGCCTGCGGATCAGCATCGAGGCGGCGCGGACGGGTTACCTGTATGTGATCAATCGCGAAGAATACGCCAATGGCACGCGGGGCGAACCGATCCTCATCTTTCCGACGACGAGGGCGCGGGGCGGCGACAACCAGGTAAGCGTGGGCCGCGTCATCGAGCTTCCCGCGCAGGGAGATGCGCCTCCGTTCTTCACGTTGCGAAAAAGCCGGCCGGAACACGTGGCGGAGAGCGTCACGATCATAGTGTCGCCGAAGCCGATCGAGGGCGTGACGGTGACGGACAGCGAGCAGCGGTTGACGGAGGAACAGGTCGCGACGTGGGAGCGGTTATGGGGCGGCCAGGCCGGCCGGCTGGAGATGGAGGGCGGCGCTGGTAGGCCGTGGACGAGCGCCGAGAAGGACGCGGGCTCGGACGGAACGCGATCGCTCGCGAAAGCGGATCCGGTGCCGCAGACCGTGCTCTACCGGCCCGGCGTCGCGAGCGACCACGGAGTGCTCTACCAGGTGAAGCTGAACTACGGTCACCGGGCGTCGCGGAGCCGTGCGAGGTAGCGCAATGCCGAACAAGGCGGCCTGCGCGCAGGCGCGAGCGAATCTGTCAGAGCGGATCGACCGGTTGTAACAGTGGGACTCCGCTCGTGGTTCTGGAAGAGCCAGAATGCCCACGCACCTGCTGCGAGCGCGAGGACGGCCAGAGCGGCGGCAATCCGGCCCGCGATCGGATCGAAGCGGTCTCGGATTCGGAGGGGAATAGGCGGTAGCCAGGGAGCGACGCCACCCCGCCGAATAGATCCAAACAAACGTCCGATCAACGGGTCGTCCTCGAAGCCAACTCAGTGCCGTCGTCACCGCGATCGTCGAGCGGGCACGCGAACTTCGCCGCGCGACCCGCGGAACCGCCGCGCCAGTCGCGCCGACCGCGGAGCGGTCGCACAGTCGCCATCGCTACTGGCACGACGTAAGTCGCATCCTTCAAGACTCAATGCGACCGCTCCGCGGTCGAAACCCTTCTTGGGGTGCGTACCGGGGGTTACGGCGGATCGCTTCGCTCACCGCCGTACCCCCCGGCTTGCGCCGTGGGCTACGGTACTATCGCGCCTTCTGCGCTGTCAGAGTTCGCTCGAGACAGAACCCAGCAACCCGCGATAGACGGCCGCCGTGCGGCGGGCCGCTTCAGCCCAGGTAAAAGACCCTGCGCGCCGGAGGCCGCGATCGACGAGGCTGCGGCGCACTCGAGGATCGAAGAGCGCCCGCTCGGCGGCGTCGACGATCGCGTCTACGTCCGTTGGATCGAATAGCAGGATCGCGTCGCCGCCGACCTCGGGAATCGAACACACGTTCGATGCGACGACCGGGACGCCGCTCGCCATTCCTTCGACGACCGGCAGGCCGAAGCCTTCGTGGAGGCTCGGAAACACGACGAGATCCGCGCCCGCATAGAGCGCCGGAATGTCCGCACTCTCCGTCCAACCGGTCTTCACGACGTGCTCCTCGAGCCCGAGCCGGCGGATCTCGTCGTCGACCTCCGTGTAGCCCGCCATCGTGTACCCGACCAGCACGAGCGCATGCGGCATGTCCGGGTGGCGCTCACGAAGGCGGGCGAACGCGCGCACGGACGCGACGACGTTCTTCTTCAGCTTGATCGTCGAGATCGTGAGCAGGTACGGCGGCTTCACGCCGTACTTCTCGAGGGCGTCGGCGTTGCGTGCATCGGGACGAAACGCGGCGCCGACTCCGTTGTAGACGACCGTCACGCGATCCGCCGGCACCCGGTAGTGCTCGACGACCTCGAGCTTCGCCGAGTTCGAGACGGTGAGCACGCGATCGAAGGCCGCGAGCCGCCGCCGCGTTTTCGACAACTCCGCGTCCGAGAACTTCGCGACGAGATCCTCGTCGAGCGCCGCGCGCGACGCGCCGTGGATCGTCACGACCCTTCGAAGCGACGTGCCCGCCCACGACGCCGGGGCGAAGAGAAACGGGAAGTGAACGAGCGCGACGCCGTGGCGCTGGAACCACAGCGGCGCGAGCCGCGAGTATGCCGCCGTGCGCGCGAGCGCCGCCGGGACGAACAGCTCGCGGACGCCGGCGACGCGGATGTCCGTCCGGCCGCGATCGCGCACCAAAACAATGTCGAGGTCCGGCGCTTCGTCGCGAAGTGCCGCCACGAGGTGCTCGAGCAGCAACCCGAAAGTATGGCGCCGCCGGTCGAGCCGGTCGACGGCGATAGCGACCAGGGGCCGACGCTTCGGGCGCGCGCGATCGCGAGCGCCGCGAGGGTCGCCCGGGCTCACTCCACGTACCCGATGCCGCGCAGCCGTTCCATTATCTCGGCCTGCTCGTCGTCCGAATCCCACTCTCCGCCCTGAGCGGGCGTCGAGTAGCTCTCGCCAGACATCTGCACCGGATGCGCCGACAGGAAGTCCGGCTCGAACGCTTCTGCCATTACCCGTCCGTCCATCGCGGCGGGGACCGGCAACCCGAGTAGATGCAGGATCGTCGGAGCGCAATCCTCGATTCGAAGCGGCGTCGCCGGATCGCTCTTTGCGATTCCGTCGCCGGCAACGAGGAAGATGCCGTCGGACCGGTGCGTTCCGGTGTTTGGCGGATCCCACTTGTAGATGAGCGCCTCCTCGCGTGGTGTCGGATCGAGGCCGTACCGATCGTCGAGGAAGAAAATAACGTCCGGAGCGCTGGCAACGCGCTCGCCGGAAAACACCAACTCGCGCGGCATCGCACCCGCGACGATCGGGGTGCCGGTGCCCTGATTGATGAGCGATCGCAGCCGGTCGATGATGCTGTCCCGGAACTTCGGCACATCCTCGTCCGGCACCGGGCCTCCGCGCGATGCCGCGTGAATCCAGACGCCCCCGATGTAGTCATGCAGCTTTACGAGCTTGCCCTTTACGTCGCGGAGCGCGCGGTCTCGCGCCATGCGCTCGGCGTTGCGCAGCCGCCCGTCCGGAACCAGGAAACCCGCGTACTTGTAAAACCGCTTCTTCGTTAGGCCGAGTTTCGCGAGCCGGGACGATGCGGGAGGCTTGCTGCCGAGCCCGATCGCGCCGGCAAGCACCGGCATGTTGATCCGCCGAAACGCCGCGGAGCCGAAGCCGTGGTCGGACACGAGCACGACGCGATAACGATCGCCCGCGGCGTCCAGCAGCCGTCCGATGTGTCCGTCGAGCCGCTCGTAGAGCGACAGGACTCGTTGCCTGACGTCCTCGTGCTCGTGGCCGTGGCTCCAGGCCAGCGCAGGATCGAGGTACTGCCAGTACCTGTGCTGGATTCGGTCGGTTTCCGTGAACACAGCTACGAAAAGATCCCACTCTTCGCGTTCGAACAGACGCTGAACCGCGCGTCCCCGCTTGTCGAGCACGATCTCCGCCCGATTCAGAAATGCGTCGTCGGTCGACGTGAAGTCCTTCTCGCGCGGCGTCAGATCGATCTCGTAATCGTCGAGCTCGGCGGCGAGCTCAGGCGGAGTCGTGAACCGCCTGCTTCCAGGTGGCGTGAGCATGTCGGTGACCATCAGCCCGTTGATCGGCGATGGGGGATACGTCATCGGCAGGTTGATCGAGACGCAACGCTTGCCCGCCGCACTTGCGACCTCCCAGAGTTTGGGGCCGCCGAGCGCCTTGCCGTTCACGACCACGCCTGGCTCGGCGAGGAACGTCTCGGCGCCACGCCCGAGTGCGCGCTCGCTCCACGGATCGATCTCGTAGAACTGGTAAATGCCGTGGCGTCCAGGGTTCTGGCCGGTAATGAACGAGGACCACGCTGGCGCCGTCACCGGCGGTACCGTGCTGGTTAGTGGCGCACGGAAACCGCGGTCGACGAGCGACTCCAATGCGGGCATGCGGCCTTCCGCGATCAGTGGATCCAGTGCCGTCCACGTCGCTCCGTCCAGACCGATGACGAGTACCCGTTCGCTCACGAGAAACGGATACCCATCAGGACGACTTCCCCTGCGGCGCGGCAGGAGCAGCGGGCGCGGCCTGGGGATTCTTCTCGTTCATCCGGTTCATGAGCCTCTGGCCGAGGCCGATCTCCGCGATGAACCACTTGCCGTCGATCTTCGTGACCTTCACCGGAATTTCCTTGCCGCGCGCATTGCGCAACCGAACCACGGCGTCGTTGTCACCGTTCATCTGCGCACTCTCGGGCACCGGGGTCACGTTGCTGCTGAGCACCTTCTTCCGGAACTTCTTGAAGCCTTCCTCGGACATCCAGGCCGTGTCTACGTTCGGAGCAAAACTAGCCCTGAAGAGCGCTTCATCCCGGTCCTGCGCCGCGCGCAACATCTGCAGCAGTGGCCCGTCCGGCTTGGAGAGATCGGGTTCGTAAAGAGCCTTCGAGTCGGACTTCGCCTGCTCGCCCGTGGCTTCCTTCTTCTTTGGACCGACTCCCGAGCACGCGCCCAACGCAAGGGCGCAGGCCATAATCACGATGAGGATCGGTTCGTTCTTCGTCTGCATGTTCGTGTGCCTCCCGTTACGGCCGGCCCGAGGGCCGGTCGAACCTCACATATATCCCATTTCCTTGAGTCGCGCCTCGATCTGTCCACGATCGTCGTCCGAATAATCGAATCCCGCAGTGTCGATTTCCACGCGTGCCTGGTCGTACGCAAGCGGGCGATCCCTCAGGAAGGACGCCGTCAACGCCTCGTCGAGCACACGTCCGTCCATATCCTTCTGCGCCGGCAACCCCATCAGATGCAGGACCGTCGGAGCAACGTCCACGATTCGCGCTCCATCGAGCGTCAACCCGGGGCGCACCCCTTCGCCGAAAAGCGCGACGATGCCGTCGACGTGATGGTTGCCCGACTTTTCAGTGTTCTTCGTTCCGTTCGATCTCAGTACCGGCCGCTCGATGCCCTCGGCAAAGTAGAATCCGTCCTCGGCGAGCAGGGCGATGTCAGGAGCATCGTCGACAAACGCGCCCTCGTACGCTTCCTCGCGCGTGAGCGCGAGCCTCACGACGGGCTTTCCGTCCTCCGTGCGCAGCGCCTTCAGCTTTTCGACGATCTCGGCGCGCAGCGCCTCGAAGTCACCTGGCTCGACGATACCGCCAGGTTCCCGGCCCTTCAGGTTGATCCATATAGCCCGGCCCCCGGCCGACGGAAAGTACGCCCTGGACTGCGACCAGTCGACGTTGTTCTCGATCTCCTTGAAGGTCTTCCGGGCGCGCGGAACCTTGTCCTTCATCCGTTCGGGAAAGAGCTTCGGCAGCCATCCGAGTTTCGCCTTCTTCAGCGCATAGACGAGGCGCTCTCGCTGGAACCCCGCGCGGTAGAGCGCTTCGCTCGTAGCCTGACGCCGCTCGCTTCGGAGGACGAGGTATCCCTCGTCGATCAGCCACGACGTGAGGTGGACGTTCGTGTGCGTCGCTTCCATGCCGTGGTCCGAGAGCAGAACCAGATGGTCGCCGGGACCGAGCCGGTCGAGTGCATCGCCGATTGCGGCGTCGGCCTCGCGATAAATGTCGAGGACGGCATTCGAAAACGGATTCGGCCCCGGATAGCCCACGTGCCGCGGATCCATGAACTTCCAGAAGAAATGCGCGATCGGATCCACGTTGTAGAACATGATCCAGAACAGGTCCCACTCTTTCGCGTCCATCAGGTGGACCATTTCACGGCGATGACGGCGGACGTGCTCCATCGAGTCGGCCAGAAACTCGTCGAGCCGGCCGGTCTTTATGGTGGTCGTGTCGACGTTCAGAGTGAAACCGTCGATCTCGCGTTCGAGCTCATCGATGAGCTCCGGCGGATGAGTCACGTCGCGCGCGGTCGTGGGCGTCATCATTCCGCCCACCATGAACCCATCGACGCGATCGACGGGATAGGTGAGGGGCAGATGGACGATGCCGGCTCGTCTTCCGTACGCGTTCACGATCTGCCAGATCTTCGCGGCCCGGCAGTCGCGGGAGTTGAGCACATTGCGGCGATAGCTCGCGCGCATCGGCCGGAAGAAAGAGTAGACGCCGTGCCTGCCCGGAGCCTTTCCGGTCGCGGCCGATGTCCAACCCGTCGGCGTCAGGGGAGGAAGCGTCGAGCGTAGCGGGCCCGTGGCGCCACCTTCGACGATCCGCTTCAGGTTCGGCAACTCGCCGGATAGCGCCCAGGGGCGCAGGACGTTCCACGTGGCTCCGTCAAGGCCGATCATGATGGCTCGTGGCGAACTCACCTGGGGCCTCCCCGCCGCGACACTGAGCGGTCCAACGCATACTCGTAAGCGTCGATCGTCGTATCGAGGATTCTGTCCCATCGAAACCGCCTGACGTTCTCCAGTCCGCGTGCGACCAGATCGTTCCGGCGCGCCTCGTCCTCGAGGATGGCCCAGGCTCGATCGGCGACCTCGTCGACGCTGCGGGGATCGTCCACAAGTTCGGCCGCGCCGCCGCTCACCTCCGGGATCGAAAAGGCGTTCGTCGCCACGACGGGGCAGCCCGACGCCTGAGCTTCGGCGACGGGAAGGCCGAAGCCTTCGTGAAACGACGGAAAGAGCAGCAGAGATGCTCCGCGGTAGAACTCCGGCACCTCGGCGGCGGGTACGAAGCCGGTCTGTACGACGTCGGCCTCGAGCCCGAGCTCGGCGATTCTCTCATCCACCTCCGTATAGCCGGGAGCTTTGTCGCCAACGAGCACGAGCTGATGTGGCGCGCCGCGACGCCTCAGCCCGGCAAAAGCGGCGACGGTCGTCCCGACGTTCTTCTTGGGGCGGAGCGTGCAGAGCGAGAGGATGAACGGACGACGGATGCCGTACCGCTCGAGGACCTGCATCGACGGAGGTCCCGGACGGAACTGATCGCCTATCGCATCGTGCACGACGCGAATGCGATCGTCAGGAATGCCGTAGAACTCCGACGCCTCGCGTCTGGCGCTCTCCGAAACGGCGAGAATTGCGTCGTAACCGGCGAGCGCCTCGGTCATGCGCGCGAGCTTTCCCATCCCGAAGCGCTTCCGCATTTCGTAAGGCATTTCGTTGCGCGCCGAACCGTGAATCGTGACCACGCGAGCCACGCGCGATCCGGCCCACGAGTACGGCGCGAAGAGGAAGGGGAAGTGAACGAGGTCGAAGCCCAGCTTGTCGAACCAGCGTGGACCGAACGCCGCGTAGGCGTAATGGCTCTCGAGCATGCGCGGGATCACGTGCTCGTTCGCCCCGCCAAAGTGCATCGGCCGGTTTCGAACGTGCGCTCGGGTCACTCCAAGTTCTCGGACGCAAGGAGACAGGTGCGCGGCAAGTCCTTCGAGCCAGATCGCGAATATGTGGTGCCGGCGACGGTCGAGCCGGTCCAGCGCGAGCCCGACCGAGGCGTCGAGCGTTCGCAGCGCCAGCCTGCGGGAATCCGCTTCCTGTTGAGTGGTTTCTGCCATCGCTCGAACGGCCGCCATCACGCCAGTTGCGCTCACAGATATCCGAGACTCTTCAGCTCGTCCTGAACGCTGCCAATCTCGTCGTCGGAGTAGTCGTAGCCTTCAGCCGGGTCGTCAGGTTCCGGAATCCGGTCGAATGTCACCGGATTTGCCGCGACGTAAGCGTCGTCGTAGAGCTCCATCAGCGCCCGGCCGTCCATCGCTTCCTGAACGGGCAGACCCATCGCATAGAGAACGGTCGGTGCGATGTCCAGAACGTCGGTGGGCTCGAGTTCGACGCCAGTCCGGATGTTCGGCCCGCGTGCGAAAAGAACGCCTTCGAGCTCGTGGTTCGCCGACTTGTCGAACGGCTCGCGCGCGGCCTTCACGAAGACGTCCTTTCCAAAGCCCTCGGCGAAGCAGTAGCCCTTCTTCAACTCGATCAGGATGTCAGGTGCGTTTCGCAGGTAAGGCCCGCTGTAGACCTCTTCTTTTGTCCACATCCCGGCGACGACGGACTCGCCGGTTTTCGGATCGCGTAGCTCACGCAGTCGACCCATGATCTCGCTTCGCAGCGTCTCGTATTCGGGCCCCTCCGCCGGCACGCAGCCGAGAGGTTCGCGCCCCTTGATGTGCAGGTTCACGCCCCGTCCCGATTCCGCCAGCTGATAGGCGCGCGTGCGTTTCCAGTCGATGAAACGCGCGAATTCGTTCATGCCAAGGCGCGTTCGTGGAACCTTGTCCTTGACCGCGTTCGGGAAGAGCTTCGGGAACCATCCCAGGTGGTGGCGCTTGAGCCAGCCGACGAGGTTGTCACGCCGGAATCCGTAATGGTGCATCGCCATCAGCGTGCGCATCTTGCGCTGCTCGTCTGTCTTGACCGTCAGGAAGCCTTCGTTTGCCAGCCAGTTCTGCAGGTGGATGAACGTGTGCACCGACATGAACCCGTGATCCGAGTAAACGAGCAGCGTCGTGTCGCCGTCGAGCCGGTCGAGCAGCTTGCCGAGAAAGGCATCGACCTGGCGATAGACGTCCAGGATTGCGTTTTCGTACGGGTTCGGTCCGGGGTACGCAGGATGTTCGCGGTCCCAGAACTTCCAGTAGATGTGCTTCGCGCCGTCGGTGTACTTGAACATCAGGAAGAAGAAGTCCCACGGCTTCTTCTCCATCAGGTAAAGCGCCTCGGCCGCGTGCACCTGCGTCGTCTCGACAAGAGACGCGAGATAGCCATCCAGGTCGCCCTGCAGGTGCTGGCGGCCCCGATAGATCCGGTAGCCGGGAATTTCGCGGCGCAGTTCTTCGGCAAGTTCGACCGGCCAGGTGTGCGAGTCGACACCCTTGGGCGTGAGGATGCCGCCAACGATGAATCCGTCGATCTGTTCCGGCGGATAGGAGGCCGGAAAGTGGACGATACCGGCCTTGCGGCCGTAGTGGTTGAGAATCGTCCAGAGCTTGTTGCCCCGAACGTGTGTCGAATTGATGACGGAACGCCGATAACCGTCGCGTGGAACGCGGACGAAATCGAAGATGTTGTGCTTGCCAGGGTTCTTCCCGGTCATCGAGGAAACGAAGGCGGGAGGTGTGAGCGGGGGGATCGTCGACATCAGGGTGCCGACCGCTCCTTCGCGGGCAATCCTCGCGAAATTCGGGAGGTGGCCCTCCGCCATCCAGGGGCGCAGCACCCGGAAGCTCCCACCGTCTATTCCGATTGCGACGACGCGCCTGGGCGCGGCGCCAGCGGACGACTCGACGTTCAAGCTGCGTCACCTCCGTTCTCGGCGATCCGCCTGTGCACGTTCAGAAGTCCGTACCACTGCTCGGGACGCGACCTGACGAAGTCCTCGAACGGCGCGACGATGCGCGCCATCGTCGCCTCGACGGACTCGCCGGCCGGCACTTCGCGCGAATCGATCGGATCGAACAATACGACACGAACCCTGTCCGGATCGTTAGGATGGATCGGGGTGATCAGTGGCAAGACGTAAGCGTCGGCCGCCTTCGCCAGCCTGATCGCCGCAGTGGACAACCGCGTCGCCTGACCGGCGAAATCTATCGTCACTGGGTTAGCTACTTTGCCGGCGTCCGCGATCAGAAAGCAGATCGCCCCCTTCTTGAGGGCCTTTACGGCGCGAACGGTAGCGCGGGGATCGTTCGCACTGAACGACCCGCCGGAGAGCATGCGATCGGCGCCGGGCAGCCTGCCATCCGATGACTGGAACGCCGTAGTCACGTAGCCGTGCTGGGTCGCCCAAGCAGGAAAACACCAGTAGCGGCCGAAGTGCAGTCCAAGCGCGACGACGCCACGCTTCTCTTCGCGCGCGCGTTCGAGGTGTTCACCGCCGACTACCTCGACGAGGGCGTCGAGTTCCGCCACTGACAGCCTGGGGACGAAGTGCTTGTCGAATATCCTGGCGCGAGCGGCGTTTGCCTGCAGTTCACGCGCGATCCGTTCGATCCACTCTGCCTCTCTCCCGGGAAAACAGGTTCGAAGGTTCTCGCGAAGTCTCCGCTTGTTGATCCTGGGATCGAGTTTGAAACGGCGGGCAAGTCCGCCCGCGAGCCGCATCGCCGCTTTCGGACTCACGAGCCGGCCCGTGATGACGAGGGCCGCCGTCGCGGCTCTTGTGAGTTGTTTCTTCAACACGACGGGATGGACTACTCGACGGATGCCGTAACTCGAACCGGCGCCTGCGCATCGACGGCGTCGATGCGCTCGACGATCGAGTAGTCGTTGTCGCGACGAGCCGAGAACGCGATCATCTCCGCCAGCAAACCGAAGAAGAGGAACTGGATCCCGATGATTATCAGCAGCGTCCCGAGCATCAGAATCGGCCGGTCGCTCAGCGGACGGCGGAACACGAGCCAGAGGATCGAAAGGTAGACGTCGATCACGGTTCCGATCGTAAGCGTGACGACGCCCACGAATCCGAAGAAGTGAAGCGGCTTGTTCGTGTAGCGGACAAGCATGATCACGGTGAGAAGGCTGAAGAATCCGCCGAAATACCGCTCCCACCCGAACTTCGACTTCCCGCGCAGCCGGGGCTTGTGGTCGACCTGTACCTCGTTGATCCGGAATCCGCGATAGCTCGCGAGCACCGGAATGTAGCGATGACGCTCGCCGTACACTTCGAGCTCGTCGAGCACCGAGCGCCGGTACGCCTTGAAGCCGCAGTTGAAGTCGTGGAGCCGAACGCCAGTGAGAAACCGCGTCACGAAGTTGTAGACCTTGGATGGCAGTGTCTTGGAGATCGGATCGTTGCGATTGACCCGCCAGGCCGAGACGAGATCCGATCCGTTCTCGAGCTTCTCGATGAGTTTGGGGATCTCCTCGGGCACGTCCTGCAGGTCCGCGTCCATCGTGAGCACGATGTCGAAGCGCGAGTGGTCGAAGCCGGCGGCAAGCGCGGCCGATTTTCCGAAGTTGCGCCGGAAGCGGACGATCCTCGTGTGTAGCGGGTCGGCTTTGTGGAGTTCGCGCAGGGTTCCGTAAGATCCGTCGCGGCTGCCGTCGTCGATGAAAACGACCTCGTAGCGGTCGGCGACCGTGGGAAGAACGTCGTCTAGCCGTTGCTTCAGCTCGACGAGATTCGGCTCCTCGTTAAGGAGCGGTATGACGACGGAAATCTCTCGTTCCAATGGAGTTTCAGCGCTTTTCACAACCGGCCAGTATAGTGGTCCGCACGCTGGAGCGGCAAGTTGAGTCAGCGGATCGATGCTGCCGGTCAAGGATCTGCCGAGTCCGCGGGATCGGAGCCGGTCTGCGGACGATTCGTCTGGCGCGCCGCAAACGTCAGCCCCGGGCACAGGTCAGGAACGCCTTCGCCGCGTGCGAGAGCTTGGCGCCCTTGCGCGAGATCAGCAGCAGTTTTCGCTCGAACTTCATCTCGCGGACCGCGACCGCGACGACGTCTCCGCGCTCGAGCTCCAGCCGGGCGGCCAGCTTCGGCATCAGTGCAACGCCCGCGCCCGTGGCCACGGTTCGCTTGATCGATTCAAGCGTCGGGAGCTCCATGGCGATGTTCAGCGGCGTCTTGTGTTTGCGAAACGTCTCGATGACCCGTTCGCGGTAAGGAGAGCGAACGTTGTGTGCGATGAAGGACTCGACACCCAGTTCGCGGACCGAAACGTCCGCCCGGCCCGCAAGCGGATGCGATGGCGCAACGAATAGCGCCAGTTCGTCCGATCCGACCGGCTGCGACTTGAGGGCTGGATGGTTGGGCGGGTACGTGACCATTCCCAGATCGACGTCGCGCCCGAGTACCTCGGACGGAATCCGGCTTCCGAGGCTCCGCTTCACCTCGATCTTGATGTGGGGATGGCGCGCCCGATACCGGTCGATTATCGGCAGCAGATGCATGACCGTGTACTCGTTTGCACTTATCGTCACCTTTCCGCGCTGGAAGTCGGCAAGTTCGCGAATCGCATCCGCCGCCTCGCGCCTCAGGTTCAGCATCTGGACCGCGTATTCGACGAGTACGGCGCCGGCCGCCGTGAGCGTTCCGTCTTTTGACGACCGGTCTATCACCGCTTCGCCTACTTCCTGCTCCAGTCGCCGGATCGACTGGCTGATAGCCGGTTGTGTGCGATGCAGGCGCTCGGCGGCCCGGGAGAATCCACGCTCCTGGGCGACGGCCACCAGTACCTCGAGTTGGGAAATGTCGATCGGCATGCGGCAGTTATCCTTTCGGCGATGTGGGCGCATAGTATCATCGGAGCTTATGTTTTCATAGAAATTATTCGTTTGACTTATTCAAGCCTGGATTCGTACGGTGCGTCCGACCGAGGGAACAGGAGGCATCGACGGCGAATGGAGACGCGGGAACGGGTACGGATATTCGATACGACGCTGCGCGACGGGGAGCAGGCGCCGGGGTGCTCGATGCACCTCGACGAGAAGCTGAGGATCGCGCGAATGCTGGAGCGGCTCGGCGTGGACGTGGTAGAGGCTGGCTTTCCCATTGCCTCGGACGGCGACTACCGGGCAGTCTCGGCTATCGCGCGAGAATGCCGCTCGGTCTCGGTTGCCGCGCTTTGCCGGACGGCAGCTGGAGACGTGGTACGGGCCGCCGAGGCGCTCGAAAGCGCAGCGAGGCCGCGGATCCACACGTTCATCGCTACCTCGGACCTGCACCTGGAAGCGAAACTCGGAAAGTCTCGGGCGCAGGTCCTCGAGGCGGCGGCCGCGGCTGTCGAGCTCGCGCGGACCTATGTGGACGACGTCGAGTTTTCGGCGGAGGACGCGACCCGCAGCGACGTCGACTATCTATGCGACGTCCTGTCGGCGGCGGCCGACGCCGGAGCGACCGTGCTGAACGTGCCGGATACCGTCGGCTATTCGACTCCGGCCGAATACGGCGAGTTGATCCGCACGGTCATCGATCGCGTCGTGAGGGGCCGGGCGATTACCGTAAGCACGCACTGCCACAACGATCTCGGGTTGGCCGTGGCAAACAGCCTTGCCGCGCTTCTGGCCGGGGCCCGCCAGGTGGAGTGCACGATAAACGGCATCGGCGAGCGCGCAGGCAACGCCGCACTGGAGGAGATCGTTGCGGCGCTGAACGTAAGGCGGGACCGGTTGCCGTTCGAGTCTTCGGTCGATGCGACGCAGATTTACGCCGCCAGCTGCCTGGTGGCAGAGGCAGTGGGATTCGGCGTGCAGCCGAACAAGGCAATCGTCGGCCGGAATGCCTTCGCGCACGAAGCCGGCATTCACCAGCACGGAGTAATCAAGAATCCGCTCTGCTACGAAATCCTCACTCCAGAGTCCGTCGGCGTTCCGTCGAACGCGATCGTGCTTGGCAAGCACTCCGGCCGTCACGCCCTCGCGCTTCGGTACTCGGAGCTCGGGTTCACGATTGCAACGGCGGAGCTCGACAGGGTCTACCGCAGGTTCACGGCGCTCGCCGATCGAAAGAAGCGGGTGTTCGACCAGGACCTCATTTCGATTCTCGCCGCCGACAGAGACGGCTCGTCCCGCGCCCCCGTGGGCGTAAGCGCCTGACGGCGCGCGAAGAGAGGAACATGAACCTCACGATATGTGTATGCGCCGGCGACGGCATCGGCCCCGAGGTAACCGGCGAGGCCGTACGGGTTCTCGAGGCGACCGCGGAGCTCCACGGTCACGATTTCAGCTTCGAGGCCCACCCGATCGGCGGCGCCGCCATCGACGCGGCGGGTGTGCCGCTGCCGCCTTCGACCCTCGAGGCGTGCCTGGCCTCGAGCGCCGTCCTGCTCGGCGCCGTTGGCGCGCCGCGATACGACGGACTGCCGTCCGGTCAACGCCCCGAGGCCGGCCTCCTTGCGCTGCGGGGAGCCCTTGGCGCGTTTGCAAACCTGCGCCCCGCTGTCGCGCGCGGGCCGCTGCTCGGTTCGTCGCCGCTCCGGCCCGAAGTAGTCTCGGGCGCGGACGTTCTGGTAGTGCGTGAGCTGCTCGGCGGTCTGTATTTCGGAGAGCCGAGGGGACAGGTTGGAGCGGGTGCAAAGGCCGAAGCGCTCGACACGTGCCGATACAGCGCGGCATCGATCGAGCGAATCGCGCACGTCGCATTCCGGGCCGCGCGGAGCCGCCGCCGGCTAGTCACGTCCGTGGACAAGGCCAACGTTCTGGCAACTTCGCGGCTTTGGCGCGCGGTCGTAAGCCGCGTTGCTCTCGAGTATCCGGATGTGGAACTCGAGCACCAGTACGTGGACGCGTGCGCAATGCTGCTCGTGACTCAGCCGCGGCGGTTCGATGTGATCCTGACGGAGAACCTCTTTGGCGACATCCTTTCGGATCAGTCCGCAGCAATCTCGGGCTCGCTCGGAATGCTTGGTTCGGCGAGCATTGGCGGACACGTGGGCCTTTTCGAGCCAATCCACGGATCGGCTCCGGCGATCGCAGGACAGGGAGTGGCGAATCCGATTGGCGCGATAGTGTCCGCGGCGATGCTCTTGAGGCACGTCGGCCTCGTGACAGAGGCAGACGACATCGAGGCCGCGATCGCGTACGTGCTGGAGCGTGGCGACCGTACCGCCGACATCGCAAACGGCGCGCTTCCGGTTACGACTTCTACGATGGGCCGCAGAATCGCGGAGGCGGTTGCCGAAGTGGCGGACATGCGCCATCCGTATCACGCCGTATGAGCAGACCTCGCACGCTGCTGGACAAGCTTTGGGATCGCCACGTCGTCGTACCGGGCGAGGCGGGCGGACCCGACCTGATCTACATCGATCTGCACCTCGTTCACGAAGTCACCTCGCCGCAGGCATTCGAAGGCCTGAGGCGCGAGGGCCGCGGTGTGCGCCGTCCCGAGCGGACCGTCGCCACGGTGGATCACAACGTGCCGACGACGGCGAGGTCATTTCCGTTCGCGGATGCTCTGGCCAGCCTGCAGGTGGCGACGCTGCGCCGCAATGCCGCCGATTTTGGGGTTCGCCTCTTCGACATCGACGAACCGGAGCAGGGCATCGTCCACGTGATCGGTCCGGAACTCGGGCTGACGCAGCCCGGGATGACCATCGTATGCGGCGACAGCCACACGAGTACTCACGGCGCGTTTGGCGCGCTCGCGTTCGGCATCGGCACGTCCGAAGTCGAGCACGTTCTCGCGACGCAGTGTCTGCCGCAGTCGAAGCCCAGGACGCTCGAGATCCGCATTGACGGAAGGCTGGCTGCGGGAGTGACGGCGAAAGATGTCGCTCTCGAAGTTGTCAGGACGATCGGGACCGACGGCGCCGCCGGCCACGCCATCGAGTTTACGGGATCCGTCGTGCGCGCAATGTCGATGGAAGCCCGCCTGACGCTTTGCAACATGTCGATCGAGGCGGGGGGCCGTGCCGCGATGGTAGCGCCCGACGTCACCACGTTCGAATATCTGGCCGGCCGTAGATTCGCACCTGCGAATGACGAGTTCGGCGCCGCGGTCGTTTCGTGGAGCGAGTTGGTCACCGACGAGGGAGCCGAGTACGGCCGATCGGTTGCAATCGACGGAGCGCGAATCGAACCGCTGGTAACCTGGGGCACGAATCCCGGCATGGTCGTGGGGGTAAAGGGGCGCGTGCCGGAGCCGTCGGGGGCCGAGCGGCCGTCGATGGAGCGGGCTCTTGCCTACATGGATCTCGTTCCCGGAACGCCGATCGAATCGATTGCGGTCGACCGTGTGTTCATAGGGTCGTGCACGAATGCCCGGATCGAGGACCTTCGTTCGGCGGCTGAGGTCGTTCGCGGACACGCGTGCCATCCGCGCGTGCGGGCGATCGTCGTCCCGGGGTCGCAATCCGTAAAGCGCGAGGCGGAAGGCGAGGGGCTGGACCGGATCTTCCGCGAGGCCGGGCTCGAGTGGCGGGAGCCGGGTTGCTCCATGTGTCTGGGCATGAATCCCGACACGATCGAGCCGGGCGAGCGGTGCGCGTCAACATCGAACAGGAACTTCGAGGGAAGACAGGGGCGTGGAGGCCGGACCCACCTGGTGAGCCCTGCGATGGCGGCCGCCGCGGCCGTAGCGGGCAGGTTCGTCGACGTCCGATCGTGGGAGTACCGATGAGAGAATTTCGAACGCACCGAGGTATCGCAGCGCCGCTGGATCGTGACGACGTCGACACGGACCAGATCGTGCCGAAGCAGTTTCTGAAGCGGATCGAGAGATCGGGATTCGGCGCAGTGCTGTTCAACGACTGGCGATTTCATCCGGATGGAACCGAGCGCGAAGACTTCGTGTTGAATCGCGAGCCGTACCGTCGAGCGTCGGTATTGCTGGCGGGACGGAACTTCGGCTGCGGCTCTTCACGGGAGCACGCTCCCTGGGCGCTGGAGGATTTCGGATTCCGGGCGATTCTGGCTCCGTCGTTTGCGGACATCTTCGCGTCGAATTGCGCGAAGATCGGATTGTTGCCGGCCGTCGTCGGCCGGGAAGTCGTCGATCTCGCGATCGGTGAAGCGACACGACGGCCGGGGGTGACGGTCGATGTGGACCTCGAAAGATGTCGTGTGTCCATCGACGGCGTGCTCGACGCACCGTTCGAAATCGACGGTCACGCGCGGCAACGCTTGCTGGAGGGACTCGACGACATCGCGCGAACGCTCCGTCACGAGAGAGCTATAGCCGAGTACGAAGCCCGGGGCTGAGGACGCGCGTGGCGACGTAAGCCAGTCGCCGGCGCCCCGGGGCCGGCCTCCAGCAACTTCGCCGTTCCAGTCACGGCCGGCCTTGCCGACGCCGTCCGAGAGCCACCGAGCGCTGGCATGGCGTTACCCCGCCTCTGGAACATTCTCGTTGACAGACGTGCATGATTATGCGACTGTGATGCACGATTATGCAGGCCAGTGGCAAAAAGCAATCCCGGCAGAGCGCCCTCCTGGAGGTGATTCGCCGCAACAAGCTCTCCACACAGAGTGAGTTACGGGCGGCGCTCGTCGACCGTGGTATCGAGTGCGACCAGGGAACCGTCTCGCGGGACATTCGCGAACTTGGCATCGTCAAGACGGCTACGGAGGATGGATCCTATGTCTACTCCGTCCTGGAGCAGGTCTCTCCGTTCGTGCGGACGACTCGTCTGGCCGTGTTGAAGCAGATGGTTCGGTCCGTGGTCGCTTCCGGGAACATCGTCGTGATCAAGTGCGGGCCAGGCAACGCGCCGGCAGTCGGCGACGCCCTCGACCATCTTGGTCTGACTGGCATCATCGGCACCGTTGCCGGTGACGACACCCTCCTTGTCGTAGTTGCCGAAGGCGCTGCCACCTCTGACACAGTCTCACAACTCAAGAAGGAGATCGGAATTTCGTGAACAGCATCGTGCTCGCCTACAGCGGAGGCCTCGATACCAGCGTCATCCTGACCTGGCTCGAGGAAACGTATCAGGTTCCCGTCATCGCCTACGTCGGCAACGTCGGTCAGGACGAGGACTTCGAGGCCATCCGTGAGAAGGCCTACCGCACGGGCGCCGCGGACGTAATAGTCGACGACCTCCGGGATGCCTTCGTCGAGACCTATGTCGTTGCGGCGATCAAGGCGAACGCAGTGTACGAAGGCAGCTATCTGCTGGGCACCTCGCTCGCCCGTCCCGTCATTGCCGAGGGCCTCGTGAAGGCAGCCCGGTCCGTTGGCGCTGGCGCGATCGCCCATGGAGCCACAGGCAAAGGCAACGACCAGGTCCGGTTCGAGCTCACGGTCAAGGCGCTCGCGCCCGACCTCGCCGTCATCGCTCCCTGGCGCACCTGGTCGTTCGTCGGACGTTCCGACCTTCTCGAGTACGCTGCGAAGCACGGAATCGAAGTCCCGGTAACGGCCGAGAAGCCCTACTCGATGGATGCCAACCTCATGCACATCAGCTATGAGGGCGGAATACTCGAGGACCCGTGGGCCGAACCTCCGGAGGACATGTTCCTCTGGACTTCGTCCGTCCACGATGCGCCGGACGAATCGGAGAGCGTCGAGATCACGTTCGAACAGGGCGCCCCGGTCGCCCTCGACGGTGTCGCGATGAAGCCCGCCGAACTGCTCGCCGCCCTCAACGAGGCCGGATCCCGCCACGGCGTCGGCCGGGTAGACATCGTCGAGAACCGTTTCATCGGAATCAAGTCGCGAGGCGTGTACGAGACTCCCGGCGCAACGATCCTGCTCGCCGCGCATCGGGCGATCGAATCGATCACGCTCGACCGCGAAGTCGCGCATTTCAAGGACTCTCTCGTGCCGCGGTTTGCCGAGCTCGTCTACAACGGATTCTGGTTCGCGCCCGAAATGGACGTCCTGCGCTCGATGGTTGAGACGACGCAGACGTGCGTCACCGGGACGGTCCGGCTTCGGCTCTTCAAGGGCGGAATCACGGTCACGGGGCGCAAGTCGCCCAACTCCCTCTACAACGCCGAGCAATCGAGCTTCGAGACGCGGATGAGCATCGATCCCTCGGACTCCGGCGGATTCATCAACGTGAACGGGCTCAGGCTCAGCACCTGGTCGGCGGTATGGCCCAGACTCTGAGACACGCATTCGCGGCGCCTATGGACGACCTCGTCCTGAAGGCCGTCGCCTCGGTCGACGACGACCGGCACCTGCTGGCCGACGACGTCCGCGGGTCGATCGCGCACGTCGCGACGCTCGCCGCAGCCGGTGTCGTGTCGTCCGGTCAGGCCGCAAACCTGACCGCCGGTCTCGAGCGGATTCTCGCCGAGGGACTCGAACTGGCGCTCGAGGACGAAGATGTCCACATGGCGGTCGAGCGGAGGCTCGAAGACCTCATCGGAGACGACGCCAGACTGCTTCATACGGCGCGCAGCCGCAACGACCAGGTTGCGCTCGACTTGCGACTCTTCGTGGACGCGCGGCAATCCGATCTCCGCGATGCTCTCGGCGAGTTGATCGAGGCGCTCGAGGCGAAAGCGTCCGAGCACCGGACGGTCGTCATGCCGGGCTACACGCACGTGCAACGCGCGCAGCCGATTCTCTTCGCTCACGCTCTTCTGGCCTTCAGGGACCAGTTCGAGCGCGACGTCGAAAGACTTGCAATCAAGTTCGTTTCGCCGCTCGGGGCCGGTGCGCTTGCAGGCTCCGCCGTCGGGATCGATCCGGCCTTCACCGCCAGGACGCTCGGCGCGGCCGGGGCTTTCGCGAACTCGATCGATGCAGTGAGCGACCGCGACTTCGCGGCGGAGTTCGTCTTCGCTGCCACGCTTGCGTCGGTCCATCTCTCTCAACTCGCCGAAACTCTCGTTCTCTGGTGCACGTCGGAATTCGGGTTCGTTAGACTTCCGGACGCGCTGACGACGGGCTCCAGCCTAATGCCGCAGAAGAAGAATCCGGATTGCCTCGAGCTGGTGCGCGGCCGGGCCGGTCAGAGCCTCGGCGATCTCGTCGCGCTGCTGACTACCCTCAAGGGCCTGCCCGTCGGGTACAACCGGGATCTGCAGGAAACGAAGCCGCCGGTCATTCGCGTCGCGGATACCGTCAGGACTTCGGCGCTCGTGTGCGCCCTCGCGATCCGGGAGCTCGAGATCGACGCGGCGGCGATGCACGTCGCGGCGTCCGATGACGGCCTGTTTGCCACCGACATCGTCGAGCGGCTCGTGGCCTCGGGCGTTCCGTTCCGCGAGGCGCACGAGCGCGTTGCGTCGGTCGTCAGAACCGGACGCGCATTCACGTCGCTTACCGACGACGACTGGCGCGCGTTCGACATCGCTCCCGAATGCGCCGGCATTTTCACTCCGGAAGCATCGGTCGCCTCGCGGACTTCGCCGGGAGGCACGTCGCCGCAGTCGGTGCGAACCCAGCTCGCTCGACCGCGCCGTACATGAGCTCGGAGCACGACCGGCCAGGCCGGTCCGTTGTGCTCCGAGCTCTAACGCGGCCCCGGTGACGGGGCCGATTGCGTTTCTGCAGTCAACTTCGAACAGGTGGACACAACGCGATGATCTTCAGTTCCTCGACTTCCTGTCTCGCGCTTCACGAGTCGGCTCGAATCGAAGCGCGCTCCGACGCCCACGCAGGCGATGTCGTCGTTGCGGAAGTGCTCACGGAGCACGCGACCTACCGTCATCTGGAATGCGTGGACGGCTCGCTTGCCGAGCTGCACGTGGGCGACAGATTCGTCGGCACTCTCGGCTCGCGCCAGGCATTGCGCGGATTCGTCGGCGCCGCGCCGACGGAGCTTGCCGAGGGAGACACGCTCTCGCTTCTGAACATGGGAGGCGTCATCGGTCACTTCATCGACTCGACTTCGGCACTGGGCGCGCCGGCGACTGTGCGTTACGTCGGGACGCTTGTCGACGATGCCGGTGTGGTCAGTCTCGGCCGCGCTGCGTTGCCGGTTCGCCACGCGGCGGCAGGGTCGCGGCCGATCGTCGTCGCCATCGGCACGTGCATGCACGTCGGCAAGACGACGACGATGGCCAGGCTGATCGCGGAAGCGACGAAAAGCGGCCACCGCGTCGGAGCCGCGAAGCTCGCCGGCGTGGCCGCGATCAAGGACCTGACCGAGTTCACGAATGCCGGCGCCGTCGATGTGAAGAGCTTTCTCGACTGCGGCATTCCGTCGACGGTCGACACCGTGGACCTGGCGCCTGTGTTCACGACTGTCGTGGATGCTCTGGACGGAGACCTCGTCATCGTGGAGCTCGGCGATGGCATCGTCGGCCACTACCACGTCGAGACGGTGCTAGCGAACGCAAAGGCAATGGAGAACGTCGCGGCTGTCGTGCTGTGCGCGGGCGACATCGTCGGCGCCTACGGAGCAAAGCACTGCCTCGAGGCGATGGGTGTCGGCATTACGGCTATCAGCGGCCTGGCTACCGAGAACGTCGCGGGCACGGGGGTGATCGAGTCGTGGCTCGGAGTGCCGGCGATCAACGGGGTGAAGCACCCCGAGCGACTGTTCGCGACTGTTCGCGACGCGATCGACGCCTGGACGGCGGATCGGGCAGCCTGCGGGGCTGGGAGCGAGTCTCGATGAGCGGGTTGAATGGCGCTCCAATATCGGTGGCCGTCGTAGGCGCCTCCGGCTACGTGGGCGGCGAGCTCGTCAGGCTGTTGCTCGGCCATCCCGGCGTTCGCGTCGTGGCCGCCACGGCGCGAGAGGCGGCCGGAAAGGCGATTGGCGAGGTGCATCCGAACCTCGCGGGGGTGGATCTGCCGCTCGGCGCGCTGACCGAGACACGCGAGGCCGAGGTGCTCTTCACCGCGCTTCCCAACGGCGAGACCATGCACGCGATCGAGTCGCTTCCGGACCGGCCGATCGTGGACGTGTCGGCCGACTTCCGCCTTCGCGACCGCGCCGCATACTCCTCGTACTACGGCACCGAACACGCCTGCTTTCACCGCGTCGCCGATTTCGGTTACGGACTGCCGGAGCTGTTCCGGGATCGGTTGTCGGCGGTGCGTCACATCGCGGCGCCGGGATGCTTCGCGACAGCCACGATCCTCGCGCTCGTGCCGATAGTTGCTGCGGGTCTGGACGACTCGATTGTCGTCAACGCGGTGACGGGATCTTCCGGCAGCGGGGCGAAGCCGAAGGGCGTCGCGCACCATCCATTCCGCGCTGATGCTTATCTTGCTTACGAGCCGTTCAGGCACCGGCACGTTCCCGAAATCCGGCAGGCGCTCGCCGACGCCACGGGACGCGATGTCGATCTCGTGTTTCAGCCCCATTCGGGGCCTTTCAGCCGCGGCATTTTCGTGACTGCTGCAATCCGGCTCTCGAGCGCGCGCACCCGCGAGGAGGTGAGGGAGATCTACGAGTCATTTTACGCGGACGAACCTTTCGTCCGGCTCTGCGATGGATCTCCGAACGTGAAATGGGTGCGGGGTACGAACAGGTGCGACATCGGTGTCGCCTGCGACGGGCGGACGGCGATCGTCACGGCCGCTATCGACAACCTCATGAAGGGCGCGGCCTCACAGGCGATTCAGGCCTTCAACTCGCGCTTTGGATTCGACGAGCGAACGGGTCTCGACCTGTTCGCGGCAGCAGTGTGAGGACCCGGAGCCGAAAGCTCTTCGGCAGTCACGGTATCGACAGACCAACAGGAGAACTCTTGTGCCGAACACGACCACAGCACCATCCGTCGTCGTAGCCTTTGACGAGACGTTGCCCGATTTCGAGCCGGAGCCCGTATCGCGCCGCCCGGTAGCCACGACGGGTCTCGTCAACACGTTCAAGGCGTTGCCGGTGACGCTGGACCGCGGTGACGGATCGTGGGTCTGGGACACCGAAGGCCGTCAATACCTCGACATGTACGCCGGTCACGCCGTCGCATCCACCGGGCACTCGCACCCGCACGTGGCGGGGGCGATCGCGGCGCAGGCTCGGCAGCTGGTGTTCTACTCGAACGTGGTCGGGCTCGAAGTGCGCGATCGCGCTGCCGGGAAGCTGTTGTCCTACATCGCGGCCCCCGGCGGAATCACCCGCGCACTCTTTGCGAACTCGGGCGCGGAAGCCATCGAGAACGCATTGAAGATGGCGGTACGGCACACGGGCCGGAATCGAATCGTGGCGTTCGAGGGTGGATTCCACGGACGTACCCTGCTCGCATCGAACGTGACCGGAACCGAAAAGTACCGTGCCCAGGCGCCGTTCAACGTGGACGGGATCGAGATACTGCCGTTCGGGGACGAGGAAGCGTTACGCCGCGCGGTCGACGATCGCACCGCCGCGATCCTCGTCGAGCCCGTTCAGTCGATGGCGGGATGCAGGATGGCCGCGCCGTCCTTCTATCGGGCACTGCGCGATACGGCGACCGGGAACGGCGCGCTTCTTGTCTACGACGAGATCCAGACTGGCATCGGACGCACGGGCCGGATGTTCTTCTCCGGCCGTGACGGCGTCGTGCCGGATCTCGTCTGTCTGGCGAAGGGTATCGGATCGGGTTTTCCGCTCTCGGCCGTGCTCGTCTCCGAGACGGTCGCCGACGGCATCGCTTACGGAGAATACGGCGCAACTTACGGTGCAGGTCCGATGGCGATGGCCGCAATGCTCGCCACCCTCGAGGTCATCGAGCAGGAGAGCCTCCTCGCAAACGTTGCCGACGTCGGCACGTATCTCGAGCGAGGGCTGTCCGCCATTCCGGGAGTCGAAGCCGTGCAGGGAATCGGCTTCATGCTGGGCGTCCGGACTGCTGTCGCGGCCCCGGCGCTCCAGGCCGCACTTCTCGAGCGAGGCGTCATCGTCGGCACATCCGACGATCCGCACGTGATCCGGCTGCTGCCGCCGCTCGTTCTGTCTCGCGCGGAGGCCGGCACATTCCTGCATTCGCTCGAAGAATCGCTTGGAGGACGACAATGAGCAACACAACATGCCGGGCGACGGACGCGACGACGAATCACTCCTCCGGTCACTTTCTGTCCACTTCGGATCACTCGCGAGCGAGGCTCGAGGGGATCGTCGAGCGCGCGATCGCGAACGCCGGCGAGAGGTCGCAGGCGCTCGCGGGCCGAAGCGTGGCATTGCTCTTCTTCAACAGCTCGCTGCGTACGCGGTCCAGCTTCGAGGTCGGGGTCGCTCAACTCGGGGGCAGCACGTCGACTCTCGAGGTCGGCGGCGGCGTCTGGAACCTCGAGTCCGGCGATGGGGTCGTCATGGATGCCGACAAACCCGAGCACATAGTCGATGCGGCTCGCGTGCTGTCCAGGTATTTCGACGCAATCTGCGTGCGCAGCTTTCCGGGCTTGAAAAGTCTGGAGGACGACCTCACCGATCCGGTCGTCAGCGCGCTCGCGCAGAACTCGTCGGTGCCGGTAATCAATCTCGAGTCCTGTCTCTGGCATCCCTGCCAGGCGATGGCCGACGTGATGACGATCCGCCAGCGATTCGGGAGAACCGACGGCGTGAAGGTCGCGCTTGCGTGGACGCCGCACGTGAAGGCGCTGCCGGCCGCGGTTCCCAACTCTTTCGCCGTTGCGGCCGCGCAGTTCGGATGTGAACTGACGATCGTCGCTCCCGAAGGTTACGACCTTCCGGACCCGGTGACGGCGCGGCTCGGAGGCGTTAGGGTTTCGCACGACCAGTCGCTGCTTCGGGATCAGGACGCCGTCTATGCGAAGTCGTGGGGCCGGCTGGACCGCTACGGTGAAGCCCCGGCTGCCGAGCTTCGCGACTGGATTCTCACTCCCGAGAAACTTGGGGACGCCATGTTCATGCACTGCATGCCGCTTCGGCGGAACGTGGAGGTGACCGACGCCGTGCTGGAGTCGCCCAACAACGCGGCGTACGACGAGGCCGAGAACCGCCTCCACGTGCAGAAGGAGATCCTGAAGGAGTTGCTGGTCCGATGACCCGGCCTTCGACGCGGGTAGTCAAGCTCGGTGGCGAGCTCGCCGAGCAGCCCGAAGTGCTCGACGCGATCACGTCCGCCATCGGGTGCGCTATCGAGGCCGGGCAGCGGATAGTAGTCGTCCACGGGGGTGGAAAGCAGACGACGGAGCTGGGCGAGCGACTTGGGCTGAGGTCGAGGTTCGTCAACGGCCGCCGGGTTACCGATGCGGCTATGATCGATGTGCTCGCGATGGCCATCTGCGGAACGGCGCGCATGGCTCTGCTCGCTTCGTGCCGCCGGAACGGTGTTCGCGCCCTGGGAATCGGCGGCGTCGATGCGGCACTGGTGCGTGCACGCCGAAGGCCCCCGATCGCCGCTGCCGATCCGGCAACCGGCGCCGTGAACCGCGTCGACCTCGGGCTCGTCGGTGACGTGGTGGAGGTGGACGCAGGCGCAATCGAGGCGCTAGTGGACGCGGGGTTCCTTCCGTTGTTGTCGTCGCTCTCGGCCGATGACGACGGCGTCGTCTACAACATCAACGCCGACACGGTTGCCGTGGCCGTGGCCGTAGCGCTCTGCAGCGACTCGTGGATCGTGGCGTCGAACGTGCCTGGCGTACGCGACGCGGACGGCGTGGTGATCCCGAGGCTGGACGCAGGCGCGGCCGAAGCGTTGATCAGGGACGGCGTCGTCACTGGCGGGATGATCCCAAAACTGGAAGCGGCGATCATCGCCGTGCGCAAGGGCGTGGCGGGGGTTCGCCTCGTCGATGGCACGGCTCCGGGAGCGCTTGCGCGCGCGCTTGCCGGTGCCGAGTCCGGCACCCTCGTGACGGCGGTTTCGTGATCTCTATCGGGTTTCCATGCGAAGCAGTGTCCGATATCTTCTCGGCGGCCGCGAGCGGCCTGTGACCACTTCGAAATCAAGGAGAAGATCGTGAGCAACGGCAAACCCGACTACTACCACGGGATGGACGCGCAGTCGCTGAAGTGGTCGTTCCAGGACAACCTCGAGTTCGCGCTGGCCGTCGACGGATTGACGGTCTCGGATCTGGATCGTTTCACCGCAACGGCCCTTACGGTGCGCGACCGAATCATCGAGCGATGGCTCTGCACGCAGGACACCTACAACAAGGTGGATGCGAAGCGCGTGTACTACCTCTCGATGGAATTCCTGATGGGCCGGACGCTCGGCAACAGCCTGGTGAATCTGGATCTCGAGAGGGAACTCTCCGAGGCGCTGCGTTCTCTTGGGCTCGAGCTCGAGCACATCCGCGCCGTCGAATGGGACGCCGGCCTCGGAAACGGAGGCCTTGGCCGCCTCGCGGCCTGCTTCCTGGATTCGATGGCCACGCTTCAGATTCCGGGACACGGCTACGGAATCCGCTACGAGTACGGGATTTTTCATCAGCGGATCAAGGGAGGCGTCCAGGTCGAGCAACCGGACAACTGGCTGCGTAACGGAAATCCGTGGGAGATTTCCCGGCCACAGCGGCTCTATCCGGTCCGGTACTACGGACGGGTTCTGCAGTACACCGACCGTCGCGGCAAGATCGTCAACGAGTGGCTCGAGACCGACGACGTAATGGCGATGGCGCACGACACGCCGATTCCCGGATACAAGACGAATACCGTGAACACGCTGCGCCTCTGGTCGGCAAAGGCCACGCGCGAGTTCGACTTCAGCCAGTTCAACGCCGGCGACTACATCGCCGCCGTGCGATCGAAAACCGAGTCTGAGACCATTTCGAAAGTTCTCTACCCGAACGACAATCGTGTATCGGGCAAGGAACTGCGCCTGAAGCAGGAGTACTTCTTCGTCTCGGCATCGCTGCAGGACATCATCGTCAGGTACAAGAAGCACCACGACACCTTCGACGATTTCGCCGACAAGGTCGCGATTCAGCTCAACGATACGCATCCGGCGATTGCTATCGCCGAGCTGATGCGTCTGCTGGTCGATCGCGAACGCCTCTCGTGGGAGCACGCGTGGGAGCTGACAGTGGCGTGCTTCGGCTATACGAATCACACGGTGTTGCCGGAGGCGCTCGAGAAGTGGTCGGTTGACCTGATCGGAAAGGTCCTGCCGCGCCATCTTCTCGTCATCTACGAGATCAACCATCGATTCCTTGGACAGGTTCGCGCCTCCCATCCGAACGATCCGTCGCGGTGCGCGCGGATGTCGATCATCGAGGAACCGGACACGGCGGACGGCCAGAAATTCGTTCGGATGGCGCACCTCGCGATCGTCGGAAGCCACAGTGTGAACGGGGTGTCGGCGCTTCATTCCGAAATACTCAAGCGCGAGGTCTTCAGCGACTTCGTCGACATGTACCCGAACCGGTTCAACAACAAGACGAACGGCATCACGCAGCGGCGATGGCTGAAGCTCTGCAATCCAGGGCTCTCGAATCTGATCACGTCGCGGATCGGGGAAGGTTGGACCACGAATCTCGACGAGTTGCGCGCACTGGGCGGGCACGTCGAGGACGCCGGATTCCGTGAAGAGTGGCAGCGGGTCAAGCTCGAGAACAAGCGTGCTCTTGCCGGCATCATCGAGCGCGACCGCAAAGTAACCGCGGATCCGGAGTCCATGTTCGACGTTCAGATCAAGCGGCTTCACGACTACAAGCGGCAGCTTATGAACGCGCTGCACGTCGTGGCGCTATACAACGAAATCCGCGAGAACCCATCGGGCACGTTCGTGCCGAGAACGGTGATTTTCGGCGGAAAGGCCGCGCCCGGCTACGCGCGCGCGAAGCTGACGATACGGTTGATCAACGCCATTGCCGACGTCGTCAACCGCGATCCGATCACTCGCGACCGTCTGAAGTGTGTCTTCCTGCCGAACTACAACGTGTCGCTCGCCGAGGAGATCATTCCCGGGTCCGACCTTTCGGAGCAAATCTCGCAGGCCGGCAAGGAAGCGTCCGGAACCGGGAACATGAAGTTCGCGCTCAACGGGGCTCTTACCATCGGAACGCTCGACGGGGCAAACGTCGAGATTCGAGAAGAGGTGGGTGACGAGAATATCTTCATCTTTGGGCTGACGGCCGAGCAGGTCGACGAGTTGCAGCCGCGCTACGTGCCGCGCGCTTTCTACGAGGGCGACGAAAGGCTGCGGCAGGTAATCGACATGATCCACGCCGGTTATTTCAGCCCGCTCGACCGCGAGGTTTTCCACCCGATTACCGACTTTCTTCTCAACGAAGACACATTCATGGTGCTCGCGGACTTTGCGGCGTACGTGGATTGCCAGCACGAGGTCGACCGGGTCTTCACTGACCGTGACGAGTGGGCGCGGCGGGCCATCCGGAACGTGGCAGCAATGGGCAAGTTCTCCAGCGACAGGACGATCCGCGAGTACTCGGATGAGGTCTGGGGCACCCGCAAAGTGGAAGTGGAGCTGACGAAAAGACGATAGCAATGGCGCGAGGCTTCCGAATGCCAGGTCCCGATCGCACATCCAGGGACAGAATTTCAAGCAGGGCCGGCGCTCGAATTGTGTGGCGAGAAGCGCGCGAGCTGATCTGGTCGCATCGGTATCGTCTCGCCGCCGGCTTCGGTCTCATGTTCTTCAACAGGATGCTCGGCCTCATCCTGCCCGCGAGCTCGAAGGTGCTGATAGACGAGGTTATCGGCAAGCAGCGCACGGACCTGCTCTGGGTGATTGCGTTCGCCGCCGGTGCGGCAACTCTGCTTCAAGCCATCACCTCGTTCGTACTCACGCAGGTGCTCGGCGTCGCAGCCCAGCGCGTGATCACCGAGATGCGTAAGAGCCTCCAATCTCACGTCGCCCGATTGCCGGTCCGGTATTTCGATTCGACCCAGACGGGTGCGCTCATTTCACGAATCATGAGCGATGCGGAGGGAATCCGGAATCTGGTAGGGACAGGTCTCGTGCAACTCGCTGGCGGCCTCGTCACGGCGTCGGCCGCGCTCGCCGTTCTCTTCTATCTCAGCTGGAAGCTGACGACCGTCACCCTCCTCGTGCTCGGAGTGTTCGGTGGTGCTCTCGCATTCGCTTTCAAGCGCCTGCGGCCGCTGTTCCGCGAGAGGAGCAAGATCAGCGCGGAAGTGACCGGCCGGCTGGGCGAATCGATCGGCGGTATACGGATCGTGAAAGCCTATTCCGCCGAACGGCGGGAAACGCTGGTTTTCGCGCGCGGCGCGCACAGGCTGCTGCGAAACGTCGTCTCGACGATGACTGGGGTTTCTGGCGTGACGGCCTTCTCGACGGTCGTGGTCGGATTGATCGGCGTCGTGATGATCGTGGTCGGGGGGCGCTCGATCCTCGCCGGCGAGATGACACTTGGCGATTTCGTGATGTACGTCTTCTTCACGGCTCTTGTGGCCGCGCCGGTCGTCGAGATTGCTTCCATTGGCACGCAGATCACCGAGGCGTTTGCGGGTCTCGACCGAATCCGCGAGATTCGCGAGGTTGCCACGGAGGACGACGAAGACGCCGGGCTCGAGCCGCTGGACGCGGTCGAAGGACATATCGAGTTCGAGCAGGTCTGTTTCGAGTACGAGGCCGGCCAGCCGGTTCTTCGCGACGTGAGTTTCGTGGCGGCAGCGGGCTCGACTACGGCCCTGGTCGGACCCAGCGGGTCTGGCAAGAGCACGCTCATCGGGCTGGTGATGGCATTCACTCGACCCGACAGCGGCGCGATCAGAGTGGACGGGCGCGATCTGGCGTCGATTCCTCTTAGAGATTACCGGGCCCACATCGGTGTCGTGCTCCAGGACAACTTTCTTTTCGACGGGTCGG
Source organism: Blastocatellia bacterium (assembly GCA_021463145.1). Classification (GTDB taxonomy): domain Bacteria; phylum Acidobacteriota; class Blastocatellia; order UBA7656; family JADIYM01; genus JADIYM01. The sequence goes on along the minus strand of JAJTWZ010000026.1, from coordinate 19,491 downwards.
TCGCCGACAACATCCGGTTTGCCAGGCCCGATGCTTCGCCTGAAGAGGTCCGAGAGGCCGGCGGTGTAGCGCACTGCGACGAGTTCGTCAGCGGGTTCCCGAACGGTTACGACACGATCGTTGGCGAGCGGGGCGTGAAGCTCTCTGGCGGGCAACGTCAGCGAGTCGCGATTGCGCGCGCCATCCTGGCCAACCCGGATATCCTCATTCTCGACGAAGCGACCTCGAGCCTGGACAGCGAAAGCGAGTCCTTGATCCAGGACGGATTGCAGCGGTTGCGCAGCGGCCGGACCACTTTCGTGATCGCACATCGGCTGTCGACGATCCGCAGCGCAGACCAGATTCTGGTTCTGGACGGTGGAAAGATCGTCGAAAGGGGGACCCACGCCGAACTCTTCGAGTTGGACGGGAAGTACCGCCAGCTTCACGACCGTCAGTATCGTATTGAAACGAATAGATTTGTGAATCCGGGCGAGGATTTTAGCCCGGAGCCGGAGCGTTTCGGCGAGGCCGCAGCCAGATCGACTTCAAAGCCGTAAAGTTTCCGTTCAGAAAGCCGATAAGGCGTGTGTATGTCCGTTGAAGGTGCCACCACGCCCGGGAAGGGCAGAGTGATCGAGGCTTCGTCCGTGTCCGTCCGGCGGGCCGGAGGCAGGTCCGGGTCTGCGCCGGCTGTCCAGAATCGCTGGGTCAGCGGCGAGGCGACGGACCGTGCGTGTCTGATAGCGGACCTCCGGAATGCGATCCTGAACGGCACGTATCATCACGACGCGATGACAATCGCAGATCGGCTGCTCGACCGGCTTCCGGGCATCGGCGCTGCCGAGTTCTGAATTCGGCTCGTGGCGGCCCGGGATTCGTCGAGGACTGCAATGCCTGGCGTGTCGATCATTTCCCTGGGAGAGGCGTGCCGGGACTCGCTCGCCGGTCTGATGGCCGAACAGCGCGACGAATGGATCGCAGAACTCGACTGGGATCTCGGCGAGATCAACGCGGCCCTGCTGGATGCGGTCCGCGATGGAACGATCTCCGGTTCCGCTGCCGTCGATGGCGGCCGCGTGGTCGGCTTTGGCTTTTACACGAACGAGCCCGACAGGTGTCTGCTGGGCGATGCATACGTGACGCACGGTCATCGCTCCGATGGGCTATATGCCGCGCTCATCGACGACTTGCTCAGGTGCGCGGGCCAGTCCCGTCCGCTTCGGCGTGTCGAGAATCACACTATTGCGATCGACGGCGACGCCGCGGACTCCGTGTTGCTGGCGCGTGGATTCGTGACTCACGATCGCGAGTACCTCGTTCGCGATGCCGTGAAGGAGGAAGGCGCTCCTTCGGGGCATATGCGCGCCTTGATTCGGTCGTGGGACGAGGCTGACTTCGCGCGAGCATCCGAAGTCATCTATCTGGCTTACCGTGGCACAGCAGATTCGCGAATGAACTGTCAGTACAGGACACGTGACGGATGCTCGGACCTGCTTGACGCGTTGACGAATACGGTCTGGTGCGGCCGTTTCGATCCCGAGACGACGCGAGTGGCCGTCGATGTGGAGACGGGGCGGCTGTGCGGAGTTTCGATAGCTACGCGGATCTCGGAAGGAACGGTGCATCTGGGGCAGGTGTCGGTGCTGCCGGTATACCAGGGGCAGGGGATCGGCCGCGCACTGGTTCGGGCGACTGTCGACAGGGCGGCGCGCAATGGCCTCAGACGGTGCTCGCTTGCAGTATCGAAGGCGAATCGGGTTGCCAGCGGACTCTACAGGACGCTCGGGTTCGAAATGGGGCGCGCCTTCCGCGTCTACACGCGCGACAGCGCGTAGCGCCCTGGAGTGCGGCGTGAAGTGCCGCTTTCGAGGAGCGGGGCGAGGAAGAGGTTCGAGTTCACGCTGCTCGTTCGATTCGTCAACGGCCAGAACGGCGCTTCGGGCGAGACTATGAGTTCAGGCCCCCGCTTCGGGGTTTCGGAGCAAGTTCGGCCAGGCGCTGGACAATCTGGGCGACCTTTTTTATCTCCTGCTCGGCGGTGGAAAGGCGCTTTCGCGTCTTGTCGTCCAGGTCCGACCGTCGTAGCAACAGGTTGATGTTTCCCAGCGCTCCCGTAAGTGGGTTGTTGATCTCGTGCTTGATGGTTCGGATCGCCGACTGGATCTGCTCGAGCTGTCCCTCGCCGCCATCGCCGAGATCCGCGAGAAGGACAACTGCCAGCGAACCCTCGCCGGACGCAAGCGGCGCAATCTCGACTCGAACGTGGCGCTCTCCGGAATGGCCATCGCAGGAGAACAGTTCACCACACTTGATCGCCTTTCGAGCCGCATGGCGCGTGTCGCCGTCCGAGGTCGCAGCCTCGAACGCGACTGCCAGGCTCGCTCCCGCTACCAACCCTCCGGCCATCGCGGCGTAGGCCTCGTTCGCATCGCGAACGGTGAGGTCTTCGTCGACCACGGCGGCGGCGAGTGGGAGGCGTCTGAACAGCGCCTGATAGAACTCCAGGTCGTACATCGGGGGCGATTGTCTGCGACGACCGATAATAAGGTCAAACCCGCAAAAACAGAACAGGATGAGTCACTTTGCCGCCTTTTTACCGATCGGCCGATTCCTTGACACGCCCCACAGAGGCCGGTAGTTTCACCGGACGGCACAAGGAGTCATTCGATGCTCTCGTGGTTCACTGTCCGCCAGCTCGGCGCGAAGGACGAGTACAAGAGGAAGGAGGCGGCGGAGAAGCTCGGGGAGACGGGCGATGCTGCTGCCGTCGACGCGCTGGCCAAAGCGCTCAAAGACGACTCCTACCTCGTGCGGCAGGCAGTCGCCGAGGCGCTCGGAAAGATCAAGGACGTGCGCGCAGTCGAGCCGCTTCTCGAAGCGCTTCGCGACAGGGATTCCGACGTTCGGCGTTCGGCCGCCGAGGCGCTTGGCCGCATCCGCAATTCCCGCGGAGTCGAAGGTCTCGTGCTTCTGCTCAAGGACGACAAGTTCAATGTCCGCAAGGCGGCAGCCGACTCTCTCGAGAAGATTGATCCGAACTGGTCGAAGTCAGCGGCCGCGCGTGGGGCTGTTCCGGCCTTCGTGCTCGCGCTGCGTAACGGCGATCCCGAAATGCAGCAGACGGCTGCGGAGACGCTCGGCCAGATCGGTGACGTCCTCGCCGTCGAGCCGTTGTCGGTTGCGCTCAAGGACAAGAATGCCGTCCTTCGTCGGGTTGCGGCCGATGCACTCGGGCACGTTCGTGACGCGTCCGCGGTCGAAGCTCTCGTCCGCGCGCTCGAGGATCGGGATGCGGAAGTGCGCGACGCCGCCGTGCAGGCGCTCGGCCGGATCGGCGACCCCCGTGCTGTCGAGCCTCTCGTGCAGGAGCTGCGGAATCCGTTCAGCGACGCATTCGAAGTCGCAAAGGAAGCACTTACGAATGCGGGCGCCTCGGCCGTGCCGACGCTGGTTGCGACGCTTCGAGAGCGGACGATGCGAAAGGCCGCTGCGGAGACGCTCGTGCGAATCGGCCGTCCGTCCATTCCGGCGCTCGTTGGGGCGCTTGCGGACGAGGACGATGGCGTTCGCGAGGTCGCGGCCGAGACACTCGAGTTGGTTGGCTGGACGCCGGCGAATCCCGCGCAGCAGGCGCTGTTGGCCATTGCCCGGAAGGACTTCACTGCATCGATGCAGATTGGAGCTCCGGCTGTCGACTATCTGCTCAAGCGGATTGACGATGCGAATCCGGCGGTTCGCGAGGCCAGCGTCGAGAGCCTGGGGATCATCGGCGACACCCGGGCCGTCGCGCCGCTTATCCTGCTGCTGAAGGATTCCGACGGAGGGGTGCGATACCACGCTGCCGAGGCGCTCGGGATGATCGGCGAACTTGCGGCCGTCGAACCGCTCATTGCGTCGCTGACGGATGATGCGGATGCGGTGAGGCTAGCGTGTGTCGAGGCGCTCACGCGAATGGTGGATGCCCGGTCGGTTGTTCCGCTCGTTGGTGCGCTTGGGGACTCGGACTCGGAAGTCCGGCGCGCGGCGGCGGCAGCGCTCGGGGTGCACGCGGATGCGCGAGCGGTGGAACCGCTCGTCTCGAGTCTTCAGGATCCGGAATCGAGAGTGCGTCATGCGGCCGCGGAAGCGCTTCGCAATCACAGCAGTCCGGTTTCGATCGGCCAGCTCGTCACGCTGATGAAGTCGAATGCCGAGGGGACCAGGCTGGCCACGGTCGAAGCGCTCGGGGCTCTCTCCGATCCAAAGGCGATTGCCGCGCTTGCTGCCGCCCTGGAGGATCCGTCCGAGTCGGTTCGGGCACAGGCCGCCGAGGCACTCGGAAAGCTCGGGGACAGCCGGGGAGTGAAGTGGTTGATTGCGGGTGCACTCGCGAAGAAGAACGCTCAGGAGTCCGTGCCGGCATTGCTTCGCGTGCTGGAGGTTGCGACGGTCTCGATCGACTCAGAGACGCTTCAGGCCGTTGCACACCTCGACAACGTTACGCAGCAGTTCGCGTTCGTGGATGGCGACGAGGCTCCGCAGCGAAGCGAGGTTCCGATCGATTGCACCGAAGTGCGGAAGCTCGCGCTCGAGGAGTTGATGCGCCGCGGCGAGAAGGCTTGACGTCAGGAGTTGCCTGCGCGGAAATCACTTTCGCCACTTGCGGGGCTCGAATCATCTCCGGCCGGTAGCACTCGGCCTAGGCCACGGGCTCTGGTGCCTTTGCGCCAACGGACATCCCAAACCTGATTCTCTGGAGAGCCGCGCGCGCTGACATCGAAGCGGTTACGCGGGTCGCACGGAGTCCCGTTGCTCTTACTTTCGCGTGACCCACGGGCTTCTCATCGACTGTTCCACAATCGCACCCGCTCCGTGGTCGCAGTCGATGCCTCTCGAACGGCCGTGTCTCGGTCGCGCACCACGCAATCACTCTACAAACGGTCGTGGAAGAGTTGCCGTCCCGTGCTGGCAGCGCCAATCGTCATTCCGCTATACTCCCGCGTTTATGAGAATCGACCACCTGGGCATCGCGGTGGCCTCGATTGACGAGTCGCTGGCGTTCTATCGCGACGCGCTCGGTCTCGAGGTCGAAGGCCGTGAAACCGTCGCCGAGCAGGGCGTCAACGTCTGCATGCTCCCGGTCGGCCCATCACGCGTCGAACTCCTCGAACCCCTTGGACCCGACACTCCGGTCGGCAAGTTTCTGTCAAAGCGGGGACCGGGAATTCATCACATCTGCTATCGCGTCGACGACATTCATGAAGCGCTCGTCCGGCTCAAGGCCGCAGGCGCCAGGTTGATCGACGAATCGCCGAGAGTTGGCGCTGGAGGACATCTCGTGGCGTTCGTTCATCCGAATTCGTCAGGCGGGGTACTCGTCGAGATTTCGCAGGAACCCGGGCCGGAGCATTCCGCCCATCCGTCGCAAGGAGACAATTCGTGAGCTCATTCTTCAAAGCTTTGATCGTCATCGCACTCGTCGCGGTGGTAGCCGGCGTCGGCATCATGTCGCAATACCGGCTGAAGACGTCCGAGCCCGTCGGACTCACCCAGGCCGAGCTCGATCTATTCGTGGACAAGCAACTTGGATTCCGCGAGAAGTCACAGTTTGCAACGGATCCGGAGGCCCGCAAGAAGTTCCTCGAACGGCTCGGCAAGCAGCTTTCGCTCGTGATGGAGGCGGAGCGTCGCGGACTTGGGGCGACCGACGAGGCAAAGGCGATGGAAGAGCTCGGCTCGGCGCAGGTTCTGCAGGACGCATACGCCAAGGCGCACCCCGAGGCATCTCAGGGACCGAACGGCCCGCAGGCGTCGCCTGAAGAAGTGAAGGCTTGGATCGCCGCTCACGGAGACGTATTGACACGCGTGACGGCAGCCATCGCCAGCCAGTCGAAGGGTCAGCCGGCGCCGAAGCCCGAGGAGATCGCCGGGGTCTTTGTGATGGCGGAGAAGGCAAAGGCCGAGAATCTCGACAAGGAAGCCGATACGGCGCTGCAACTCAAGCTGAATCACTACGGCGCTCTCATCCAGGCGCTCGTTCCCAAGCTGGAAGAGGAGACCAAGTACTCGGACGAAGACGTGAAGAAAGTTTACGAAGAGAAGCGCGCGTCAGGCGAGATGGACGACGTCCACGTCCAGCACATTCTGGTGGCGACAATCGCGATTCCGGATCCGTCGAACCCGATGAACCCGGGCACGGCGCCTAACGCCGACGAGAAGAAGAAGCTGGCTGAAGACATCCTTCAGCGAATCAGGAACGGCGAGGATTTCGGCGCCCTTGCCAAGCAGTTCAGCGAGGACCCGAGCAGCAAGGAAAAGGGCGGTGACCTCGACATGAAGCCGCGCTACACGTTTGTGCCCGAGTTCGAGGAGGCTGCGTGGAAGCTTCAACCTGGAGAGGTGTCGGACGTCGTCAAGACCGACTTCGGCTTCCACATCATCAAGATGATCGAGCGGAAGCCGGCGCCTGACCTCACCCCGGAGATTGCCGCGAAGCTCAAGGACACTCTCTCGCAGAAGCGCTTCGAAGAGGCGGTCGACGAGATAGCGAAGAACAATCCGGTCGTCCTCCCAGTGGACTTCACGGTCCAGAAACCCGAGATGCCGGAAATGCCACAGATGCCGATGATGGATCCGCACGGTGGTCAGCCCGGCGCTCCCCCGCCAGGCGACGATGAGATGGAGCCCCCACCGGCCCCGAAGCCCGCGCCCAAGGCGGCCCCGAAGCCCGCGGCGAAGCCGGCAAAGGGAGGGAATTGACCTACCAGGTATGAGCTATCCGCTCGGCGATTTCAGGCTGGACATAGTTTCCGACGGCACCTTTCGGCTCGATGGCGGAGCGATGTTCGGCGTCGTTCCCAGGGTGCTCTGGGAGCGGGTTTATCCACCTGACGAGCGAAATCGCATCCGGCTAGGACTCAATACCCTGCTGATTCGCACGCCGGAAGCGAACGTCCTCGTCGACACCGGGATCGGGACGAAATGGACCGATCGCGAACTCGACATGTACGGCATCGCCCACGAGACGACGGCTCCCGCTTCGCTTAGGGCGCTCGGTCTCGATGTCGATGACATCGACGTCGTCATATGCACCCACCTTCACTTCGATCACGCCGGTGGGAACACCGTGCGCGCTGAAGACGGTGAGGTCGTCGCGACTTTCCCGCGGGCCCGGTACGTCGTCCAGCGCGGAGAGCTCGAGACTGCGCGCAATCCGCACGAGCGCGAGCGCGCAAGTTACATGCCCGACAACTGGGAACCGCTGGTGGCGTCGGGCCAACTCGAGACGGTCGTGAACGAGACCGAAGTGGTGCCGGGAATTCGTGTCTTTCCGGTTCGCGGGCACAACGACTGGACACAACTCGTCCTCGCCGAAAGCAGGGGAGATCGTGCGGTATTTTTCGCCGATATCATTCCGACCTCCAGGCACCTGCGGCCGGCGTGGGTGATGGGCTACGACCTCTATCCGGTCGAACTGCTCGAGAGAAAGAAAGAACTGCTTTCGCGTGCCGTTGCCGAGAATTGGGTGTGCGTTTTCGAGCACGACCACGAAACGCCGATGGCGCACATTCGCGAGACTGACGGAAAACTTTCGGCCGAGGCAGTTCGGGACGTCCCGGCGGATTGAATGAAGAAAGATGGAACGTCCGGCGCGCGTGTGTCGTGACCGGACGAAACTGAAAGCCCCAAGGACCACAATGGCAGAAGCAACGATTGGAATCATCGGAGGAAGCGGTCTCTACAAGATGGCCGGCCTCGAGGACGTAAAGGAAGTAGCCGTCAATACGCCGTTCGGTAAGCCGTCCGATTCGTTCGTCATCGGACACCTCGACGGCCAGCGCGTCGCCTTCCTTCCGCGTCACGGCCGCGGACATCGCATCATGCCCAGCGAGATTCCATTTCGCGCGAACATCTACGGAATGAAGATGCTGGGAGTGGAGCGGATCCTGTCCGCTTCGGCCGTCGGCTCGTTGCGAGAGGAACACAAGCCGCTTGACATCGTCATTCCGGACCAGTTCATCGACCGGACGCGAAACCGCGTCTCGACTTTCTTCGGCGACGGAATCGTCGCGCACGTGGCGTTCGGAGATCCCGTCTGCAGGGAACTCTGCGACGTTATCGAACGGGGAAAGGAGACGCTGGGCGGAATCGAAGTGCATCGCGGCGGCACGTACGTCTGCATGGAGGGGCCGGCATTTTCGACCAGGGCCGAGTCTAATCTCTATCGATCCTGGGGCGCCGATGTCATCGGCATGACGAACCTGCAGGAGGCGAAACTCTCCCGCGAAGCCGAGATGTGCTACGCGACGATTGCCCTCGTCACCGATTACGACTGCTGGCACGAAGCGCACGACGCCGTGACGGTCGACATGGTTGTCGAGAACCTCGGGAAGAACGCCGACGCTGCGCGGGCGCTGATCCGCGAGGCAGTCTCCGTACTGGCGCGCGAGCCGCGAACGTGCGGATGCGGTAGTTCGCTCAGGCACGCGATCATCACGCAAAGCGAAGAGATCTCGGATGCTGCGAAGCAGCGGCTGTCTGAGATAGTAGGGAAGTACATCGGCTAGTGGACTCGAGGCCGAGCGGGGTGAAATCCATGACCACTTTTTGGAAACTGGCAGGACCGGCATCACGGCTCGCGGCGATCGCTGCCATTGTTGCGGTGCTCGGCCTGCATGTGTTTGCGCAGCGTGGTTCCATTACCGCGCCGGTCGACCTCGAACTCGAGGCTGCCAGCCGCCACAACCTGAACGTCGGCAGGCAGTACTTCAAGAAGAAGGCGTGGGCCGGTGCGCTCGGACGGCTGGAGGAGATCGTCGCCACGAATCCCGAGTTCACGAAGATCGACGAGGTCTATTTTCTCGCCGGCGTGTGCTATGCCCGGACGAACGAGCCGAAACTCGCGCGAGAGATGCTGCAGAAGGTCGTCGACGAGCATACCGAGAGCGAGTTCGTGAAGCGTGCGCGCGAGGAACTCGCCAGGCTTCCGTAGCCGCAGGGTGCGGTTGGAATCCGTTGTTCACTCCACGGCGAGTCGTCGCCGACAATAAAGAATCACTGGAAGGTACGAATGTCTATTCTCGTAGTCGGAACCGTGGCATACGACGCCATCAAGACGCCGTTCGGTGAGCGGCCCCACATACTTGGCGGATCGGCCACTCACTTCTCGGTATCGGCCTCGTTCTTCACGGACGTTCGCCTCGTGGCCGTCGTCGGCGACGATTTCAAGCCGGAGTCTGAGCAGGTGCTGGTCGACCGCGGCGTCGACGTAACGGATCTGAAGCGGCTTCCGGGCCGGAAGACCTTTTTCTGGAAGGGCGAGTACGGCTTCGACCTCAACACGGCCCACACGCTGGACACACAGATAAACGTGCTTGCCGAGTTCGATCCCCAACTCGACGAGTCGGCGCGGGAAGTGCCGTACATGTTCCTGGCGAATACGGATCCCGTGCTGCAGCGGCAGGCTCGCCAGCAGTCGCGGGCGCGATTCGTCGCGCTCGACACTATGAACTTCTGGATCGAAGGCAACCGCGACGGACTGGTGAAGGCGCTGGCTGACATCGACCTTCTGGTGGTCAACGACGCGGAAGCGCGGGAGCTTGCCGGCGAGTCGAATCTCATCCGTGCGGCGCGCGTCATCCGCGAACTCGGGCCGAAGATCCTCGTCGTGAAGCGTGGCGAGTACGGCGCGGCGCTGTTTTCGGATCATGGATACTTCGCGACGCCGGCATTTCCGCTCGAGGAGGTCGTCGATCCGACCGGTGCGGGCGACAGCTTCGCCGGCGGAATGATGGGCTACCTCGCCGCGTCGAACGACACGTCGGATGCAGGGCTCAGGCGGGCAATCATTTACGGGTCGGTGATGGCCTCGTTCAACGTTGAGGCTTTCGGCTGCGAACGGCTGCTCGAACTTACACACGACGAGATCGCCGGCCGCTTCCGGCAGTTCAAGGCGCTCACGTTCTTCGAGGAGGCCGAGTTCAACGGCCGCAGTGTCGCAGTCCGATAGCTGAGCGGGCTGGATTTTCGGCGGTTACGGTGCTGGCGCTCAGGTGAATTCCCGGGCGCCGGATCGCGCCACAGGCCCTCATACCGCTACGCGGTTACTCCTGGGTTGCGCTCGATCGCGAAATCCCAGGACAGCTCGAGCCGCGCCAGGCCGGACGGGGATGTCAGCGACCAGATCTGGACGAATCGGTCGAGACGATTGCGCGCGTTGCGTCGGTCCTGCTGCGAAAGCACGTATGACAGGGATGAAGGCCTTTCGAACGGGCGAGGTCGATGCTCATGGCCATTCGTTCGGATTCGGCAGCGGTATGGACAGAAGCGTGGTAGTGCGTCGAGTCGCCGTCAGTGACGTAGACGAGGCTTTCACGCCGGGCGAGCGTTCCGCCCCGTGCATTCGTCGCCGCGCCATTCGAGTCCACACTCTCGGCAGCAAGTTGCGCAGGACGTAACGCCGGGGCTTCCCCTTCAGCCAATCCAACGCGTACAAAACCGAGACATGCCCAAACCACGGCTCCGGCTGCCGCGACCGCCGTAATCGAAGCGACGGTGCGAAGGAGCGGTTCGGCATCCTTGCCGCGCATCCGTGCCCGTGCTATCAGCTTGAGCGCTGATCGGCGGTACTGATTGAGATGACTCATGGCGGAAGCGCGAACCTAGCACAGCGGCCAGGCCGGGTCAACAATTTCGAAAGGCTGACTTCACGTGCAATTCACGAAGCTAGAGGCCCTGGGCAATGACTTCCTTCTGATCGACGAACGCAACGCAGCAGGTATCGCCGATCCGTCCGCCCTCGCGGTCGCAATGTGCAACCGGACTCGAGGCGCCGGCGCGGACGGGCTGCTGCTGCTTGCCGATTGCGACAGCGCCCACGCCGACGTAGCAATGCGCATTTTCAACGCGGACGGCAGCGAGGCGGAGGTTTCAGGGAACGGCACGCGCTGTGTTGCGGCGGCTCTCGACACCGAGGGCAGATGGCACGCCGAGGCACCGAGCGTGCGAGTGGCGACGGCGGCCGGCGTCAAGACGCTGACGCGCGCCGATGGAGGGAGTTTCCGGATGGACATGGGACGGCCGTCGTTTCGCGCTGCCGACGTTCCGTTCACCGGCGTGCTGGCGGACGCCGTAGCGATCGACGCCGCACTGGAGGCCGGCGGCGCCATTTGGACAGTGACTGTGTCGTCGATCGGCAATCCGCACTGTACGCTGTTCGTCGACGATCCGAGCGCGATCGACTGGCGGACGTTTGGCGCCTCCATCGAGCGCCATCCGTCGTTTCCGAATCGGACGAACGTGGAATTCGTTCGAGTGGCGAGCCAGAACCGCATCGAGCCGCTATTTTGGGAACGCGGTGTTGGCGAGACGCAGTCGTCGGGCACGGGAGCGGTGGCGGCGGCAGCGGCGGCGATCGTGACTGGGCGGTGCGACCGGCGCCTTGTCGTGGCGATGGCGGGAGGCTCTGTTACCGTCGAGTGGCCGGACGACGACTCGTCTGCTGCGCTGACGGGTCCGGCGCGCGTGGTCTATCGCGGAACCTGGATGGCAGGCATGGGCCAGTAGCGCCGGTAACCAGCTCAGGTTCGACCGCGGTACAGCGCCACCGGTCGAAAATGCGCCTGGGGCTCGAATCGACGATGAATCGAACGTGGTTGCGCGGTTGACTCCACGTCATTGAACCGTGCCTGGACGCTATTGCTCCCGGCCCTGACTTCCGGCCGCTGCTCCGGTCCTTCCGCCTGGAATCATCCTCAGGCTGCGTGGCTCGCGTATGTCGATGCGCTCGGCAAGAGCCGTTCGGATCGGCTTTGGCAGAAAATGCACCGCAACGTCGATCACATTCGAGATAAGTCCCTTCAGGTCGACGCTGCCGTCCCAATGCCTGTCGACGATCCCCGGCTCCGCACGATGGACGATCCGCACGAGGGCGAGCGCCACGAGGTACATGTCGTCGACCTGGCCAACGAACGGAATCAGGTCGGGGATGAAGTCTACTGGGGTGATGACGTAGAGAATCGTGCCGCCAAGTATGAACTTGTCGGCGCGCGACACACGCGGGTCGCGGACGAGCCTGACCAGCAGTTTCACAAGGTTCGGCAACAGCAACAGCAGGTCTTTCATCGCACGGCGCAGCCGCCCGCGTCTTTTCTTCCGTTCGGTGGGGCTCGATTCGTGCGTGGAGATACTCGTGTTCTGCATTGTCGTTGTTCCTCGAGATTCGCGTTTCAGCCGGTTTGCGCTCCGCCGGCCGACTGAGTGGCTACCGCCGCTGCGAAGTCCGCAGCGAGTTTCGCCGCGGTCGGCCGGGCTGCGGGATCCTTCGCCAGCGACTGCAGGACTACCTCTTCGATTTCCGGCGACAGAGCCGGATTTGTGATTCGCAGCGGTGGTGGCGCCTTCGTAAGGTGCATGATCGCCACTGCCCAATAGTCGCCCTCCCGGGTCTGAAAAGGCACGGTCCCGGTGAGCATCTGGTACAGGAGAATTCCCGTGCTGTAGACGTCCGACTGTCCGTCGTATGGCGAATCGTTGAGCCGTTCCGGAGACATGTATGTCGGCGTGCCGAGCACCGTGCCAACGGTGAGGTTCTGTGCCGAGGGCGCCGGCGCATCGTCCAGCAGCTTCGCCAGGCCGAAGTCCAGAACCTTCACGATTTCACCGTCTTTCGACCGGTGCAGGAAGATGTTGTCGGGCTTGATGTCGCGATGAACCATTCCCGCCGCGTGCGCCTCTTCGAGTACTCCGCATATCGGTGTCAGGATCTCGACGCACCGCTCGGGTGACAGCGTGCCCGCCAGGAGCAGTTCCTCCGTGAGGGTTCGGCCCTCGAGCAGTTCCATGACCAGATAGGCGATTCCAGCCGACGACACCCCGAAGTCCGAGACCGCGACGGCGTTCGGGTGCCGGATCTGGCACGCCCGGACGCCTTCGAGGCGGAACCTGTCGAGGCCTTCCTGTGTCACCGTGCCGCTGGCTGGCCTGAAGATCTTTACGGCAACGTGCCGATCCAGGCCGAGGTGCACGGCGCGATAGACGGCGCCGAAGCCGCCGGCGCCGATCTTGTCCTCGAGCCTGTACTTCTCGTCGAGCACGGTGCCGGGCAGGACCTCTGCGAGGGCGGAAAAGAAGTTCGCCGCCTGCCGTTGCGATTTGAGCAACTCGTCCCGCGACCGGACGAGCTCTTCGTTCTTTGCAGTTAGCTCGGCGTTCTTGCGCTCGAGGACTCTCTGTAGCCGCGAGAGCTTGAGCTGATTCTCGATGCGTGCGAGGACCTCTTCGAACTGGAACGGCTTGGTGACGTAGTCGGCGCCGCCGACTTCGAAGGCTCGAACCTTGTCCATCGCCTCGTCGAGCGCGCTGATGAAGATGACCGGAACGTCTGCCGTGACACCTTCGGACTTCAGTTGCCTGCAGACCTCGTAGCCATCCATCTCCGGCATGTTGATGTCCAGCATGATGAGGTCGGGCGGGCGCGAGCGGGCCGCGGCCAGAGCCCGTTTGCCGTTCGTGGCCACGCGCACGCGGTACGAACGGTCCTGCAGCATGTTCGACAGCAAGTCGAGATTGACCGGGTTGTCGTCAACGACGAGGATGTCACCCTTGAGCTCGATGGACTCGTCCTGGAGGGATGCGGTCATGACCGGACCCTTGGAGCAAGCGGCTCTGGAAGCAGGCAAAGCATTCGAATCAACGGGTATCCGGTGGAACCCCGCCAGTGTACTCCGATGGCGCAACCGGGTGCCACCGGATGGCAGTATTCGTGGTCGAGATCAGGAGGACGGGTCGCTGCCTTTTCGTGGGAGACAATCCCGACGATTTCGATCGAACCACAACGCGGTGCGGGTTCGGTGGTCTGCGCGGCCGCCGCGCGGGTCCGTCCGGTGCGCGGTCTCGACCGAGTCGCACATCGCCTTGATCGCTGGTTAACTTCAGTGACCGCTTCGCAGTCATCGAGTGCCGATCCTTTTCTCGAGCCAGACTCGGGGTTAGAATGCTCCGCCGTCTCGATAAACTCACACCATTCGGTTCCCTGTACCGGCTGCACCCACGGAGATCGACCATGCGCTTTTCATTCGGCAGCGACAACAGCGTCGAAAAGGCCTTGAAACAGGCCGAGAAGTACGCCCAGCAGGGCAAACTCGACAACGCGATCGACGAGTACGGGAAGGTTCTCGATGCCAATCCGCACGACCGGAACGTGCTCAACACCGTTGGCGATCTGTGCGTGAGAGCGGGACGCAACGACGAGGCCGGCCGGTACTTCGTGCGGGTTGCCGAGCGCTACGAATCCGAAGGCGCCATTCAAAGCGCGATCGCCGTCTACAAGAAGATCGTCAAGCTCGACGGCACAGGCCCTGACCTCACCATCAAGCTCGCGGACATGCTTCGTAAGGTCGGCCACATCAGCGATGCGCGTGTTCAGTACATGGCCGCCGTGGAAGCGTTCAAGAACTCCGGCGACGAGTCCAGGGCACTCACGATTCAACAAAGAATTGCGGATCTCGATCCTGAGAACGTCTCGCTTCGGCTCGAACTCGCCGAGGCGTACCGCGCTGGCGGCCTGCAGAAGGAGGCATACAACGCATTCGTCCAGGCTGGCCAGGAACTGCAGCGCAGAGGACGCGCCGACGAGAGTTTCGAGGCATTCAGTAAAGCGCTCGAGATGCGGCCGGACTCGAAGATCGCAATCAACGCTCTTGCCGATGGTTACGCTCAGCAGGGCAGACTCGTCGAGGCGCTTCGAATGATCGACGGCCTGCTTACGAAGAACGCCGAGGACCCCGACCTTCTCGCTATTCTTGGCCGTACGTATCTCAACGCCGGAATGCTGGACGAGGCAGAGGAGACGTTCGGCAAGCTGTTGCGAATCGATGCGACGCGTGTCGACGCAATGCTCGAGGTTAGCCGTGCCTGCATCGAGGCGAAGCAGTTCGATCGATCGATGGCCATCGTCGACCGCTCCGTCGATGCGCTTCTCGCGACCGGGGCGAAAAAGAAGCTCACGGCCGTGCTCAAGGAGATTCTTCGCCGCGATCGCAACAACATCGGTGCGCTCCGCCGGCTCGCCGACATCTACACCCGCGTCGACGAGCGGCGGAACCTCGTCGCGACGCTGAACTCGCTCATCGAGGTGGCGAACCGTCAGGGACGGAAGGATGTCGCGACCGAGTCGCTCAAGCGCCTCATGGACGTCGAACCGGACGCCGCCCTGGGCGAGATCGCAAAGCCAGCCGCAGCTTCGACCGCTCCTGCGGCGCCGGCTCCCGAGACGAACTTCCCAGAAGGCTTCGAGTCGGGACCAATGCTCATGGAATGGGCCCGCAAAGTGCCGTCGGTTCAGGAGTACGACACGCCGGAGAAGGCAACTCATCAGGCCGAATCCGCTGGCGCGATGTCGGAGTACAGCATGGAACTCGCCGACGACCTCGTCGCCGAGCATCCCGAGTTTCGCGCGGCGCGCATCAAGCTGCTGGAGGAGCTCGTGGCCGGGCAGCCGAAGTACATCGTCGGCCGGACGAAGCTCAAGAAGCTCTACGTCGAGGCCGGTATGAAGGACAAGGCCGCCGCGCAGTGCGTCGAGCTTGCCCGGCTCCACGAAGAGCAGGGCGAGACCGAGAAGGCCAGGGAGTTCATCGCCGAGGCTTACGACCTTCACCCGTCCGTGGACGATCTCTCGGCGCAGGCCACCGGAACGCCGGCGGTCTCGGAGGAGCGGGTGGACCTTGACGAGATGTTCACGCTCATCGAGTTCAACAAGTACTTCGATCGTGAATGGCGACGCGCGATTCGCGACGAGAAGGCGCTCGGCCTCGTCAAGCTCGAGATCGACGCGTTCAACGATTACCTCGATACGTACGGACTTCTCAGTGGCGACTACTGCCTAGAACGTGTAGCTGGAGCGCTCGAGAGCGAGCTGCTTCGTCCAGGGGATCTCATTTCGAGCGCCGGTGGCGGCGTGTTCCTCGTCCTCCTGCCGGATACGCCCGAGAACGCGGTAAGCGTCGTTGCCGATCGCCTGCGCGGCCGTATCGAGGAAATGCGGATCCGCCACGAGGCTTCGCCGGTAAGCGACGTCGTGACCGTCAGCCTGGGAGCTGCGGCGGCCGTGCCCGATCCGAAGTTTTCGTCGGATACTCTGATCGTTGCGGCCGACGATGCGCTCCTGCAGGCCAAGGTGGACGGCGGCAATCGAGTCGTGACGGCGCCGCTGATCATGGACTGAAGTCGCGCTCGGGGTCGCGCACTGCGCACCACATTCGGTACACTTTGCCGCTTCACTCTTACTGAAAATCGAAAGGAAGCCGTGTGTCGGGAGCGGCTCGGTGGCGAGTTCCGGAATGCGTCAATGTACTGCCTGCCTGAAGCGTTTCGATAGCACCGTAGACCATTGTCCGGAGTGCGGGACGCGACTGATCTCGTTCAATCCGTTGCTTGGCGCAACGATTGAAGGGAAGTTCCGGATCGACATTCAACTCGGCCGCGGCGCGATGGGGACGGTGTATCGCGCCACTCAGCTCAATCTCGAGCGGCCCGTGGCCATGAAGGTCATGCGGAGCGACATTCTACTTAATCCCGTCGCCATCGAGAGGTTCAAGCGGGAGGCGCTCGCGATTGCGCGCTTGAAGCATCCGCGTATCGTGTCGATATATGACTACGGTGTTGCGCCTGAAGTTGGCGCGTACATCGTGATGGAATATCTCGAAGGCCGTCCGCTCAACGCCGAAGTGAAGGCGACCGGCAGGCTGCCTCTCGACCAGGCCATCCGGTGGATGCGTCAGGTCTGTTCGGCTGTCGGTGTCGCGCACTCCGCGGGTGTGATCCATCGGGATCTTAAGCCCCACAATATTTTTCTGGAGACGACGCAGGACGGCCCGTTCGTGAAGGTGCTCGATTTCGGGCTCGCGAAGCTTCAGCGGGGAAGCGAGGAGGGCATTGGATCGCTCACGAAGAGCGGCACTCTCGTTGGCTCTCCGCCCTACATGTCGCCCGAGCAGTGCGAAGATCTGCCCCTCGACGCGCAGTCCGACATCTACTCGCTCGGCTGCGTCTTCTACGAGATGATCGCCGGAAGGACGCCATTCGTCGGCAGTTCTCCGATAGACACGCTGGTCAAGCACATGAACGAGATGCCGGCGCCCCCGAGCGAGTACAACCCGGATGTTCCATCCGCGGTGGATGCCGTTCTGCTCAAGGCGCTCGCGAAGCACAAGCACGACCGGTATTCCTCGGCAACCGAGTTCGGGCAGGCGCTCGCCACGGTGGAAGTCGGCGTCGATCCGGATCGGTAGGGCGTGTCGTCGATTTGCGCAGGCTTCGAGGCTCGTGAAGTGTCGTCAGTTGGAGTGACGTTCGCCAGGGCTACGTTCGCACTTCGGTCTGTCCCCAGGCCGCCGGAGGCGCTTCCTGAATGTCGTGGACGTCTCCGGAACCCATCGCGCCCGCGTCGCTTCGAGCTGGCATATTAGTCTCACCCAAGGAGTCAACCGTTTGACGTCGCCAACCATTCGTTACGAGATCGCCGTTCGCGATCCGCACCGTCACTTCTTCGACGTCGCGCTCGTGGCGTCGGGAAACTACGACGACACTGCGGAGCTCCGGATGCCAGTCTGGTCGCCGGGCTCGTACCTCATCCGCGAGTACGCTCGGAACGTCCAGGACGTCGAGGTCACAGATCCGAAAGGCCGTCCACTAAACGTCGAGAAGGTCTCCAAGAATGCGTGGCGAGTGGATGGCGCCGCCAACGGGTTCGTGTTCCGCTACCGGATCTACGCAAACGAGCCGAATGTCCAATCGCCGCACCTCGACGATTCGCACGGATTCATCCACCCGCCCGCGGTGTGTCCGTGGATCGTCGGTTACACCAGCGCGCCGTGCGAGGTCCGTCTCGAGCTGCCGGAAGGCTGGCGAAGCGCGACGGGGCTCGAGCCGGTGCCCGGCCGGCCGAACGCATACTTTGCGGCCGACTACGACGAATTGCTCGACTGTCCGATCGAATGCGGCGACTTCGTCGACGTGTCGTTCACTGTGCGGCGCCGGCCGCACCGGATCGTCATCTCGGGCGGAGGCGTCGTCGACATGAAGTCGCTCAAGCGTGAAACGCGAAAGATCGTCGAAACGACGATAGACTTCTGGGGCGGCGCGCCGCCGTACAAGCACTACACGTTCATCTTTCACGTCTTTCCCGGCTCGCGCGGCGGCCTCGAACATCGCAACTCGACCGTGCTCGGCATCGACACGCACGCCTTCCATCCGCGGAAGAAGTACGAGGACCAGGTGCTCACGCTCGTCGCGCACGAGTTCTTCCACACGTGGAGCGTGAAGCGCATCCGTCCAACGTCACTCGGGCCGTTCGACTACGGGCAGGAGAACTACACGCGCCTGCTCTGGGTGTTCGAAGGCATAACGTCGTACTACGATCACCTGCTGGTCGTGCGCGCCGGGCTCATGCCGGTGAAGCGCTACTTCGGGAACCTCGCGGACTTCATCGGAAAGCTCCACCAGACGCCGGGACGGCTGCGGCAGAGTCTCGCGGAGTCGAGTTTCGACACGTGGATCAAGTTCTATCGCCAGAACGAGAACAGTCCGAACGCGATCGTCAGTTATTACTTGAAGGGCATGCTCGTCGGACTGTTGCTCGACCTGCACGTGCGTGAAAAGACGGATGGGAGAGTCTCGCTCGACGACATCATGCGCGAGCTCTGGGGACGGTTTCGGAAGGACGGCGCGGGCATCGAAGAGCCCGAGTTCGAATCGATCGCTGCCGACGTGTCGGGGCTGGACCTTCGCCGATTCTTCAAGCGAGCGGTGCATTCGGCGGACGAACTCGACTTCAATGCGGCCCTTCGACCGTTCGGATTGCGCCTTACGACGAAACGGAAGGGCGAATCGAGCGAGAATGGCGACGGACCGACGCCGTGGATCGGCGTCGAGACGGACGCGCGCGACAACGCCGTGGCGCTGCGCATCGTTTACGAGGACTCACCGGCTGAACGCGCGGGACTGAGCGCCGGCGACGTGGTCGTGGCGATGGACGGGTATCGGGTCACGCCGGACTCATTCAAGTCGCGGCTCCGGGCGCTCGACCCGGGACGGACGGTCGACCTGGCGTATTTCCGGCGCGACCGGTTGCAGCAGGCGACGATGAAGATCGACCGGACGTTCGAGACCGACGTCGCGATCGAGCCGGTCCCGGATGCGGGAGAGCGTGCGCGCCGTATGCGCGACGCGTGGCTTGGCTCGGCGCTCGGGACGGAAGCGGGCTAGATCCCGGACTCAAGCTGAAGCCCGGGACGGACCCGCTCGCTGCCGCTCGCGGTACTGATGCCCGGGCGATGGGCGGCGCGACGCTTGCGATCGTCACGCAGATGATGCCCGGGACGGAGCCGCTCGCTGCCGCTCGCGGTACTGATGCGCGGGCGATGGGCGGCGCGACGGTTGCGATCGTCACGCAGATGATGCCCGGGACGGACCCGCTCGCTGCCGCTCGCGGTACTGATGCGCGGGCGATGGGCGGCGCGAGGCCTGCGA